>JACPXM010000031.1 GCA_016196545.1 Candidatus Omnitrophota bacterium
ATCTGCTCAAGTTTCTTTTGCCGCCATTCGATATTTCTATTGTTCACACAGACCTCCTACGTCGTTGTTGGTTTCTATCCAACTCCTTCATCGACATCAGGAGGTCTTTTTCTTATTACCCCTTAAGGAAGTGCCATTCGTACCAGGTACCTTTTTACACTTCCGCACCCGGTGTGTAAAAGCATTTTCACACCGGGTGGGGTGGGGGGCGTCGATAATCTGGCACCAAGGGGTCATAAAAAATTCGATTGCCAAGCACCCATTCGTAGCGAAAGTTCCTTCCCGCCCGAGAATCGAACTTTTCCCTGAGTTTCTTCGAAGGAGTAATTGACCACAACGTAAGCCGCCCTTTGGTCCCGGGTCCATTCCCAAGCTAAGAGATTTTCCGAATTCGATTCTGCAAGCTTCCAAACCCCGTCGTGCAGCAAATCTGATTGGCAAAAGGCTAACAGTTTGGAATAAAATTCATGGGTTGCGGCTTCGGGACGTTCGTCGGGTTCTCTTCTCATTTGTATCGGCACATGGATTTTTTTTCCTTCGAACTGACCGTCGTGAAAAAAACGTAAACCGGGGACCGTCGCCATCACGGTTGCGGCGGCCCACGATTTTTCCCTTCCAAAGGCGCATAAACCCCTTTTCTCGTCATGATTTTCAATAAAGCGAACGGATTTCTCCTGATAGGAAGGCTCGGCCCGGAGATGGCCCCGAATGTCTTCCGGAGTGCTGTGAAGCAAGCGGTCATAGAGCCGCTTGTCATAAGTAAAATCAAAGCCAAGCTGCTGAAGACGCCATTCTAAATCCCAATAAGCCTCCGCAATAAATAGAAATGACGGAAATTTTTTCTTTACCCTGTAAATGATTTCTCCCCAAAATTCGGCACCCCCAAAGGTGCCAGGTTCACTTTTGAAAAAAGGAACTTGGCACCTTTTCCATGTTTTTTCGAATACCTCGTTTAAACCAAGCATCGCCATGTCGCATCGCACGCCGTCGGCCCTTGAGGCGATTTTGAGCAGCTCTTCAAGGTAGGCCATGCGAAGCCCCGGAGAAAAAAAATTAACCTGAACCGTGTCTTTCCAGGAAGGGAAATAGTGATCCCGGCCATGGGCAAAGTAGCTCCCGTGAGCCCAAAAACAAGAATCTGGATGATTTTTTGCTTGCGAAGCATCCATCGCAACAAAATATTCCGGATGAGTTTTCGTCCAGGGATGATCCAGGGCCATATGATTCGGAACAAAGTCCACTATGAGCCCCATTCCTTCGGAATTTAGCTTTTTGCGGATTTCGGCTAAATCTTCAGGCGCGCCCAAATAAGGATCCAGGCAGTAATCATAAACCGCATAGGGAGAACCGGTGATGTCAGTGTCTTTCCAATCCGGGAGCGCCTCAGCATAGGCTTCTTTTAGTTCCGGGGCATTCAGCGCCTGAAGCCTTGCACCCGGACTTCTTTTCCAAACTCCCATAAGCCACACAAGATCAAATCCGAGTTTATGGATGGACTTCCAATAATCCTGCGGAATGGAGGATAGATTTTTGATAGCCCGGTTCTGGCGAGAAAATCGCTGAAGCAAAATGACAGAATTAATTTCAAGGAGATGGGGATGTTTTCTCACTAAATTAGGGTTCACTCCCATCGAGGGAGCGGATATAGGCAACAATGTCGATGAGTTGGCGAACCGTCATCGTTTCCGTCATATCCCCCATTCGGGACAAATCGCTTCCTTCTGAACGTCCGTCCGAATCTCGAGCGATGACATGAGAAGGGGAGACAATGGAATTGGCAAGCCATCCCGCGGCATAAGCGGCTTGCTTCCTGCCAATAAAAGGTCCCTCTTGGTCCGACACGGGCGGTGGCAACTCCAAATCATTTTCCACCCAATGACAGGCGTTACATTTTAATTGATTAAAAGCCGCCTTTCCGGCTTTTGCATTCCCGTTGGGAAGAAAAAATCCGTCGGCCGGCACAAGCCCTTCATCATTTCCAGCCAAGGACGAAGATGCAGCAAAAAAAACAGAAAGAAAAATGATAAGTCTCATCCTAAGATCCCCCCTTTTTAGTAGGTTAACGACACATGCGATCCAATCACTTGATTGGAGAACCAATCGGAGACCCCTTTACGGGATTGAATCATGTAGAAAATCTTGAGAGTTGATTTTTTATAGAGTTTAAAAGTAGCTCCTAAGGGGGTCACACGATTTTCATTGATTTCCTCCCCGTTGAAATCAACGAAAAATTCATTATTCGTATAGAGTGATACGAGAGGACCCAATTTCTTAAGCGGGAGGTCCAATTCCCAAAGGCTGCGGTAGCGCGTGTGATCGGAACCCTGATCCTCGATCCAGCGGAATTCAAACCGGTTCCGGTTTTTGAGCTTCAACTTATCCTTCCATCCCCAGGATGGATTGATTTCCAGTTCAAATCGGTGATGATGCTTAAACTCCGTATCGCGTGTGCGCCGTTGAAAAGATTCGCTTTCGAGATAAGTGTAATTCATTCCAAGGCTCAGGTGTTTCCACGGATCATACGCAAGCTTCTGCGCCGTCTGCCAAAACCCAAGATTAGAAGCGTCTTCATTCATTCGCAGTTCCGCAAAAGTGATAAAATCCAAATAATTTGTGTCGAGTGCCTTGATTTGAAAACGGGACCAGTATTGAAAATCATCTTCCGAGCGGCTTTCTCCCGTGAACGTAAAAAGAAAAATAGCAGCCGCTAAACCTAGACGTTTTATCATAGGGCTATCCCGAAGATTGGAAACAGGAAATAGATCATGCCCAATAATAAAACATTCGAAAGCAAAGTAAACCAAATTCCCGCCCAAAGCATGTCCCGCACCTGAATTTCGCGGGTCGCATAGGCCATGGCCATCGGCGGCGTCGAGATCGGCAACGGAAAATCAAATGAGGAGGAAAGCGCCACAAGAAACGCAATCAGTACCGGATTGGCGCCCGGAAGACTGAGGGCTACCGGAAGGATTAGCGTGACGGTCGCGGTGTTACTGACAAACGTGGAGAGAAAAACCGTAAGAAGGCACAAAACCAGCAATAAACCGAATCCCTGAAGCTCAAAAATCGGCCAACTGATAATCCATTTCACCAACCCGCTTTTTTCCATTCCCAACCCGAGCGAAAGTCCTCCCCACATCAAGATTAGAATATCCCAATGAATTCGGTTGATATCTCCCCTCCCAACGAGCCCAAAGAAGACAAGCAAGACCACGCCTAAGAGCGCCACAACGCCCTCTGGAATTCCATGCCAATGAGACGTAAGCCATAAAAAAAACGTAACGGCAGATATAACGAGGACAAAAATTCTATCCCTATCCCAAACAAAATCTCTGTTTCGGGGAAACAAAATCTCCCGTGTGGGAGAGGCAAACAAGCGGTGGATTAAGAAGCACATTAAGACAATCAAAAATAGGGCGAGCGGCAAAGCAAGCGCCATCCAGGAAATAAAATCCAGGCGCAAACCCTTTTCGGCAAGAAGTCCCATTGCAATCGCATTCGGAGGAGACCCCACGGGCGTCGCGATCCCCCCAAGGTTTGCCGCAAACGGAATGGACAGAACAAAGGCCTTTCGAAGATTGTCCCGCGCCGGCAAAGAACTCAAAACAGGCCGTATCATGGCAAGCATAAGGGCCGTCGTTGCGGTATTGGAAAGCCACATCGAAAGAAAGGCCGTGGCCGTCATAAACCCCAGCATCGTGGGAAAGGATTGATTCCCAAAGCGCTCCATAAGTAGGCCGGCAATCTGCTTATCGATTGAAAATTTCTCATAAGTGCGGGCGAGGACAAATCCGCCAAAAAAAAGCATGATGACAGGATGGGAAAAAGGAGACAAAAAAAGACCGAAATCCGGCTTTGATGCACCCAAATGACCCGGAGTTAATAAAAGCAAAAAAGTCTCCAGCAAAACGACGACAAGCGCTGTTGCAAAGAGCGGCAGAATTTCAAAAGCCCAGAAAAGGGCTCCGATCACAAAAATAAAAGCCATGCGGCGGGCGGATTCTTCAAGAGAAGTCGGAAGACTAAAATAGGCGAGAAACGCAAGCAAAATAATCCCAACGGTCAAAAAGCGGCGCATGAGAAGCCCTTTAAATTTTTGGACCGGCCATTCTTATAGGATGAGGAGCATCGGAGGCATTTTCTATAAAATTTTTTTCAAACAGATGGGCGAGTTCGCGGGCCTTTTGATCGTAAAAATTGAAATCGGGCCAGGTAAATCGGGGCGAAAGAAGCTCCGTGGAGACGTGGGGACAAACCATCGGAACACCCAATTTAAAAATTGGATCCAGGGTCATCGGAACTTTGCTCATCGCACCGTCTAAAACAGCCTTCACCATTGCCCGGGTCTGGACAAGGGGGATGCGCTTTCCGCGGCCGTAAGGCCCACCCGTCCATCCCGTATTAATGAGCCAAACGTCCACATCATGGCGAGCGATTTTTTGACCCAAAAGCTTTGTGTACGTACTGGGCGGAAGAGCCATAAAAGGTGCCCCAAAACAGGAGCTGAACGTGGCCTGAGGCTCTTTGATTCCGGCTTCCGTGCCTGCGACCTTCGCCGTATAACCGGAGAGAAAATGATACATTGCTTGATCCGGGGTTAATTTTGAAATCGGGGGAAGCACTCCGAATGCGTCGCAGGTCAACATAAGAATATGGCGCGGATGGCCCGACATCCCATGCAATGTCATGTTTCGAATTTTCGAGATTTCATAAGAGGCCCGCGTATTCTCGGTAATGGTATCCAAATCCAAATCAATTTTTCGAGTGAGCGGATGAATCACGACATTTTCTAGCAGGGTTCCAAACGTGCGTGTGGTCGCATAAATATCAGGCTCGCCTTCTGCGGAAAGATGAATGACCTTGGCGTAACAGCCTCCTTCAAAATTGAAAATTCCATCGTCGCTCCAGCCGTGCTCATCATCGCCCACCAAGGTCCTGTCCGGGGCCGCGGAAAGCGTCGTCTTCCCAGTTCCTGACAACCCGAAAAAGATGGCCGCATCATCCTTGGTAGCTCCGTAATTGGCCGAACAATGCATCGGCAAAATCCCTTTTTCGGGAAGAAGATAATTCATCACAGTGAAAATGGATTTTTTGATCTCCCCGCAATAGCCAGTGCCACCGATCAGGATCAGCCCTTCTCCAAAATGGAGGAGGATAAAGGCGTCGGAATGGGTATGGTCGAGTTCCGGTTCGGCATGAAAATTTGGGGCATGAATTACGGTAAAGGCAGGCTCATGCTGCTTTAAACGTTCCGGTTCATTTTCGCGGATAAACATGGTTCGCGCAAAGAGTGCCGCGTAGGCCTTCTCCGTTACAATGCGAATCGGAATCCGGTACCGGAGATCCGCACCCGCATACGAATCCTGAACAAAGAGACTTCGTCCCTGTAAATAGGCAAAGAGTTTTCGCTTGAGTGCATCAAAATGGTCTTCAGGAAAAGGGAGATTTACCTTTCCCCACGCAATTTTATTTTCACTGGAAAACTCGCGGACGATTGATTTATCTTTGGGAAGTCTCCCTGTGTAGGGGGTGGTCTTAATGACAAGGGTGCCGTGCTCTGACAAGACTCCCTCGTGACGCCGCAAGGCCTCTTCGACAAGTGCACCTGTAGAAAGATTAATATGCACGGGGCCAAGATTCTCCATGCCCAGTGACCGCAAATAATGAAGCCGTGACTCTGTGAGAGGTAGCACGCTTAAGAACTCCTTATGCCGTAAAGATTTTGGGAGTTAGCTTGAGGGCCTCCAGCACTAAGGTACTGGTCTCCTCGACTGCTTGACCTGATGTATCAATCATCGGCCATTTCCGCTTTTTGTAAATGGCCTCCGCTTCCATAACTTCGTGAATGACACTTTCAATACTTTCATAGTCGGTGGTGCCTAAACGCCAGTCTTGAAAACGTCGTTGACGTATTTCGGCAAGCTGTTTTGGCTGCATCGTAAACGCCACCACGTTTTTCCGGCGGTGATGCGCAAGCTCAGGCGGAAGCCCCTGAGATGGAATCATGGAAACATTCGCAACTTTGAAGCCCCGGTAGGCCAGAAAAAGTGCCGTAGGGCTTTTAGAAACGCGGCTGATACCCACAAGAATAATTTCTGCTTCGTTTAACTTGTCCAGCCGGCGGCTATCATCGTGTTGGATCGCAAACTCAATGGCACGCATCCTTCCCATATAGCCGATATCCACATCATGCAAAGGCTGAGGTTTCAAGGACGCGCGGATTCCGGTTGCCGTTTCCAGAAATTCTGCCGTCGGCCCTGTGACGTCCCAGCACGGAATTTTTTTAGCCTTCGCGATTCGAGCGATTAAGTCTTTCAAGGACTTTGAAACAAAAGCGTGAAAAAGAACGCCGCCTTTGATTGTCCCTAATGCCTTTTCCAATCGAGACTCTGATTTTAAAAAGGGAAAAGTTTGAAAATGAAACTTCTCTCTCGGGAATTGGGTCAGGAGGGCATTAAAAAAATGTTCCATCAAATTCCCAGAAGAATCAGACAGAAGATAGATTTGTTTTGAAGGAGGATCACTCACGGGAAGTACAACAGGCCTTCTGTTTCATCATTTCCACCGTCCTTTTTGCGATTTCGGAAATGGAGACCCCGTCCGTATTCCACACAACGTCGTAATTGAGAGGATCTTTAATGTCTTTATTGAAAAAATTTCTAACCAATGCCTCCCTCGATTTGTCTTGTTCGGTGATGAATTGCTTCGCGTTCTTTTCATTTAGGTTCGCGACCTGCATCATACGCCGGATGCGGCTTTCCAGCGACGCCACAAGCCGGATATGGATTCCAAGCGGCATTCCCTGGGTCACAAAATTTGCTCCATGATCCACCAAAATAACCTTTCCGAAGGAAGCGAGGCGGCGGAGGATCACAAACATCCGCTTGATCACTTTATCTTGAGGGCTGGTACCGACAATCAGCTCTTCCAAAATATCCTCGATTTGAGAATGGTATTCCTTATTCAACCAATTTTGAACCACCAGGCTCAAACCCGGTTCGTTACAAAGCATTTTGCAAATTTCCTGATCACACATTTGCCAAGCCTGAAATTCAGCGGATTTTTGCCGATGAATTTCGGTAAGGAGGGCTCCTGCCAGGGAATGCCCTCCGGCACCGGCCGGCCTTGATATCGTAATGAAGGGATTCTGACCTTTGTGGATATCGCAGCGGCATTCCGCTTTTTTCTCTTCATAACACACGGTTTCTAAGAATGATTTCATCGATTGAACATCCGGCATCGAAATTCCTCCTTTAGGGATGAATCAATATTCTAATATCTGCAACTAATGAGCCTTCTCCCTCCGGATAAACCATTACAGGATTCATATCAATTTCCTCAATTCCGGATTGCTCGCTTACAAGCTGAGAGAGACGAAGCAGGCATTCTCCCAGGGACTTTAAATCCGAGGGCGGCTCGCCGCGAGCGCCTTTGAGTAAAGAAATAGATCGTATGGATTCTATCATATGCTCAGCCCCAAGTTCGCGAATCGGCGCAAGCCGGAAGGTGACATCTTTTAAGACTTCCACATAAATCCCACCTAAGCCAAACATCAACACAGGACCAAATTTAGGGTCGCGATTCATCCCCAAAATGACTTCCCTTCCCTTGAGTGCCATTTTTTGAATGAGGACGCCCTCCCGGCGGGCCTTTGGCGCTTTTTGTTTCACCTCGAGCATCATATTTTGATAAGCCGTTTTCACCTCTTCTTTATTTTGAAGACCCAGTTTTACTCCCCCCACATCCGACTTGTGCAATATATCCTCAGAAACAATTTTCATGACAAGCGGGAAGCCTACGCCTTCTGCTTGACTTACCGCATCCTCCTCCGTTTTCACGACCTTAAAGGGGAGCATGGGAAATCCGTAGGCTTGCAAAACCTCAAGTGCATCTTGCATGCAAAGCGCTTGTCTTGCTGAGCGCTGAGCTTGTTCGATAATGTTTTGGACTTTTCCTCTGTCAACTTTAAATTGCCGGACTTTGGTTCGGGGCCTAGAAAGCCATTTTCGGTAGCGATCCATGGCTCCTAGGGCCTTTGCGGCCCCTTCGGGAAAACGGTAATTGGGAATTTGAGCTTCTTTTAATACTTTGATTCCGCCTGAAACGTCCACGACTCCCATAAAACAGGTGACCATCGGAATCGGAGATTTGCCCTCGACCTGAACGATCACTTTCGCGATTTCTTCAATATCGGTCATGGCTTGCGGTGTCAGAATAATCAATAGAGAGTCCACACCGGGATCCGAAATAAGAATATCGATGGCATGGCCGTAGCGGTCATGCCGGGCATCTCCAATAACATCCACGGGATTGCCAAGTCCCGCGGTTTCTGGCAATACCTTTTTGAGTCGTGCGACCGACGACGGGCTAAGTGAGGCCATTTCAAGACCATTACGAACACAGGCGTCTGCCGTCATAATTCCGGGCCCGCCGGCATTGGTAATGATGGCCACTCGATTTCCCTTGGGAATGCGGCAACGCGAAAAAGCGAGCCCCCAATCAAACATTTCTTCGATGGTTTCACAGCGGAGTACCCCAGCCTGAGAAAAAATGGCGTCAAAGGCCTCATCACTTCCCATGAGAGAACCGGTGTGGGATTTTGCGGCTTTTGCACCCGCCGCGGTTCTGCCAGATTTGATCACAAGCATGGGTTTGGGAGAAGCAATCTCGCCGGAGATTTCTCGCGCCAATTCAATAAAGGCCCTTCCGTCCACAAGATCTTCGAGATAAAGCAAAATAACGGAAGTTTGCTTGTCATTTTTTAAGTATTGAAGAAAATGCAGTTCGTTGATGTCGGCCTTATTTCCCAGACTGATAAATTTGGAAAAACCAAGATTTTCACCCTGCGCGTAATCGAGCACAGCCGTACAAAGCGCCCCGCTTTGAGAAATAAAAGCAATATTGCCCGCCGGTGGCATGGAACGGGCAAAACTGGCATTTAAGGAAACCTCGGAATCGGTGTTCATCAGCCCGAGGCAATTAGGTCCCATTAACGGGATGCCGTATTCCCGGGCTTTAGAAAGAACATCCTCTTCTAGTTTTTTCCCAACCTCCCCAACTTCTTTAAACCCTGCGGAAATCACAATCATGGCTTTCACCTTTTTTCTGCCGCATTGCTCGATGATGTCGGGCACAAAAACCGCAGGAACGATGATCACGGCCAAATCCACATTTCCGGGGACTTCGCGCAAAGAGGGATAGCAAGGCATGCCCTCCCACTCGGTTGATTTGGCATTAACCGGATAAATTTTCCCTCGGAATGTAGCCTCTAAAAGATTTTTCATGACGGCATATCCCACGGACTCTCTTTTTCGAGATACCCCAATGACTGCAATGGACTTTGGCTCAAGCAGCGATTCCAGATTCATTACATGATTCCGATTTCCGGATGATTTCTTTGAGCGATGTGTATGAGTTCGTCGGTAAGTCCTGCATGCTGACGCTCCTCCTTTGAAAGCTGCTGTAAAAGTTTTACAGCTTCATCCTCCACTCCCAGGCCCTGCACGCATTGATCGTAAAGCTCCTGATATTTCCACGCCGCTTCTTCCTCATTTTTACGCTGCTTTTCGAAGCGCAGCACCCACAAGGTTTTCAGATATTCATTTTTCACGCGCGATATCTCCTAAATGAGAAATAATTTTTTCAAGAATGTTTTTGTGACGCTTGCTATCTTCCGCGAGTTTTTCCAAAATATGAATGACACGCTCCTTGTCTTCTTTTTGAAAAAAATCCAGCTCCTCTTGGTTTTGAAAATGAGTGGTTAAAAGACTGATCCCGATATCTTCTTCCTCAATTTCCTCGAGAAGCTTTTCGATAATCGCCGTGATTTCGGATTTTTCCATAAATTCCCCTATCGATTTTCCCAACGCAGGTATTATTTTAGCGCTTTCTGGGCGGAATTCATCCATTAATTTCGAACTTAACTTGTGATACACTATCGCCTTATGCGAACCAATTTCGTCATAACAAGCGAGGCTAAGGCCTTGTCTCAAGCAAGAGAAAAAGCTCGCAGCTTTCTGAGGCAAGTCGGTTTCCCCGATGACACCCTTGAGAAACTCCTTGTTGCTTTGGGAGAGGGCTGCACAAACTCGATACGCCATTCCTACGGGAATCAACCCCAGGGACGCATTGAAATTACTTTGGAGGATTTTAAAGACAAAGTCGTCATCAAAATCCGAGATTTTGGTGAAAAAATTGACTTTTCGAAGGTCAAAGAACCCGAATTACCGCCCAAAAAACCGCATGGTCTAGGCCTCTATTTCATAAAGACAATTATGGATCAATTCGAGTATAATACGTCCCACACCCTGGGCAATGAGCTTATCATGATTAAATACAAATCGGCAAAGGAAAAGCCGCATGAAAATCAAGATTGAATCTCCTGAGCAAGGGATTGAAAAAGTCTATTTGGAGGGAGAACTTGATTTTCAAAATTCTCAGCAAATTCGCCTGGAATTTACTCGTTTAATCGACAAAAAACCCATCCGCGTCTTGGTGAATCTCGAACACGTCAGCTATATTGATAGTTCGGGTTTGGCGGTTTTTATCGAACTTTTCCAAAAAATGAAGCGCCTCGGGGGGCGCCTCGCGTTCTTTAATCTGCAAGAAAGAGTCCGCAATGTCTTTGAAATCGCCAAGCTCGAATCGATTTTTCATTTGGCAGGATCCGAGCAAGAGGCGCTTACCTTACTCACGCAATGATTTTGAAGCCTCAGTCTTTCGAACCCCTTGGCAAAAAGGTCATTCTCGCATTTGAGGAGCTCGGGCGGATGTCATTGCTGGCCCAAGATTTTTTTTATTGGATTGGGATTGCCCCGCTTCAAGGAAAACGCGCGCTTCGCCGTTCTTCCTTTGCCGATCAACTTTTGTTTATGGGGAATGAATCTTTGACCATTGTGTTTCTGGTCACGGTTTCCGTGGGCGCAGTTCTCGCATTGCAGGCGGCCTATCAGCTTAATCAGTTCGGCGCTGCCATGTACACCGGAGCTCTCGTCAGTGTTTCAATGGCTCGCGAGCTTGGACCCCTTGTCACGGCGATTATCATTGCTGGCCGTGTGGGAGCAAGTATCACCGCAGAACTTGGAACCATGAAAGTATCCGAAGAAGTGGACGCCTTGATCACGATGGGAATCCCACCCATCCCCTTTTTGGTCGTGCCCCGCATGCTTGCGATGCTTGTGATGCTGCCGGTACTTACCGTTTTAAGCTTCGCCTTGGGAATTTTCGGGGGTTACTTAATTGGCGTTTTTGCTCTGGGATTGGACGGGATCTCCTATCTTAAAGAAAGCTTCGACGCCCTTGTCACGAAGGATATTCTCACCGGGACGGCAAAGAGCTTTATCTTCGCCCTTCTTGTGGGATTAATTGCAACTTATAAGGGTCTGCACGTAAAAGGCGGGGCCGAGGGCGTTGGCCGCTCAACTACGGAATCCGTGGTCTATTCCATTATTGCGATTATAATCTCAGATGCCATTCTAACCGCGGTATTTTTCTATGCCTTCCCATGAAAACCGTGCTTGAAGTCCAAAACGTCCATAAATGGTTCGGGACGCGGCGGATTTTAAATGGCATCAACCTTCAAGTCCGGGAGGGTGAAACCCTTGTGATTATGGGAGGTTCCGGCGGCGGAAAAAGCACCCTGCTGCGTATTTTAATTGGACTTTTGAGGCCCGATCAAGGTCAAGTCTTTATCCTCGGAAAAGACATTGCTCAGGCGAGGGACGAGGAAAAAGACGAGGTGCGCAAGAAATTTGGCATGCTCTTTCAAGGCTCTGCGCTTTTTAATTCCTTATCCGTAGGCGAAAATGTTGCACTCCCTTTGCGGGAACATACAAATCTTGATTACGAGATCATTAGAATTATCGTTAAGGTGAAGCTTGAACTCGTGGGTCTGACGGGTTTTGAAAATCACAGGCCCTATGAAATTTCAGGAGGCATGAAAAAGCGTGTGGCGCTGGCCCGTGCGATTGCGCTGGATCCTACCCTCGTTTTTTATGATGAGCCAGGTGCGGGGCTAGATCCCATCACGGCAAGCGTGATCGATCAGCTCATTTTGGATTTGACTCGAAAACTAAAAATGACGTCCGTGGTAGTAACGCATGAAATGACAAGCGCATTTCGTATTGCGGACCGAATGATTGTCCTCCACAAGGGAGAGATCGTAGCTAGCGGACCACCGGATGAAATTAAACATTCCAAACATCCGTATGTTCAGCAATTTATTCATGGAGAAATCGATGACAACGTCCTCAGCCAAGAGTCCCGAAGCAAATACCTCCAAAGCATCTTTGGCACCGAAGATTACGACTGAGCCAAAACTGGCCCGAAAGCCCGCCTTGTCGGCGGAGGCGAAAGCCGGTATGCTCTTGGCCTTTTCTTTGGCCGTTTTCCTCGGTTTTATTTTTATTGCGGGAAGCGTGCAAATGTTTGGGCATTTCCGCGAAGTCGGCGTCCTCTTTAATTATGTGAGCGGTTTGGAAGCCAATTCCCCGGTTTTTTACGGAGGCCTTGAAGTCGGAAAGGTGAAAAAGCTTTCCCTCATGAAAACCCCGGAAGCCTCCAAAGTGCGGGTGACGCTTTCCCTCCCGGAAGAGGCCGTGGTTCATGAAGATTCTCAAGTGTATATTGAGGTGCTTGGGTTTATGGGCGAAAAATATATTGAGATCACGCCCGGCAGCACGGCCTCCCCGGTTTTAGGACCGGGAAAAATGCTCCAAGGCACGGATCCGGTGCCGCTCATGGAAATTGTCAAGGACGGCCGCGAACTTTTGGATGAATTCAATGGCATTGCGGATTCCCTCGAAAATTTGGTGGGCAAGGGGGATAAAATCGTGGGGGATAATCAGCAGAATCTCAACGAAATCTTCGCCAACCTGAATGAGTCTTCAAAAAATCTCAAGGAAATGACCGCCGACCTTAAGACTCACCCCTGGAAGTTACTGCGCAAGTCGGAGAAGAAAAAGAAGCGCTTTCTGATTTTCTAACAACCAGCAGGGTGCAATCGTCATGAATCGGAGCGCTTTGCCGATGCTGTTCGATTTTTTCCATCACGGAGCGGACGATTTCCTCCCTGTCTTTTAATTTCTCCGATGAGACTAGAACACGCTCGAGTCCCTTCGGACCAAATTCCATGCCCGCTTCATTACGCATTTCCCTTGCCCCGTCCGAATAAACCAAAAGGATATTCCCCTCTTCAAAATTCAAGGACGCCGTTGGATATTCCATGCCCACAAAGCTTCCGAGCGGCACCCCTTTGGCTTGATTCAGAAAATCCAAGGATTTCTTCGTAAAATCATAAAGAAGCGCAGGCTCATGGCCGCCGGAAGAAAAGAAAAGTTTATTTTCATTCGAGTCAATCAAACCATAAAAAAGTGTGACGAACATGCCTGTGGTATTGGTTTCAGCAAGTCGCTCATTGAGCTCGGCTAAAACCTCGCCGGGCATTTTTCCTTGTTTTGGGATGGCTCTTAATTCGCTGAGAGTTTTCGCCATATAAAGCGCAGCCGGCATTCCTTTACCCGCAACATCGCCCAGACAAAATCCGAGACGCCCCTGACCCAAATCCCACCCGTCATAAAAATCCCCTCCCACTTCTCGGGCAAAATGACAGGCGGCCGAAACACCCCATGCTCCTATTTGGGGTAAAACTACCGGGAGAAAACTTTTTTGTATCTCCGCGGCACTTTTAAGCTCCTGCGCTGTGCGCTCGCTTTGAAATCGGATTTCAAGAAATCGAATAAATAGAGCAAGCCCATAACTTAATAACATCCCCACCTGGGGAAGAACAAAGGGAAGAATAAGCCCTCTAAAAATGAACAAAACTAAATTCAGGAACGCATAACCGAGCGCCACCGCCAAAAAATTAATGAGTCCGGCTTGTGGGCCAAAACGAATTCCGGTCCAAAATATCAATTGTGTAAGAAAAATCAAAAGCAGGCATTGCTCCCAGGGCGGCCATTCCCTTAAGAAGCTCTTTTTCAATAGCGTATCGACGGCACTCGCCAGGACAAGAATTCCTGGGGATTGGGTCATAAAGGGTGTGGGACGAACATCGGTTGTCGCGGTGGCAGTATGGCCTACCAAAATCAGTTTATTTTTAAAGAGTTCACGCAACTGGCTTTCATCACCCAAACCTGCAAGCCGAATGACTTCCCCAAAAGAGATTGTACGAAAGGACGATAGAGGGCCGGAGAAATTAAGATGCAAAAAGGGGACAGGCTTGAAGGGCAACTCAAGTCTGTCCCCTTTTTGAGGCGATGACATAATCACCGCGGGATGAAAAAACTCACCTTCGGGAAACTTCACAGAAGGACGGAATCGGCGCACACGGCCGTCCCCATCGACGATCACATTCACAAAACCCAAGGACTGTGCAGCCTGGGACATTTCCGGAAGCGGGAAAGTCGGTTTCAACCGTTCGTCGTCAAAATAAAACGCAAGAATAACATTGCCGGCCTTTTTGATGGATTCGGCAAATCGTTTGTCCGCTTCCGGATCCGCACCGGTTTCTGAAAAAAGGATATCAAAAAAGACGCGGGCGGGCTGATAAATCGAAATTTTATCCAAAAAAACGGCGTAAAGGCTGCGCGGCCAGGGCCATTGTCCAAGAGCCTGGAGGCTCGAGTCGTCAATCGTCACCAAAAGAATGCGGGAATCCGCGGCACGCGCACCCCGCAGTCGGAATCGTAAATCAAGGGCATCCAACTCGTGGAAATTAATTATGCCGGAAAGATTAAGCACAAAGAGACCGATCGCGAGAAAGGCGGGCAATGCGGTAATGAGGGGTCGCTTTATGGGAAAAAACACAAGGGGTTATTGATTAGAGCTATTGCAAGAGCTGCCCTCGCACTCATCAAAAGAATCCTCCAGGGACCGATTCCCGAAATCCTCATCGGAGGAGGACGATTCGGAGGAACTGGAAGACGGTAGGGGCGGCGTATTTTTAATGTCAAGCTCCGGGTCAAGCTGAGGCACTATGGGACCGGCCAAACCCTCTTGAACGGGATTAATCGGTTCGGGACTAAATTCCCCCGCCGTGGGTGGCAAAAGACTGGATCTTGCCGCACGCAGGGAAGCCAATTTTTCCAGAAAATCCCAAATTTTTTCAAGCCATCCGGAATCGAGGGGGTGCACCGCGGAGGGATTCAACTTTTCATTCCCAAGCAGGTCCAGTTGAAAATTCTCAGGAATTTCGATGCTCCCGCCTTCGGAGCCGTCTTCTAAAATGTCAAGGATATTGACGATGCTGTCATCCCCGTCATCGGCTACCTGAAGCGTTCCGGAGCTAAATTCACCCGTCGCGGAAATAAAATTCACAAGCCACCACGTTCCCCGCACTGCGGCCACAGCCGTCGGCGTCGAGGTTCGCCATTGCTCTCCCTCGGGGATATTATCAAAAATATTGTAAATCGTTCCGTCCTCCAGATAAATATCGATAGGTTCAATCGATCGAAACTCGGCACGAGTATTGGCAGGAATATGAGACACGTTTAAATATTCATAATCAAAAGTAATCGAGATAAAGCTTCCCATGTCGGTAAGAATAATGTCGCCTTCTTCAATCATCGTACCGGGCGTAATCGCGCTCCACTCCTTTACATCCTTTTTCGCAATACGCGCATTGCCCATAACATCGTAAACCCTGGCTTTTTTGTCCGAGGCTCCGCTGACTTTTTTTCCTTTCGCTCCACCGCCGCTCATTGCCCCTGTGGGCCTTAAGGTTACAGAGTCACCGGAAAGGGCGAGGTCCAAATAAGCATCGGGATTAGAAATGAGTTCTGCAGCCTCCACCTTAGGAAATGGCAGAATCGAGGAGATACTGGCTAGTAATAGGAAAATTAAGGAGGTATCGGCGGGCTTCATAAAGTCAAATGATTATAAGAGTCTTATCGCTATGGAGCAAGACCTTTATCCTTCAAACCAAAAGGTACCAGGTAGCTTAAGACACCCACACCGGGTGTGGGTGGGGGTTAGTCTGCACACCGGGTGTGCAATGGGTAACTAAAAGGTGCTATAAAACGGACTTGTTTGGACCTTTTTGATACGTCTGTAACAACGTTAAAGACTTGCGAGCAGCTCATGATTTGTGGAATGCTTTTCGAGTGCGGCTACGAGAGCCTGGGCTGCCTCCACGCGACCCAAATCAGCCAGGACGCGCCGGAGACTGCGCACGGGCCCGATCTCATCAGAGGCAAGAAGAAGCTCCTCTTTACGGGTACCGCTTCTGGCAATGTCAATGGCAGGAAAAATCCTGCGGCTTGAAATTTCGCGCGAGAGATAAATTTCCATATTTCCCGTCCCCTTAAACTCCTCAAAAATGACTTCGTCCATGCGGCTTCCGGTTTCGACGAGAATCGTCGCAAGAATCGTAAGCGATCCCCCGTTTTCAATTTTTCGGGCTGCGCCGAAAATGCGTCGGGGCATTTCAAGGGCTCGAGCATCCATTCCTCCCGAAAGCGTTCTTCCGCTGGATCGTCTCTCGGCGTTGTGTACGCGTGCAAGCCGCGTCAGCGAGTCCACCACTACCACGACATTTGCACCGGCGCCGGCTTCACGAAAGGCCTGATGCATTAAGTCGTCTGCGGTCTGAATGTGATGATCATAACTTTCGTCGGAGGAGGATGAACGCACCTCACCGGGAACGGCCCGCTTAAAATCTGTAACCTCTTCCGGCCTTTCATCGATTAAGAGGCAGTAAAGTTTTACTTCTGGATGACTCCGGGAGATGGCCTGGCAGATATGCTTTAAAAATGTTGTTTTTCCGGAGCCCGGGGGTGCCACAATAAGTCCGCGCTGCCCCATTCCGATGGGCGCGACTAAATCCATGGCCCGCATCGTAAGTTCCTTAGACCCGTCTTCGAGCCGAAAGCGGGGAGCCGGATCGATGGCCGTGCCGGCAAAAAAAGCCTGCTCTGCAGGATCACTGGAACGCGTCTCATTCGTCCTCCTCGGGTTAGGATGCGAAGGGAATGCGCGTTGAGGCTTCGGCTTCTGCCAAGGGTGTGCAAACGAGCGAGGATTACGGTTGTTTCGAAAATTTTTCACGATTTTTTTGCTTTCTCTGAAAGCCCTCGATGAGCGCCAACTTCTCGGTACGAGGCAATGCCTTTAGCGTGCATTCACGGACCAGGGCCTGGGTTCTTGACTTGCAAATTTCTCGATAAACGATTTCAAGCGGCAGGCGGGTACGGGTATAACGTGCCCCCTTTCCCTGGGCATGCCTTTTGAACCGTTTTTCAAGATCCTTGGCAATGCCCGTATAGAGAGTAAAATCGGCGCATTTTAGCATATAAAGAAACCATTTTTCACATCTCAATCTTTTGGATTTTTTTTCCCTCGCCTGCATTGCTTCCACCATTTTTTTGTAGCGAGGGGATGTCATGAGCGTTCGATGCGCAAATAACGGCGCGTGAGCGCGATCAAAAAGAGGGGCATGAGAAATATTCCGGTAAGGGCTTCGAAAACCGCAACGGTTCGCACCCAACCGACAGGAAGATAATCCCCGTAACCCACCGTGGCAAAAGTCACGGTGCTAAAATACAACGCTTCCTGGAAATTCACAGAACGGATAGAATCACTTGCCTGGATTTGGCCTGAAAATTGATAGAGGAGAGCTGTTATCACGATAACGCCAATCACAGAAAGCAGGGTTCGCATGGGCTTTTCCCCGTAGCCCCAAATCAACCAGCTCAGGGCGCCCAGGACTGCTTTCAACAAAGCTTCCATTCGTTTAACCCTTGAGACGGGCTCTTCCAGCCCCTGAATGCCGATTCGGTTTCTTCCAGAAAAGAAAATTTCCCAAAGATGGTGAAGGTGACTGTCTTGTGCACCCACAAAACATTCAGAATATTTTTCTGCATCTCCCTCCTTTTCATAAAGGAGAGAGGCGTCACGGAAAAGTTCGCGCGCATAAGAAAATTGACGGGCCTTTAAGGCCTCCCGCGCCGCGAAAAGGCTTCGTGAGGCTGCATTTTTCAGAGGCTGCCAACCCGTATGAATATTCCAGCAGGAGGCTGCCGAGGCAAAACAGATGGCCGCCGGAAGATGTTCGCCCGCTTTGCTATAAATGTGAGCGGCCTCATCAAAAGAGCGAAATGCCTCGCTGACCTTTTTTTCTTCCATCAGGCGATGGGCATCCCGCTCAAGTTTATTGGCTCTTTCTACTATTTTATGAGACATGCTTTAGCTTATCGGTTCCTTTTTAAAGCCCTAAGTGTAATATCGTCCTCTAGGTCATGATTTTCAAATTCAAAAACTTCCTCAGAAATCGTTTCACACCGGCGGTCAGCGCCTTCGTATAAGTTTTTACGGACTGACCCTTCGATTCCTGTCTTATTTCTCTGACGGAATGATCTCAAGGATCCCCGCATTCTACCCTGTTGGTTTCCCTAATTTATTTTACTTGGGCTTGGCACTTTTTAGTTTTTTTTGCTGTCATCCTGAGGAGTCCCGAAATTTTATTTCAACCCCTAAAGCTTTTGGCATAAATATTGATAAGTTATATAAAAAGGAGGAATCCTATGAAAAGTGTTCCTATCCGAGTGTGCTTTACCCTATTCTCCTTGATTCTGTTTGCAGGCTGCGCGATTTCGCGCTCTGATTTTGCCTATTTGAATCCGGGAGAACGTTACCCGGAAAAAACCAGCCATCAGCCGATTTATCTCAGCACCTTAGGTCTCGACGACCAAAGATTTGAGGAGATCGGCTATATTCATGTGTCCACCAAAAGCCGAAGTGGGGCTTATGAGGAATTGAACCATAAATTACGGGACAGGGCTAGGAACGTTGGTGCCGATGCCGTGATTCATGTGACCTACGGAACCGAGAATGCGTTTAGCATCTCTCCCTTTATTGTGTCGTTTCCGTATAATGTAACGACTGCCCAAGGCCTCGCGGTGAAACGAAAATAAACTGCGGGGCTTCATAAATTCCGCGCAGCCGGTAACCCTCGCGCTTCTTGAGAAGGATCGCTGATCCAGGCGCAGCGCCGAGCCGACCGCTCGGTGCCGGATGTGCAGGCGGCCGTCCGCCGCTTGATCAACCGGCGTTTTTTGCCATCCCTAAAATTCATTTAAAAGAAGTCCGTTTAAATTTTTCAATGAATGATAATTTTTCCGCACGCGGCAAAGCTTTCACCTGCATTTGCCCCAGCGTTTTTCAATTCTTTCAATTTATTCCATTATCAGCCTTCCATAGGAAGGGCGAGATCAGCATCCAAAATTTCTTGATCAACGGGTTTGCCCTGAACCCAAACATTGGCAAGAGAACGGCCGCGCTGATCCATGCCGAAAGTCTGAAGCACGACGCGTCCGTCATCGCGGGCCAAAATTTTTTCAAGCAGGGCTTTGGCCTCAGTACCCTCCTCCGTTTGAATTTCCGGAGCATCAATTCTTTTTAGCCGTACCCGCTGATCCACGACAATGCCAAAACCAACTTTAATCCGAGCGCGAAAGGTATCCCCGTCCACCACCCTCGTGACCATGGCTTCATAAGTGTGAAAATTTTCTTCCCCCGCGCCTTTGCCCGGCGGGATTTCTGCATCCGGAACGCGGCCTTTTTCAAGATACGCAGAAAATCCCAGGCTGTAATGTTTTTTTCCATCGATCATGACCCAGGGGTAAATGCCGACTTTCGGCAAAGGAGTCTCGGGAAGTTTATCCCAATCCCCGGCCACACCCGCGTTGCGGGCTCTCCATTGACGCACTTCGAGTGCCAGATGATCATAGGTCCAGTTTTCTTTTTCGGCTGCCGCTGCCAACTCCTCTCTTTTTTTAAGATAGGAAACTCTCATGAGAAGTATGTAATCGTTCCAGCTCAGCGATGAAACCGGCACGCCCGATGGATAGGCACGCGCAAAACTCCGCATCCGGTTCAGAAGCGACCGGCTGATGCCGAGCTGCGCTGCAAGCCTCGCCGTGACTTTATCTCCATAACTGGGGACATAACCATTCTCCGCCAAATGTTTTTCAATAAGGGTCCCCGTTTCCCACGCCTCACGCACTTTAGCCTGCCGAATCGCCTGTGCGATTTCGGCCCGCGTCTGCTCGCGGACTCGGATAAGAGCACCCACAAGCTGGCCGTAAGTCTTCACTTCAGGCAGCGATGTCTCGGCGAAAACAAGATGGGAAGCGATAAGAAGAATGAGAATTGCAGCGGTGCGGTACGAGACTAACCTTGAGTAGCGGCTTTCTGGCAAGACGTTTCGCTTCATGAATGATAATACCTTCGAGATCGTCGGCTGTCAGCTCCTTTAATGAGAGTGTTTTTTTCGCTTTTCGAAGTGATACAGAAATTGCCTGAGCGTCAAGATGGGCCTTGAGGGGACAGTAGTTTATCAGATTGGGATTATTTGAAGATGAGAGGGAGAGACGGATTAAGCCGAGACGTCAATCTCAAGCTCGCCTCTCTGGATAATAGGGACTGTGCAGTTTCAAGTTGCTAATGCAACAATCCGTAGAAGACCTCAGCCGGTTTTCTCCAGTTTAAGACTTTTCTGGGACGGCCGTTGAAAATTTTCTGTACGCATTTTATTTTACGTCGTGAGATCTTTGAAAAATCAGTATCGTTTTAACTGTTGGGGAAGCGTTCTTAATTCACGCGAAAAGGCACGACGCGCAGAGGGTGCATTCTTGGCTTTTAAAGGGACTAATAACGTAAAACGAGTGACGCGTTCTACCAGAGTTCCCAAAGCCGAAGCATTGCCATGCCCCATAAGTAAATCGCCTTCCCAATGTCCCGGGATAGTACGAGTTGCGACTTCGGAGGGCCGCTCCTCAATACTTATAATATCCTGAATGGGTTTTGGCTTGAGTCGCTGGCGATAACGGGGACGGCGAAGCTGGTGATGCTGGCGTAAATACGCAATAAGTTCGCGTTTGAGTTGGCCGCGAGGCAATGCGTAAAGATATGTGTAAATCGATTCGTGTGAAATATTCATACGAGGATGATTAGGATATCGGAGAGAAAGCTCCTTGGCAATTTGTTCTGGAGACCAAAGTTGTGCGAGATATTGCAAAACCTGCTTGCGCAATTTTGGATAAATTTCGAGCAAGCGCTTTTTCCGTGGCTTTCGAGCCATTCGTGTCGCATAACGTTGCGCTGAGACAGCCCGATAGCCTATAGGATGACGAGCATGACGACGGAGTTCGCGAGAAATGCTGCTCGGAGCTCGTGCTAACAAACGCGCAATGGATCTCATGCTTTGATTCGTGGCTAACATACGGCTTATTTCTTCACGTTCTTTTAAACTGATACGATGATAATGGTTCATAGGCAACCCTTTCTCCTGCGTTACAGGATATCAAGTGTTGCACTAGAAACCTGAGACTAAACTGTC
>JACPXM010000007.1 GCA_016196545.1 Candidatus Omnitrophota bacterium
GTACTCTTGCAATAATCAAGCTTCATGGGAATAATCCCACGAAAAAGTGCAAGACGGCGGCAAACCTCTGGGAGCGGTGTAAAAGCCAGGATGGACAGTGTCCGTTCAAATTTAGAAACTGAAATCGCCGTTTTACCGCTTTGCGTAAATGCGACGATCGCTCTTGCATCAATGTCTGCCGCAGCATTTTGGGCCGCATGAGCAATGGCACAAATCGGATGGTCCTTGCGTCTAACCATTTTTCTGGGAACCACTTCCTGCAATTGCAGATGCCGCTCGGCTTCAAGGATAATTTCCGTCATCATACGGACAACTTCAACCGGATATTTCCCGATCGACGTCTCCCCTGAAAGCATGACGGCATCCGTACCATCAAAAACCGCATTGGCCACATCCGATGCTTCCGCACGCGTCGGACGGGGATACTCCATCATTGATTCAAGCATTTGAGTCGCTGTAATCACGGGAAGATAACTTTGATTCGCACGCTCAATCAGTTTTTTTTGGATTACCGGGACCTTCTGGACCCCAAGTTCAATCCCCAAATCACCTCGAGCAATCATGATTCCATCCGCAACAGCAATAATCGCTTCAAGCTGTTCAACCGCTTTGGGCTTTTCAATTTTTGCAATGATGGGTATTTGTTTTCTAAAGGTCTTGAGGCAATCCTGCACTGCTTCAATATCCTGCGCAGTCCGCACAAAAGAAAGCGCGACATAATCCACCGCTTCGTCGGCCGCAATCTTAAGGACGGCATGATCCTTCTCCGAAAGCGCCGGTAAAGTCATCGGCGCATTCGGAAGATTAATCCCCTTATTCTCACCCAAAATACCCCCGGTCAAAACCTCGCACGTTACTTCCTTGTCACCAACCTCCAGAGCTCTCAGATCCATCAAGCCATTGTCTAGAAGAACGGGATCACCCTTTTTTACCATACGCGGCAACTCAGTACAGGAGGTTGTAATATGGCACCTTCCATTACTCTTCCCCTCCTGGGAGTCAGAAACAATAGAAACAATCTGCCCTTTCTTGATCACAATGGGCTGTTGATCCTTCAAGGCGCCAGTGCGAATCCGCGGCCCCTGCAAATCAATGAGTATGGGGATCTCTTTGGCGAGAGATTGTGAAATATGACGAATTCGCTTTATCCAATCAAGCAACCCTTCTAAAGAGGTATGCGAGGTATTGATTCTAAGCACATCGACACCTTCCCGAATGAATGCTTTTAGAATTTTTTCGGATTCGCAGGCCGGGCCTACGGTCGCCACAATTTTTGTTTTTTTCATGCTCATCGCATTTTCCTGACGGCCCATCTTTAAAAGAGGAACGACAACAGCGCTTTTCATCGATTGCGGCTGTCTTCTAAAACAGGTTGAGGTACGGGTGTCACCGCCGGTAAAAGATCCATACATGACCAGCCTTTCTGGACCGCGCGCAGTAACACCAACGCCGATAAAGCGGTTCCGGCAAAAATTAGAAATCCCACTCCGTAAGAACCCATGGTCTGTTTAAAAAATCCAAGCAAGGTCGGAAGAAAAAATCCTCCAAGCCCTCCGGCGGCGCCGACAATCCCCGTCATCACCCCGATTTCTTTCTGAAACCGTAAAGGGACGAGTTGGAATACGGAACCGTTTCCCATCCCCAAAGCTGCCATCACCAGAAAAATGAGAAACACCGTTGCCGCAAGCGGCGGAAGAAAAGAAATTCCAAACATCAATAAAGCCACGCATCCAAAGAGAACACTGAGAATCCGGACACCGCCAAAACGGTCGGCCAGATACCCGCCCACCGGACGGATAAAACTCCCGGCAAACACACAGAGTGCAGTAATTTGGCCGGCCATGACTTTGCTTAAACCAAATTGGTCATAAAAGAAAATTCCAAGGAAACTGGCCATTCCTACAAAACCGCCGAAAGTAACCCCGTAAAAAAAACAAAACCAGAAAGTATCGGCTTCTTTAAAAACCAAAAAATAATCGGCAAGTTTTTTCGGTTTTGGCTGCGTAGGACTTTCTTTAGCCAAGAAAATAAAAACCAAAAGCGTGAGGGTCACGGGGATAAGCGCAAGACCAAAAACATTCCGCCATCCCACGATTTCTGCCAAAACAGGTGCAAATAAAGAAGCAAGAACAGTCCCGCTGTTGCCCGCTCCCGCAATACCTAGTGCCATGCCTTGATGCTCCGCAGGATACCACCGGCTTGCAAGTGGAAGCGCCACGGCAAAACTGCCGCCAGCGATTCCCAAAAGCAATCCAAAGGCCAGGACGGTTTGAAAATGAGGCGCAAAAAGCCAAATCCCTAAAAGGGGGGTAAAAACAATAAGCTGCCCCAAAATTCCTGTTTTTTTGGGGCCCAGATGATCGACTAAAAAACCCAGCGGAAGGCGGACCAAGGATCCTCCGAGAATGGGAACTGCGGCCATAAAACCCTTCTGGGCCGGCGTAAGCCCAAATTCTTTTGAAATATAAACGCCGAGCACGCCCATCAAAACCCACACCATAAAACTGATGTCAAAATAAAGAAAAGCAGAAAATAATGTCGGAGGATGCCCGCTTTTTAAAAAATCCTTAATTCTCATAGTTTCGTCTCCTTTTAAAAGGTAAGAACGGTTTGTGTATATAAAAAATTGGCGTCATCATGAGCGCCTGTGTCCTTGGCAAAAGGCCCCGCGAAAAAATGCGAATAACCGAGCATAAGATTCAAATGCTCAGTAAGTTTGTAAGTGCCCAAAAGATCAAGTTCCTCTCCCAATTGAGTGTCTGCATTCGCATTAGGCGCCCTGAAAGTGCCGCCTGCGGCGTTAAACCAGGCCGATTCCTTGGCATCCAGAAGGAACCAATGAAAATCTGAGGAAAGCTGAAGCCGGGTATGAGGTTTCACGCTTGTACCCACCATAAAATCATTCATGTTTTTGAGAGAGAGAAAATCCATGAATCCATACTTGTTGTGGTTTGTCGGAAAAAGATTATCGAAGGTCTGGGATTTTCCATCGGTCGGATTGCGGTCGCCGGACGCGTGATTGTATTCGCCGTAAATCCGCGGCGTCCATGGCAGTTTCGACAGTGTATAACCGAGTGCCTGATGAAATGCCCAGGCCGCGATTTCATCATGCGACCGGCTGCCAAGTTGAACCGCGTATTCAGTACCGTAATCAAAATCATATTCTTTCCCCTTAAACCGGTTCCCAAATGTGTACTCTTTAAGGGAACCATGCTCACCCGTCCGTTCCCCTGCGACGGTTCGATCTGTGTTGTCGCGGATAAAAAGAAAAGTGTCCAAGATTTGGCCCATATATTTCCGGAAAGGTTTCGTGCTGAGATAGATCCCGTAAGAATTGTCGCCATTCTGGGCCTGATCCCACTTTTCTTTTTCCACTTTCACTATGCGTGAGCCAAAAATATCCAGTTGCACTTGGGGATTCGGATTAAAAATGAGTTTTAGAGCATCGAAAACACGGGCCGGATTCGTCCAATCAGAAGGACCGACGAAACGCTCATCCCCATAAGAAAGCACCTGGCGCCCGGCTTTTAAAGTTACGGGAGCCAGATGCCAGGGACTTTTGACCTCCGCAAAAAGCTGGCGAAGATCCAGCCAGTTCACAAAGGTATTGGTTTTATCAACCTGGCTTTGAGCGAAGCTATGAGCCTCCTGGCCTTCAACAAAAAAATGCAAGGGCGTCTGGCCGGTATCCGAAAGATAGGAGACATCCATATTCAAACGATTCCGGAGTAAATGGAGAGAATCGTCTTCATAAGTGTTGTCGTTTAAATTGAAATCATCGCGATATTCGTAACGATAACGCGATTGACCACCGATTTTAACTTTAACGCGGCTGTCGAAAAAAAGACGCGACTTAAAGAGGTCGTCGAGCTCTCGATCCAATCGATTAAAGATTTCCGGTTGTTGGGCTGCCATACAATGTAAAGGGCGGAAGAATATCCCCAAAATCAGCACGATGATGCTTCCCATGCGTTTCATGTTTCTCCTTTTTTCACGAATCCTACTTTCTGCATCGTTGCAGTAAAATAGAATCGTTTGAAAACATAAACGCCTTTGCTTATGGGTCGTTCTTCCCTTGTTAGGTTGATTTCCATCATTCCCTGCAACTTTACTCCAGCTTGTAAACCCGTACCGCCGCTTGTTTGTAATTGGGTTCGCGGGAGTAGGGATCGCACATGCTTACTGTTAAATTATTGGCATTCGCTTCCGCATAATGAAATGGAATAAAGATTTGGCCTGGAGCGACCGTCTCCGTCACGCGCAAGACGATATGCGAAATCTTTCCGCGTCTGGACTCCACGCGAACATAATCCCCGTGCTGGAATTTTAGCTTTGCGGCATCGCGGGCATTCATTTCCACCCAGGCTTCCGGCGACAAATTATTAAGAAGAGGGATTTGTCCTGTTTTGGTGCGCGTATGCCAATGCTCGACCGTTCTTCCCGTATTGAGCCAAAAAGGATATTCCTCATTCGGAGTTTCCGGAGGCGCCTCATTTTCCACCACCCAAAGTTTTGCGCGGCCATCTTGGGTTTGGAAAACTCCATCCTGATAAAGGGGATGGCTTTTGCGGGGATCTCGCGTGGTCTTTTCACCGTAAGGCCATTGAATACCTCCCAATTTTTCAATCAATTCATAACTCATCCCGGAATAATCGCAAAGTCTGTCGGCAGATACTTTTTTCCATTCTTCAAAAGCATGTTCCGGTTTTGTCCATCCTGGAAAGAGTCGCTCAGAAACTCCCAACTCTTTGGCAATGGAAAGAAAAATATCGAAATCTGATTTGGCTTCGCCGGGCGGTTCGACGGCTTTATTGACCTTACTCACCCGCCGTTCTGAATTGGTATAAGTCCCCTCTTTTTCACCCCACACCGCAGCCGGCAGAACAAGATTCGCAATCTCACTTGTCGGAATAGGATGATAGCCGTCCTGAACGACAAGAAACTCCAGCCTTTCAAGGACTTCCAAGAGATAATTTTGGTTTGGAAAAGACACAAGAGGGTTGGTAGCAATAATCCATAATCCTTTGATTTTTTTGCTCAGAACCGCTTCGATAATATCCGGATAGGCTAGTCCTCGGGAGGATGGAATGATTTCCTGCTCAACCCCCCAAAGTGCCGCGAGTTCAGCGCGATGGCCTGGATCTTCAAATTTACGATATCCGGGAAGGCTCGAGGCAAATCCCGATTCGCGGGTGCCCATAGCATTACATTGTCCGGTAATAGAAAAAGGCGAGGCCCCAATCCTACCGACATTGCCGGTGATCAAGGCAAGGTTGCAAATCGTATTCACCGTTACCGTGCCCTGCGTGCTGTGATTCACGCCCATGGTCCAACCGATGAAAGGAGCTTTGGCTTGAGCGTAAAGCATGGCCACTTTTCGAATCTGCCGGGCCGAAAGGCCTGTGATTTCACTCACATAATCCGGCGTATATTTTTCAAGATGCTTGCAAAGCTCTTCAAAACCCTGTGTGTGTTTTTCGATATAGGCTTGATTGGCTTTTCCCGCTTTAATAATCACATGCATGATTCCATTGAGTAGCGCGATGTCCGTCCGTGGCTTTAAAGGAAGAAAGATATCGGCCATCATGGCCGTTTTCGTCACACGCGGATCTGCAACAATGACTATTTTCTTACGATTCTTTTCAAGGCGATAACAAAGAATGGGGTGATTGTCCGCAATATTGGCACCGATCAGAAAAACCAAATCCGCTTTTTCCAAATCCTCATAATTGCCTGGAGGGCCGTCACTTCCAAAAGATCTTTTATAGCCAGACACTGCGCTGGCCATACAAAGTGTGGTATTACCATCATAATTATTGGTGCGAAATCCAAGCCGCACTAACTTTCCGAGGGTATAAAACTCTTCAGTCACAAGCTGCCCGGTGCTGATCACACCAAGGGCGTCCGGTCCGTAACGGCTTTGAATGGAACGGAATTTTTCCACCAAGGTCTGAAGAGCTGCTTCCCACGTGACTTTCTGAAATTTTCCCTTTCCACCTTTCAGCAGAGGCCACTTCGCACGATTAGGGGCGGTGATCGCATAATGTTCGGCAAGTCCTTTGGGACAAAGACGGCCTTCATTGACGGGATGGTCCGGGTTTCCGCGAACGCTCACGGGCTTGCCCTTTTTAACGCCGATAAACATTCCACATCCGACAGAGCAATATCCACAGGTGGTCGACACCCAGTGATCCGGTATTTTAGCCTTTGCCATATAGCCGAACTGCTCATCAACATCATAGGCATATTTTTCCTTTTGAATATCAATGCCCAGTCGCTTCTTTGTGGAGTTTAAAAATTTTTTCAATGGGCCCCTACCTTAGTCGTGAAAAAAAGCCCCCGGCATATTTTTAGGAACCACTGTCACAAAAAATAAATACCTTCCCAAAAATTCTCCAACGAGAGAAAAAAGAAAACAAACGAACCCAAGCCCAAGAAAGGCACTCCCCGCCAACGGGCCTGACTGCAAAAAGGCGAACAGCACAAAAGGGGAAATAAAAGACCCCAACACAAGCGCTGACAGCCGTATGAGAAAAAGCTTTTTGAACCGATGAATCAGAAGAAAGCTTGAGCCGTAAAGTTCATTCGACTCCATCCATTTAAACGAAAACAGTCTGGCTAGAAGAACGATCATTTGAAAAAAACCAGCCATGGTTGAAACCGCCAGAAATGCAAAAACCGGGGCCTTGGCAGCAAAACTTAGCGGGCCGGTGATCCGAAGAAAAACATAAACGCCATAAACTAAAAGGGCGAACAAAGGTCCTAAAATAAACCCCGTAAGAAAAAATCTCAGGGGGGTCCGGATCGTATTCCAGGCCGGTCTCGCAGGAACAAGATAGATTTTGGCGCTCGCATAGACGCCGGCGAGCCCAAAAATAACGACCACGGCACCAAGAAAAACTATCGCATCATCGGGAATATTCCATTTCCAAAAATGCTTTGCCAATTCAAGCCCCGCATAAACTCCTCCCGTTTTGGAAAAAAGCGTAAAGAGAAGCACTTCTCGCGACAGCCAGGAACGCTTCCACATCCGCAGGGCTTTATACGCATAAAGCGGCCGCCCCAGATGAAAAACAGCCGCAAAAAGCGCGACGCTCGTCATCAAAAGCATGCCGACTGCTCCAAAGGGAAGAAAATCTTGAAGCGGTTTCAGAAAACCGATCCACCTTGAAAAAAATTCCAGCAGCCACAGCGTCATAAAACCTCCGGTGGCGAGCTGAGTCAAAACCGTCATCACGATTAAGGATGTGTGCGGCTTTTCGGGTTCAATGCGATGGCGGTTGGCACGAAGCAAATTTTCTGGGACATTGTCGGGAATCGTAATCCGAGTTGTTGAAATCGTCATTCTGGAATCCGGGACATGCGGCGCATCCGCTTCCTTGTGATTCTGCCGCCATTCTTCCACATTCACTTTTTCAATTTGAATGGCTCCTTGGGGACACGCCGCCACACAGGCTGGGAGTTCTCCGGCCTTCAAACGGCTGTGGCACATATCGCATTTCGTGACAATATTACGTTCAGGATTGTACTGAGGAACACCGTAAGGGCAGTTCCAGCTGCAATAACCGCAACCGATGCATTCTTCGGCTTTATGTTTGACAATCCCATCTTCCAGTTTCACATAGGCATCTGTTGGACAACCTGTCAGGCATGCCGGATCAAGACAATGATTGCATGCCATGGAAAGATGAAAGCGTTTCGTATCCGGGTAAATACCTCCCTCCATTTCTCCGACCCGGCGCCAATTCACCGTGGCAGGATTGTTGTTCTGTTCGTTACATGCGACGACACAACATTGACATCCGATACAGAGGGTCATATCAAAGTGAAAGCGATATTGTTCCCCCTTCTTCAGCGGTTCTGCAGGGATGAGATTTTTCGGTGAGTAATAACCGTCTTTACTGACACGGTTTTTAAGCGGCAGCTCACTTGAGTCCAGCAAATCAATCAAATTAAATTCTTCTGTTACGCTCATTCTTCAACCGGATTGGAAACTTGAGAATTTTGATCCTGCCCCGAAAGATCACATTCCTGGTAAGACGCCTCTTCAAATGCAAGATAAATTTCGTTTCTCGCCACTTTTACCGGAAATGTTTTGACCCGCCCGGTTCCGCCACTGAGCGCGCAGCCGTTTTCCAAATTGATTTTCCAATTATGCAGCGGGCAGAAAACATTTTTTCCAGCCACGATGCCATCCGCCAAAGGACCGCCCTTATGCGGGCATTGATTCTCAACCGCAAGATATTCCTCTCCCAAATTAAAAAGAGCTACGACGTGCTGGCCATATTGAACCTGCCGCCCTTCTTTTTCTGGAATAGCTCCTACCCCCGCGACTCGAAACCATTTGATTTGTTTTGTGCCGTTCATGACACACTTCCAATCAAAGCTTCCGCTTCCTTTGGAAGCACAAAATCCTTGAATTGCATGGGATGAACGGGTTTTGAGGCCTCTCCCCACGGATTCACAACTTTAGCTCTGGCCCTGGCCAAACGATCGAGCAGGCCTTTTTTTGTTTCCTCGGAAGCCAGGACTGTTTCGCGACGGATTTTTTCGAGGCCCACTCGCACCACAAAATCATAAGTCCGTTCGATGTACTCTCCATTTTCACGATAATATTGAAAAAAGAGCAGTGCGGCCTCCAAAGCCTCTTCGGTTGTTTTGACAGTCACTAAAATATCCGCAGCCCGAACGATTTTTCCTGCCGCACCGCCGATGACAACCTGCCATCCGCCCTCCATTCCTACGAGCCCAATATCTTTGACCGTTGCTTCAGCACAGTTTCTTGGGCAACCCACCACCCCCATTTTGACTTTCGCTGGCGTGTAAAGGCCTTCCAAAAGAGTTTCGAGTTTGATTCCGGTCTCGATCGAGTTTTGAGTTCCGTAGCGGCAGAAATCCGTTCCCACACAGGATTTGACCATTCGCACAGCCTTGGCATACGCATGCCCGGATTTCATACCAAGATCCGCCCATACCTTGGGGAGATCCTCTTTTTTAATTCCGAGAAGGTCAATGCGCTGACTGCCCGTCACCTTGACCATTGGGACTTTGTATTTTTCCGCCACGTCGGCAATTTTGCGCAATTGTTCCGGACTTGTTACGCCGCCATGCATGCGTGGAATCACAGAAAAAGTCCCGTCCCTCTGAATGTTCGCGTGCACGCGATCATTGATAAATCGAGCCGAGCGGTCTTCTTTGTGATCTCCACAGTGAACTTCATCCACAATAAAACTTAAGGCGGGTTTACAAAAAGAACAACCGATGGCATTTCCGTAAATATCTAAAACATCCTGCACGGATTTTAGTTTCTGCGTTTCAATCATCGTCCGGAGCTGCTCTTTGGGGAAAGGGACGCAGGCACATAACGTTTCCTTTTTCTCTTCCTGAAATTCAGAACCCAGTGCGGCCACCAAAATATCCTGAACAAGGCCGGCACAGGTGCCGCAACCCGAAGAAGCTTTCGTGCAGGCTTTCACTTGGGAAACAGTTTTACAGTCTTGATCTTTGATCGCAGAAAGAATTTGTCCCTTCGAAACACCAATACATCCGCAAATGGTATCGGTATCCGCCCGCGACATCACATCCGAGGGAGATCCGCTAGCCGCCACTGACTCCCCAAAAAGAAGCCCTTTTCTCCCTTTGCTGATCAATTCCTTTTTTCGCATTAATTCAAGCAGCTTGTTTGCATCGGAGGCATCCCCAATCAAAATAGTTCCAATCACCCGGTCATGTTGAAACACAATTTTTTTATAAATACCCAACCCCTGATCTTGGTAAGCCGCGATTTCTTTGTCCGGTCCATCCGCTTTAAAATCTCCGGCAGAGAAAAGTTCGATTCCCATAATTTTTAGTTTGGTTGCCAAAACGGAACCTTCATAAACCATCCCTTTGTCTCCCGTCATAGTTGCTGCCAGCACTTTCCCTTGGTCATAAAGAGGCGCTACAAGACCGTAAACTTTGCCCCGGTGTTCAACGCATTCGCCAACCGCAAAAATACTCGGATCGTTTGTTTCCATCATGTCGTTCACAACGATTCCACGATTGACTTCTAAACCCGCTTTTTTTCCAAGTTCGACATTGGGCCGTATGCCGCACGCGATCACAACCATATCGGTCTCGACCTGAGAGCCGTCTTTAAACAGAACCCCTTGAACATTTTCCTCCCCTAAAATCTGAGTCGTGTTTTTATTCAAAAGGATTGAAATCCCTAGTTTCTCAATCTCACGCTTGAGAAAATTTCCTCCAACTTCATCGAGCTGCACATCCATAAGCCGGTCCAGCAAATGCACAACAGTAACGGGTACTTTCTGATTCGAAATTCCGCGCGCAGCTTCAAGCCCCAAAAGGCCGCCGCCAATCACTAAAGCATGTTTCGAGGTTTTGCAGGCAGCGAGAATATTTTCCGTGTCCGCCATATTGCGGAAAGTAAACACACCTTTTTTATTAACTCCTTCAATAGGCGGAATGAAAGGATTGCTGCCGGTCGCTAAAAGCAAAAGATCATATGAAAACGTTCGGCCATCTGCGGTATGAATAACTTTATTTTTAGGATCGACATCAATGACTTTAGCTTCCAAACAAAGCATAATTTCATTTTGCTCATACCATTCCTTACTATTAATGTAGATCTCGTTCAAATTTTTCTCGCCGGCAAGAACGGAGGAAAGGAGAATCCGGTTATAGTTGTAATAAGATTCTTCACTTAAAACAGTGATTCTGAAATTGGGTTTTCTTTTCAGAATCTGATCCACGCAAGCAATGCCGGCCATTCCATTACCAACAACTATTAAATGTTTTTGTTCCATTTTAGGCTCCCTCGTTCCCTATGAGCTTTTAAAAGCAAAAAGGCGTTCAACGAATCTATCCGCTGAACGCCTTTGCTCAACTTTTGAACTGGAACGCCGTTGCCCCAGTTTTTCAAATTTTAAAAACGGGTTTTACTTGCTTGTTCGACTAATTCGCAATTTCCTCCGATAAAATAATTGCTTCCGCAATATCCTTCAAAGAATGGCCTTTATCCATGCTCTGTTTTTGGAGTATCCTATAGGCTTCTGCCTCACTGATGGAGTGCCTCTTAATCAAAATACCTTTGGCACGCTCAATCCGCTTACGGGCTTCAAGTGCTTCAACTGCGGTAATCTTCTCTGTTAAAAGATTTGTGTTTTCAATCGCGACCGCGGCCTGATTGGCAACCCCAACGAGAAGCTGAATTTCCTCTTCGCCAAATTCATGTTCCGTTGTTGTATAACAGTTTAGGACCCCAATCACCCGGTTTTTTATCATCATGGGAACCGAAACAAGTGACCGTAAGCCCTCTGTTTTTGCAATTTCCGGATATTTGTAACCGCTTTCCGCGGTAACATCGCGTACTGTAATCGGAACTTTTTTCTGAACAACCCTTCCGACGACACTCTCACCGACTTTAATCGGAGGCTTGGTACGGTAATGCTCACTTAAACTTTGGGTGGCTTTAATCACAAGCTCCTGTTTTTCTTCATCCAATAACATGAGTGAACAAATTTTAGATCCCATGAGGTCTGCCGTCATTCCCACCACAAGCAAAAGAATTTCTTCAACGTAGCGGTTGGACGTAATAGCACGGCTAACTTCATAAAGGAGATCGAATCCTTTATGCTTTTTTGACTTGAGGCCATCATATTCAGTCATCGCTCACTATGGACCAGCTTTTCTGCTCAAATACTTTTAATCTTTCAAAAGTCTTCACAAAAAGGTAACTAAAAAGGACATTTTTGTAAGAGAAGTCTGCTCTTTTCTCTCGTATGACTATTTATTGTAGGGAGTATGCCCCCTGATATACATAAATCATGCCAAATAATTTTATTTTTAGCCTTATCATCCTAAATCAAGGCCTTTTTCTTTCTGCCCCCCCCATTGAACAACAACGATTTCAAGAACCTGCCTTATTGATCTCTTAAACACTTTGAGGGCAGGTTTCTGGGCAATTCCCAAATCAGTGGAAATAATTTCCTTTCTATAGGAAAGCACATGGAAATAGTTATTTTTTGCCTGGATAACTAAATATAATTATCTTTTGGAAGGAAATCAAAAGGTTGAAAAAAAAGTAAGAATACAACGCGGAAGCTAGGTCTTAGTTTTTGTAACTTCTTATTCATCAATGCCATACATAACAAGTCCGCATGTTTGGAATAAAAATCATACGGAGCTTTGTCCATCGGTCAGCCAAAAGTTTTAATGCTGACTTTTAATGGTTTATCTTGTGTGTTCATGAGTAGTTAGTAAAATTTATTGAGTTTGTCGAGCCGATGAATTCACATGACTGTGACTTCACTTAAGAATTCTAACAATTTCCGCAAGAAAAACATCTACATCATGTGAAAAATTGACTTGGGTTCTGTTCGGCAATACTTCTTTTTTTCTGATCTGGCAATGAAGGTGCTGATCTGCGATTTTCCGAGATGAATTCTCAAGATGCTGCATTGATTCTCGAAATGATTTGGATCCACCGTAATTAGAAGCGACCTGAGCAAAGGTTTTCTGTCCAAAAATCGGCGGCACATGATCAATGACTGCTCGAGTCAGTTGAATGACTGATATATAAGATTCGTTTTGAAATGCTAGATTTATTTCTTTTAAAATCTGGAGAAGCCTTGATAAATCAAAATCAGAATGCCTTAAAGCCTTTAACTGCTGCATTCGATCGTAATTGATAAAAGAATCGTGAGAAGGCCCTTTAAGTTGTCCGTGTGGTTGTTCTGGCAAATCACCTGATTCATAAATACCGATTGCTTTATTTAGAGCATCTAAAATACTATCTGGCGGAACAGCGTAAGGACCGCCTTCGTTGTGAAACATATCGTCTATCAAATCCATGCTGAAAAGGAACCCACCAGCTACAGGTGCTGCCCTACCAGACATACGGGTAGGCACATTAGCATTACTCAGATATTTTTTCATTTTCGTCGATTGCCTTGTAATCGCTTCTCTAATTGTTTTTAGCTGTTCTTCGGAGACGGAACTATAGTGATCGAATCTATGTTGAAAATACAAAGAGACATTTTTTTTAAAATTATCTATTTCTGAGATTATCTTTTTATATTCAGTCATTTGGCGTTAGCTGGGTCAACTCGTTCTTTCAAAAAGGTATTCTGAAAGTCTTCGATCCAATCAGGAAACATTACCGCATTATATTCGTTCTTATCTTCAAAGCTTTCATACCGAAGAGCCTTGATATGCTTTCCATAAAACTTTTTCCATATGCCTTCCCTGTCTTCGTTTATGTATGGCTTCGGAACACCCTCTGCAGCACATATCGAATCCATATCTATAGCGTCAATACTGGTCTTTAAGGTCAGCTTCCAAAGAACTTTGTTTTTGGCATCACTCTCTTGAAGAGCGACATGAACTTTATACGTAACGCAAGTACTCGCAGTCCCTACGCCGATTGCCTGCCCATTCTCATATAACGATGCAAACTCCTTGGGACCAGGATATTGTGAAGGTTGTGAGGAAAACCTGGAGTATAGACCGCTTGGAATAACTGGGTCTATACCGTCATCCACAACTCTATAAAAAATTGTCCCCGCTTGCATAGTCATTTTGTGTAGGTTTAAGTCAATCTTATCGATATCGATGTCGCTCAAATTCTTATGCATAGGTCTTCCCAATAAACGCCGCAACCCCTTCCGCCAAAGCTTGGCAAACCTGTATTGCATTCGAAATATGATGGTCATCCGAAAGTTTTGATACTGTCACGCAGCGGCCTAATTCCCTTATTCTGGACAATCATTTTTCTATTTTGATTCCTCCTCACTTTCATGGATATTTTGAGTAAGCCAAGCTAAGGCCGGCCAGATACCAAAATGCCATCACCGACGGGGCATTGTGCATCACGGTATCGACCATGGCAAAGAGCAAAAAATTGAGGGCGCCGGCAAAAAGCCCGAGGCGGAGGATGCGTGCGGATTCCGGCTCCTGAGGATTTTTTCGAAAATGAATTGCGAAAAGCCGCAGCAAGAATAAAACAAAACAGAGAAGGCCCGGGAGCCCGATTTCCGCGGCCATTTGCAAATAGCCATTGTGCGCATAGTAATTTCTGACACGCCAGTTTTGTGTCATGTCGTATTTGGTATGTGCCTTTGCATAGGTGTTGATTCCGGTTCCAAAGACCGGGCGGGCTTTAATGACTTGAAGGGCGCGGTCCCAAAGCACCTGGCGCTCAACCACCGACTGCTCCGCGCCGTGCTGATCCAAATGGATCATCATTCTCTTGGGAACAAAGGTCACAAGCACCGTACAGACAATGATCCCTGCGCCCAGCCATTTCCATTTCCTCAAATAAATAAGCATCAAAAAAAGCCCGGCACCAAAGGCCAAGACCGCCCCTCGGGATCGTGTCAAGAATAATAGGGTGCAAGCCAAAAAAAATAAAATCCACGAAATCCACAACGCTGGCCCTTTTTTACCCTTTGTCTTATGCAGCGCCAATGCAAAAAGGAACGGGGCTGTGCTGATGAGATAAGAAGCAAATAACCCATAGCTTTTAAAGGATGCTGAAACACGCGGCCGCGAATCCATGATTTCAGCCATATAGCCGCGAAGAAGGTCCGTCCCCGCAAAATACTGATAACATCCGTCCGCGACAAGCACACCATAAAAGAGAAGAAACACGGTTTCAAGCACGGGCCGCCGACCAGCCTCTGCAAAAAATTCGGCAGCCATCCAAAAAATCGCAACGTGCTGGAGCATTTTCAAAAGGCCGCGGAAACTTTCAGAGGGAAAATCCGAAAGAACTGCGGAAAAAACCGCTGCCACAAACCAAAACCCGAGAAAGAGCTTAATTTGGGGATCCAGGCGAATCCTATAATCCTTCTTCTTTCTTTTCCAAACCAGGAAGAAAAAAAGCGCGAGGACAAAGGCAATTTCGACAAGCGCGGTGGAAAACGCAAGACCCGCCCAAAGCGCAAGAAGCGAGGCGGTCATTAAATTGATTTGCAGCTTTGCAGGTTTTATCCAAACCGTGGTCATGAGCCTCCATTTTCGCCAAACTTTCCTCGCTGTCAATCCTCGATTTGCCTAGTATTTTACATTTTGACTGTTTCTCAAGAACCTGCCTCCTCGCCCTCCCCCACACCCGGTGTGTCGACGGTTCCTACACCCAACCACCCTGACACCCGGTGTGAAATGCTTTTACACACCGGGTGTAGGAGAGGTGCGGCTATTGTCAACAACCTGCTGCCGTCAGATAGACGCCCATGCAGGGTTTTTCTTGAAGCACAATGAACACAAGCTTTATAATGACAGTATTTTAACCAAGGAGGACCGTATGGCGACTGTGGCTCAGAAAACAAAGAAAAAGGTCTCTGAAAGGGGCGGGGCGATCAAAAATTTTATCAAGCATCACTTCCGCCACTTTAATGCGGCCGTCATCGTGGATGCTGCCGAGGCCTGGGTCCAATATTTGGAAGACGGCAACAAAATGTTTTTCACCATGGCGGGCGCCATGAGCACGGGCGAACTCGGGCTTTCGCTTGCGGAAATGATTCGCCAAAATAAAATTCACGGCATTTGCACCACGGGCGCTAATCTCGAAGAAGATATTTTTAATCTTGTGGCCCATGATTTTTATAAGCGGGTTCCCCAATACCGCAACCTTACGCCGAAAGAAGAATTAGAACTTCGGGACAAAGGGTTAAATCGTGTCACCGATACTTGCATTCCGGAAGAAGAAGCAATGCGAAGGATTGAACGGGAGGTGCTCAAATTCTGGCAAAAGGCAGATCAAGAAAAGAAGCGCTGTTTTCCTTACGAATATATGTATCAGCTCTTGAGAAGCGGCGCCATTGAAAAATGGTATCAAATTGATCTCAAAGATTCGTGGGTCGCAGCCGCGTGTGAAAAAAACTTGCCGATTTTTACTCCGGGCTGGGAAGATTCCACCCTCGGTAATATCTTTGTCGCCAATGTCAGACGCAAGGAGGTGTCCGAGTTTCACGTCGTAAAATCCGGCGTCGAGCAAATGGATTTTCTGATTGATTGGTACAAGCAAAATACGAAAACCGGAAGTCTTGGTTTTTTTCAAATCGGCGGAGGCATTGCAGGTGACTTTCCAATTTGCGTGGTCCCGTTGATTCAGCAGGATTTAAAGGAAAACTGCAAACTCTGGGGCTATTTTTGTCAAATTTCCGACAGTACGACCTCTTACGGTTCTTACAGCGGCGCTGTCCCCAATGAGAAAATCACCTGGGGCAAGCTCGACATCAACACCCCACGTTTCATCATTGAATCAGACGCCACCATCGTCGCTCCCCTCGTCTTCGCCTATGTCCTCGGACAATAAACCAAAAGGTACCAGGTACCTTTTGCATTTTATCCGCCGAGATAGGCTTCGATGACGGTAGGACTGGCGAGGAGTTCGGAACCACTGCCTTCAAGCTGAATGCGGCCGCTTTCAAGGACGTAGGCGTAATGCGCGAGTTCGAGCGCCCGGAGCGCGTTTTGCTCCACCAGAAGAAGCGTAATCCCGCGCTCATTAATCTGCTGAATCAAATCAAAGACCAGGTCCACCATTTTGGGCGCAAGGCCGAGGCTCGGCTCATCCAAAAGCAAGAGCTTGGGCCGGGCCATCAGCGCGCGGGCCATGGCGAGCATTTGCTGCTCCCCACCACTCAAATTTCCTGCCAAATGGCGCAAACGCTCGCGAAGCGCGGGAAAAAGATCCAAAAATTCTTCTTTGTCATGGGCCAGCTCTTTTCCAGGAGTCCGGGTATAAGCGCCCAAATCCAGATTTTCCTCCACCGTCAAATGCGCAAATACCCGTCTTCCCTCCGGAACCTGCGTGATGCCAAGCCGCACAATGGCATCCGGCGCCAGCCTTTCGATCGAATAGCCTTCGAATTGAACGGAGCCCTTTTTGGATGCCACAATGCCTGAAAGCGTCATAAGAAGCGTCGTCTTACCCGCCCCATTGGAACCAATCAGCGTGACGATTTTCCCGGCAGGCACTTCGAGTTTGACGCCCTTGAGAATTTCGATTTTTCCGTAGCCGGAATGAAGCCCCGTCACCTTTAGCATCGCTTGACCCCCTTTCCCAAATACGCCTCAATCACCTTGGGATTGGATTGAATTTCCTGCGGCTTGCCCTCCGCAATTTTTTTCCCGTAATCAAGCACCACCACGTGATCGGAAACCGGCATAACAACTTTCATGTCATGTTCGATCAGAAGAATCGTCACCCCTTTATCCCGGATGACGCGGATTAAATCAAGGAGATCCTCTTTTTCTTTAGGGTTCATGCCCGCCGCGGGTTCATCCAAAAGGAGCAGTTGGGGCTCGCAAGCCAAGGCTCTTGCGATTTCGAGTTTTCGCTGCTGCCCGTAAGCGAGATTACGCGCCAGCTCCCTCGCCCTTCCCGTCAGTTCAAAAAAAGCAAGAAGGCGGCGGGCTTGCTTGTAAATCTTTTTTTCCTCGACTTCCACCCACCGGGGACGCAAAAGAGAGCCCCAAATGCCTGTATGTCCCTTGGCATGGGCGCCGACCATCACGTTTTCAAGCGCAGTCATGTTTTTAAAAAGGCGAATGGTCTGGAACGTGCGGGCGATGCCAAGCCTTGCAATTTCATGGGCGGATAAGTGATTGAGCTGGGCTTGGGCATCCCCGTAATAAATATTGCCTTCATCAGGCGTATATAGTCCGGTGATGCAATTAAAAAGCGTGGTCTTCCCGGCGCCGTTAGGCCCAATCAGGCTTATGACTTTACCTCGCTCCACCGTAAAATTAATTTTTTCCAGCGCCGTCACACCGCCAAAGCGTTTGGAAAGTTTTTCAATGGAAAGGACAAAATCCTGGGAAAGTTTGCGCTCGGGTTTCATTGCTTGCCCCCCCGCGTACTGAATTCCCCAGATTGGTACAAGTCCCCCAAAAGACCCTGGGGACGAAAGAGCATCACAAGAATCATGGAAAGCCCGAAAAGCAGCATACGGTAAATTTCAAATCCGCGCAAAAATTCCGGCAAGATGCTAAGCAGCACAGCGCCCAGAATTACACCGTAAATATTGCCCAGCCCTCCGAGCACCACCATCGCGAGCACCATGACGGACAAAATAAAATCAAAGCTGTCGGGGGAAACACTCCCTTGCTTAGCCGCGAAAAGCGAGCCGGCCAAGCCCGCCACAAATCCTCCGAGGGCAAAGGCGGAGAGTTTGGCCCAGATCGGGTCAATCCCCATAAAGCCGGCCACAAGCTCGTCTTCGCGAAGTGCGCCCCAGGCGCGGCCCAAGCGCGAATTTTCAATGCGGCGCATAAAAAAGATAACGACCGTGATCAGCGCGAGCGTCAAAAAGTAATACGGCTCGGAATTCACGCCAAAATCATAAGCCATGAAGGGAAGCGTTGGATGATCAATCCCCAAAAGACCGTTGGGACCGCCGGTGAGGGGATCTAAATTATTGAGCGCGATCCGGACAATTTCACCGGCGCCGAGAGTAACAATCGCCAGATAGTCCCCAGAAAGACGAATCGCCGGAGTGGCCAGAAGGACTCCGAAAAGCGAGCCCGTAAAAGCGCTGAAAATAAGGCCAGGCCAAAAGGGAATATTCCAGTGAAGATTCAAAAGTGCATAGGCATAGGCACCTACCGCAAAAAATGCGGCAAAACCAAGATTTAAAATCCCCGCATAGCCCACAATGACGTTCAAGCCGAGGGCCAGCAGGACAAAAATACCGGCGCTGGCCATGACATCAATGTGATACGGGTTGGAATCCAGAAAAGGAATGGAAATCGCTAGAACGAGCCAAAGAAAAGGGCGGTAAGGCCGAAGGACTTTTAAAATTTTCCTTCTCCGCGCGGCCTTGGATTTCATAATTTCTTGACCACACGCGTTCCCAAGAGGCCCTGGGGCCTAAAAAGCAGGATTAAAATCAGAATAAAAAACGCAAACACATTTTTCCATTCCGAGGAAAGATAACCCGCGCCGAGGCCTTCCAGCACTCCGATTAAAATACCTCCGATCAAAGCCCCCGGAATATTTCCGATGCCTCCAAGCACAGCGGCCGTAAATGCCTTCAGGCCGGCCAAATAGCCATCGTGAAAATTAATCGTGTTGTAATACATTCCAAACATCAAGCCGCCGGCACCGGCCATGGCAGAGCCGATCACAAAGGTCTGGGTAATCACACGGTTCACGGGAATGCCCATCAAATAGGCCGCCTGCCTGTCCTCGGCCAGCGCACGCATCGCCTTGCCCGTTCTCGTGTGCATGATCACAAGATTGAGAAGTCCCATCAAAATCAAGGCTGCGGCCGCGATAATCATTTGAAGATTGGTGAAAGTCACGGCACCGAAGGAAAACCGGTGAATGGGGATTAAATTGGGAAAATATTTGTCTTGAGGGCCGTAGAGAAGCATCACAGCATTTTGCAAAAGGAAAGAAACGCCAATGGCTGTAATAAGGGGCGCAAGGCGCGGGGCGTTATGAAGGGGGCGATAAGCGGTTTGTTCCACCAAGGCGCCGAGTGCGGAGCATCCCAACATCGTGAAAATAAAAATGAGTGGGACTAAAATCACAAGGCCCGCGGGCCCAAAGGCAAACCCTTGAATCGCAAGGTAAATGGTCAGGCCTAAATAGGCCCCGACCATAAAAATCTCGCCATGCGCAAAATTAATCAACTGGGCGATCCCATAAACCATGGTATAGCCCAGCGCAATCATCGCGTAAATGATCCCTAGGGTGAGGCCATTGATGATTTGCTGGAAGAAAATATCAAGCGCCGACAAAGCGTCACTCGGAGCGTTGCGAGGCAATCCCAAGATTTAGATCGCTTCGCCGGCAGCACGTTCCCGCTGTGACGAATATCATTGGGCAGGCTCCACATAATCGAGTTTGCCTGAATGGACTTTAAATATCCCTAAAACCTGATTTTTATTATCCCCTTTTTCATCAAATGCAATGATGCCCGTGATGCCCGTAAAACTCGGCGTCGAGCGCAGTGCCTCCAGAATTTTTCCGCGGTCTTTGACGCCGGCCTTTGTCAGGGCGCTCATTAAGATATTCGCGGCATCATAACCGTAGGCCGACCACAGGCCGACGGGTCCGTATTTAGCTTCGTAATTTTGAATAAATTTTTCTGCCGCTGGAACTTTTTTCATGTCTTGGCCCACCATGGTCGCGTAAGTACCCTCGGCAATCTCGGGGCTCGCGAGTTCGATAAACATGGGGCTTGCGATTCCATCTCCTCCCATGAATAAGGAAGGAATTTGGAGCGAGCGGGCCTGCCTTATCAGCAAGGCGCCTTCCGGGTAAATGCCTCCAAAATAAATCATATCCGGATTGAGGGGTTTTATTTTGATTAGGAGTGGCGTGAAATCTTTATCCCCCTGAGTAATGCCCTCATGGGTCAAAACGCTTAAGCCCTGCTTTTTTGCTTCTTTTTCAAATTCATCGGCGAGACCTTTGCCGTAAGTGGTTTTATCATCGATGAGAATCACAGTTTTAATCCCGAGGGAGGAAGCCGCGTAACGGGCCCCGCTGGGCCCTTGAATGTCATCGGTGGCCGAAACACGGAAAAAGGTGTTAAAGCCCTGTTTGGAAATATCCGGATTCGTGGAAGCAGGTGTGATTTGAACCATTCCCGCAGCGTAATAAATTGCGGAGGCGGGCTTGGTACAACTTGAATTAAAATGCCCAATGACGCCCATGACATCGCGGTCTGCAGCAAATTTTTTGGCTACATTAACTGCCTGAGAGGGATTATGCTGATCATCCTGAGACATGACCTGAAACCGGTAGCCGGGTATTGCAAACCCATTTTCTTCAGCCTGCGCTACGGCCAACTCCACGCCCCGGCAGTTTTCGAGCCCGATTTGTGCCTGATCCCCGCTCAAGGGCGCGGCGCATCCGATTTTGATCACAGGGGTCTTTGGATTACCGCCACAGCCTGCGAGGATGAGGATTAAAACGACACGTGGAAATTGTAGGATTCTTTTCATAGCCTTTTTGTGTCAGTCTATTGACATCTTAAAAAGAAGCAAGCCAAATAACCTACCGGTTCCAGGTTGCCGGCGGCAACCTGGAACCGGTAGGTTATCGGCATCCCTTTTATTAAGCTCAAATTGACCTTTCATAAGGATCGGGACAGCCCCTTTGAGGCATAATTTATTTTCTCGATTACCTCACTCATTTTACCTATAATTGGCGCTTCAATCAGGAGGTTCGCCCAAGCGTGCTAGCACTTAAGAGAGTTGAAAGGCCTCGAGAACTGAAATGGTATCAGGCGGGCGCCATGCTCTACGGCGACTGGGGAACCAGTAAAGCCTATGTTCTGGGCATTGCCTTTGCCCTTTCCGGACATGCCTCATGGTTTTTCCTTGGTATTATGTCGGCACTCACCGCCGTTGTCGGCATTTGTTATATGATTATCTGCCGCATTTATCCCGATGGCGGCGGCGTTTATTCTTCGGTCAAACATCGCTCTCAAAATCTGGCCGTGATTGGCGCCCTGCTTTTAATTGCGGATTATGTCGTCACGGCCTCCCTGAGCGCGCTGGACGCCTTTCATTATTTTAATGTGCCCCATCCGGAACGCTGGGCCATTGCCTCGATTCTCATGATCGGAATCATTAACTGGATTGGCCCCACCAAAGGAGGAAGTATCGCCGCCGTGATTGGGGTTGCAGCCTCAGCGGTAGCGGCCGTCCTTTTCATTTCCACCTTGCCTTCACTTCCTCATGTTGAACTTTCCATGCCCAAAAGCGGCTGGAATTCAAATTGGTCCGTCTTTGTCGGAATTATCCTCGCCCTTTCTGGCGTCGAGGCCGTTGCCAATATGACAGGCATTATGGTTCATCCCGTGGAGCGCACCGCCAAAAAGGCCATTTGGCCAGTTCTCTTGGAAGTTTCAATACTCACGTTCTTATTGGGTATTGCTATGAATGCGATTCCGGGACTCACGGATCACACCGAAGACATGCTTCGCGCGCTGGGAAATCATTATATCGGTCCCTGGTACGGGAATCTCATTTCTATTGTTTTCGGATTTTTGCTTTTATCCGCGGTCAACACCGCGGTTTCCGATCTCGTCAGCATTCAGTTTTCTCTCGCCAAGGATCGTGAACTTCCCCCTGTTTTTGGGATACTCAACCGCTTTGGAATGCCGGGATTGGCCCTTATCGTCGCAACAGTCGTCCCGATTTTAGTTTTGCTCTTTGAGCATGATCTCGTCCATCTTGCTTCTTTCTATGCCATCGGAGTCGTCGGGGCCATTACGTTAAATTTAGGCTCTTGCGCCACAAATTTCGGAATTCGGCTAAAAAGGAGGGAGCGTCTTGTTCTAACGGTCACTTCCATTGTCCTGCTTCTGGTTTGGGTGACAATTGCGGTTCAAAAACATAACGCGCTTTTATTTGCGCTTACCGTTTTAGGGGTGGGACTCACTTTAAGATTTGCCGCGCAAAAAGTTATGGTTCCGGCCGCCATTCCCGAAGAATTGCTTTCCGTCAATGTCTTATCGGTTTCCGAGGCCAAGGAAATTACCCCGCTTTACAATAGTTCCACCCTGGTTGCCTTTAAGGGGATTAATATCAGCCTTCTCGAAGAAGCGGCACTTCGTTCAAAGGCCTTGGGAGAAAATGCAGTGTACCTCAATTATGTGGAAGAAAGCCCTCCCTCCCTGGATCTCCCCACAGAAATGGCACCTTCCGTGCAATCCATTGAGTTGCTAAAGAAGGCTCAAACGATTTTGGAAGAAAAAGGGCTGACGGCGGTTCCAATTTGGAGGCTTGGGGAAGATCCGGGAAAATTAATTGCAAACACCGCCAAAGAACTAGGTGTCAAAACCGTGATGATTGGCACCACGAAACGCAGCGCCCTCATTAATTTACTGCGCGGAGACGTACTACGAACCCTCGCCAAAAATCTTCCCGCAAGCTGTCACTTGGTAATAAGCGGCTAAATCTTGCCGTCCCAGCGCCCGCCCTGACGCGCAATCAATGCATCCCAACCCGACCAAAAGCGGAAGATTCCGGTAAGTCCCAAAACTGCGTGAGTCACGTTTTTTTTGGTTTCATTATCATTTAAATACTGACCCAAGCCCGGCCAAATGATGAGCGATGCAAGCCCTGCGATGACCGTCTTGCCATTCATATCCCCGTGCTTGGCGGTATTCTCGGCAAAGGCTCCGTTTGGAACTGCCATTACTGCAATTATCCCTAACATGAGATACACAACTAATTTCTTCATTTTATCCTCCTTTGGTTTCATTAACCGGTTTCAAGGTTTTTAAAATATCCAAAAATTCCTGAGCGGAAACAAACCCCGTAATGCGGGCGGCCTTCTTTTCCTCTCCCTTTTCATCGAGAAAAAGCAGGGTAGGTACCCCAATGATATCAAATTTATCTATGACGTCTTGGATTTCTTTAGTATCGGCCTCTGTCAAATCGACTTTAAGGCGCATAAAATCTTCCAGTGCCGTGATCACACGCCTGTCGGTGTACGTGTACTGGTCCAGTTCATGGCATGGGATACACCAGTCTGCAAAAAAATCCATGACTACCTTTTGGGATGCAGATTTGGCGTTTTCCAACTTTTCAGGCGAATACGGTTCCCAGATCACACCCTCACGGGGCATCAGGATAAACCCCAGAAGGCCGCCGAGCACCGCTAAAAAACCAAGCAGCTTTTTCCCCATCACAAACTTTTCCGAGTAAATGCTGGACCGTTCCATAAATCCCAGATAAATGCCCCCCGCCATAAGTGCCGCAGGCCCCAGCCATTTGATAAGATCGGGATTGAAGGCAAGGAAAAGATAAAAAAGGCTCAAAGCGAGTAAAATCACGCCGTAAAGTTTTTCCATCCACACGAGCCACATCCCGGATTTGGGAAGGCGGTGCAAAAGCCCGGAAAATGTCCCTAACACCAGATAGGGCATCCCAAGACCCAGCGACAAAATAAAAAAAACCAAAAATGCGAAAGTGGGATCCTGACGGGTTCCCACAAAGGTCAAAAGCGCGAGGATCGGAGGCCCAATGCAGGGCGCCGCAAAAACACCGACAAAGAGCCCGGAAAGAAAAATCCCCAGAAGCCCCTTGCGGTGGGATTCCTCCCCTGCTTTCTGAATCATCCAAGATGGAAGTTGAAAGGTATAAACCCCAAAGAGGCTCATGGCAAGGATTCCAATAATCCCCGCGATGGCGACTAAAACCCATCGGTTTTGAAGCAATCCACCGAACAAAGATCCCGTCAGCGCCGCGCCGACTCCCAGCGAGGTGTAAGTCACGGCTATGCCCAGCACATAGACCAGCGCGTGTCCAAAGGCCACGGTCTTTGAAGTATGCTGATGTTTTCCGAAAAGCGCGGCCGTTACCGAAAGCATCGGATAAACACAAGGGGTTAGATTAAGCGCAAGGCCTGAGAAAAAAATTCCCAAAAAAGAAAGGGGTCCGCCCGGCAACTCCATCATAGGCGCCCTTTGAGATCGTGAGGATGATGCGTCATAAAAATTGCGATAAAACCCGAAATCCCAATGCTCAAGATCGAGCAAAGGAAGACCTGCTCCAAGCTTAAAACCTGATGCTCGCTTAAAAATCCGGTCCCAAATGTGCCCACGCCCACCCCGCTCATAAGCCCTGCCATCACAAGACCTGGCAATAAATCCCGGTGCTCGTCAAAATACTGAGTGGAAAGACTGATTGTGAGCGGCAAAAAATAGGAACATCCCAGACCAACTCCCGCGTAAGCCCATAATAAAGAAGAAGCGTTGTTTGTTTTAAGGATCGCCTGAAGGCTTGCCATCATCACAAAGGGAGAAATCCAATAAAGCTTACGTGCATCTATACGAAGCGTTAAAAGACCCGCCCCAAGTCTTCCGGCCGTCATCAAAGCCCAAAAAAGCGCCAGCGCATAAGAGGCCACTTCCAGCGAGAAGGCCCTCGACTGATTCAAATAAGCTGTACTCCAATTCCCAACAATGGATTCCGTAATCCCGTAAAAAAATGCGGCGGCGGGAAATAACCACAAAGCGAAAGGAATCGGAGGAATTTTTTCTTCCTCCATTTTTTCTACAGGAATCAAGGCCGGCTCTGGAACCACGCGCTGCCAAAAAGAAACAGCCATAATAACTAAGATGAGGGCAAATGCGAGCGCGCAGCCTCCCGTCCATATTTTCCTTTCAAAGAAAAAATTTACCGCAACCGGAGCTAGCGCTGCCCCCAATCCAAGAGTCCCGTGAAGCCCCGTCGTAACGCCGTCGCGTTTTTCGGGGAAAAGCTCCACCACAAAAATATTCATCACCGTAATCAAGAGGCCAAAACCCGTTCCCAGAAAAAAATTGCCGGTCATGAGAAGCCAGAAACTCATCTCGGGCGTCCGGTAAGTTTCCGCAGTCGCCAGCATAAGGACAAGATAAATCAAGTTGCTTCCGAGGCCAAAGTAATAAACATGGGTGCGGCCCATACGATGGAGAAACCAAGGGATGCCCAGCATGGTCACGATCGAACCTATGATTTCCGGAAGAAATAAAAGGCCGTATTGTTGATCCGAAAGTTGATGATAGCGGGGCGAGGTGAAAATAAAACTCGTGGAAGGGAGCAGGATAAGGCAAAAACCCTGAGCCAGAGAGGCCAGGTAATAAATAAAGACTCTCAAGACTTATTTTCTCGGGCTTTGATAATAAACGTTACCCACAAAAAAGGGGCCAAGCGACTGCATATACCGTGCGGTTTGCTGGGTCTTTCGCATGGCTTCGACCAGCTTGGACAAATAATGAAGCTCGGGACCGACAAGGCCCAGCACAAATTCATTGTCCCGCGCGTCCAAGCCGTAACAGGCAAGGCGAAGGTCCGCGGCATAACCTGCCTGACCGAAATTGCGGCCAATCATAGCATGCTCCCACAAAATTTTATCCTGTTCCGCTTTGGAAAGGAGCGCGAATTCTGGCTTGCGGCGAAGAGGATACCAAATCGCCCAGGGCCAATCAGGATTCAGGGCCGTGCGTCTCGGTTTCTGAAGCAGCCAGTCTTCCAGGGCCGCTTCCCGGCCTGCCGCATAAGTTCTTCCGAACATCGTTAGCTCGGCTTTAGGAGTCAAATTTTCAAAGGGTGGTTGCTGAAAAAGTTTTCGTACCTCACGAGTGAACATTTCGGGATTTTCCGAAAGAATCAAGGCGCCGACACCGTACGGATCATTCACATCCGCATAGAGCACTCCTTCAAGACCCGAGGCTTGAAAGGTTTTTGCCAAGGAATCCACATTCCTGCAGCCTGTAAAACATTGCAGCTGAAAATAAAGCCGCCTGTCCAGGGCTTGAATCACGCCCGATTTCGGCTGTCCGGTTTCACGCAAATCCCGTGAGTCCCCTTGATAATAGAGGTCGCGGTCCGGGACAATCTCCCAGCGCCTCGCAACTTCGGAAAGTTCCTGTGTCAACGGCCATTGATCCGCCTGAGGTTTTCCTGAATATTGCGTCGTGGCTCCCTTTAAAGACATTGAATTCCGATTATCACCGATTTTTGTGATGGCCTCAACGATGTCGCGCGGCAACGGAGGTGCCAGGGAAAGTTTGACCAGCTCCTCAAGTTCGATTTCAACCGGTTTGGCGTCCGGTCCCGCCTCTTGAACCAAGGTCGGGATCACGCAATCCACAGCAGGCTGAGCGAGCGTCCAGCGCGAGGCAAGTTGCAAAAGCGTCATCGGAAATTCGCGCGCGGTTTCACGCATTTTCTCTGCCTTCGGAAGCGCAGTTTCAATCCAGCCCTCGGGCCGAAAGGCGCGATGATCCTGACGGCTGAGTTTATGGCCCGGTTTTAAATCGCCGTGAAAGATGCCGCCAGAGTCCACGACACGCGCGATGACTTTGACTGCAAATTTTTCCGCGGCAGGAAGCGAGAGCATTCCAGGCCACGGCTCCAGTGGATTTAAAATAATCATGGCCCAATCGATTAAATCATGAAATTTTTCAAAACATTGAATGAGATCCAACGCAAAACCGTTGGCCGGACCCGGGGCAAGGCCGAGTCGATGCGTAATCCCCTGTTTTTTGAGCGATTCCAGGCCTTTCCAAACGGCCTCGCCCGTATATCCCGTAAAGTCGGGATTATGAAGAAGCAGCAAGTCAAAATAGGCCGTACCCAGTCTTTCAAGGGATTTTCCGGAGGCCATCGCAAGAAAATTTGCGTATTCATTTTCAGGACGAAGATTTGGGTCCGTAAAACGCGGAAAACCTTTTTCTGCCTGGCGCTTTCCTTTGTAGAAATCATGTCCAATGAGTCCAATAAGGCAATAACTTGAGCGCGGATAACCGCCCAGGGCTTTTCCCATCAACTTATCCGCTTCCCCCTCACCGTAAACATCGGCGGACATAAACGTGCGAATGCCACTTTCATAAGCACGTTGGATGAGCCTTAGGAGCCGCAATTCGCCGATATCTTCGCCGAAATTCATGAAATGGCCGCCAGACCAGATGCCGAAGGCGGCTTCACCCGGCTCAAGGCCTTTGATTTCAGTTTTCTGAGAAATGTTTTTTAACTGGGTAGGCATTTAAGAAGCTTTGGGAGGATTTTGATTCTGATCGGAGGAGCCGTCTTTCAGTGATTTTTTAAACTCCCGTATTCCTTCTCCGAGGGCACGACCTATTTCGGGCAGTCGTTTGGCGCCGAAAAGCAGTAACACAACCGTAAGAATGACGACTACTTCCAAAGGCCCAGGCATATTCATAAAAGCCTCCAAAATTGGGGATTAAGATGTCTGTAGGATAGCAAAAATTCGGCACTTGCTCAACTTGTTACTTTTTGACTTTTTCGAGCATTTCCTGGGCGTGCTGGCGGGAAATATCACTTTCTTTTTGGCCGCTCATCATTTGCGCTCTCACTTACTTCGTTTTACCTTCATCCCAGGAGGAATTGAAAACAAAGCTGCATCTAATGGGACATTTTCTTCAATCTTTATAGCTTCTCTCGTCTTAAAACTGCCGAATTCATTTTTTTCTTCTTTTAGCGTAATTCCATACCAAGACCAAATCTTTGTCTGATTCTCGTCGGCAAAAAGTTTTCCTTGGTAAACCTTGCACGTTTTGTCCAATATTTTTTCTTCACCCCGTAGATTTTTTTCCTCTAGCAACAAGTCAAACCATACGGGAGATGATACAGCGGGAATAAGATCTTGCCCTCCCGGAATGGTATACCTTGATAAATGCAATAGCCAATTTGATAAAAAATCATGCCCATAAAACTGGGCCTCATTTTTTACAGGGTCAACGTAGTAAGTCCTATCACTGTTACGAATGGCTGCTCTCTCCGATGTAGGTGGCTCACTCTTAAACTTTTTTTCTATAGTGGCCCCGGTTGTCTAGACCGTTTTTTGTATCGATTTTAGATATTATTTGTTAAGCCACCGGGTTGGGATTTTGGGCCACCTCCAGCCCCGAGTACACAAGCCACGGGGTTTTGTAATCCAGCGATTGATGATGCCGCTGCAAGTTGTAGAAATCGAAGTATTCTTTGAGCCCCGCCTCAGCGTCCGGAATTGTTTCATAGCCTTTCAGGTAAACATTTTCGTATTTAACGCTGCGCCACAATCTTTCCACAAAAATGTTGTCCAGCGCGCGGCCGCGGCCGTCCATACTGATTTTGATGCCACGATTCAAAAGCACTCGCGTGAATTCCTCGCTCGTGAACTGGCTGCCCTGGTCCGTGTTGAAAATCTCTGGTGTCGCATACCCAAGCGCCTCTTTCAAAGCTTCCACGCAAAAATCGCTGGTTAGCGTGTTAGAAATTTTCCAAGCGAGCACATACCGGCTTTTCCAATCCATCACGGCCGCCAAATACACGAATCCCTGCCGAAGCTTGATGTAGGTAATATCCATGCTCCAGACTTGGTTGGTGCGATTGACATTCACTCCGCGGAGCAAATACGGATATACCGGATGACCGGGATGCGGCTTTGAGGTGTTTCTCTTGGGAAATATCGCCTCAAGGCCCATCAAACGCATCAACCGGCCCGCGCGTTTGCGGCCCACAAAAGACCCGCGGCTTTTGAGCTCACGCGACATTCTTCGGGCACCGTAAAACGGCCACTTCGTGTAAATCTCGTCGATCAGATTCATCACCGCCTGATCTTCGGGACTTACCGGCATCGGCTCGTAATAAAAACCAGAGCGGCTGCAAAAAAGCAGCTCACACTGACGCCTCACACTCACAGGAGATGATTCCTCACGCTCAATCAAAGCACGCCTCTCGTCCAGACTCAGATGTTTAATTTTTTTTTGAGCCAGTTGTTTTCCACCTGCATCCGGCCCACGTTTTTGTAAAGATCCTCGATCAACTCTTTTTGGTCCTTCATCTTTTCGGCTCCGCCGGAAGGACTTGAGAAAAGCTCGGCCAGCCGGTCCTTGACCACGGCTTTCCAGGTGTTGATCTGCGAGACGTGCACTTCGTATTCGGCGGCAAGCTCGGCCATTGTTTTGTCGCCCCTCAACGCCGCCAGAGCCACTTTCGCTTTAAATTCATCCGGAAATTTCTTGCGCATTTGGACCTCCATTTATTGGGCCTGATTATATCTAACTTCAGGCTACTTTTTGGTCCAGTTTTCCGGGGCCACTATAGTCAATATACCTGACTTCGACACTTTTCATATCGGAGAATTTGCCTTTCTCTCTTACTTGATAGACAATTTTCACGGTCTTAAAAGGCGGCTTAGTGAATTGCGGAAGAGACCCATTTTTTTGAATATGCGACATAGCAAGATCGACTTGGTATCGTTTCGTAGAAACATCAACCATGTCATGCAGAAGAAAGATAACCATCCAAATCAAAAAAAATCCATAAACTGTTCTTTTATCCCAGCTCTTTAAAATGTAACCGTCATTTCCATTAATTCGCTCCGCTTGCTTATAAGCATCAATAGAAGCCCAGAGTATTATCCCTGTGACAAAAGGAAAACCAATCGATATTGGTAATATTAGAAGTTTTCGAGAAGAAGACCCTATCATAGTCAAAAGGGAAGAAATGGAAAATAGAAGCAAATATCCAAAACCCTTTAATTTCTGCGAATTATAAAATTGCCCTACGCCGGGAAACAGTACGGACAGAAAGACGGCCAAAAAGGGTTCTTTCCCTCGCTTCGGTATTTGAAAAGAGTGTTTCTTATTGTACTTTTTAGTAGTGGCATGAGCATCCACCAATACGTAAATCCAAAAAATTAGACCTGCGTAGCTTAAAACCCGGGCAGCTATTTTTAGATTGGGCAATGTAACAAGTTCAACAAACGGTCTCCAAGTTATGACAAACAATAAGGGGATTTCCAATAAAATCCCAAGAAGAATAAAAACCAAGCCTTTAATTTTCTTTCCACCGTAAATTTGACCCATTCCGGGGAAAATTTGGGAAAGCACAACCGCCAGCCATGGTTCTTTCCCGACTGCACCTTCTCTAGAAAAAATAAAGGATCGGGTATGCATAAGTTAAACCTAGAGAATTTTTTTAATCTCTATAGCAAGATCGGGGAGCTTATTTTTAATAACATCCCAAATAATCTCGGTGTCGATCCCAAAATATTCGTGAATAAGAATATCCCGAAGACCGGCTATTTTCTTCCACTCAACAGACGGATATTTTGTTTGAATTTCTTTGGGGATTTTTTTGACCGCTTCACCGATAATTTCCAGATTGCGGACAACGGCGTCAAGGGTTTTAAGATCGCTGGAAAATTGCTCCCTGGTTAGGCTGGAGGTATAAGTTTGGATTCGAGAAGCGGCTTCGAGAATATCGTCCAAATAGACTTTATAATCACGCGGCATCAACAAGATCCTGAAGAATTCGAGTCTTAAGGCGGGGCTTAATGGCACTGAATAAAACAAGGTCCACACGGCAGCCAAACAAATCCTCAAGATAATGCTTCAAATTCATGTAGGAGTCAAAAGTCTTTGGCTCCAGCTCAACGGCAAAGTCCAAATCACTGGAGACGTTTTGTTTGCCACGCACAAAGGATCCGAAAAGCCCCAAACGCTTGACCCCTAATTTTCGAATGTCTGTCTGATGATCCCGAATGGTTTTTAAAACTGATTCCTTATCTTGCATAATCAGCCTCCTTTCGAATTGACAAATCGATCATGAGTATATTCGATCCAATACGGAATAAAAAGAAGTTACTTTTTGACTTTTTCGAGCATTTCCTCAGCATGGCGGCGGGAGATATCGGTTTCGGACTTTCCGCTCATCATTTGCGCGAGCTCTTTCACGCGTTCCTCACCTTCAATGACGCGGTACTGGGCAAAGGTGCGCTTGTCCTTAATCGTCTTAAAAACCTTGATGTGGCGCTCTCCGAAAGAGGCGATTTGGGGAAGATGCGTGATCACAAACACCTGATGGCTTTGTGTAATTTCCTTCAATTTATTGCCCACCACCGTACCCAGCCGACCGCCGATATTGGCGTCGATTTCATCAAAAATCAAAGTCGGAACGGGGTCGGCCTTCATCAGCGTTTTTTTCAGGGCAAGCATCACGCGCGAGGCCTCGCCACCAGAAATGATTTTCGCGAGGGCCTGCGCCGGCTCGCCGGCATTTAAGGAAATCATAAATTCTGCTGCGTCTTGGCCGAGGGGCCCAAAATCAGCGGGGGAAAAATCCATGCGGAATTCGGCGTGAGTCATCCCCAAATCCAAAAGCTCTTTTTCAATTCCCTTTCTTAAATTTTGAGCCGCTTTTTTTCGAGCATCCGTCAACACGCGCCCGGCGGTTTGAATTTGGGGAAGAAGCGAACTGATTTTTCTCTCGGTTTCCTTTTCATAAACCCCAGAATGGGTAAGATCGTCAAATCGCTTTTTTGTTTTCTCATAAAAAGAACCGGCTTCGGCAAGTGTCGGGCCGTACTTTTTTTTGATGCGGTTTAAGTCGCTCAACCGCGACTGGATTTCCTCAAGACGCTCCGGGTCCGCGTCAAGCTTTTCCAAATAATCGCGCAGGGAACGAATGAATTCCTCAAGCTCAAGACGCGCGGTTTCAAATCCAGCCTTCAGAGGTTCCAGAGAAGAATCGATACGGGATAAATCTTGAAAATATCGGGAAGCCTCCCCCGCATTGGACGACGCCGAACCTTCCCCTTCTTCCAAAAGATTTAGGATGCGCACGGTTTTTTCCCGGATTTTTTCCGAGTGGGCAAAGCGCACGCGCTCGGATTCAAGCTTCAAGTCTTCCTCCGGGTCGGAAATCCCCGCATTTTTTATTTCCTCGATTTGAAATTTGAGTAAATCAAGCTCGCGCTCCCGGCCCTGTTGAAGGGACAAAAGCTCATCTCTTCTTCGCAAAAGAGAGGAGAATTCTTCATAAAGCGTACGGTATTCTTGAAGGGGCCGCGCGGAAGGCCAAAGCCCGTCCAGCACGGGAAGATGCGTCGCCGGGTCCAGGAGCATTTGATGATCATACTGCCCATGAATATCCATTAAATATTTTCCTAATTCACGCAAAGTTGAAATATTCACGGTGCGGCCGTTTACCCACCCACGGCTGCGCCCCTGCCAGGAAAGGTCGCGGCGCAAAATTAAAAGCGAATCACCGTCTTCAAAATATTCAGAGAACGAAGGTTTTTTTAAAAATTCCTTCGCAGGTTCAAACACCGCCTCCACAAGACAGCTTTTTTTTGAATCGCGCACATATTCTGCGTCCGAACGCTCACCCATCACAAAACGCAATGCGTCTATCAAAATCGATTTTCCCGCTCCAGTTTCCCCGGTCAAAATATTCAGATCCCGGATAAATTCAAGCGTCACGTCATCGATCAATGCAAAATTTTCGATGTGAAGACGCGCGAGCATCAGTCCTCTGCTTTTTCAGATTGCGAAATTTTATCCTGCAGAAGCCGGACCAGCCGGACAGAAAAAGAGCGGCTGACAAAACGGTTTCCGAAAGCCAATAATTTATTTTTGAATCCGGGGATTACCAGGGACTTCCCCTTCATCATCCCCTCGTAACCGATTTCTGCCACTTTTGAGGCAGACATCATACCCAACTTGAACAGTTTGGAGTCCTTCATACCCGCCCTTTCGCGGAATTCGGATTCCGTAGGACCGGGGCAAAGGCAGGTGACGGATACACCCTTGGAATTTAGTTCATTATGAAGCGCCTCAGAAAAGGACAACACAAAGGCCTTCGTCGCGTAGTAAATTGCCATCATAGGCCCGGCCTGAAAGGCCGCGGTGGAGGCGACATTCATAATTTTTCCCCATCCCCGCTGGGCCATGCGAGGCAGAAAAAGTTTAGTCAAATGAACCAAGGCCCCCATATTGAGCTCCATCATCTCAAGCTCTTCATCGAGATCGGTTTCAAGAAAAGTACCGTGAAGGCCAAAACCCGCATTATTAATTAAAACATCGGGCTCCCATTGTTCGCGGGTAAGTTCGATAAATATCTCGCCCGGGGCAAGCGGCTTGGAAAGATCCTTGGCGAGGACATAAATCTTAATGGGATGAAGGGCATGCTGTGACTTGATTTCCTGAGCCACGGCTTCAAGGCGGGCTTTGTTTCGGGAAATGAGAATTAAATCGTAGCCTTTGCGCGCAAAAAGCCGGGCGAATTCAAGCCCTATCCCCGCAGATGCTCCCGTGATGAGAACGGATTTTCTTTCCTGATAAGGAGGGTTCGATTCCATGCCCCTTAAACTATCAAAAAATGACGTGTTTCTCCACGTAAAATATTTTTGAGATCAGGCGGCTTGAGGACGCATCGCTTTCACGATCGCTTCTTGGAGATCTTCCATCGTCACGGGCTTCATCAAAACTATATCCGCTTGAGGAGCCGTATCTTCCGTTATGGTTCCGGAAAGCATGATCACGGGCAATTTAGGATTCAATTTTTTGATCCGTAGGACGAGTTCATCTCCCGTCATGAAGGGAAGCGCGCGGTCCGCGATGATCAAATCATAATTCCCTCTATTCCCTTGAAATTTTTCGAAGGCTTCAAGGCCCGTATCTGCGGTTTCCACTTTATGGCCGCCGCGCTCCAGAAACATCACGATGATGTCACGCACATGCGGATTGTCCTCCACATAAAGAATCCGGTGTTTCTCGCTCCCAGGGACCATCGCTTTAGGAACTTTCTCTTTCTCGATCGTCCGATCGAGAAAATGAAATTGAAAAGGTTGTCCCTTTATTTTTTTCGCTTTGAATAAGCACGGACCCTCCATGCCTTTGAATTACACCGTAGACAACAGAAAGTCCCAGTCCCGAACCGCTATCCCCTTTGGTCGTAAAAAAAGGTTCCCAGCATCGCCTTTTCACTTCTTCATCCATTCCGATACCTTGGTCGCAAACTTCAAGCACAACTTCGTACGCATTGGCATAAGTCCTAAGCATCAATTCCCCACCTTGGGGCATAGCATCCACGGCATTAAAGATAAGATTGGTAAGGACTTCACGGAGCTGGACGTCGTCGCCTTCAATCAAGGGAATATCCCCCAGCTCCTTTCGAACGGTGATCTGCGCTCCCTTAACGAGCGCCTGACTTTTCCATTTAGGCTGCGTTAAGGAGATCATCTCTTCAATCATGGGATTTAAATGAACCGACGTAAAGGGTTCGTTTTGCTCCCGGGTGTAGAAAAAATCCCGAAGCCTCTTGACAATCCCTGCGGCGTGGCGCGCAGCGGCATTCATGATCTGCAAAAATTGAAGCAGCGTTTTGCGATCTTCACGCGCCTGGGGATCCTTTAAAAGAAGCTCGCTATAACCCAAAATCGGCGACAGCGCATTATTGAAATCGTGGACAATACCGCTTGCCATTTGGCCGAGGGCACGAAGCCGCTCCTGCTGAACAAGCTGGTATTGTGTCTTACGGAGTTCTTCAAGTGCCTTTTCAAGCTGTTGGGTTCTTTCCGATATTTTTTTTTCGAATTCGGCCTTGACCTTTTCAACATTTTCTTGCGATCCTGAAAAACTCATAGCTTTCCTTCCTTGACACACCTTAACTTAATGTTCTGTAGTCAATTTTTGTGCCAATTGAACAGCAGCGAAGAATTTTAGAGAGAAGAAAATAGGGAGGAGTTTTGCCGCGGGTTTTTAGCTGACTTTAAAACTGTGCAAATCAAACCAATGAGGCATTTCTAGGTTGAAATTCATTTTTTAATTTTTGCGGTTGAGAGACGGGTAAATCAACCAAAAAAAGCGTGCCTTTGTCCGCCCTGCTGATGACGGAAATATTTCCTGCATGATTTTCCACAATTTTTTTTGCAATGGCCAGGCCCAGCCCCATGCCGCCGTGTTTGGTGGTAAAAAAGGGTTTAAATATCTCATGAACTTGATGCGCGGGAATACCGGAACCGGTATCGCGAACTGAAATACGCACCTGCGAAATTTCGGAATTACAATCGGATTTGAGCAACAAGATTCCCCCTTGGGGCATGGCTTGAATCGCATTTTGAATCAGATTTTCAAAGAGCTCGTACAATTGATCGCGATCCCCTTCAACTCCAGGACAATACGGTACCGTTTCCACCTTGAAAACGATCCCTAAGCGACCGGCAGTTTCCGCGTAGCGTTCCCGCAGCGATTCAAAAATAGTTTCCAAACTTAATTCCTCGAGGTCTGATTTTTTAGGAGCTGCGATTTGCGACAGGCTATTGAAAATCTTCTCCAAATTTTCAATCGCTGCTGAAAATTCTTTTTCAAAGCGCTGGATAAAAATTGGATCCGTCTTACGCTCTGGAAGAAGCTGGGAAAAGGTCTTAAGCGCTACAATGGAATTTTTAAACTTGTGGGAAATGGTGGTTGCGGCCGCGCCAATAGCCGCCAAATGTTCCCGTTCGCGAGCCCTCTTTAAACGCCGGCTCATTTGCTTGAACCGCAAAAAAAGCCGACCCAACTCATCGGAGGATTTGGGAGGAATTTCGAAATCAAAATCGCCAACCGCGACGCGCCGGCTCCAGGCTTGTAATTCCCGAACAGGCTGAACCATCATTTTTGCAAGTCGGAAACTGACCAAAATAGAAAGAATCAAGGAAACAAAAATAACAGACCAAATGAGAAATTTCATAGGGCGCATGAATTCATAAGCCTCTCGAGTCTCAATCTGAAGACCCACAAATAAGGGCAAAGGGCCTTTCACGGGCGCATAGGAAACCAAGTTATCGTTTTTTCTCCACGTTCTCTCGTGAAAAATTTCTTGGGTGGGTAAAACCGTATTTTTTAAAACAAGTCTGCGGTCCGGATGAGCCACCAAAAGACCTTCTTTTGTCACCAAAAAAGCTCGGCCGGTACGGCCTATTTGAATACCGTCCACGATTTCCCAAAGTCCTCTCAGATTCACTTGAGCCATCAACACTCCCGCAATCTCCCCTTTGAATTGATAAGGAAAGGCCACGGAAAAATGCGGCAGATAATTATCGCTGATATAAACCGAGGATACAGAGGTACGGCCGTGTCGCGCTTCCCGGAAAATTTTTTCACGGTTGTATTTCTTTTTAGGATACCCAGGATTGGAGGAAGCAATTTCCTCGCCTTTTAAATTTAAGGAAAGAATTTCTTCGAAAAAAGGGTATTCCAGCGACAATTCCACCAAAAGGGTTTCCTGGTCCCATGCACTTGACCCCGTTCTCCCCAGAAGTTGGCCTGCGGTTTTTAAAAGTTCTACAGGCCGCGCTATAAATAAAGAGATTTCCCGCGCCGCACGGACAGCAATAGCCTGATGACTTTCCTGGATGTTGGCCTTTAGAACACGCGCCGAAATTTGATTGAGCGTGATCCCTAAAAGGGAAAGCAATCCGATCACTAGAAGGCAGATGACAAGCGCCAGTTTGACCGCAATTTTTTGAGGTATTAATTTTCTGAGAAACTGAATCATAAAGGGTTTTTATCAAAAAGCATGCCAAAAAAATGGCCGCGGCGCTTATGCCGCGGCCTATATTACTCTTTAAATGGAATCGGGGAAAGTTCTTAAACGGTGAGGGCGGGCTGCTTTTCTCGCTCCCTTTTCTTGGCCATCAGCTGCTCGTATTTGATTTTAATGTAATCGTGAATTGTTTTATCGAAGAAATCCCTTTCACAAAAGACATTTTTGTAGCTTCCAGTTTGAAGTTCCGCATGATAATTACACCCGCCCGCACAAAAAGGCACGTATTGGCAATCCTGGCATTTGCCCTTCCACTCGACAAGGTCAAACGACATGAAATCCTTATAGCGATCGTTCAGTTTTAGATCGGAAACATTCCCGCAAGATTTATCATAATGCCCCACCATGGCAGGACATTTAAAAATCACGCCGTCGGGATCAATAATGACTTGGTGTTCGCCCGATTTGAAGTGGCATACGCCTCCCCCGTCGAGAGACCTTGAAGTGGCAAAACCGCGTCGCATGAGCTCCTTTTTAATCTGAATCATTTTTTCACCATGGCCTGGGTCGCAGGCATAAGTGGCAACCGCTTGAGAGTCATGCGGCATGGGATCGCGACGTTCGGTAATGGGCTTGAAATCAATCATTGCGATTTTTTCTTTTAAGCCTTCGGCTTCAAAAAAATCTAAAAGTTTGTAAAGGCTTTCGTAACTATGGGTGTTGAAATTGCTCGCCAAAATGACTTTGGTTTTATGCGCCACGGCCTTGATATTCCGTATGAGAATGTCAAAACTCCCTTTTCCGCTGATAAAAGGACGGTATTGGTCGTGTTGCTCTTTATCCCCGTCCAGGGTAATCCGAAGGCTTTTAAGCCCCCAGCCATTGAGCCGATCCACTAAAGCCTCTGTCACAAGAGATCCATTGGTAATAATATTGAATTCAAAATGCCAGGGGGTCGTGGCGGTCCACTCATGCATTTCGCGAGCAATGTATTCCAACATCGGGACATTCAAAAGGGGTTCGCCTCCGTAGAAAACAATTTCTATTTTTTCCGGATTGACCTCCATAGCTTTGTTTTTTAACCATAACACGATTTCCTGGGCCTTTTCTTGACTCATGAACCTTTTCTGCTCTTTCACCTTGCCTTCGAAGCAATAAGGACAGGCAAAATTACAAAAATAAGTGGTCAGAACATAGGCCTCCAGTTTTTTCGAATTGTAACGGATCGTTTCGAACCAATCTCGCATAATGTCGAGTTCATCAGCATCATCGCGCAACGTAATCCCCATTTCCTCAAGCTTGGTAAGAATGGGACGCGCCTCTTCAGCGACAGCGGTAACCGCTACGGGCATTTCGCGGAGCAGGGACCGTATGGCATCGTTGAGAACCAGCAGAGCCTGCGTGCGGGTATTGTAGGCTAAATGTTTTCCAGGTTGGGGATAATCATCGACAATAATGGTGAACTGAGAAATTTTCATAAGGAACGCTCCAATTTTTTAGACGCGTGGGAGGATTTATTAATATTCCAAACGGGCTGCGAATAAGCAGCCCGTTTTCTTCATCTACTCTGGGAATCCAACAAACCAAATATCCGACACACAACAGTTAGTGACAATTCCTTTCGCATCTTTTGCAGTGTCAATAACCACGATATCTTCCATCCCATCACCCCCTTTCCACTCAGATTTACTCTTGCTTATATAATTTTCTAAGAAGATAAAATGGGATGAAGGGACCGAAAAAATTATCCGCAGGAATAATATCCTTGGAGGAGGCGTGAAACGAGTAGGGAATATAAAGAAAAACAGCGGGAATATCCTTCGCAATCGTTTCCTGCAATTGATGATAAGTGATTTTCCGCTCCTCCCGGTCATTCATTCTTCGTGCCGCCTCAAAACCTTTTGAAACCTCCGGATTTTCATAATTTCCCAAATTAAACGATCCCCCCGGAAAATAATGACTGACAACATCGGGATCCGGATCCATATTATTAAATGTCGTTAAGAAAATTTGGAAAGGAGCATTTGGCTGATAGACTTGGGAATGAAGCTCCTTGTAATCGGAAAACGTATGAATTTTAAGAGAGATTCCGATTTCTTGAAGCTGCTGGCGAATCAGTTTGGCCATCCGCATCAAATGCTCGTTTTCTGAACTTACCAAAAGATTCAAGTCTAATCCCGAAACACCTTCCTCCTTGAGCAGCCTCGCGGCACTTTCTGCAGGATGCCTCTGAACACGAATATTCGAAGAATAAGCCCAAGAGGCAGGGTGGAAGGGACCCTCAATCAGAATGCCCTGATCGCCTTCAAGCTTGTTCCGCATTTCATCACAGTTAATGGCCAAACGAATGGCTTCGCGAAGATTTCTTTTTTTTAACCGTTCATCCTTAAAATTAAATAAAAGCATATACCCGCCCGGAGCCAGTGAAGTAAAAACATGAAAGGAGGAATTCTCCCGAATTTCTTGAAAATCATCGCGGTCCAGATAAAAAACCAAATCTACATCTCCACGAAGAAAAGCGGACCATACGTGCTTCTTTGAAGAAAATATCTGGACACTGACTTGATTCAAATAGGGCCTGCCTTCAAAATAATTTAAATACGCCCTGAGACGCATGGAACCATTACTCTCCTCACCCTCAAAAATAAACGGGCCCGTCCCAATGGGTGATTTTGCAATGACATTTAAATCATCTTTCGTGTGAATCAATTGATTCTTGGGAACAATGCTGACGCGCCATATTGAAACTAAAAAGGGGGAAAAAGGCTCTTTCAGTATGGCCTGAAAAACATAGCGTGAAGGAATCTTCCATTCTTTGACACGGTCAAACTGTTTTGAAAACGCGGGACTAATGTTTTTATCGCTCATAAGCCGGAAGCTATGCAATACATCCTCAGAGGTGCATTCCTGACCGTTGTGAAACTTTACGCCGCTGCGCAGGTAAAAGGTATAGGTTAAACCATCCTTTGAAATTTCCCAACGTTGCGCCAAATCCGGTTCGAATTCTCCGGAGGGTGAAACTCGGACTAGTTTGTTAAAAATTAAATCCATCAAGGGCGCGGAAATGGTGTCGGTGACGTTAAACGGGTCGAGGGGTGCAGGCTTTTGATGTGTGCCTAAATAAAGGGTGCCTCCGTAGCGCGGCTTTGGCGACGAGACGGCGGAAGGCGCTGCATATGCGGGCTGCACGGCCGCTGAAGCAATCATGAGACCTGCCAACAAAACCCCCTTCACAGGGAAAAAAACCTTGGCATAAAAAGCACGAAATCCAAAGGGCGTTGGCAATGTCTGTGCCATTGAATATTTTAAAAGAGCGCAATCAATCATAACGTTGAATAAAGCTTTGATTTTAAAAGGAAAAATAATAAGACTAAGATAAATAACAAATCGAATCGAGGAAAATTAAAATCAAACACTCGTGCACAATATTCGGGATTTGTCGAGACTCTTGTGCAGGATCAAAAACCATACTTCGCTCCGGCTTCAAAATTCCTTTCTGGATTAGGGTCCCGACTGCCGTCAAAGGAAAAGTCGTGATTGAAGAGGTTCTCCCCTTCGACAAATACGGAAAATCGGCCATACAGGATTTTGGGGAATTTAAGAACCGCCTTGCTATCAAAAATGAATGCCTGATCCTTGGGATTCGTAAATCCCGCGTATTGAACCAAATCCGTATAACGACCAGCAAGATGGAGATTTAGAATCATTCCCCAGAATGCCTTGGAGTAATTGAGTTTAATGTCCTGAGTAAAGCGAGGCCGGCTTTGCAAGGGTCCGGCCGAACCCGGCTCTACGGCTAAGACATACATTGTGCCATAGGAACCGGAAATTCCTTGCCAGGGGCCAAGCCCAATTTCGGTTTCGAAACCTGTTCGTCTTTCCTCATCAATATTGACGGGCTGCCTAAGGCCATCGGAGCGGACAATGGTTTGAATGCTATCTTCGAGAAAAGTCTGAAAAAATACGGCTTTCCCGAGAATTCCATTACGGGGTTCGGTCTCAAAGCCAAAATTGTAGACAATGGCCTTCTCAGCCTCCAAATCGGGATTTGCAACAGTCGTCGCTGCGCTTAGATATCGATCCACTAAGGAAGGCGCATTAAACGCCCGTGAAACATTACCCCGTAACAAGCTCCTCCAAAAAGGCAGATGATAAACAAGCCCTGCACTTGGATCAAAATAGGTGCCGTAACTGTTGGTCGCATCGAGGCGGGATCCGAGTGTGGCATCCCAATTTTTCCAGGAAAGCTGATAATTGATAAAATAGCCTTGGCGCGTGCTTTCTTTATTGACATTAAACGGGCTCGTGGCTGCCCGGAAAACCGCGTCCCGGTATACTTCCACGCCGATATCAGCTCCCGTCACGAGGGTCTGGGATTCGGTGATGTCCCATATATTCTTCACAGAGGCTTCATGAATCATGCTGCGCGCCTTCGCAACTTGAAAAAAAGTGTAGCGCGGCAAAAGCAACGTATCGCGGCGGAAAGTTCTTTCCGATAATTTATAAAAAAATTCTGAATACACATTTCCGCCATGCTCCATCACAAGCCCTGCGCTGCCATAACGCGAATAGACCTTTCTTTTTGCAGAAAGATTCAAATCGGGCAAATCAAATTCGCTTACCTTAGAACCGGAGTATCCGAAGGATCCCTTTAGAGAAAGTCCTTCAATCCCGGGAATCGTAACTTCGCTTTTTAAAAATCCCCTCTTCTCCAGCTCATCGCTATTCGGACGAAAGCCCCCGGCCTCGGTATAACTTCCCATGCCGTAATAACCCAGAGGCCCGGCCGAGCCCCAAATTTCCCCTTTCTCACGCTGAGTGCCAAATTCTCCAAAGCTGAGAGTGGTTTCTCCCTTCGGCATCAAGGATTTTCCAACAGGCCTCGTAATAACGTTAATGACTCCGCCCATGGCCGAACCCCAAACACTTGAGGACGCTCCCTTAATCACTTCGATTTTCTCCACAATTTCGAGTGGAATCTGAGACAAATCCGCAATGCCTCCCGTAGTGGTTGCATTAAAGGTAATGCCATCCACCATCACGCGCACTTCACGCGCCTTGGAGCCATAAATTTGAGCCGTGGCGTTTTGTCCAATGTGTCCGTCATCTTGAACCACAATGCCGTTAATCAATCCAAGTGCTTCATCCAAATCCTGAACGGGCCAGCGGTCAAGTTCTTCACGGGTCACCACCGTCACATGATCCGTCACTTGAGGAAGGGCTTGGAGGCTTCGTGTGGAACTAAAAAAGGAATCCTTAGAATACAGAAAATCCGACTGAGAGGATAAGACTTCCGAAGGCGGACTGGATAAAACGCGGCGATCACTATGGGCCATGAGAGGAGGAATTAAAAGAAATAGGAGCGGGAGTGAAAAGAACAAAAACCGGTACATCAAACTAAGGATTTGTGATCGCTGGATTGCTTGAGCTGCTTTACATCGATTTGTAGCGCATCTAATTTAGCAAGGAGTGTATTCCGGTGAATGCCCAAAATCTCGGCGGCCTTACTCTGATTCCATTCAGAATATTCGAGGATATTTAAGATCACCTTGCGTTCATAATCATCCAAAATTTCCTTAAAGGAAAAAGGTTCACGGTATTCGGTAAACTCGCCTCGCGGCACGGCTAAGTCGAGAGGTAAATGGGCCTTTTGGATGCAGGGTCCCTCCATTAAAACCACAGCCCGTTCCACAACATTTTTGAGCTCGCGGATATTACCGGGCCAGTTGTAATCCTGCAATGTCGATTTGGCCTCTTCAGAAAACCCGCTTGCGGGTTTGTTAAATTTTTTTGAAAATTGGCGCAAGTAATGCTCCGCTAAAATCAAAATATCCCCTTGGCGATCCCGAAGCGGCGGCAAATGGATATGGACCACTTTTACGCGATAATAGAGGTCTTCACGAAACTGACCGGTTTCCACCATTTTTCGCAAATTGCCATTGGTCGCTGCCACAATGCGAACATCAATCGGAAGAACCTTAATGCTACCCACCCTCTCAATTTCCTGCTCCTGAAGGACTCGCAGCAATTTTACCTGAAGGGTCTCCTTCATGGCTGAAATTTCATCGAGAAATAAAGTCCCGCCTTGGGCCATTTCAAACTTTCCAATTTTTCGCTCCAAGGCCCCCGTGAAAGCCCCCCGTTCATGCCCAAAGAGCTCGCTTTCCAGCAAATTTTCAGGAATGGCGCCGCAATTAATGGCTTTGAAGGGGCGGTTTTTTCGCGAGGACTGATAATGAATCGCTCGAGCCACGAGCTCTTTGCCCGTTCCACTTTCGCCGGTAATAAGGACAGTGCTGTCTGTCAAGGCAACCTTGGAAATTATTTTTAGAATTTCCTTTAATTTCGGATCCCGGCCCACCATGGGATGGCTATCGTCGAGCTGCTGGACATCATCACGCAGGGAGACGATTTCTTCGGCCATGGATTTTTTCTCAAGCACACGGCGGGTCATCAGAAGAATTTCGTCTTTATCGAAGGGTTTCGTAATGTAGTGAAACGCACCTAACTCCATGGCACGCATGGCCGAACGCGCCTTGTCATCCGCCGTAAGCATGACCACGTCGACGGTAGGATCGAGGGCTTTGATTTGTCGCAATACTTCAAAACCATCGAGTTCCGGAAGAGTAATGTCGAGAAATACTAAATCGACGGGCTCAGACCTCAATCGCGAAAGGGCATCGCGGCCGTCCTTGGCAACTACCAGCTCAAAACTATCACCGAGTAATAAATCGAGGGAATCAACGGTCGGCTTTTCATCATCGACTATCAGAATTCGGCGCTTTTTTTTCAAAGGGGGAGTGATCCTTTTCTGCTAGTTCGAATTATCAATTAGGGCATCATCATAGAGGGACCTGGCAGTTAAGGCAATCTTATTTTTAGGAAGGCTGTCGGGGTGGAGTGATTTGAACACTCGACATCTTGCTCCCAAAGCAAGCGCTCTAGCCAGGCTGAGCTACACCCCGTTGAAGATTCTTTTTAAAAGATTGAACGCTCCTTATAAATACTGAGAATCAATCCAGCTGCCAAGGCACTCATCAAGAGGGAGGAGCCACCGTAGCTGATAAACGGCAGAGTGATTCCCGTAATGGGAACAAGGCCGATGCTCATGCCAATATTAATAAATACCTGTGTAAAAATCATGGCACAAATACCGGCCGCAATGAGCTTGGCTTTAATATCCGTCGTTTTTTCCATAACCAGAAACATGGAAGAAAATAAAAGGCCGTAGAGACCCAAAAGCAGAAGGGATCCCATATATCCCCATTCTTCCCCAATGACGCAGAAAATAAAATCA
>JACPXM010000032.1 GCA_016196545.1 Candidatus Omnitrophota bacterium
CCGAAGGTTTTGATTATGAAGAATTGCTTCGCCAGTTTCGAGGTCAAGCGCGCCCGTCAAGCGGCCGATACTCTGCCTTCAGCGATATTTTTTCGGATCTTTTTGAAAATCTGGGGGGAAGGGGATTTACCGGACGTGGGCGACAAGCGTCCTATGGGCCGGGACAAAATGTTTATGAGTTCTATACCGATGGAAGTGAAGCCGGGATGGAAGTTCCCCAAAAATCTGAGGCTGATATTTATGTCAATTTGCGCATTTCCAAAGAGAAAGCTGAAAAAGGGGGGCGCGTGACATTCAAAACGCCGGAGAAGAAAACATTGTCCGTTCAAATCCCGGCACACACGAGGTCCGGGCAAAAACTGCGGCTTGCCCGTCAAGGACGGTCTTGTTCCAGTTGTCAGCATGAAGGTGATTTGATCCTAACCGTTAAAGTTGAAGGCTGAATTTGAAAAAGAAAAAACTACCTTCCGGGAATTCTCCCAAAAAATTTCGTCCTTATAGCGCCGCGGATCCGGTTCTTGATAACATGATCCGCCGTTTGATCGAAAAGGCCGGTGGTTCTCCCAATCAAGATTTATTGGGAGAAATTATCGTGACGGCCCTTAAATTGCGCGAAGACGAACTTGATCGCGGCGATATCAAATTAATTAACTCCGCGATGAAAGAATTGCGCTATGCCTTTAAGATTTTTTATCCCTACCGGCATGTTCGTAAAGTTGCTTTATTCGGGTCTGCCCGCACGCCGCGCAATTCACTGGCTTATCGCCAAGCCCGGGAATTCGCCCGTTTGATTGTGCAGGCAGGCTGGATGGTGATTACGGGTGCTTCGGCCGGGATTATGAATGCGGGTAATGAAGGAGCTGGAAGGGCCAATAGCTTTGGGGTGAATATCCGTCTTCCTTTCGAACAGTCCGCCAATCCCGTGATTGCCAATGATCCCAAGCTCATCAATTTTAAATATTTCTTCACCCGCAAACTTATTTTTATTGCGGAGTCAGACGCCACGGTTTTATGCCCGGGCGGATTCGGCACTCACGATGAAGGTTTTGAAACTCTTACTTTGATTCAAACCGGTAAAACCAATCCTCGTCCGGTAGTTTGTCTTGACCCTCCGGAAAGTAAATACTGGAAAGCATGGCGTGATTTTTTAAAGCATCAACTGGTGAAAAATCACATGATCGATGCGGAGGATATGGATTTGGTGCATTTTACTCATGATCCGCGCGAAGCCGTGGAAGTGATCACTGCTTTTTATAAAAATTATCATTCGATGCGGTATTTGGATGAGAGGCTGATTTTCCGGGTCAAAAAACCGTTGACCGAAGATCAGTTGGAAGAATTAAATGGAAAATTCGGCGACATTATTAAGAAGGGAAAGATACGTCAATACCTGAAACCTTTTGATGAAGAAGAAAACGAGCCCCATACCCTGGATTTGGCCCGTTTGGCGTTTTATTTCAATCGCCGTCATTTTGCGCGTTTGATTCATTTGATTCATGCGATTAACAAATTTTGACGAATTTCTCGCCTGCGCTAATGCGCAGGCACCACAATCTCGAGCGTAAAGGATACGCCCGTATCTGTGGGGGCGATTACCCTTGCGCTAATGCGCAAGGATTACGCCGGTAGTTTTTGACAAACTACTCGGGCGATTAGCTCAGCTGGTTAGAGCATCTGCTTTACACGCAGAGGGTCTGAGGTTCGAATCCTCAATCGCCCATGGTTTTATGGGGGTTGTATTTTTCCCTTGTTGATCCCCTAAGCTATCGATAGAATGATGACCTTTTCTTGGGGGGCCCGTAGCTCAATTGGTTAGAGTACTGGATTGTCG
>JACPXM010000036.1 GCA_016196545.1 Candidatus Omnitrophota bacterium
ACTTATGGACTTCTATGAAAGTCCGACAGTAAAACTAGTCCCACCTGAAGATCTGTCCCTTTAACGTCGATAACTATGAGGCTCTCGATTCTCGTAAGCTTTGTTTTTTTGTCTTCTATCTTGTTGCCTACTCTCTGGAAATTTTAAATCGCACTCAAGCAATGCGTTCGAAAACAGCGGGCGGGGGAGAGGTGACAACCATTTCCTCGCGCGTCACGGGATGCCGGAGGGCAAGCCGCGTGGCGTGAAGTGTGATTCGGCCGGCGGGATTGGTTTTTGCGCCGTACAATTTGTCGCCGGAAATCGGACAACCCAGCTCGGCCATATGGACGCGGATTTGATGTTTGCGTCCGGTTTTTAGCCGGATGTTGATAATAGAGTATTTCCCTTTGCGCTGGAGGGTTTCATATTCCGTGACGGCCTTCTTCGCGTGCGGGTCCTTTGAGTGCGGACGGCTATAAACTTTTAAAGTCTTCATCTCCGCCAGAAAACTTTCCACTTGTCCCCGCGGCCGCGCCGGTGCGCCCTCCACAATCGCAACGTATTCCTTTTGAAATTGGTTCCAGTGTTCCTGAAGCCACAACTTTACTTTTTCCGTTTTCGCAAAGACCAGAAGCCCGGAAACATCCCGGTCCAGGCGATGCACCACAAAAACCCTTTTTTGATATTCCGGGCGCCTCGTATTTTGAGCCGCCTTTTTATTCAAATAATCGTTGACGGCAAAAATTGCGGTTTCGCGCTGGATTTTATCGGTGGCAATCGTAAGCAGGCCGGCTGGTTTGTTGATAACGAGTAACGTCTCGTCCTCAAAAATAATTTCAAGGTGGAATTGAAGCGCGGAAGTCGTGGCCCGTGCCACGGAAGTATCGAGCATAAGTTCATCTCCGGGCCGCAGCTGAAAATTAAATTGCGTGGTAATTCTGTGATTGACGGAAATACAGCCGTGCTTCAAATGCTGTTTCAGGCGGGTTCGCTTGATGTCCGGCAGGGCGGCCATCAAAAAATCCAGTAGTTCCGCAACCTTTTCAATTCTAATGATCTTTTTCACAGACCTCTATATAGCACAGCCGGTGATTCATTTAAAGATATGCTTCAAACTTGTGTCGAAGGAAGCCAATTAATGCGTGATTCACGACAGGGCCTGTCACGGGAACATCCCATCCGTGCTCGGAGGATTCCTGCGCGCGGATGGGAGCCCTGTTCCCGTGCCACCCCTCGTGAATCACTTTTAATTTAAGGAGTCGATCGTGCCACAAGCCTCTCGCAGCCTTCGCCAAAAAAAAGCGCGGGTGGCGCCGGGTTTTCTGTAAGGGAGAGGAGAAAAGCCCTTTCCCAAAAGCCACACTCCGTGGTGACTCCAGGCATCCGCAAAGCCGAGGGTTGCCGGTGAACAGAACCAAACAATCCCGGATGGCTTGGACAATACTGAGTGCCTTTGCTTGGAAAAACCAACTGCTCCATGGGAAAGGGCTTTTCGACGACTCCCTGGGAAAACTCGGCGACGGGTCCCGCGCGATTATCGCTAGAGAGCGCTGTATCCCCTTGACACATATTCTTTATATTGGCATACTCGAACGCTTAAACCCAAAGGAGTTAGGAATGATACCGTTTAAAACTAACGATAAAGGTCTCATTGCCTGTATCATTCAAGACGTAGATTCCGGTGAAGTTTTAATGCTGGCCTATATGGACAAAACTGCGATTGAACGCACCTTGAAGGAAAAAAAGACCGTTTTTTATTCGCGATCAAGGAATAAATACTGGGTAAAAGGCGAGGAATCGGGGCATATTCAGGAAGTGAAATCCGTATTCACCGACTGCGACCAGGACACTATTTTGATCAAGGTGAAGCAAACCGGCGGGGCCTGCCATTTGGGCTACCGCACCTGTTTTGTTCATGAATTGAATGAAGCCGGGGATGTCGCAAGAATCACGCAGGAAAAGGTATTTGATCCCGATAAAACCTATAAAAAATAACAAACCTTACCGGTTCCAGGTTGCCGCCGGCAACCTGGAACCGGTAGAATTATAAACGATGCAAATTATTCCTGACTATTCAATATTTAAAAAACTTGGCCGCAAAGGGAATCTCGCGGCTGTCATGGCCCAAATCCCAGCGGACCTTGAAACGCCGGTTTCGGCCTTTTTGAAGCTGGCCTCAGCGCTTCCTCATGCCTTCCTCTTGGAGTCCGCGGAGCAGCAGGAGCGCATTGGCCGCTTTTCGATTATTGGCCTGAGGCCTCGAAAGGTGATCACGGCGGATTTTTCCTCAAAGGATTTTCTAGCCTCGCTGAAAACGCTGCTTCAAGGCTTGCAGCTCGCCAACGCTGAGGATGTTCCGGGATTTTCCGGAGGTCTGGTCGGATTCATGAGCTATGAAAGGGTGCGGGAATTTGAAACGATTCATCTGAAATCCAAAAATGGCCCGCGAATTCCCGAGGGCATTTTTCACCTTTCCCAGGAGCTCGTGATTTTTGACCATTTTCAAAAAAGTCTTTTCCTCGTCGATATCGTAGATATTTCCCGAGGGGCCTCACGAAGCGTTTACCGCAAGGCCTTGCGGCGAATCCGTCATCGGATTCACGCCTTGAATCAGCCGCTGAAAATCAAGCCCAAAAAGAGCCATCCTCCTCGAAGCGTACATCCTCATTCGAATATTCAGCCTTCAAAATTTTATGAAAAAGTAAAAAAGATCAAAACCTACATCCGCGCGGGGGATTGCATCCAAGTGGTATTATCCCAGCGTTTCGCGCTTCCTTTGATTCAAGATGATTTTCAAATTTACCGCGCGCTGCGCTCGATTAATCCCTCGCCCTACATGTTTTATTTTCGCTCAGGAAAAATTCGCCTGATTGGTTCCTCGCCCGAAATGCTCGTCAAAAAGACGGGTCGCCTGGCCGAGGTCAGGCCCATTGCGGGTACGCGACCCCGCGGAGCGGACGAGGCCGAAGATATTTGCCTTGAAGAAAGTCTTAAGAAATCACCCAAAGAAATGGCAGAACATTTAATGCTCGTCGATCTGGGCCGCAACGATCTGGGCAGGGTCTGTGAATTTAGCTCCGTAAAGGTCAAAGACTTCGCGCGTGTGGAACGTTATTCCCATGTCATGCATTTAGTCACGGACGTGATTGGCAAACTGAAGTTGCATCACGACGCCTTTGATTTGCTGAAGGCCGCCTTCCCGGCCGGCACGGTCACCGGCGCTCCGAAAATCCGCGCGATGCAAATTATCGATGAGCTTGAAACTCAGGCCCGTGGTCCTTATGCAGGGTCCCTCGGCTATTTCGGCTTTAACGGCGATATGGATATGTGCCTCACGATACGCACGCTTTTTACCGACGGAAAAAAATTTTATTTGCAGGCCGGCGCGGGGATTGTGAAAGATTCTGACCCCAAACGGGAGTTTCAGGAAACGGTGAATAAAGCAAAGGCACTGATCAAAGCGATTGAGATAAAAGATCAATTCTAACCCAAAAGGTACCAGGTACCGGTTCCAGGTTGCCGGCGGCAACCTGGAACCGGTAGAAGGACCGGGTACCGAGGGGTTGTTTTTTGGAGTGAGCGATGTTACTCGTCATTGATAATTACGATTCCTTTACCTACAACCTGGTCCAATACCTCGGGGAGCTCGACGCAAAGCCGATTGTCTTCCGCAACGATGAAATTTCAATCGCGAAAATTAAACGCTTAAAACCCCGCCAAATCGTGATTTCTCCCGGGCCTTGCACGCCGCTTGAAGCCGGGATTTCTAACGATGTGATTTCCGCATTCAGCGGCAAAACACCCCTCCTGGGTGTTTGTCTGGGCCATCAATGCATCGGCCATGTGTTTGGCGGAAAGGTCATCCGTGCCAAGCGTATTATGCACGGGAAAGTATCCTCCATTTATCACAAAGGAAAGGAGATTTTTAAAGGGCTCTCCAATCCTTTTACCGCGACGCGATATCACTCGCTTTTAGTGGAAAAAAAATCCCTTCCTCCTGCCCTGGAAATCACAGCCTGGACCCGGGATCAGGAAATTATGGGCTTACGCCACAAAAAATATCCGGTTTGGGGTGTGCAATTTCATCCGGAGTCGGTTTTGACGGTGGAAGGCAAAAAACTGCTGAAAAATTTTCTGAAATTAACCCAATGACGAACCGAAAAAAATGAAAATTGAACCCTCCTTAAGCAATCTTATTCAAGGCCGCACCTTGCCGGAAGGCGAGGCCTATTCTCTTTTTCTGGAAATTTTTAAGGGGCACATTCCGGAGGCCGCCGTAAAGGCTATTTTGCTTCTCCTGGGCGCCAAAGGCGAAAGCTCCACGGAATTAAGCGGCTGCCTGAAGGCCTTGAGGGAGCTTGAAAAGCCCGAAAAACTTTCATGGCCAAAAGTGATTGACACCTGCGGTACGGGAGGGGACGCAAAGGCGAGCGCCAATATCTCCACCCTCTCGGCCTTTGTGATCGCCGGCGCCGGCGCTCAAGTGGCCAAGCACGGGAATCGTTCGATTTCCTCAAAATGCGGAAGCTCGGATTTGATGGAAGCCCTGGGTATTCGTCTGGATGCCCCTGCCACTCAAATGAAAAAAGCGATTCGCGAATGCGGACTCGGCTATTTTCATGCGCCGTATTATCATCCGGTTTTTTCAAGGATGCAGCCGCTGCGTAAAAAACTCAAAACCCGCACACTTTTTAATATGCTGGGACCTTTGGCCAATCCCTACAAATTAAAGTATCAGATGATCGGCGTTTCACGGGCCGAATGGGTGCCTCTATTCGCCGAAGTCTTACGAAAAAATAAAATTCAAAGCGGCCTTGTGATTCACAGCCGGGATGGCATGGATGAAATATCCAGTGAAGTCCCAACCCAGGCGGCGTGGGTAAAGCAGGGGAGGATTCGTGCGGAATGGATAAAACCTAAGGCTATCCTTCATCCTGAGGCGAAGCCGAAGAATCTCAGGAGGACCCTAAAAATCAATAGCATCGCTAAAAATAAACAGATCGCGTTAGCGGTTTTGCAAAACAAACTTTACGGTCCTATTCGCGATACCGTCTTAATCAACGCCGCTGCCGGCCTTGTCACGCTGGGAAAAGTAAAAAATCTCAAGGAAGGGCTTCGAAGGGCCGATCAATCGCTTGTTTCGGGAAGGGCCTACCGCGTTTATCGGGAGCTGAAAAGGATTTCGCGTCAAAAATCATGATTTTGAATGACATTTTAATTCAGAAAAAAAAGGACCTGGAAGAACTCAAGCGGCGCTTTCCCCTGCATCGCTTGCGCGAGGCCTGTTCCCATCATCCCTTATCGGGCTTGCGCTCTTTTCAGAAAGCGATTAGCGGCACCCGCAAATTGAATTTAATCTGTGAAATTAAAAAGGCCTCGCCCTCAGAGGGAATTTTGAGAGAAGACTTTCAACCCCTGCGGCTTGCCGGAATCTTGGAATACGGGGGAGCCGCCGCCCTTTCGGTTTTGACCGAGCCTCACTTTTTCAAAGGCAGGCCTTCTTATTTAAAAACGATTCGTCAAGTCACCACGATCCCGATTTTAAGAAAGGATTTTATCCTGGAAACTTATCAGCTTTATGAAAGCGCGCTCTTGGAAGCCGATGCCTATCTTTTAATTGCTTCGATTTTAACCGAATCCGAGCTTCAAGAGCTCTTGCGGCTCGGCCGCGAGCTTCATATGGATGCCTTGGTCGAGGTGCACGCCGAAGAAGACCTTAAAAAAGCAATCGGAGTCGGTGCTACCCTGATTGGGATCAATAACCGCGACCTTCGCAATCTCAGTGTGGATCCTCACCGTGCCAAAAGATTAATTCCTTACGTCCCAAAAGGTGTTACGATTGTTGTGGAAAGCGGCCTCGGCCGTCGAGAGGATCTTATGGAATACAAAAGTATGGGGGTCAGCGCCTTTTTAATCGGTACCTCCTTGATGAAGGCGCCGGAGCCCTTGGAAAAACTTGCCGAGCTTTTCGGCGAAGATCGCAAATGGAAAAAGGCAGGAGCTTCCTATGACCAAGGTTAAGATTTGCGGCAACACACGTCCTGAAGATGTCAAACTTGCGGTTTCTCTTGGGGCCGATTATGTCGGATTTATTTTTGCGGAAAGCAAACGAAAAATTGATATCCCCCGCGCCCAGGAAATGATGAAGGCCGTCCCGGGATTTAAGAATTTTGTCGGCGTCTTCTTCAATCAGCCGAAAGTGGAAGTCAAAAAAATCGCCGAGGAGCTTGATCTTCGCTGGCTTCAATTCCACGGAGAAGAGACCGCGCGCTATTGCAAGTTCTTTGTGGAAAAAGGATACTCGGTGATTAAGACCTTCCGCATTCGCGATACCATGAGCCACAAACGACTGGATGAATATGATGTCTCGGCCATTATGTTTGACACCTTTGACAAAGACATGAAAGGAGGGACGGGAAAGACTTTTGATTGGAACTTGATTGAAGACCGACCCTACGTTCATGAAAAACTTTTTCTTTCCGGCGGCTTGAATCCGGATAATGTTCGCGAGGCCATCCTTAAAGTCCGCCCTTTTGCGGTTGATATTTCCAGTGGTGTTGAAGCCGCCCCCGGCCAAAAAGACCCGGAACTTTTAAAAACCTTTATTCAAATCGCCAAAGAGAGTCTCCCGGCCCATGCCTCTAAAGGATCCGTTCGTTCATAAACTCCTGAAGCGTTTTGACAAGGTGGATCAGTCAACGCTCAAACAATGCCTCAGTAGCCTCTCTGAAGAGAACGCTCTTTATCTGGAAATTTTAAACCGTTTGCAGGAGGGCGTGATTTTGGCCGACGAGGACGGAGTGGTGCGCCTTTTAAATGACGAGGCGGCCCTGTGGCTTGGAATTCAGGACCCGGCAAAGCCGATGAATCTCCTGAAGGATTTGGGGGATTCCGAGGTTGCAGATTTTGTACGCGAACACTGGCGCCGCAGTGAGCGCCTGACGGCCAATTTTAAAGTCCTCTCTCCCCGCGAGACGTGGTTTCGCGTTTTTGTGATTCCGCTTCAGAGTCCAAAACCCAAAGTCCTCCTCTTGTTTGTGAATCTTGGCGAAAGTCCCGAAGAAAAAATTGCCGTGGGCCGTGAAGAAGCGGTGCAAGCCCTCTTAAGTCTCGCTGCGGGAGTGGCCCACGAAATCGGAAACCCCTTAAATTCCATCGGCATTCATTTACAGCTCCTTAAAAAGCAGCTCCATTCCCCCAAGGAATTCAGCAAGGCCAATGGACTCAAGACCGTTCAAGTGCTGGAATCAGAAACCCAGCGACTGGATAAAATTATTCGTAATTTTCTCAAGGCGACGCGCAAGCCGCCCCTTCGATTCCGCACCGAAGATATCCATGAAATCCTTGATGAAGCCCTCGAGGTGCTCAAGCCCGAGTTTGCCCAGCGAAAAATCAAGGTAGAATACCGCAAGGACCCGGAGCTGCCGCATTTTTTGATGGACCGGTTGCGCCTCTATCAGGCCTTTATGAATTTGATGAAAAATGCGATTGAGGCCATGCCCCGGGCAGGCACGCTCAAGATTTCAGTTTCGCACAAAGAAAAAATAGCCGTGCTAAGATTTCAAGACCAGGGGCTGGGAATCACGGAAAAAGATCTGCCTCATATTTTTGAGGCTTATTACACCACCAAAGAAGAAGGCTCCGGCCTCGGCCTCGCCTTTGTCTTAAGCGCTGTTCGCGAGCACGGCGGACGCATTGAAGTCGTAAGCAAGGCGAAAAAAGGCACCACGTTTGTGCTCCTGCTTCCCATCCGCCAGCCGCGGCTTCAGCTTCCGCAGTACAAATCAAAGGAAGGAAAATCCGAATGAATCTTCACGCCTCCATTCTTGTTGTCGATGACGAAAAAAATACCCGGGAAGGCATGAAGCAATACCTGGAATCGGGGGACTATGACGTGATGACGGCCGCCGACGGCCGAGAGGGTTGGGAAATCTTTCTCAAGGAAAGCCCCGACCTTGTACTGGCTGACATTCGCATGCCCTCGCTCGGCGGCGTGGAGCTTCTTGAAAAAATTAAAAATCAGAATCCTAAAATACCGGTTATTTTAATGACGGCGTATGGGTCCGTGGAAGATGCCGTGAAGGCCATTAAGAAAGGGGCCTTTTATTATTTGACCAAGCCGGTTCATATGGAAGAGCTGGATTATTTGGTGAAAAAGGCGCTTTCAAGCCGCCAGCTCGAGGAAGAAAATCAGGAGCTGCGCCAGGCGCTTTTTCAGGAAAAATTTGAGCGCGGGGACATTCTTGGGAATTCCCAGAAGGTCCGGGAATTACTTGAAACCGTGGATAAAATTGCAAAATCAAATGCGGCCGTTCTTATCGAAGGGGAAAGCGGCACCGGAAAAGAGTTAATTGCGCACCGCATTCATGCCTTGAGTGAGCGCAGCGGAAGGCCGTTTGTGGCGGTCCATTGCGCCGCGCTTACCGAAACGCTTTTACCCAGCGAGCTTTTCGGCCACGAGCGCGGGGCCTTTACCGGTGCCAGCGAACGTAAGATCGGACGTTTCGAACGGGCGAATCAGGGGACTCTTTTTCTGGACGAAGTCGGGGAGATTTCGCAGGAAACCCAGGTCAAGTTGCTGCGCGTGCTTCAGGAAGGCGAATTTGAGCGCGTGGGCGGCGTCAAGACCCTTAAAGTGGACGTCCGCCTTATTTGCGCGACGAACAAGAATCTGATTCAGGAGGTGAAGGCCGGACGATTCCGGGAAGACCTGTATTACCGCATCAACGTTATTTATTTGAAGGTCCCGCCGCTTCGCGAAAGAAAAGAGGACATTTCGATTTTAGTGGATTCATTTATCCCGTCCCTTTCCCAGGCGAATCACAAAAAAATCGTGGGGATCGATACGCAAGCCCTCCACGCCTTAATCCAATATGACTGGCCGGGCAATGTCCGGGAGCTCAAAAATATCATCGAGCGAATGGTGGTTTTAAGCACGGACTCAAAACTTCATCTTCCCAATGTTCCTGAGGATATTCGGCAAGGCTCCAGCGGCGCCAGCCCGAATTTCGCCGTTTCAAGTCCTCTTTTTTCGTCCCCGCCCTCCTCCCTCAATGAAATGGAAAAAGAAATGATTAAAAATACTCTTTTCCAAGTTAAAGGCAATAAATCCAGAGCCGCCAAAAAATTGGGAATTTCCCGCCGCACACTCTACCGCAAATTGACGGAATATAACCTCTAAAACCAAAAGGAACCTGGAACCTTTTGCATCTCTGTGAGTCAAAGGGATACACGAATGCCCTTATTCCGCTTAGGGGATACTGGCATGAATATTGATCAACTAGTGGTAGAAATGATTCTGAGTCACTCTGAATGCAAGACTCGGGATGACAAATAGACGATAAGGAGATCAACATGGCAAAAGTATTAGGAATTGATTTAGGCACTACGAATTCATGTATGGCCATTATGGAGGGTGGGGAACCCAAAGTTATCCCCAACAAAGAAGGAAACCGAACCACTCCCTCCGTAGTAGGGTTCACGAAAACCGCAGAGCGCATTGTGGGCCAGGCTGCCAAGCGCCAGGCCATTACCAATCCTGAAAATACCGTTTTCAGTGCCAAACGATTCATCGGACGCCGCTTTGAAGAGGTGCAGCAGGAAAGCAAGCTTGTTCCCTTCAAAACAAAGTCCGGAAAGCATGGAGAGGCCGCAATTCATATCCCCGCGGAAAGCCGGGATTATACGCCGCCTGAAATTTCGGCGATGGTGCTTCAAAAACTGAGAGCCGATGCCGAGGCCTATTTGGGTGAACCCATCAAACAAGCCGTCATTACGGTGCCCGCCTACTTTAACGATTCCCAGCGTCAGGCCACCAAAGACGCGGGACAAATCGCGGGCTTGGAAGTGCTACGCATTATTAACGAACCCACGGCGGCCTCACTGGCTTATGGCCTCGACAAGAAAAAAGACGAGACCATTGCGGTTTATGACCTTGGGGGCGGGACCTTCGACGTCTCCATTCTCGAAATTGGTGAAGGCGTCTTTGAAGTGAAGGCCACCAACGGGGACACGCATCTTGGCGGCGATGACTTCGATCATAAAATCATTGAATGGCTGATTGCGGAATTCAAAAAAACCGAGGGCGTGGACTTAGGTAAAGACCGCATGGCCCTCCAGCGCTTGAAGGAAGGCGCGGAAAAAGCCAAATGCGAGCTATCAACTTCACAAACCACGGAAATTAATCTTCCGTTTATCACGGCGGATGCCTCGGGCCCCAAACATCTCTTGATTACACTGACGCGCGCCAAACTGGAACAGCTCGTGAGCGATTTAGTCCAGCGCACGGTTCAGCCTTGTGTGAACGCCTTGCGGGATGCCGGCCTCAAAGCCGAAGACATTGATGAAGTGATTCTTGTCGGCGGCCAAACCCGCATGCCGGCCGTGGTTGAAAGGGTAAAAAAACTTTTTGGCAAAGACCCGCATCAGGGGGTCAACCCCGATGAAGTTGTCGCGGTTGGCGCGGCGATTCAAGGCGGAGTTTTAAAAGGGGAGGTTAAGGACATTTTGCTCCTGGATGTTACGCCCCTCTCGCTCGGCATTGAAACGCTGGGCGGTGTTATGACCAAGCTCATTGAGCGTAATACCACGATTCCGACCAAAAAATCTGAAATTTTTTCGACGGCCGCGGACAATCAAACGGCCGTGACCGTCAAGGTACTGCAGGGTGAGCGCGAGATGGCCGTGGACAATCGCGTGCTGGGGCTCTTCAATCTGGAAGGCATTCCGCCGGCGCCGCGGGGAATGCCACAAATCGAAGTTAGTTTCGATATCGACGCCAATGGCATTGTCCATGTTTCCGCCAAAGACTTGGGTACGGGCAAGGAACAAAAAATCCGCATCGAATCTTCTTCGGGTCTTTCCAAGGAAGAAGTCGACAAGCTGGTTACGGAGGCCCAATCTCACGCCGAGGACGATAAGAAAAAACATGAGGTTATTACCGCCCGTAATCAGCTCGATAATCTTATTTATGCTACCGAAAAAAGCCTGAGCGAACACGGAGATAAAATATCGAGTGAAGAAAAAGGCCGCGTGGAACAGGCCCTCAAGGAAGCCAAGGAAGCACTGAAGTCCGAGAACGCCTTAGAGCTCCAGCAGGCCACACAAAAACTGACAACGGCGTCGCATACCATTGCTCAAAAAGTTTATGAAGAAGCGGCCAAAAAGGCCCAGCCCAAGGCGGGCGGCGCCAAAGAAGATCCGAAGGCCGGCGCCAAAGATGAGTCGGTGGTGGACGCCGACTATGAAGTCGTGGACGAAGACGAAAAAGGCAAGGCGAAATAACAAGGGATCCTCCCACACACCCGGTGTGTGGGAGGGAGTTAGCTCGATAAAGACCCTTTTGGTTTTGTTGTACTTTCATTTAAAGTTTGATATCGTATGGCTTCCCAATTTCCTAATCTCTCATAACTAAAGGAGTCTGCTTTATGGATCAATCCATTCAAGTCATTAATCAAAAAGTAAAAGATGCCAGCTCTGTCACAGCCGATCTTATGAGAGAAATCGGCAAGGTGATCGTTGGTCAGCAATATCTCGTGGAGCGTCTCCTTATTGCGCTTTTGGCCGACGGCCATATCTTAATTGAGGGCGTGCCGGGATTGGCGAAAACCCTTTCGGTTCGCACGCTTTCCCGGGCGGTACACACAAAATTTCAGAGAATTCAATTTACCCCGGATCTTTTGCCCGCGGATTTGATCGGTACCCTGGTTTATAGCCCCAAAGATGGAAATTTCTCCACCAAAAAAGGTCCGATCTTTGCCAATATCATTCTCGCCGATGAAATTAACCGCGCGCCCTCCAAGGTGCAAAGCGCGCTTTTAGAGGCCATGCAGGAGCGCCAGGTAACCCTTGGAGAAAATACCTTTCCGCTCCCGGTTCCATTTCTTGTGTTGGCCACACAAAACCCCATTGAACAGGAGGGGACCTACCCTTTGCCGGAAGCGCAGGTGGACCGGTTTATGCTGAAGCTCATTGTCACTTATCCGAATAAAAAAGAGGAAAAGGAAATCCTGGAGCGCATGTCCATCAACCGGGAAATTGAGATCAAACCCGTGCTGGATCCCGAGAAAATCCTGAAACTGCGCGAAATCGTGAATCAAATTTATGTGGACGAAAAGGTCAAGGATTATATCCTTGATCTTGTCTTCGCCACGCGCGATCCGGCCTCTTACCGGCTCGAAACTTTAAAACCCCTCATTGCTTACGGCGCCTCGCCTCGTGCCAGCATTATGCTGACTGTGGCCAGCAAGGCGCACGCCTTCTTAAGGGGCCGCGGTTATGTCACTCCGGACGATGTGAAGCAGATCGGCTTGGATGTGCTCCGCCACCGCTTGCTTGTGACCTATGAAGCGGAAGCGGAAGAAATGACCTCTGAGCACGTGGTCAAAAAGATCTTCGATCAAATCGAAGTGCCATGAGTACGTAACTTACAGAACAAATGAATGTAAGTTACGCTGCGAATGGCATCCTGAGCGAAGTCGAAGGATCCCTACCATGATCCCGAAGGAAATCCTCAAAAAGGTACGCCGTATCGAAATCCGCACGACACGCCTCGTCAATGACCTCTTTGGCGGAGAATACGAGTCCGTTTTCAAAGGCCAGGGCATTGAATTCGCAGATGTGCGCGAATACGTGGCCGGCGATGATATCCGCACCATTGACTGGAATGTCACTGCCCGCTCGCAGCACCCCTTCGTCAAAAAATTTGTGGAAGAACGCGAGCTCAATGTCATTTTTGCCGTGGATATGTCAGGCTCGCAATTTTTCGGCTCCGGCGAACGCCTGAAATCCGAGGTCGCGGCCGAAATTACGGCCTTGTTGGCCTTTTCCGCGGTCAAAAATAATGACAAAACCGGCCTTCTCATTTCCACCGATGAGGTTGAAAAATACGTCCCGGTCAAAAAGGGGAGGATGCACGTGTTGCGTGTCGTCCGCGAGATCCTTTACTATAAACCCCGGCGAAAAAAAACCAGACTTGCCTCGGCCCTCGAATACCTTCACCGCTTTCTGACGCGGACTTCTGTGATTTTTTTGATCTCTGATTTCCTGGATGACGGTTTTGAAAAATCACTAAAGGTCTTGAGCCGCCGCCACGACGTGATTGCGATTCATTTAAAAGACCGGCGGGAGAATCAATTTCCCAATGTGGGTCTTGCGGAATTTGAGGACCCGGAGACCGGGGAAGTCCGTTTTATCGATACCTCCTCGGCTAAAGTCCGCGAATTTTTTTCCGCCCAGTCTGCCCAACGGGAAATAAAATCAGACCGGCTCTTTAAATCCCTCGGCGTGGATCGGGTGGTGATTTCCGCGGAGGGCTCTTATGTGGAGCCCCTTATGAAATTTTTCAAAATCCGGGAAAAACGGCTATGAAAAGCATGGCAAAATACAAAAAGGTACCTGGTTCCTTTGGGTTTTTTTTGTTTTTGATCCTTTCTCTGTCTGCCTTCGCTCAGGAAGGGGAGAAGATCCAGGTGAAAGCCGAAATTGACCACGCATTTATCACGATCGGGGATCCCGTGGTTTACACGCTGACGGCCACGCACGATGCGGAACTTGAAATCCTTTCCGGTTTTGTGGCTCCCGCCGCAGACGTCTTAAAAATCAAAAAGGTCGAGGATGTTCATAAGAAACTCTCTTCGGGGAAAAAGATTACGGGCCGGCGCTTTATCTTGACGAGTTACCAACTGGGAGAATTTATTCTCGAACCCGTTAAAATTGAATATCGTAATAAGGATGGAGCCTTGGGAAGCGCCGAAACAAACCGGCTCTATCTGACGGTTCATAGTGTCGCCGAAGGCGAGGAAAAATACGACATTCGCGGCATCAAATCGGTTTTAGACTTGAAAAACGAGTGGGTCTGGCTTTTCTGGATCTTGATGCTTGGGATTCTCGCGGGGGGGGGATTTTTTATCTATGAGAAATATTTTAAACCTAAGGCCTTGGCCGCCCCCTCCGAGGCTCCTCCCATGAGCCTGGAAGAACAAACGATTCACGCCCTTCACGCCCTTTTTGATTCGGATCTTCTAAAAAGGGGGAAATATAAAGAATATTATTTGAGGCTTTCTGAAATCTTGAGAACCTATTTTGAAAAGCGGTATCAAATCCTTGCCATTGAATCCACCACGTATGAAATCATGCGTTCCTTAATCGAGAAGGATTTAGACAAAAATTTAAGCGAAAGGATTTCTGTGGTTTTGGAAGCCGCCGATTTGGCCAAGTTTGCCAAATGGAAACCCGAACCCACGCGTGTCCTCGAAATCAATAAAATGGCCGTCAAATTAGTGGAAGACTGCCGAGCCAAGGAGCTGGCCGGTGGAATTTAGACATCCCTGGGTACTGCTTTTGCTTTTGTTTCTTCCGCTGGTGGGGTGGCTGATGAAGCGCCGTCAAACATCGCCGCTTTCTTTTTCGCTCACCTCGGCCTTTCCCAACGCTGTACCCTCGTTTCGGATTTTGCTTTATGAAGGGCTTCTCTTTTGGCGGCTCGGGGTCTTGGCGCTTTTTATCGTGGCCTTGGCGCGACCTCAAAGCGTTGCGGCTGAGCGCGAGTTTCAAACCAAGGGCGTTGACATTATCATCTCCATGGATATCTCAGGCTCCATGCTGGCGGAGGATTTTAAACCGGAAAACCGAATGCTCGTAGCCAAGCAGGAGGCTATTCGCTTTATTCAGTCGCGGCAAAATGACCGTATCGGACTGGTTGTCTTTGCGAAAAAGGCCTTCACACAATGCCCGCTTACCCTGGATTATGATGTCCTGACACGGCTGACCCAGGATGTGCAAATCGGAATGATTGCCGACGGTACGGCCATCGGCATGGGCCTGGCGACGGCCGTCAACCGCCTTCGTGACAGCGATGCCAAAAGCAAGGTCATCATTCTCATTACCGACGGCTCAAACAATTCCGGCAATATTGATCCCATTACCGCCGCGGAGCTTGCGAAGACCTTTAACATGAAAGTTTATGCCATTTGTATCGGCAGGGGAGGCCTCGTCCCTTTTCCCGTGAATGACCCTCTCTTCGGCAAGCGCTATGTGCAGGCCGATGTTGAAATCGACGAGCTGACCTTAAAACGCATTGCCGATATTACCGGCGGTCTTTTTTTTCGCGCCCGCGATCCCCAGTCGCTGACTCAAATTTATGACCGCATCAATGAACTTGAAAAAACCGAAGTTAAGGTTAAGGAATACCGGACTTATGAGGAACTCTTTGCGCTGTTCCTTTTGCCCGCGCTTTTGGCTCTGCTTTTTGAAGTGCTCCTTTCCAAGACATATCTTCTCAAGGTGCCTTGATGCAATTTTATGCCTCCGAATCCCTGCTTTATTTATTCCTTTTACCGGTGATTTTATTTTTATTCTGGGTTGCCGGCCGAGGGCGCAGGCGAAGGCTTGAAAGGATCGGCTATGGGCCGACGCTGTCCTCAAAATTAATGCCGGCGGTGAATCCCTCCCAGTTTAAAATCAAGGCCTTTTATCTGGCAGCGGCGGTTTTCTTTTGCGTCCTGGCGTTGGCGCGGCCGCAATGGGGAGAAGAAAAGCGGAAAATCGAACGCAAAGGCATCGATGTCATTTTTCTTCTGGACACTTCCCTCAGCATGCTGGCGGAGGACATCAAACCGAACCGGCTTGAAAAGTCAAAACTGGAAATCAAAAGCATGCTTCGTGAACTCAAAGGGGACCGCGTCGGCATTATCGCCTTTGCCGGAAGCGGCTTCCTCCAGGCACCTTTGACGCTCGATTATTCCGCCTTTTTGCTTTTTCTTGACGCCATTAAAACCGGCTATATCCCGGATCCCGGGACATCCCTTGCAAGGGCCCTTGAACTTACGCTCAATGCCTTTCCCAAAGAAAATCTCAAACATAAGGCCGTGGTCGTGTTCTCGGACGGCGAAGACCACGAAGGGGGAGTGGAGCCGGTCTTAGAACAAATCAAAAAAGCGGGTATTCGAGTCTATACCCTAGGCGTTGGAACCGCCAAGGGGGATCCCATCCCGCTCAAAGATGAGCGGGGACGCAAAACCGGATTTAAAAAGGATACAGGCGGCCAAATCGTCATTACCCGGTTGAATCAACCCTTGCTTGAAAAGGTCGCGCAGGAAACCGGAGGCCTTTATCTTCCCAGCACGCCGGGGGAGAAAGAATTGGGTTTGCTCCTTAAGCACATGGAAAGTCTCGGCAAAAAACAGATTCAGGAAAAACTGATCACTGAAAAGGAAAATCATTATCAGATTTTTCTGGCCTTTGCCCTGATTTTTTTGATCCTGGAATCCTTTGTTCCCTCCCGGCGCAAAATGCCCGTTCCTCCCGCCGTCCTCTTGCTCTTTTTGATAACAAACTCAGGCTTCCTAGATTCTCCGAAAAGTCTCACCGACAAAGGCAACAAAGATTATAAAGAAAAAAAATATCAATCTGCGCTGAAAGATTACCGCGAGGCCCAGGTCAAAAAACCGGAGGACCCCACGATTCGCTACAATCTCGCCAATGCCCTGTATCAAACCGAAAGTTATCAGGAAGCAAAAACAGAGCTTGAAAAGTCCATCGCCCAGGCCAAGGACCCGAAGCTCAAGGCCCAGGCGTATTATAATTATGGAAATACGCAATACCGCCTCGGAAATTTTGACGAGGCGATTGAGGCCTATGAAAAGGCGCTGGAAATCGACTCCAAGGACGTGGACGCAAAATACAATCTAGAATTCCTGCAAAAGAAAAAAAGTATGTTTGAGAAGAAAAATGAGGACAAAAAACAGGATCAAAAAGAGAAGCAACAACAGCCACAGCAACAAGATCAACAGCAACAAGATCAGCAGCAACAACAAGAACAACAACAGCAGCAGCAAAATCAAGAGCAGCAAAAAGACTCCCAGGATCAGGAATCCGAGGGCTCTGAAGAAAAAGAACAAAAGGGCGAAGAGGAAAAGGAAGACTCTCAGCAAAAAGAAGAAGAACAAAACAAAAAAGATCAGGAAAAACAATCAAACGAGCCCGGCCAGGAGGAGCAGGATCGGCCTCAGGAAGAAGAGCCGAAACAGCAAGATCCAAAAGACCGGGGCCAGGATCAACCTCGACCCGATCAGGGTGATCAGGAACAAAAGGCCGGCCGCAAGCCTCTCCAGGGCCAAATGAGTATGCAGAATGCGCTTCAGCTTTTAGATGCCTTGAAGGAATCCGAAAGGGAGCTTCAGGATTTAAGAAAACCTCCGCCGCCTCCCCAGGGCACGCCCCAAGTTGCCAGGGATTGGTAGCCTCAGAAAGGAAATCAAAATGCCGCTTTTAGAAAAAATTGAAGGGGATTTGACCCAGGCTATGAAGGCCAGGGACGCGCTTAAGACGTCGACCCTAAGGCTTCTCAAAGCCTCTTTATCCAACGAGGCCATAAAAAAAAAGAAAGACAAGCTGGAAGAACCTGAAGTCGTAGAAATCATTCAAAGGCAGGTGAAACAGCGCCGGGAGAGTATAGAAATCTTTGATAAAGGCGGCCGCAAAGAGCTTGCCGACAAGGAGCGCAGCGAATTGGCCATTCTTCAGTCCTATTTGCCAACCCAGATGCCGGATGAGGAATTGAGGACGCTGATTCAAAAATGCATTCAATCCCTCGGCATCAAGACAAAAGCGGAAATGGGGCGCCTCATGAAGGAGCTTATGCCGCAAGTCAAAGGCAAGGCCGACGGCAAAAAGGTGCAGGAAATCGCCTCCTCGCTACTAAGTGCGTAGTCAAGATTGAAATTAGGGGTTTCAATTTCAATCTGCACAGTACCGCAAAACTAACAAAACACTACCGGTTCCAGGTTACCATCGACAACCTGGAACCGGTAGATTAAGGGAAGTTTACATAAGATGCATTATAGGACATTTGAGAGTCAGGAAAATCAGCTAATTTGCCTGCCTGCGCCAGGCCCTGGGAATTAAATCGCGCTTCAAATGACTGACACGGTCAAAGAAAAGGACGCCGCTCATATGGTCCATTTCATGTTGAATGCAGATGGCTTCAAGCCCCTCTGCCTTATAGGTTTGTGTACGTCGGCTCATGTCCTGATAACGAATCACAATCTCATCGTATCGAATTAAGCTCCCCGTATAATCCGGCAGGCTCATGCATCCTTCACGGCTATTTCTTTCGCGCTTTGCATCAAGAATGGCGGGATTGATCAAAATCAGCCTTTTGGCTCCCGGAACTCGGCTTGAAATATCAACAAGGGCCACCCTTTTTAAAACCCCAATTTGAGCCGCAGCAATTCCAATTCCATGCCTTTGGGATTCCATAACCTTCGAGAGACCCTTTATCAGGCGATTCAGGGTTTCGTCAAAATGAGTCACTTCGATACTTTTCTGTCTTAAGACAGGGTCGGGAAAAACACGAATGGAAGGCAAAACCGACATAGGGTTAAAACAGTATCGCTTCCACCGGTGCCAGGGATAGGTCCATTTTGAGGCCTGTTGCAAGCTTTCTTAACTTTGACTCCAGGCGGGTCAAAGGAATTCTTTTGGGGATGTCAATTTCAAAATTGGAGGCATAAACTGCTTTTTTGCCCTCTCCCAGGATGCGGGAGTTTAAATCAGTGATGTTGATACCGTTTTGAGCAAGCAAACGGCTGATAGGATAAATGATTCCGGTGCGGTCCGGGCCGATTACATTTAACATACAGGATTGCGAAGTTCGGGAATGCCTTTCTCCGCGCTTGAGCCGGCGGCGAAGGGGTTGCCAATCAAGATGAAGGGACCAAGGCTTTACGGCGGTTTGAATCCCCTTTGCTACGGCCTTAAAATCCCTTTGCCCGGGAATTGCCACGATGAGCATCATCGCAAATTCACCTTCCAGAATTGTCATACTGATATCTTCTAAATTAATGTCAAATCGAAAAAGAACCCCTGTAACCTTGGCAATGATGCCCGGTCGATCCTTGCCCGTAACCGATAAAAGATAATGTTGAGAGCTCACGGTCAGGAAAAATGAAGTTTCGGCTAATTGCCGCCTGAAACACCGGCTGAAAGGGCATTGCCTTCAACGGGTTCCATGCGCTTAATTTGTTGATCTTGTTCCCCAAGAGGCTCCTGGGGAAAATCGGCATCCGAGATTTCCATGGGAGGTTCTTCGATAACTTCGGGTTCTTCGACAGACGCTTTGGGGAAACGGTGGTATCTCACCATTTCGCCGCGGGCATAAACATAACCGTCCGGAAAACTCCCGGAATCCGGATCAGGCCAGTACTCGACATTAACGACTTTGTCAGCGCCGTAGCTCTTGCTGGCCACCTCTGCCAATTCGGCACGCAGAGTTCTTTTGTAATGATCTCCGCGGGAAGGGGTTTTAGCGAAAGTCAATGTCGCGACCTCAATCCCCGTAAAAAGAATCCCCCCCGGAGTTACGTAAGGAGCCTTTTGTTTGATTTCAAGGGTTCCCAAGGATTGATAGGGCAACACGCCCTCAGAGCCTTCAATGGCCCGCACGCGCTCGGTGCGAATACATGCCGAAAGGCTGCTCATTACGACCCATAATGCCAAAAAATTGACCCAAAAACGCTTCATAATCCCCTCCTAGGGAAAACCCTCATACATTAATAAGCTCATCGGGAAAAAAAAATTAAACTTTAGGAGGACTTTCAAGCCTCCCACGGACCCAGCGAAGTGCCTCTTCTTGACTCTTAAACTTTCCTTCAAGTTGCAGCTCATAAATTTCTTCCAAAAGCGGCTTCATGGCAGGCCCCGGCTTCATCCCCAAAGCGATCAGATCATTTCCGTTCACAAGGGGTTTGGGCTTGAGATCCTCATGGGCGAATTCCACAAGCTTTTTTTTGAGAAATTCGTAATGATCCAGCATGCCATGGCTGGATTGGCAGTCCACTTTATGAAGCTCAAGCTCTTCTTGAAAATTCGGCCGCGAGACAAATTGTTTCAACTTTCCTGAGCGCATGCGCTGCACATCGGCAAACTTCATATGATTCGCCACGCTTTCGCAAATCGAATCCGTTTCTTGATTTGAAAACCGAAGGCGCTTTAAAATTTCCCGGGCCATGGCGGCTCCCAAGGGGGCATGTTCGTAAAAGGTGATTTTCCCTTCCCGCACCGCAAAGGTTTTAGGTTTGCCGACGTCATGAAGTAAGGCGCTCAGGGCTAAGGTCGCGCTGGGGTGCTGAAGGCGATCTAAGAGCATTTTTGTATGAATGAATACATCTCCCTCGGGATGAAAATCCGGCTGCTGTTGGACCCCTTTCATGGCCTCAATTTCGGGCAAAACCTCTTTCATGAGTCCGGATTCAGATAAAAGCAAAAACCCATTTCCGGCTCCCGGTCGTGTGAAAATTTTAACGAGTTCCTCACGAATGCGCTCCGGACTTACCTGGGTGATTTTGGCCGCATGAGCCTTAAGGGACTTCCAGGTTTTTTCTTCAATCTCAAAGCCCAAATTTGCGGAAAACCGAATGGCCCTCAATAATCTCAGCTTATCTTCCTCAAACCTTTCCTCAGGATGACCGATGGCTCGGATGACCTTTCGTTGGATATCCTCCTGGCCTCCGACAAAATCAACGACTTTCCGGGCGAAGGGATCGTAAAAAAGGCCATTGACCGTAAAATCACGCCGGCGGGCATCCTCTTCGGGCCTTGAAAATATCACCTTTGAGGGATGCCGTCCGTCCAAATACGCAGCCTCGCTGCGAAAAGTTGCCACTTCGAAAGGGATCCCCTCTTCGACTACAATCATGACGCCGAATTGGCGCCCGACCGGGACCACTTTGGGGAAAATTTTTTCTACGATATCCGGCGTCGCCGTGGTGGCAATATCAAAATCATGGGCTTCACGATTCATGATCTGGTCGCGCACACAGCCCCCGGCAAAATAAGCGGTGTGTCCGTTTTGGTGAAGCCGTTCGGCAATGGAAGTGGCGATGCGGGCCCGTCCCTGCGTCAGGTTCATGGCGGTGAGGGTGCAACCGAGGGCGGGGTTTCAAAGCGAAGCCTTTCCACAAAAATAAATCCCAGAATCCCAAGGACCCCCGTGCAAATAATCAGGGTATGAAGCCCGATGAGAACATAGATTTTCCCGCCTAAAAACCCAAACAAAATTTGCCCCAGGTTAAAAACGCTCATCAACACGGCGAAAAGAGATCCCTCCACCTGCGTATGATGCGTCAAAATCGCCGAAGAAGACATGATCGGAAGCAGCGTCAGACAGCCCATGACGCCCCCGATGAAAATCAAAAGAAAGGCGCTGGTGGTATCGCGGATCAAAAGGGTTGAAAAAATGTTGATCGAGTTAAGCAAGATGGCCCAACGCAGCGTAATTTTTGGAGAAATATGGCGAAGCCAGCGAAAATAGATGAGGCTTCCGACAAGCGCGCCAAACCATCCGAGGCTTGAAAGGGTTCCTAAGAAGGTCTCGTTGAAATTGAGAGTTTCTTTCATGAAAAAGAAAAAGGGAATGCCAAACGATGAAGCGATGGAAGCGCAGATTAAGATGGCCAGAAACCAGCGGATATTATGGCTCAGGATAAGCTTAAAACAGCGTTCAAAAGGCGTCCAAACGGATTGAAACGGGCTGCGTTCCATTCTCTTTTCATGGATAAAAAAGGCTCCCCCCAAAACAAACAAGGGAAGTGTCATCGTCAGTAAAAACACGTGCTTGGGATCCCAGTGGGCGGCAAGCCAGCCGCCGATAAATCCGCTGATAATGGATCCGAGGCTGCGCGAACCCCAGGCGATGCTCTGATAAATGGAGCTTGTGGTTTGGGTGGAATGCTCCACGATAAGGCCGTCGGTAATTACGTCGGTGGCTGCAAATCCGAAATTGATGCCCAAAAGGGAAATCATAATCCATGATTTCTCCGAGGGAAGAAGAACAAGGGAAAGCCATCCCGTAGCCGCAATAAAAGAACACAAAATAAGATAGGATTTTCTGCGGTATCCAAACAGAGGGATACAGTCGGAAAACAAACCATACGTGATTTTGAAAACCCAGGGAAGGGCCGCCAGAGAGGAAATCATCGTAATGTCTGAGATGCTCCACTCAAGCTTTCTTAAAAAAAGAGGGAGGGCGATTCCTGAAATTCCCAAGGAGCCCTGAATGAAATAAACAATCGCGGCAAGAAACGCGACTTTATGAACGTGCTTAGCCAAAAAAATCTCTCGCCTTTTTGTGGCCGACGGCGGAAGTGTAGTCCGTATGGTCAATCATGATCAGGTCCGGTCGCTTTTCCTGAATTCGGCGGGCGAACTGAAACCTCTCGCCAGGATGGCTGTCGAGCCTGCGGCTGGCAATATATTTGAAAGGGGTCCCGCATTGCGGGCAGCTCGCCGCCTTTAAATAATCAATGCCGAGCTCGCGGCATTTTGCGCAATCCCCGCTAAGATCTCCGGCAATCACAAGATGCTCTTTGACCTCGTCTAAGTCATAAACTTTAAAGGTTCTTAGATATTCTCGTGCCATCAAATTCAGACCTTGTAAACCGCATCCCCTTCCCGGACTCTGGATTTGACACGAATGCCTGCTTCTGCGCCCCGGCCGGCCTTGGGAACCGACACATGATCGATCTGAAGGGATTCCAGCGTTTCCTCAAAATCCGTGGTGTGTCCCTTAAAATAAAGCCTGTCCCCTATTTTGATTTGTCCTGCCTCAACTTTAACGGCCGCCGCCTGAACATGGTCAAAATAATGCGTGACGTGTCCTACAAGGGTTCCCTTGATTTTAGGAGCGGCCGCGAGCTTTTTCTTCTTTGCCTTGGCGGGCGCCTTCTTACGAACCCCCTTTTTTTTTGCCGCTTTTTTCTTAGGGCTTTTTTTGGGTTTTGATTTTTTGGACTTTGCAGATTTTTTAGGCATGCGAAACTCCTGGGTTAGAGGCTTAAGAGTTTTGGGGATTGGGGTTCTATTTCAGGAACTTCAACAGAGTCCTTGCCCCCGGAGAGTGAAGCAATCCTATGCTGCATTTTATCGAAACGCTTCAACACCTTTTCATAAGCCGAGGAGGCATTGGTTAAATGGGAACCCACTTTTTCCATTTCTGCCGAGCATTTCGCAAAGTCTGTCTCCAATTGCCTTAAACTCTCAAGGATGATAAGCGCGGATTCTTCTATTTTGAGACCTCTCAAGCCGCGGACGATCGCTTGCAAGTAGGCGTAAAAGCTATTGGGCGAGACCGGCAATATCTTTTTTCGCAGGGCATAGGCCGAAAGACTTTCTGCATCCGAATCTTCCTTTAAAATAATTTCATAGTAGATATTTTCTGAGGGGATATACATCAGAGCAAAATCAAAGGTGCCCTCCTCCGGAAGAATATATTTTTCAGCAATGGAATCGATATGTTTTTTAACCGCCTGAATAAATTCTTTGCGGCACTGTTTTTCTTCCTCCGGGGTGGCGGCATTCAAAATTCTTTTAAAGCTCTCGTAAGGGACCTTGGCGTCCACAGGGATCTTTCCTTCCTTGGTATGGATCACGGCATCGACTCTGGAACCGTTGCGGAAGGAATATTGCAGCTCGTAGTGCTCCGCGGGAAGAACTTGTTTTAAGAGTTCAGAGAGCCAAAATTCCCCCATTCCGCCCTTCCACTTGGGGGATTTCAGCAGATGTTCCAGCGAGGAGATTTCTTTTCCCATGTCCATCATGGATTGGGCCGCTTGCTGAAGTTTCCCAAGTCGGTGTTCTACCTGACCTATCGTTTCGCGGTAACTTTTGTCAGAGTCCATGATAAAGCGCGTATTCTGGTCAAGTTGATGATTCATTTGTTGCGCGAGCCGAAGCACTTGATCGGTAAGGGAGCTCTGTAAATCGCGAAACTCTTTTTGGAGCTGTGACAAAACAGGGGCAAACTCGGAGGCGATCGATTGAGCGGGTGCTTTCCGGGCCGCCTGCCACAGGATATAGGCAAGGGCCAAAAAAATCATCAAGAAACCCATCAGCAGCACTAAAACAAACGTGTCCGTCATGTCTGCCGCGTATTATACACTGAGCCGCAAGTCATTTCACAAAGGTAATTTGAATATCTTCTTGATGAAGATGAGCATCCCCCGTGATTTGGATGCGGCTGTTGGTGGATCGCTCTAAATCTTTGAGCGCCCGCTTCTCTTGATTGAGGAGACGCTCATAAGCCTCCGTATTGACCATGACATTGACAATGCGGCCTTTGGTGTGTCCCAGGGACTTTCGTAGCTCCCGAATGGTTTGAATGGCCATCGTCGTCGCGGATTTAACCATGCCTTTGCCTTCGCAGTACTTGCAGGTGTTGTAAACTGCGCTTTCAAGCGACTTACGGACCCTCTGGCGTGTCATCTCCACAAGCCCGAGTTCGGACATTTGGAGGATATTGGTTTTGGCACGGTCTCTTTTGACGGCCTCTTTAAAGGCACGGAAGAGATTTCTTCGGTGCTCCCCTCTTTCCATATCAATAAAATCAATCACGATAATACCGCCGACGTCCCGAAGCCGAAGCTGGCGCGCGACCTCAAGGCAGGCCTCCATATTGGTTTTATACACCGTTTCTTCCAAATTGCGATTGCCTGTGAATTTCCCGGTGTTGACGTCAATGGCCACAAGCCCTTCGGTTTGTTCGATGACAATATAGCCGCCCGATTTCAAATAAACATTTTTCTGAAAGGTCCTTTCGATCTCTTTCTCGATATTGTATTTTTCAAACAGTGGCGCCCGCTCTTCGTAAAAGGAAACATCGATTTTCTGGCCCGGCAGATAGGTGGTGATAAATTTTTGTATTTTGCGGTAAACCTCTTTGTTGTCGGTCACCATTTTATCCGTATCTTCGTTAAAGTGGTCGCGGATAATGCGCTCCACCAAATCGAGCTCGGAATGAATAAGACTCGGGGCCTTTTGTTGCGAGATATTCGCGTGGATTCGTTTCCACAGCCTCAATAAATAGCGGATATCTCTTGTAAATTCCTTCTCGCTTTTGCCTTCGGCCATGGTTCGGACAATGAAACCAATCCCCTTGGGGATATCCAAATTCTGGAAAATACCTCGAATCCTTTCTCTTTCCTCTCTCTGATCAACGCGGCGTGAAATCCTCACCTTTTCCTCACCGGGCATCATGACGAGATAGCGCGCCGGAAGTGAGAAATGGGTCGTCAAACGGGGGCCTTTATTGCCCAAGGGCTCCTTGACGACTTGAACCACGACTTCCTGCCCTACCTTTAAGACATCTTCGATTTGCTTAAAACGGTCCCTCTTAGGGGCCTCCGAGTCTTCATATTCGGCTTCGCTATCAAAGGGAGAACGCAAGGCATCCAGCACATAAAGAAATCCGTCTTTTTTGGTGCCTAAGTCCACAAAGGCAGCGCCCATGCCGGGGATCACCGTTTTGACTTTACCTTTGTAAATATTTCCGAATATTTTTTCAGCCGAGGTCCGTTCAATATAAAACTCTTCGAGTCGCCCATCCTCCAGGATGGCCACTTGCTTTTCATTCGCATCCACACTAATTAATATGTCACGCTTCATAGACAGTCCTTTCTTGAAGTTCTTTCGCAGAAGGAAGGGAAACCTACTATCGGAGATTCAACTTACGATTGACGAGCTGCATCAGGATTGGCTTCAGGAGTTACGGGCGATGGCATAGATTCCATTGGCTCGGATGAATCCTCCTCTTGAGCGGCTGTCATGGGTGGTGTCGGTTTAACTTTTCCGGCGGGCTGCACTGAGGGTTTTTTGGCCGCTGGTTTAGCCGGCCGTTTTGCCTCATCTTTTTTGTCAGCCCTCTCTCCCGTTGGTTGTCCTTCTGTGTCAACCATGGTTACGGTAATAAAAAAGAGCGTTTCAACTTTCGCGTTTGCGGAGCCTTCCTCCTGCCGCTTCGCCCTGAAGATTTTACCAATGATAGGGATATCCCCAAAGTAAGGTACCTTATCCTCAGAAACCTGGTAATTATCGGTTAAAAGTCCTCCAATAGCAATAGTTTCTCCGCTGCGGATTAAAACCTGAGTTGTCGCCACCGTGACGTCAAAGCTGGGTGCAATAAAGTCGCCGAAATCCACGTCTTCTCCCCGGGAGCTAACTTCCGGCTTAAGGTCCACCAAAATTTCCTCCTGAGAGTTAATATGAGGTGTTACATTCAGTACCACACCGACATCCCGATACGAAAAGCCGGTGACTTCGACACTTCCGGTAGTTTCATTTCGCTCAAAGGTAGGGATTGGAATTTGTTCACCCACCTGAACCTTGGCAGTTTGATTATTCAAAACCACAATGCGGGGATTGGAGATAATTTTGGTATCCGTACGGCTTCTGAGAAATTGGATGACCGAGCTGAAGGTGCTGAAATCCAGAGTCCCCAGGTCAAAGGTATCGCTTCCCGCGGCAATCGTTCCAGCCGGAAAAGGAATGGCCCGACCATCGGATGTGTTAGGGGTTCCTTCATCTCCCACGATCACCGGGAAAAATTGCCGCAAGGTCTTATTTCTCTTGCCCTCTCCCTCTTGAGATCCTCCCTTTGTCGCATTCCCCGTGTCCGAAATAAAAGGAAAAGTGGTGGGCCGGGATGTCCCTGAGAGACTTGCCTCCAAATTCCAGTCAATCCCCATATTTTCAGAAACACCCACGTCCGTACGAATGACTTTGGAATCGATAAAGGCTTGCGGGGTGATTTGATCCAGTTTTTTGATAATTTCGCTAATCCGGTAAAGATTCGTCGGAATATCCGTAATCACGATGGTATTGGTTCGATCGGCTGTTTTGATTCTTCCCCTTTCGGTCAGCATATCCTGAACAGCCGCTTGAATTTCCGGGGCCTTTGTGTAATTTAAAATGTAGGTGTTTGTCACCACGGGCTCCTGAGCCATTTTTTCCCGAGTGGTTACACGAATAATGTTTCCGTCGCGCTCATAGACATAATCGTAGGTTCGGAGCACAACATCCAAGGCCTTTTCCCAGGGCACGTTTTCCAAGCGAATCGTGACCGTCCCCTGAACTTCGGGACCGGCAACGATATTCACGTTTGATTTTAAGCTCATGACCCTTAACACTGTGTTAATGTCGGCTTCTTTAAAATCCAGCGTAATATTGCCTTCCCCCGAAGCTGCTGTAGCCGAGGGGCTTACCGCGTCCGCATAGGCAGAATTGCTTGGATAAGTCGCCAGAAACATCAACACCGAAACTGAGAAAAACCACAAACTAGATTTTTTTGGTTTCATCCTTACCCTGTTCCTTTGCTGTTTCTTGTGGGAGAATTTCCTCTCTTAACCAGAGCTCCTTTTTCTCATCGTTCTGCGACAAAATGACCCGGTCTTTAAAAATCGATATAATTTTAGCTTCCTTCACGGAATCACCCTGCTTGTAAAAGTCTCCGTTAATTAATACTAAAGAGCCTTTACGGGGATCAAAGATGATTCCTTCTACTTTCAAATCCGAGGGGTTAAACCCTTGAACCACCATCCCCTCTTTTGTAATTAAAGGCTGAAAGGGGTCGCGGCGCCCACCGCTGAGGTAACGAATCTCTTCGGGATAAGCATAAGGAGGGATAAAAAGTTCGATGAGAACCATGAGGACGGCGCCCAGAAAAATGAGTCTATTGAGCATTGGCTCCCTTTGCCGAAACCGCGGTGAGTGACACATGGGCCGTATGTTTTTTGGGTAAATCATCATTGGGAAGGATTTTAACCCTCTGAATTTGTAGGAGCTTCGCATTGGATTCTAAATTTGAAATAAATGCGCCGACTTCGTGATAGCCCCCTTCGACGGTAAAATCGTATAAATTTACCGAGTATTGTTCGTCAAAAGGTTTGGGGAATGCGGTCTCATAGACCTTGGGCACTGCCGAGATGATTCCCACATTGCTCTCCTTGGCAAGTTTGGAGACATGCCCTAAAAGTAAAGATGCCTCCTCCGGACTGAAAAGCCTCTCTTTAGCCCCCTTGATGAGGGAATCATAATCCTCTTTATTGCGAAGCCAGGTTGCCCGTTTTTCGCTTAAATTTCCCAGAGTTTTCATCTGCTCTTTGGTGCTTTTAATTTTTCCGCGAATTTCAAGGCGCGTCACCCAGGCTGGCCAGAAAATAAAAAATAGAAACGCCGCGCTTACTGCCGTGATAACGGCGATCTTAATCCAGGTTTGTTTATCGACCTTCTTAATCAAATCTATAATGTCGTTTGAGGTCCATTGCTGAAGAGGCTTCATGCTTTTTTTTGACCCCAGTCAAAGTTAGCTACGAATTGAGTGAGTTCGATTTTATCCGTGGTTTGTCTTGTCGTGGTGAGATTTAAGCGGGCGTCGGGAATTTTTTCTTTGACTTTCTGAATATAGGCCTCGACTTGTTCAATGCTGGAGCTGCTCTTGGCGCGCGGAGGCAGCACAAGTCCCTTGATCAACATGCTTCCTCCTCCTTCCAGCCGGTCCACGCGAACTTCCGTGAGCCAGCTTGAGTCCGGTAAAAATTCGCTGACCCAGGATAATAAACTTGTCGTGTAACGCTTCGTGATAACAAATTTCTCCATAAACTCTTTTTCCTGTTTCAAAATTCCTTCGACCTGGGCTTGAAGCTGATTGAGTTCTTGAAATTGGGGCTGGACCCGATCCCAGTCTTTGGAGAGCTTACCCCACTGCGCGGCTGCGATGAAATAGTCCACAAACAAGCCCAGGGTGATAAAAAATAAAAGCACCCCTCCCAGAATGGCATATTGAAGATAAGGCAGCTTAAGCTCGGTTTTTAGTTTGACACGGAATTCTTCGGGCAAAAGGTTAACGGCAATCATAAATCACGCAAGGCCAATCCCAGGGCGACGGTCAAGAGCCCCTGATTTTTTTTGAAAAGCTCCAAATCCAGTCCTTCCACGGTTTTAACCTTTCCCAAAACATCCAGCGTTTCCACAGGGATTTGCAAATCTTTGGTGAGGGCGTCAATGACCACCGGATGATACCCTCCCCCCCCTGCGAGAAATAACTTCGTGATAGGCGTCGCGCCGTGCACTTGGTCTAAATAATAATCCAAGGACACTTTTAAGTCCGAAACCAGATTTCCCAGGGCTTCCTTTAAAACTTCTTGTGCCTCCGGTGTGGGGACACGGTCCACCTCCATTTGCTCCATGGCGGCCTGATCGGTTAAACCGAGTTTGCGCTTTAAGCGTTTGATGACATCCATCCCTCCAAAAGAAAGATCACGGATAAAACGAGGATTCCCTCCCTGGGCGACACTTAAAGTTGAAATATCCGTTCCGATATCCAAAATGCCAATGGCGGAAGCCATGACATCAGGATAACAAAACTCAATCGCATTCAAAAAGGCGAGGGCATCGGCATCAATCAGTTCGACTTCCAACCCTGCGCTTTGAAAGGTTTGAATCAAGGGGTAGACCTCATCGCGCTTCACTCCGACAATTAAGACATTCATCATGGGACCCGAGGGCCCTTGAATGTTATCTTCGATAACGACGAAATCTAAAACCACCTCGTTATATTTGAAGGGAATGTATTTTTCAGCCTCGAAGGTAATGGCACCTCTCAAATCCTCGGGCTTCATTTTGGGAAATTGAACGAATCGGATAACGACCCCCTGCCCCTTCACCGAGAGCCGAACTTTAGGAGTCACAAACTTTCCCGCCGCAAAGCACTCTTTGAGAATTTCCACCACTTTATCATTTTCCTTGGGGCGGGAGACTTTGTGAAATCGAGTGACCGTGATTTCATTTTGAAGTTTTTCGATTTCAAGAAATGCGATTTTTGAACGCCCAAAATCACAGGCCAGCCTCACGCTGGGAGCTAAATTGACCTCGGGTTTTACAGAGGTCTTGGTAAGCCGGGATTTTAAATCCTGTAAGGCGGCAAGCGAAGCCTGCGTAATGGGCGAAATAACACCTTGGATTTGAGGGAGTATATCCTTCATGGGTCTCTAGTTTGTGATAGCGATAATATCGGCGAATTCAGGAGATAATGAAGGGGGGAATTTGAAATAAAAAAACCCACCCCGTCCTTGCGGACAGGGTGGGTTGAAAGACGAAAAGAAACCCGACTATTTAATCGGAGTTCCCGTGCATCCCGTTGACGGGCAGGCACCACCGACATAAACAACGCCGGTATGATCCACGCCATAGTTGTTGCTGGCATCTGAAGTCGATGCCGCAGTTGCCATCATACCAAAGGTATTGCTGGCATTCGCATAGGCGAGGTTAAACCCGTGTTTGGGGTTGGTTGCCCAAGAAGCATCCAAATACGGGGGCGTTGCACCGGTCAATGTGGCAATGGTTGCCGCATAAGCCGGAGTGGACTGCGCCGCACGATAGCTCTCATTGGCAGAGCTAAACGCGCGAAGGTCCGTCTTCATCGCACCTTCATTGGCATTCATTCTGGCGCGCAGAAGATTGGGAATGGCAATAGCGGCCAAGAGCCCAATAATCGCGACCACAATCATTATTTCAACGAGCGTGAAACCGCGTTGATTTAGTTTAATGAACATCCTACACCTCCATGGTATTGTCGCGGCTAACTACAATTGAAGTATAACCCTAGTTTTGGACATCGGCAAATTCCAGGGAAACTAAATTTAATATTTCCAGTCTTGAAGTAGACTTTTCCAATCCTTTAATAAACTTTCATTTCCTCTTTGAGGCTTAAGATACAACGGAGGAAAGGGTCAAGATCGGCAAAAACATTGCAATCACAATACCCCCGATAACCACCCCCAAAAAGGCAATAATCAAAGGTTCAATCAAAGAGGTCAACCCTTCCACCGCCGAGTCCACTTCGGCATCATAAAAATCCGCGATTTTCATCAGCATCTCTTCCAATTCTCCAGTCTCTTCCCCGATCGCAATCATACGGACCACCATCGAGGGAAAAACGGCGCTTTTCCCCAGAGGTCCGGAAATCCCCTCCCCTTTCTTCACCGATTCCATGAGGGCCATAATCACGAGTTCCATGCGCCGGTTTCCGCTTGTCTTGGATACAATTTCTAGCGAGGAGAGAAGGGGAACACCGCTTCGCACAAGCGTCGCAAAGGTCCGAGAAAATTTACTCACGGCGACCTTCATCATAATGGGACCAAAGACCGCGATTTTAATTTTAAGCGAATCCCACCAAAGCTTCCCCGTGGGCGTTCGGGTAAATTGAACAAAACCAAAAATCCCGGCCCCGATTCCGCCCAAAACCAGATACCATTGCGCCGCCACAAAACGGCTAACATCAATTAAAATTTGAGTGGGTGCGGGAAGCTCGGCATTTAAGCCCTCAAAAATCTCGGCAAACTTGGGAATCACAAAGGCCATCATGCCAAACGTAATCAGAAACGCGAGTACCGTGACGCTGGCCGGATACATCATGGCCGATTTGACTTTCTTTTGAAGTGCGCTTGACTTTTCCAAATAGCTGGCGACGCGGTCCAGGATTTCTTCCAGTGCGCCGCTCTGTTCCCCCGCCCTTACCATATTAATGAAGAGAGAGGAAAATATTTTTTGATGTTTTTCCATGGCATCTGAAAAACTTTTTCCGCCTTGGACCTCCTGGTGCATGGTCCTCAAAACGACGCGGAATTTTTCCTTTTCCACCTGCTCCGAGAGAATGTCGAGGGCCTGAATCAAAGGAATGCCCGCACCCACCAGCGTGGCCATTTGCCGTGAAAAAACCACGAGGTCATCCAGCTTAATCCCGCCGGATTTTCCAACATTTTTGGCTGGCCCTTTGGACACACTGAAGGTCTTTTGTTTTTTGACCTCATTGATGCGGATAATCATGAGACCCTGGGAACGCAGCGTGTTGACAAGTGTCCCGACATCCGGAGCTTCTTGGATTCCGGTTTGATCTTTTCCGCCTTTATCTTTCACGAGATATTCAAAAGAGGGCATCCTTTACTCCTGCGAGCTGACTCGAAGGACTTCTTCGAGCGTCGTTAATCCGTTTTTAAAAATTCCAAAGGCATTTTGAAACAACGTTTCCATTCCCTTTTTAACGGCCACTTCATGGAGGACATCGCTGGATTTCTTTTGCAAAACCAAATCCCGTATTTCGGGATCCATTTTTAGAACTTCAATGGTTCCCATCCGGCCGTAATAGCCCGATTGATTGCATTTCGCACACCCTTTGCCGCGAAAACTTTGCACGTCTTTTAAATCTTCCGGTTTTAACCCGCAGCGGCGCAGAACATCTTCCGGGACAGGATAGGGTTCTTTGCAATACTGGCAGATTTTCCGCATGAGGCGCTGGGCCGCAACGCAAATCACCGAAGACGCAATCAAAAAGGGCTCCACGCCCATATCAATGAGTCGCGTCATGGCGCCTGCGGCACTATTGGTGTGAAGCGTGCTGAAAACGAGATGACCCGTTAATGCGGCCTTGACGCCGATATCGGCAGTTTCTCCGTCACGGATTTCCCCCACCAGCACGATATCCGGGCTTTGTCGCAAAAGGGAGCGAAGCCCGCTGGCAAACGTGAGACCGACCTCGGCATTTACCTGGGTTTGAGTGATGCCCTCGACTTGATATTCCACCGGGTCTTCGACCGTCATAATATTACGGTCAATCGTATTCAGCGTGTTCAGGATCGTGTAAAGCGTGGTCGATTTTCCGCTTCCTGTGGGTCCGGTCACCAAAATCATGCCGTAGGGATTTTTAATGGCCTCGGCAAAGACGGAAGTGGGCTTTTCGGAAAACCCCAATTTATCAAGCCCGGATTTAAGCCCGCCTTTATCCAGTACGCGCAAAACGATTTTTTCTCCATAATAAATGGGAAGGATGGAGACGCGAAAATCAATTTCCCGGTCCCGCACTTTGACGCGGAAGCGTCCGTCCTGCGGAATGCGTTTTTCGGTGATATTGAGGGTCGACATGATTTTAACGCGCGCGCAAAGGGAGGGATACATATCCCGGCTATGGGAAAAGGCTTCCTTGAGGGAGCCGTCAATACGGTAGCGCACTCTGAAATTTCTTTCATAGGGTTCAAAGTGAATGTCGGAGGCTCGGGAACGAATGGCTTCGTCCAATATCAAATTGACCATGCGCACCACGGGGGCATCTTCGGCCCCCTCTCCCTGCTTTTGATTCAAGGCATCCGAAAAATCGTCTTTCTCCTTAACGATTTCAAGGCCCTCGTCATCCATACCTTCCAGCATTTTCTCCAAATTCCCAGCGTCCCCATAATAATTTTCCACAAGCGTCGCAAGGGTTTTGGGGGATGCAAGAACAAAGACAACGTCACATTTGGTAATTTCTTTTAAATCATCTCGCATCAAAATATCGAAGGGCGTGGAAGTTGCAAGGGTTATGAGTTTTCCGATTTTTGCCAAAGGCAGAATTTGATATTTTTCCGTCAGCTTCTTGGGGACAAGCGTCAGGATTTCCTTGGGGATGCGAAGGGAATTGAGATTCAACAGGGGCATTTGCAGCTTGTCGCTTAAGAATTCGCTAACTTCTTCTTCTTTAATCAATTCTTTTTCAACCAAAAGCTGAAAGATTGATTTTTTTTCTGAGCGCGCTTGTGCTTGAAGGACCTTGAGCTCCTTGGCATCAATTTTTCTTTCCTCGGCGAGCTCGTGGGCAAGCGATTCTTTGGTGACAGCGATTTTCATGCGGCCTTGGCTCCTGTCTTTTCCGGCTTTTTAAGCGGCTTCACTTCCCCTTTATCCAACCCTTGGTCTTCGCTGGTTACGCGGAATACTTCTTCCAAACTCGTATCCCCGGCCCCGGCCTTCTTTAATGCACACTCCCTCAAAGTCGTCATTCCGGAGCGATGCGCCTGGGACTTGATGGTTTCTGCGGATTTTCCATCCATAATTAATTCCCTGACTTCGGGAGTGATTTGAAGAATTTCGGTAATGACACTTCGGCCCTTATAGCCGGACTGCCGGCATTCATTGCACCCTTTCCCTTGATAAAAGGTCGTGCCAAAAACTGCGGGATCGACTCCCATTTTGACCAAGACTTGTTTGTCCATTTCTTCAGGATGTTTGCATCGCGGGCACACCCGGCGGACAAGCCTCTGGGCGGAAATCATTAAAACCGTGGATGCGATTAAAAAGGGCTCAAGGCCCATATTGACCATGCGGGTTACGGAACTGGCTGCATCATTGGTATGCAAGGTACTCAAAACCAAATGCCCCGTCATGGCGGCCTTGACGGCAATGTCCAGTGTCTCCAAATCCCGGATTTCCCCCACCAGGCAAATATCAGGATCCTGGCGGAGAATGGAGCGCAGCGCCAAGGGGAAAGTCAGTCCAAAGTTTTCCTTGATGTTGACTTGATTGATCCCAAAAATTTGATATTCCACCGGATCTTCGACGGTGGTGATATTGACTGTGGGTTTGTCTAAATATTTGAGAACGGAATAAAGTGTTGTGGTTTTTCCGCTGCCCGTCGGGCCCGTCACTAAAATCATGCCGTGAGGATGACGAGCCGAATCCTTGATAATTTGTTGTTCGGTCTCATTAAATCCCAGTTTTGAAATATCATGGCTTTGGGATTTGGTGTCCAAAATTCGAAGACAGACTTTTTCTCCGAACGTGGTTGGCAAAATAGAAACGCGCATGTCCACTTCACGTTCCCCCACTTTGACCTTAAAGCGGCCGTCCTGCGGAATGCGGTGCTCGGCAATGTCCAGTTCGCTCATGACCTTGATTCTTGAAACAATGGCCGGGCCATGCATTTTTGGAGGGCGAATAATTTCTTCCAATAAGCCGTCCACACGAACGCGCACTCGAACGAAACGCTCCCACGGCTCAATAAAGATATCGCTCGCCTTGCGTCGAATCCCTTCCATAAGCATGGTATTGACGAGTTTAATGATGGGAGTTTCAAAGGCCACCTTCATCAGTTCGGAGGTCTGAGCGCCTTTGTCCGCCTCTTGTTCGGTCTCAATCATTTTGACGATTTCATCTAATTCCTGGGCTTGGTGCTCCTCCTGCTGCGCACCATTTTCTGCCGTTGCGGCGCCGGCATTGTAATATTTCGCAATATATTTTTTGATCGTCCCATAAGGCGCCACGGAGGTTTTAATGCGAAGTCCGGTAATAGCCCTGATTTCGTCCAGGGCCTTTAGATTCAAAGGATTGGCAAATGCAATGGTTAAAGAATTTTCAAAGCGGCTGATGGGAAGAACGGTATATTTTTCTGCCATGTTTTTGGGAATGACATCCAAGACCTTTTGATCGAGGGCAAAGACGGCCAAATTGACCGCGGTATAACCCATTTGATGGGTTAAAATGCTCGCGATTTTCTTGTCATCCGCTTTACCCAAACGAAAAAAAATATCCAGGAGAGGGTCTTTCGTTTTTTCCTGATCTTTCAAGGCCTCGTTCATCTGGTCTAAGGTGACGACGCCTTCACGAAGCAGGATATCCTTCAAATCATTTCGTGAGGATTCTTGAGCCATCTTAACTTGCTTTCTTTATTTTTTGGGCCTTGCTGTAAACCAGATCGAGCATATTCAAAATTTCCGTTGGCGTTGAGATAAATAATTGCGGTTTCAATGAAATTCCCTTCGTCAATTCTTCGACGGCCGTGTCATTGAGCGGGTCCGCCGTCGCGATAAAAACACGCTTTTCATCCTGATCCAAGACAAGCAGCATGGATTTCTTACAAAGTTGTTCATCATAAGTTGCGGCGATTTCCATATTGACCGAATAATTGGCTACGGGAATATAGGGAACTTGAAGCTGTTTGCCCAATTCGGCAATAAGACCTTCTTCACTCATATGGCCCAGACGAATCAAAATCTGACCGATGAGCCCCCCTTCCTTTTTTTGGTGATCAAGGGCTTCTTGAAGCATTTCCCGAGTAATGAGACCGTCTTCAACAAGGAGCTCGCCGAGGCGTTTTTTGGATCTTTCTCTCATAACACAAGAAGTATAACTCCTATAAATTACAATTTCAAATTAGCGGGAGATCGTTGTTGAGTATAATTATGATATTAACGTTATAAATTGATAGTTTTTTTTATATCCATAAAAGCTTTGATTGGAACAAGTTGCGTGATGCTTAGAAGTACTTCTGGAGAGGACAATCGTGGCAGAGAGGATTGTGGGGTTTGCAGAAATTTTTACCCACCGCCACGATTTGGGCGTGGAAATCGTTGAAGAGACCCAGACGACGGGGAAGTGAATTTTCAAACGCGGATTGCCAGACTTTGTAATCCTGACTCAGCGATAACCGTTTGGGCGAGCTTTGCGTTTGAACCGTCAGACGATGCCTTGAAAAAATTCGCTTCGTATAAGCGTCGATGACAAAAAATGGCTTTTCCAAGGCATAGAGAAGAATGGAATCCGCCGTTTCCGGACCAATGCCATTCACGGCTAAAAGTTTTTGGTGAAGTTTGAGGCCCGTCTCTTTTCTCATTCGTCGAATGTTTCCACCGTATTCTCGGAAAAGAAAATGAATAAAATATTTTAATCGTTTTGCCTTTACATTGAAATATCCCGCCGGCTGAATCAGCGCGGCAAGCCTTTCCACGGAAATGGAATCAAGCCCGCGAGGGGTTAAAACCCTTTCCTGCTTTAAATTTTTAATGGCCTTTTCCACATTCGTCCAGGCCGTATTTTGAGTCAAAATGGCGCCCACCATCACTTCAAACGGTGAGTCGCCAGGCCACCAATCTTGAGGACCAAAATAATTTGAAAGCGTTTTATAGACGTCTCCTAAGCGAGACGCTTTAAGAATGCGTTGCGATTTATGCCAGCGAAAATCTTTGAACTTCTTCATAAAGCGATCCTTCCGGCCCTCGATGACTTTCAAAGAGGATTAAATGATGAAAAGATTTTGAACGGGTCTTTTCAAGACGAAGGGATTTGAGTCCTTCCGAAATCGAAGGATCAACGCGAGGGCATCGTGCTAAAGTGGCGTGAGGAACAAACGGTCTTTTTTCGATTTCGAATCCTCGGGTCTCGAGCGCTTGAGAGATATTTTTTTGAAGTTGCGTCAAGCGTTCCGTTTCACCTCCCAGTCCGAGCCATAGGACCCGCGGTTTCAAGGTATTGGGAAAACAGCCAAGGTTTTCAAGGTTCAGGTTAAAAGCCGGAAAGGGTTCGCTACAAGATTGAATCAAGGATTCAAGAGCGGGGATTTTTTCTGAATCGGTATTCCCAAAAAAATGAAGCGTTACGTGCACCCCTGCGGGACGTACCCATTTAACCTGAGGAAGTCGCTTACGGCACTGATCCAAAAGGAGTGTGATTTCATCGCGGAAAATATCTAGAGGGAGCGCTAGAAAAAGGCGTTTTTGAGCCTTTATTTGAGATGACGCCATAAATATTCAAGCGCCTTTCGGGCTGAGCGCATTTGAACCATTTTACGGTCTCCGGGAAAATGATGACGCCAGGTCCTTCGAAATTTTTCTGAGGCAAGCCCGATATAGACCAGTCCCACGGGTTTTCGTTTGGATCCCCCGCTGGGGCCGGCAATGCCTGTAATCGAGATTCCAAAATCCGCTTTCATTTTCCTGCGAATCCCTTCGGCCATGCCCAAGGCAATCGTGGCCGATACCGCTCCGGCTTTGAGAATTTGTGCGTGCGCCACCTCAAGGACGTCCTCCTTCACGGAATTGGCGTACGCCGTAATCGAGCCTTTGAAATAGTCACTTGCTCCCGGATGGGAGGTCAGCAAATACGACAGAAGTCCTCCACTCGAGCTTTCCGCGACCGCAAGGGTTTTCCTCCGCTTCTTGAGCATTTCACCGACGGACTCCGCAAGGTCTCCTTCGGATTCTCGATACAAATACCCGCCGAGCCTCAGGCGGATTTTCCGCTTGAGCCTTTCTATAATTTTCCCCGTTTCCGCCTTCAGGCGCAAGGTTACGTGATTGGGCTCCGGATAGATTCCGAATTCAAAAGACTCCGAAAAGAAATCCCGGCCTAGTTTTTTCATGACCTCCGGCTCGGAGATGCCGGTCAAGGCCGCGGTCAGGGAATATTTGGGTCTTGTGGCTGGGAATTTCCGTATCAATAAAGGTCGGACCAATTCCCGGAACATTTTTTCCAATTCATAGGGAACACCAGGGAGTGCGATCAAAAGACGCCTGGGACTTTTCTCGAAAATAAAAAATCCCAAAGCGACACCGTGACGGTTAAAAAGAGGCACTGCGATTTCCGGAAAATGGGCTTCGATTTTAACGAGCGAAGGGGCTTTTTTGTGATAACGCCGGTAAAGGCGTTTGATCATTTGGTATTGTCTTGCAGAAAAGCGAAGGGGCGAATGAAAAAATTTTGCAAGGGCCTGCCTCGTTAAATCATCGGGGGTTGGGCCTAGCCCTCCGCTTACGAGAACCAATTCCGAGCGGTCCCATGCCACGCTCAGGGCATCTATTATTTCTTTTTGATGATCCTGGCAAGCACTTTGATGCTTGACTTCAAAGCCGAGCGTGGTCAGTTCACGGCCCAGAAAAAGAGTATTGGTATTGAGTGTATTTCCCTGAAGAAGCTCATTGCCAACGGTCAAAAGCTCGGCAACGGGATGGGTAGAATGTGTCATGTCGGCGGACTTAGTGTAAATAAGTTTGAAGAAAATAGAGAATCATCCAGGAATAAACCCCCGCGCCTAAATCATCCATCATAATGCCCCAATATCCCGGAAGCTTCTCGAATTGCTTTAGAGGAAAAGGCTTAATTACGTCGAAACATCGAAAAAGCAAGAATCCAAAAAGGAGGCTGGGTGCATTCAAAGGAAGTCCCCAAAAGGTGACAAGAATCCCGCAGACTTCATCCACCACCACATAAAGCGGGTCATGCTCTTTTTTTAAATCAAGCCGATTCACCGCGAAATATCCCGCTATGGAAACCAAAAGGAAGACCCCTCCGTAAAGCCAGCCGTTCCACGCACTTAAAAGGACCAGCCCCACACCCGCCAAACTTCCCAGCGTTCCGGGTAAATAGGGAATCAATCCCACGCCAAAGGCGCTCACATATTTTGCAAAAAAGACGCTTTTAAAATTTTCCCGATTGGAATAAAGAAAGCTCATGCCGGATAGAAGGGTCAGTGCCGTCATCGCATAAAGCAAAATCCGTATCCCTAAGATTCCAAGATCCTGAAAGCGGCCTGCCGCTTCAAAATGCAGACTCAGCAAATAAACGAAGCACCCACAAATAAAAACGCATTGAAGTCCCATTTTCCATTTGCCCATTTTTTCGGCCGGGGCATGGGCCCCCTCAAGCGCCCACCCGATACGGCAAAAGGTAATAACAAGTTCACGGACAAAAATGGGGACGAGCCACCCTCGCGAATAAAATCCGAGGTCCGAGAAGACGGCAAGAGGGATAAGGATGAGAAATTTGTCCATCGTGGGATCTAAAATCATTCCCGCAGCGCTTACCAGATTATGTTTACGCGCCAAATATCCGTCGGCGTAATCCGTGAGCATTCCGATCAAAAACAGGACAAAGGCCAGACTCTGAAATAGGAAGGAGGAGGAAAACAAGAGAAAAGGAAGCACGCAGGCCATAAGACCGCGCAGGAGGGTGAGCCCAAGAGGGCCAAAAATTTGACGGCGGTTAAAACTCGCCCACAAGGTCGTATTCCCGCGTTGAGGTGATGGTAACCGGATAAAATTGACCGATTTGAAGGGATTTTGAGGAGTTCACAAAAACATTTCCGTCGACTTCGGGGGCATCCATATACGACCTTCCTATCCAACCCTCCCCTTTTTTTTCGCTTTTTTCTTCGATCAAAACCTTGAATGTCTTCCTCAAAAGGGATTGATTGTTCCTTAAGGAAATCTCCTGCTGAAGTTGCATGGCTTGATTCCATCTTTCTTCCTTGATCTTTTCAGGAATTTGATCCGGCAATCGACCCGCTGCGGAGCCTTCCTCCTGGGAATATTGGAAAATTCCGAGCCGCTCAAAGCGTATTTCTTTCATGAATTCCAGGAGTTCGTTGAAATCCTCCTGAGTCTCCCCAGGAAAACCCACGATAAAAGTCGTGCGGATAGCAAGGTCTGGGACGACCGAGCGAAATTCTCTTAACAAATCGAGCGTCCGCCGTTTCGTAATCCCCCGCTTCATCGCTTGGAGCATGCGATCGCTCGCATGTTGAAGCGGCATATCCAGGTAATGACAGATTTTAGAACTGGATTGAATTACTTCCATTAAATCACGCGTCACGCAGGCCGGGTAGGCATAAAGGAGCCGAATCCATTCCGGGCCCTTGATTTTATCCAATTCCTTTAGAAGTTCCGGCAAGAGAAATTTCCCTTCCGTGTCGCGTCCAAAATAAGTTGTGTCCTGTCCCGTGAGAATTAATTCCTTAGCTCCTTCGTCGGCCAGCCTCTGGGCTTCCTTCAGGACATCGGAAATTGTTCGCGAGCGATGTTTTCCACGAAATCTTGGAATCACACAAAAGGTGCAAATATGATCACAGCCCTCTGAAATTTTTAAATACCGGTAATGTCCCGGGGTCAGGGCCACGCGCGTTTCTAGGGACGTAGAAAGATAGCCGGGCCGTCCCACGGAAAATACGCGGCTTCCCTCGCTTACGCGGTCGACAATTTCAGGAATCTTGGCATATTCGCCGGAACCGATGAAGGCGTCAACCTCACCGAGTTCGGCCTGCAAGGCCTTCGGGAAACGCTGGACCAGGCATCCCATGACGATCACGCCGCGAATTTGCTTTTCCTTTTTCAATTCCACAAGCTCAAGAATACGGTCTATAGATTCCTGTTGAGCGTCCTGAATAAAGGCGCAAGTATTGAGGAGCGCTACGTCGCAGTCCGCCACGGAAGGCACCAGCTTGTATTTGACGCGATTAAGCTTGCCCAGAATGACTTCGCTGTCGACAAGTGTCTTAGGGCATCCCAGAGACATCATGCCGATACGAACAGGCTTGGGCTTTGTTGCTACATTCAGAGTTTTAGGCATAAAGTAAAGCTTAGATGAACCTGTGGTTCTTCAAAGCTGAGCCGCGAAAGCGGACCCAGCGTAGAAGAACGCCCGGGACGGGACTTGAACCCGCAACTCCCAGATCGACAATCTGGTACTCTAACCAATTGAGCTACCCGGGCTTATAGAATGGTCAAGTAATACAGAAGCGGCTATTCTAACGAATTTGATTGGAAAATCAATGAAAGTCTGGATCCCGGGTGTGCAGGCGGCGAGTATAAAAAGCTTGTATACACCGGGTGTGGGGGTGGTGGGACTGTATCAACGGGTAAGCGCTCCTGGTACCTTAAGACTATGGGGTTTAAAAGCTAATCTTCAATTGCTTGATATAACGCTGAAGGCGTTTTTGGGCAATCCCAAGCAAAAGAGCAGCCTTGGGAAGATTGAAATGCGTTTTCGCCAGGGCCTTGATAATCACCTTGCGAGTTACGGTCGTACGGATATCGTAAAGATTAAACCCTTTAACGACCAAAGAAACGGCCTCTTTTTCATCGGAAATCATTTGGTCAAGCGCCGTCAAAAGTGCGGTTTCCGTGAAGGGTTTTCGCAGCACCTCGCTGGCCCCGCTTTTTAGAAGGGCCGGGACATCCACATGAGGGGCGCCTGAGCAAACTAGAATCGGCAATTCAGCGTATTTGCCCCGAATCATCAAAAGTAAGTCCTCCCCATCCAGACCGGGCATGAGGATATCCAGGATCACGCAATCGGGATGCAGTTCTTGAATCGTCAAAAGGGCCTTCGTAGGATCGGAGCAGCCGCGGATGCGAAAACCGGCCTCCTGAAGCGTATCCTCCGTGGATTCTAAAAAATCGATGTCATCATCGATGAGAAGCACTGTTTTTTTGGGTTCCTTCATCGTTTAAAATTTACCCTTAGAATTTCAGAAATGCAAGAGTGGTGGGCGTTTCAGGACTCGAACCTGAGACCCTCTCCTTGTAAGGGAGATGCTCTAACCAGCTGAGCTAAACGCCCGGAATCAAAGATGGTTTAAGGCATCGATTAAAAGCTTGAGACGAGCAAAATGCCGGCGGTTAAAATGTAAAACAAGCCGGATGAGGTGATGCGTATGCGGTTCATTGTCTTCTTCTTCAAAAGGTTTTTCCCACTGGCTGATTTTTCCTGTCGACAAGATGGGAGCAAATCGGCGGTTGATCGTGCGGAGCTGGGAAGCCGTTAACTTTCTTTTAATTCGGATAATCAAATTTTGGTGAATATAACGCATCGAATGATAATTTTTATAAAATCGCGCGATCACGCGTGCAGCATCCTCGGCATCATGCGTGAAATGAATCAGATCCATGTCCTCGTGATCAATCATTTTTCGTATTGCGAGATGTTCCACCAAATATTCCCGCCAGGCACTCCAATATTGACTTTGGGGAGGGTCGATACAGATAATTGGACGGGGTGTTGCCTTGCCGGTTTGAACTAGCGTCAGCGTCTCAAAACCTTCATCGTGTGTGCCGAATCCTCCCGGAAAAAGGACGGTTGCGTCGGACTCCCTCACAAAAATTAATTTGCGGGTGAAAAAATATTTAAAATTAATGAGCTTGCTGTCATTCGCAATGACGGGATTGGCTTCTTGCTCAAACGGCAGGCGGATATTGACCCCAAAACTATGGGTTCTGCCTGCCCCTTCATTTCCCGCGTTCATAATGCCGGAAGAGGCCCCTGTGATGACCATCCATCCTTTGCGCACCATGGAGGTTGCAAATTTTTTTGCAAGTTGATAATCGGCGTTTTTTCGCGGGGTGCGAGCCGATCCGAAGATCGCAACCTTGCGGATATGGCGATAAGGACCAAACACATTGAACGCGTAGCGCAGCTCCTTCATGGCTGCGTTCATAAGCTTCATATCGCCGCGTTCGACGCCATCGAATCCCAGTCTTATCGCTGTTACCATCATCTCACGCATGACATCCCGCTCCGAAAAATGCCCGGTTGCGGAATCCATGAGGCGTTCAATCTGCTCCTCAAGGAGAGGATTTCCCGTGCTATAGATTTTTCGAGGATAAGGTTTTTCCATTTATTTTATTCGACTTTCAACTGGAGGATTAAATCCCCCTCGTGATGACAATGGGGGCATAATTTCCCTTGGCGTGTCAGCCTTAATTTTTGACCGCTTTTACTGCGCGCAGGAATTTTAACGGAAAGAGTTTTACCGCCGGGGATTCGAAGGGTTGCTTGTCCCCCCTTTTCCGCCTTTTCTTTTGAGATCTTTAAATTAATCACAAGGTCAACGTCGAGAGCACTCGGTTCAGGATAATCTTCATCCTCGCTTCCGGCGGTGTAAGCTTGCGTCCATCTCCGGCGAGAAGCGCCCGCCCCGAGAAAATCCTCAAAAATATCGCCAAAATTCGCATAATTTCCTGTGGCATGAAACGTTGTTCCTCCCCGGCCTTGCGACGAAGAAAAATGACGGAGGAAATCCTCGAAATCAAATCCCTGGGCATCGGCGAAATTGCCAGCGCTGCCTCCGAAACGGCGCATTTGGTCATAGTGGCCACGGCGCTTTTCATCGCCCAAAACATAATAGGCCTGCGAAACTTCCTTGAATTTGGCCTCCGCTTGCTTCAGATTCGCGGGATTTTTATCCGGGTGATATTTTATGGCCAGTTTGCGATAGGCCTTTTTGATCTCCTCAGGGGTGGCCCTTTCGGAAAGTCCAAGAGTTTGATAATAGTCCTTTTGAGCAACCATGGAGAGCAGGTTTACCGCTTCTTAAATTCTTCCGGATGACGAAAATTAATCTCGAGCCGGCAATTTAAGGCATAGGCAATTCGGATTAAAAGACTGACATCAAAAACGAGGAGCTTTTTGGTCTCAAGCTGCTCGACGAAATTTTCATTTTCACCGATGCGCAGGCCAAGGTCTTTGCGGGACAAACCGGCCTTGAGGCGCAGCTCGATAATTCGCTCGACAATTTTTAATTTTTCTAACTCTTCCTCAAAATCTACGTTTTTAAGAAAAGGTCCGAAAAGTTCTTCCGGTAAATCACTATTCGACTTGTTTGCATTTTCTTTTCCCATAGTGCTCCTCGTTTTGTTTCATTGATGAATTACTTCTGCAAAGGGAGGTGGCGGTTTCGCCCCCGTCAGTAACTTTGGGTATCCGCCTCCAGTAAAATCTCAGCTCTGGAGGGGCATTATACCAAAAAACTTCCGCTCTCGCTAAGAAACCTTCACGAATCCGATCCTGAGGGTCTCGAAAAGGAAAAACTCGGGATGTTTAGTGTTCAAGAAAGTCTAAGCGCAAACTCAGACGTTTTGGTTTCACCTTCCGCCACCGTTATTTCAGCCGTCTGTGTCCCCAGTTTTTCGTGCCAAACCTCGATAGTGTAAGTCCCCGCCGGCAAATCTTTGATTTGAAAGCTGCCGTCGTCTCCGGTCACTGCATAAAATGGATGATCGAGCACATGAACATAAGAGGCCATCCAAAAGTGGACATCACAGCGCATTTTGATACCTATCTCCGGTTGCGCAAAGGTTTTGGCGGTCGTCATATCCTGTAGGGGCTGGGCGATGTTGAACGGTTTTTCGACCTTGGATTCCGAGCGTACATTATGAAGGAGTGGATCGCTATTTCTAAAAATGACCTTTTGCCCGATCCGCGCGACGACCGCATGCGGTTCGAACATACATCCCTTTTGGTTAATCTCAACCGCTTCGCCAGGAGTGGGGGCCGTTGATGCCGGAGCGCCTTCTTTAATATAAACCAGAGCCCACTTGACGGTTTGGTTCGGGTTGACCACCAAATCCTCTGTGACCGGCATCTTGTCACCGTGCATCACTGCGCATTGCTTTTCCGCGCCGAAGTTGAGCGGTTTGGGGGCCGGGACCTCCCCTTCAAAAATAACTTTGCCGTTAATTACGGCCGCTTGAACTGTAAGAGGCCCAACACAGCTCAATCCACACACAAGGAGCGCAAAACCGATGTTCTTCAGTGGACTTGATCTCATTTCAATCCTCCCTTTTTAATTGATTCTGATTAGTTAAATTTAACAGTTCATTCCAAGCAACCAAGCGGCCTGTTTTCTCTTTGGCAAATTCCTGCGCTGCGAGATCGGACACAAAAGCCACAAAGCCATATCCCATCGGTGTCACAAGATCCGGAGAATAAACAAATAGCGCCTTTTCCCTTGCGATCCATCCCCCGCCGCTTGCATCCCGCACCCAGGAGCGAATTAAGCTCATGTTTTGATCTTTTTCGTAAACGGCGAGGCAGCCGATGTCGTCGAATTTTAGGAAATGACCGTCGTCTGTCACTGCGGCCGAGACAAACCGTTCCTCCTCAATGATCATCCGGCACTGCACGCAGAAATCGCGGCCGTAAGCTATCTTTGGCGGTTTGGTTAAATCGCGTTCTCCGCAGCCGGCAAGTGAGAAAACTGCCAAAAACACCAAGAGAATACCGCAAATTTTCAATCGGCGCATCGGCGTCTAAAAAAAAGAAGCGCAGCACTTAAGGCTGTCAGTGTCCAAAAACACAGGACTCCTCCTAGAACCACCGCCAACCAAGGCCCAAAAACATCCGACGCGTAAAGTCCCGCGGCGCCAAAAGATTCGATGCTTTTTTGCAGCGCTCCAATCACGGCCAATTTAAAAGACTGCGCCGGGTTAATCATGACAAGCCAAAAAAGTTCGGGAGGCGAAAGCCTCAGGACAATCGCTGTTCCCATGAGTCCCAAATCGCTTAAGAAAATAAAAGTGAACCAAAGGAAAAGCGCTGCCCCTACCGCCGTTGCTTGACGACGAGCGAAGACGGACGTGAGGAAACCCAAACTCAAAAAAGATAATCCTAGGAGCATGGTAAAGGCAACTAAATAAAGATAATCGCTAATTTCTTGTGTGCCTGCAAAACGGGCGATGACAAGTGCGCTGGCGCCGAAACCTAAAAGAATCGTGGAAAGAAGAGCCAGGGCTGAGCCTAGGTATTTACCCAGAAATACTTCACCCGCGGTTACGGGCTGTGCCAATAGCGTAACCAGTGTTCCCTGCTCGCGCTCACCTGCAATGCTCATGGCACCCAAAAGCAAACCCATTAGAGGCACAATCAGGAGAACAAGATTTAAGAGACTCGCAGCCGTTCTGCCGAATCCGGATATCCCAAGCGAGCCCAGTCCTGCAAGGCCGAGAAGACTTAGGGAAACAGATAAAAGTGCGAAAAGAATCGAGACGACAATGAACCAGCGATTACGCCGCGCATCCCGCATTTCTTTGAAGGATAAGAGCCGTACGGCATTGAAATTCAATGTGTCCTCCTGGCGAGGTGCGGTCGAACCGAATCCGGCTGCCCCTCGGCTTTGATGACACCATTTTCCAGAATGAGGACGCGGTCAGCATTTTTTCTTACTTCGGATGCGCGATGGGTGCAGAACACTAGCGTTTTGCCCGCGAGTCTAAGTCGATCCAGGGCGAGATTGAATTCGTGGCGGGTGTGTGCGTCAAGATTGCTGGTGGGTTCATCGAGAAAAAAAAGCGGCGGATCGGAAAGAAGTGCGATGATCAGAGCCAGCTTCTGTTTCATTCCACCGGAGAGATTTTGTACCATCTGATGACGCGACGCTGACAGCTCCCATTCCTTTAAAAGTTTTTCCACACGCTCTCGCGCAACGCTACGAAGCTGAGCGTAAAAAGACACGGTTTCCCACACACTTTGATCTTGGTGCAAACGGATCTCCTGCGGGATATAACCGATCAAGGCGCGCGCCTCCCGGCCTTTACGCTTGACATTAAAGCCGTCCACTTCGACGGTCCCTTCAAACTGAATGATTCCCAAAAGACACCGCAAAAGCGTAGTTTTTCCGGCCCCGTTAGGGCCCCAAAGCGCAACGGCTTCGCCCCGTTGCACCTCCAGGTCAACGCTTGAAAGTGCCTGAACTTTTTTGTAACGCTTACTCACTCCCGTGACCCGTATGAGCGGGCAAACCCTTTTGTCCATCTTTAAAACCGATCCGAATTCTTTTTTAAGAAAGCGGCGAGCGGTAAAAAAAACAGGAACGACAGCACCCACCACGATGCGGGGCGAGGAGCGCTTTTGTTTGTGCGTATTCTGCCGGCCGGACGCATGAGCGGCCGCGGGTCTTCAAATTTAGGCGTCGGAGCAAATATCGGAAAAACCGCGGCCGCAAGGTCAATGGCTTGAGCCGAAGGACTTCCCAAAAAAATCTTAAGTTCATGAAAACGATCGGTCAAAAGCTCGAAGAATCGCATGGGTTTATAAGGGATATCACCGATTCCATCGCGATCCGCGTCATATCCTCGATAGTTGCTCCAATAATTTCCCGTCCAGTCGTTGACCGTTTGGATGCTTGAGCCGTCCAGGAGCGTTTGCTCCACATTGTCGAGCACATAATTTCCTTCAAACTTATTTCGCACAGCGGTCGGCAAAAGATTAAAGCCGATATGATTATGCGCAATCACGTTTCTGCGACAAATCATGGCTTCACAGCCGTCCAGATAAAATCCGATTCGGTTGGAGGTAACAATATTTTCTTCAATCACCGCGTTCTTCATATCTTTAAATCCGATTCCGAAACCGCTGGGGCCACGATTGTTCGCTACAATGTTGCCCCGTAACTTTAGTGCCTCGCTGTACATTAAATAGGCGCCCACAGAATTGTCAACGAAGCGGTTATTGACCACCTCCGCGTTACGGCAGTACATGAAATGAATGCCGTAGCGGCCTTGACGAAAATCATTGTCGCGCAACGTCATATCTTTTGAGTACCACAGCACGACATCGCGACCACGTTCGGTACGGTTGTTTTCGATCACAACGCCGTCGCTGAACCAGACGCGGATGAGATCCCCACGCCGCGGAGTATCCAGCGCCTTGCCTTTGAAGGAATTTCCTCTGAGGACACCGCCCGGTGCCCGGCTCAGATAAACACCGAACAGCACATCCTCAAAACGGTTGTTCTCGATAAGCGGCCTGGCACCCGTTGCCAAAAGCCCCGAATTTTCGGACGCCAGAAGATCTCCAGAGTTCCTAATCACAAAACCGCGCATTACAACATCCGGGGCTTTAATTGTGACGACGGTTCCTTTTCCCCCTCCGTCGATAACAGGCTCGCCCTGGCCCTCAAGCCGTACCGATTTTGTGATCATGAGAGGACCCGCGTAAAGGCCTTTTGTAACGAGGATGGTGTCACCCTCGGCAGCCTTTTCCAACGCCGCCGCAATCGTTGCATAAGCCGATGGGCTCACCGTTAAACTCTGAGCGTACCCCTCGTGAAGGAAACGCACGCTTGTCAGGATAAGAATAAGCGCCATACAAGGGATAACTTTTTTATTTATGGGAAGCCCCACTTTTAAAAAAACGCAAGGCGATCACGGTTAAGGAAAGGAAGGCGGAGAGCATGCTTAGGCCGTGGCCAAGGCCGAAATTGGCGTCGGCATGAAACTGCGCAATCTTTCCCTGACCTAAAAGCGGGGGGACAAAAGGTTTTACTGAGGAACTCAACGCCGCGTGAGGATTTAGATGCAAACCAAAATCCCTCAGCCACAGATAGAGATCGACAGCAAAAACTGCGGGTAGAACGATCGCTGGAAGGATGAAAAGCAGAGAAAACTTCCCTCGATTTAAAATCGCCAGCATCAAACAAACAACGATCACTGCGATGCCGGGCAGGGCGAATTTCTTTTCCAGCTTTGCGGCCTCTCCAAGGGGTCGCATGCCGATATAGTGATTGAGATTGTCAATCTCGCCGACATCACCCGTGACATGGTTCAAATAAACTTGGACGTGAAGTCCCTTGGGATACTGCGGTGCTTTGACCGTCAGATACCAGTAAGGAAAAAAAATTGATGAAAATACTGCTGCTGCGGCAGCCAGCAGCAGTATTTTCGCGATTCTCTCTTTCATAGTTACTTCTTAGGCTTAACCATTAGATAACCGGCCATCTCCAAGTGCAGCGCTGAGCAGAATTCCAGACAATAATACGGGTACACACCTGGCTTATCGGCCGTGAATTCTATCGTGACGGTCTCGCCGGGCTCTATGCTGGCGGCGATGTTATAGCCGGCAATCGAAAAACCGTGCGTCGCATCAATCGTTCGCTCAAGATTAGTGATATGCATCGTCACATGCTGGCCCTGCTTAATCTCGATGTGCTCAGGGTCAAAATGACTGCGGATCACAGGCATGTAAACTTCGACGTTGTCGCCGTCGCGAACTATTTTGCCCTCCATAACCGCTTTGTCGCTCTTGGACTGAGTGAGAGTATTCCATCCGACCTCAGGGTAGACATCCCAGGTCTTTAATTTATCCGCCTTGATGATCTGCGCATAGTGCGGTTCGCCCGAGCCCATCGGCATGTCATAAAGCACCTTTAGAGTGTCACCGGTCTTCCCAATATCCACCAACTGAAGATTTTGCGGCAAGAGCGGCCCTAATTTCGAAAAACGATCCACAGACCATTTGTTGAGCGCGACCAAATACTTGCCTTCGGGATTCACCGTATCACCCCCGGTTGTGGCTAAATGCCCTATATTGAACTGAACGGGAACCTTGCCAACCAGCGTCCAAGGTTTCTCAGGCGCTTGGAATTTGTCATCGCCGAGCGTCCAGCGCGCGACAGCACTTTCGAGAAATAAACTTGTGTAGGCATAACCTTGATTGTCAAATTGAGTGTGAAGAGGTCCAAGGCCCAATTCCACCTGGGCTTCCATGGCCGCGTCGAAGCGAATGATCGGCACGCCGTACTCGTCGTTGCCCTCAAAGTCTTTAGCCTCGATGGCTTTGAGCATTTTATCAAAACTATAAATCGTCACATGCGGATCAAGTTTCCCTGCCACCACCATGAATTTGCCGCTCGGAGTGACATCCACACCGTGAGGGCTTTTGGGCTCAGGAATGAAAAAGAGCACGCCTTCGTCAATGGCGGTCTTGAGGGAAATCAGTTTAAAGCCGTTTTTGGTCTCAAATTTGCTAGCTGCGATCAGCGCCTCGGCTTTTTTCCAATTGAAGACATGGAGATAATCCATGTCGCGCTGAGCGGTACCTGCTTCAAAAGGCGGGTTTCCCTTTTCGATACCGCCGGTGGCCATTTCAGTGTTAAAGGAATTCATAAAAACCCAGCCCTCACTCGGGCCTTTACCGGCATCGGCCAAATCCTGCCAATAGGGAGGAAGCTCGATCGCGAAAGAGTTTTCGATATCGATACGCCCTTGTTGGCGGTCGAATTTCCAGAAAGTCGCTAGTCCCCGATATTTTTCTTTGTATTGGGAAATAGGCGCGTACTCTCCGCCCAGGGGTTCGGCGTACTGTGCACCTTCGATAATATATTCGGTATTCGGCGTCACGAAACAGCCGCCGTGATCATTGTGCATTAGCGTTCCATCCGCGAATTGTTTGGTTTCGAAATCTCTCAGATCAATGACAGCGATACGGCCATGCGACTTGTCGCCAATGAAAAGGAATTGTCCGTCATAGTCACCGTTTGTTTCGCTCAAAGCCGGGTGATGAGTGTCGGCCCATCCTACCTTCTGACTATCGCCGCCAATCGGCGCATTCATGAGCGGAGTTTCTTTCACACCAAAACCATATCCTTGCCAGGATTCAGCCTCAAAAACTGCGATGGTACGCAAAAGCCGCATCGACGGTAGGCCGATCACAAACATTTGACCGCTGTGTCCGCCGGAAGCGAACATCATATAGTCGTCATACTGGCCGCTGGGGACGAAGGTTGAAACGGCACCGAGAATGTCGTCTGGCTTAAGCCCTCTTTCATGGATGACTTTGGCAGCATCGGCTGGCAGTTTTGTCTGAAGCCCGGCCGCGGGGGATTGGGGTTCATCTGCCGCAAAACCGACGGAAACGGGCATCATTAATAATGCAATTGTTAATAATAAAAAATCCGTGCATTGCAGGCACCCTTTATTCATGATTTTGTCTCCTTTTTTTGTTTATAGTGTTTTTATTGTCGTCCACATCGGGTGACGAGTGCAGTAATTATTTTTATTGCACTTGGATTACATTCCAAGTATAGCATTGGAGATTTTAGAGTGCCTGAGAAGAGATGCGAGCGGGAACCGTGATTAGAGCAGTTGAAACAACAACACTTTTTTTAGGTAATCGAAATCTATCGGCTTAGTAATGTAATCCGCCGCTCCTGCCGCAAAAGCGCGTTTGCCTTCTTCGTTATCATGTAGGGCGGTTACCATGACAACAGGAATACTTTTATCCAATTCCTTAATCTGCTTTAAAACGTCAATGCCGTCTTCTTTCCCAAGTAAAATATCCAATAAAATCAGGTCGGGCTTCGCCATTTTAATTTTTGATAGAGCCTCTTTACCTGTTAAGGAAGTTTCAACTTCGTAAGTCGTTAAAGACGTCCGTAAGATTTTCAAGACCTGTTCCTCATCATCCACAATTAAAATACGTTTCTTGTCAGGATTCATCGGCTTCTCTTTGGTTTTTAAAGTTTCGCATAAATTGCTCTGGCTCCGCCGTTAATTTCAAAATCTCATTTTCATCTAAGCAACGCTCCACGTGGAGATTGATGTCCTACACTAACTCGATAAGCATTCCGTCAGGAGCGGGGCGGCCATCATGGTTCACAAGAATTTGGAGGGTAGGCCGCATAAAGGCAGTTTTTGTGACTTTCACCACTTTTCCGATGGCTTTTGTATTCAGTTGAACATACGTTCCAAGCGGAAAAAGCGAAACCACAGTAAGCAATGTTTTAAGAGGACGGCGATTAAAGCGTTGTTTTGAATCAACCGTTTCTTTGATCGCTGCATGAGGCAACATGGCATTTCGATAAGGTCGTGGATGGGATAATGCCTCATAGACATCGGCGACATGAATGACAGAAGCCAATTCATTGATTCCCTTTTCCTTCAAATGAGATGGATACCCCATACCATCGTCGTCCTCATGATGCTGCAAAATGGCATCTCTCACGCTTGAATCAATATCTTGTAACTGATCAATGATTTCAGCCCCATGAACAGAATGCTTTTCCAGTTCCTCGCGTTCTTTTTTTGAGAATTTCACAGGACTGTTGACCAAATCAAACATCTTTACCATACCAATATCGTGAAGCAGGGTTGCGACCGCAAGTATTTCGAGCTTTTCGCTTTCATAACCCAAATCTTGACCGATCAAAGAAGTCAAGATGACGCAATTTACCGAATGAGCGAGAAGAAAATTATTAGGGGTAGAACGGATGCTGTATTGAAGAAAATCATCGGGACTCTGTAAGGTGTTCTGCATCAACAAATTCGCATAATCTCGAACCTCAGCGAAGATCAGATTTTCATTGCGCTTGACCTGATCAAATATCCTTTCGGCAAGATGCAGTCCTTGCGTATAAATCTCCAAAGTTCGAGTCATGAATTTTTATCCAAAGCACTTCGCACATGTCCTGCCAAATCCATTGGCGCAAAAGGTTTCTGAACAAAATGAATGTTTGGGTCGAGTTTTTCTTGTTGGTCGATAGCGCTATCGGTATAACCCGACATAAAAACAATCTTAATCACAGGACGAATTTTTTTCACTTGATCGGCCAACTCTTTGCCCCCCATCACAGGCATAATCACATCCGTTAAAAGAAGATGAAACTCCGTGTCAGGATGAGATTCTACAAACTTTAACGCATCGCTGCCATTGGCGGCTTCAAAAATTCTATATCCTTGAGTCTTTAAGATTCGCACGGCAAGTTCCCGCACAAGCGGTTCATCTTCCACGATAAGGATGGTTTCGCTGCCTTTTTGAGTAACAGGCGCAACATCCTCCGCTACCCTTGATACTTTCTCTCTGACAATCGGCAGATGAAGATGAAACGTGGTTCCTTGTCCTAAAACGCTGCTAAAAGAAATGTGTCCTTTATTTTGTTTGATGACACCGAAACTCGTCGCAAGTCCCAAACCGCTACCTTTCGCTTTGTCTATGGTTGTATAAAAAGGTTCAAAGATATGCCTTTTTGTCTCTTCTTCCATCCCTATTCCTGTATCCGTGATTGAAATCAGGGCATATTCGCCAGGCTCAACATCTGGAAATTGCGCCTGAAATTTGCCGTCTAAAACTACGTTCTCGGTTTTTACTGTAATTTTTCCACCCTGCGGCATCGCGTCCCTTGCGTTAACAAGAAGATTGATCAAAACTTGCTCAATTTGATGTTCGTCCACTTTTACAGTTCCCAATTCAGGCGAAAGCTGAGATTCAATCGTAATCGTTTCCCCAATGAGACGCTTGACCATCTTATCGAGATTGATAATCACTTCATTCAAATTAACAATCATAGGCCGCATCATTTGCCGTCGTGAAAAACCAAGCAGTTGCGTTGTTAAGGATTGGGCGCGCTTTCCTGCTTTCAGAATTTCTTCAAAGTCATTACGGATGGCGTCATTCTGAGCTAAGGTTTGCACTCTCATCTCGGCATACCCGTTAATGACTGTTAGTAAATTATTAAAGTCATGCGCGATTCCGCCCGCCAATTTGCCCACCGATTCCATTTTTTGTGATTGAAGGTATTGCGCCTCTAAACGTTTGCGATCGGTAATGTCCCGTATGGCCGCGGTTACTAAGGTGCCGTCCGCGGATTCAAAGGGACTCAAACTGATTTCAACTTGAAATTCGCTTCCGTCCTTGCGAAGCGCCCACAGTTCCATCCCTGCCCCCATTGGGCGAGTATGAGGTTCTACGAAGAAGCTAGTGCGATGTTGGGGGTGATGATGGCGAAAGCGCTCAGGAATCAAAATTTCCACTTTTTGGCCCAACAACTCTTGTCGCGAATAACCAAAAAGTTGCTCCGTTTGAGAATTAACCAAAGTAATATCACCTTTTTGATCGACGATAACCATTGCATCGGGGGCGGATTCTAGGAGGCTGCGGAACTTTTCTTCCTCATTACGTATTATTTCATCCGCCTGCTTGCGTTCACTAATGTCACGGATAATCGCGGTGAAGAACCTTTTTTGATCTATCGTCCATGAGGCAAGTGATAGGTCGATGGGAAATTCGACCCCATCTTTTCTTAATCCTACAAGTTCAAGGGTCTGACCAATCAATTTTGAAATACCTGTTGTTGTAATGCGCTTAATGCCCTCTGAGTGTGCATTTCGGAAACGTTCAGGCATAATAACTGTTAATGGCTGACCCATCATCTTTTTTGCAGCATGGCCGAATAATTTCTCGGCTTGGGGATTCCAATAGCGGATAATTCCCGTCTGATCGGCTGAGATAATAGCATCTTGTGCAGTTTCTACGACGGCTCGAAATTCCTCATTTAATTTTGAAAACTCTTTGGTTCGTTCCTCAATCTTTTTTTCTAATTCTTGGTTTACCGATATCAACTCCTGTTCAGCTTCCCAACGCTTGCTGTCTAATGTTGAAATCAAAGTTGCGCTTCTCCAGACGAGAACACTAATCACAGCACTACACATGAGAGTCAATATTGCGATGCCAAAATTAGTATCGTAGTAACCCGCCCTTTGTCCCATTAGAGGAAGCCATCCAAGAATAACTATCAAACAGGGTATCCAGGGCAAGAGACGCCGTAGCATGATGCCTCCCAAACCATCGGCGCTGAGACGTGTCATCAATCCGTCAGAAGGTCTGCCAAAGAAGATACCGAGGCTTAAAATAAAAAAATTGATCGCTGTGTGAAAGGCTACTGAAACATAGGGAGTTAAATGATAAAGACTCTCAACTCCATAAAAGTAACCTATCACGGCGACCCACGATGAACAGAAGAGCAAAAGGGCAAACATTTGGTGGATGACCGCACGTTTGGACTGAAAAAAAATCAACGATGCCCCCGTCAATAAAAAATTGAAAGCAGTTGCAGGCGCCATACGGCCAGGATAAGAAATATCCTTATCGCTTCCTACAATTAGAGCCTGATCTATTCCGAAATTTAATCCGAATAGATATTCCATCAATGTTAATGCGCCTAGAGTCAATACGAAGGCTGCCAAAATCTTTGCTGCCCATTGAATATGGGTTCGTGAAGAACTCTCTTGCTGCAAAAATAAAGAAAGTCCTGCAAAAATGAACCCCATCGCGGCATTAACTTTCATGGTGGCCCAAATCGGAAGAATGCTTTTCAAAAATTCAACGTCAAAAAACCAACCGATAAGCACAAGGATGCCACTCCCCATGACCATGAGGCTTGCACTTTTAGAGACCGCTTTAAATCGCAAAACCATGTCTTTTCCCAATATATTTCTCCTTCCTGCTCATAAATGTATCGGCGCTTGTCTCATAATTTGCAGCTACATGTTTAAGGCCATGCTGATAGCTTGTTAAGCTCGGTCATGTTATGGGCTATTCGGGAGATAACGGTGCCTAACGCCTCAGTTTTTCACGAGTAAGGGAAAAGGGATACCTGGGATTTTATCGCATATACGGGAGGCCGTAGCGTGCCAGAGCGGAGGAGCCGTGCGGGGAATTAAATGCTCAGGAGGTGTAAGCCGGTTCGGACGGTAAAGCAGGAATGTAATCGGTAGAAATTAAGACAAGTCGAGAGTCTTTATACTCATAGCTCTCAACTTCCAGAGGCTCGTTCTCGAACAACTGGTTTACAATGAAAGTGGTGGAGGTGGGCGGTTTCGCCCCCGTCCGTATCTTTAGGAATCCGAAAATTGGACCGTCAATTTTTTGCCCACGAATAACCTTCCTCCGAGCCGGATCATGATTTTATTTGAGTTTCTAACTTCTCATAGAGCGACTCAGGGGCAACGTCAGCGCCATTGGGCCAAGAAATCGTTCCCCCTTCGATACGTGCGGAAGAAAAGACTTTTTTGTCTTTGAGCGAAGAAAATATTCCGGATCTGCTTAGATACGAGGAGAAATCGATTTCACCCTTCATCCCATCATCGAATTCGATATAGTAAATATATCCATCAAGATATCGAATCATTTTGACATCGTTTAATTGCCACATAAGTCACCTCATTCCAAAGGCGTGATTTTCCTGATCTCTTTGTCCTTGCGCGCCAGCTCCCAATCCTCCGCCAACTCAGCTTGATGCAGATCAACCCATTCCCGCACAAGTCTCAAAGCCGTCCTCGACCCAAGATCACCCATAAGAATGTTACCATGAAAATCTATCTTTGCTTGCTTGCCGCTGAACTCGGCATGAAAATGCGGGGGATTATGATCGTCGTAAAACATGCGAATAATGATACCGAAGAATCGAGAAATTTCAGGCATCTTGACCTCGTTCAATCAAAATAAGTTGAGAATTTTCGTACACATATCTTTCGAGTTCTAAGTCCTCATCCTTAAATGATGAGTTTACCGAAAAGTGGTGGAGGTGGCCGGTGTCGCTCCCCTCCGCAAGTTTAGGAACCCTTCGCCATGAGAACCTGACCTCTGTTCGGCCATTATAACAAAAGACTTCGCACTTGGCTAAGAAAGCTTCGCGCATGCGAATCCGATCTTGTGGGTTACCAATCACCACAACCTTTTGCGCCTCTGCCAGCCTTTCAAGAAATTGGCCCACTTCGGTGTCGATATTGACAGCGACCGTGGTGTGTCCGGTTGCGATCAATCCGTCCCGCTGAGCTTCCAACGTTTTCTGTCGACCCTTTAACTCTGTGACTTTATCTTCAGGTAAAGGCGTCTCAAATTTGGTGTATGCAAGGATCATGCGATCGATCTCTTTGGTAACCGACCTAAGTTCTTTTTCAATTTGCGCAAGCCGATCCGGTTTTGCGTCAAGGAAGCGGCGCATTTTTCGCTCAAGCAATTCCTTTACCTTCTCAGGCCGTATGAGATGTTGAATCCGATCCAAAATCCCATTCATAACCCTTTGATTAATAGCGTCCTGCTTCATCATCAGATTCTTGGTATCTCTGGCATGAGTCCCTTTATGTTTATCACCTGAACATCGATAAAATTCATCAAACACGGTTTCGCCCGTGGTTTTAATAATACGCGCATATCGATGGCCATGAAAGCGGTTTCCACAAAAGCAGACGAGCGCTCCGGCCATCAGATATTTCGTTCCGTTCATTCTTTTCCACTTTTTGCTCGAATATGATTGGAAGCGGCCTTGAACAGCGTCAAAAACTTCAGGCGAGATAATCTGCGGCACCTTTCCTTCGATCACAATCCATTCTTCTTTCGGCTTTATGCGGTCAATGAAAAATTCTAAGTCCGCACGATCAATACCCCGGTCTTTATTTTTGCGAAAAGAAGCTGTCTCGGTTCTTAACTTGCCTATTTTTACTGTTCCTTGCCCTTGCATTTGCCAGTCAAAGCAATCGACCCTCGCTCGTTTATTCCATCGAGTAACTCCCTTATAGACCGGATTCCTCAAAATTGCCCGCACCGTATAGCACGACCATCGACCGTCAGGGTTTCGATTGTGAGCGCTGTTTCTTTTCCGGGCATTCTCGCCGGATGGAATGCCTTGCTGATTAAGCCAGATCGCTATACTCTTATGTCCCCACCCCTTCAGCGACAGATCGAATATTATTCGCACCACTTTTGCCTCCGGTTCGTAAATAATCAGCCATGTGCAATCGCTTGCATCTTTCGTTTTTCGAAACCCATAAGGCGTTACGCCGCCGACCCAACACCCCATTCTTGCTTTTCGCATCATTCCCTGAACGACTTTGCGTGCAAGTTCTCTGGAATAATCTGCTGCCATTTGACGAGCAACTGATTTATAAATTTCGTCTGCAGAGCTCCCGTCATTTTTCAGATTTGTGAAATGAAGCTCTATTCCGAGGTCATCAAGCAAAACTTCATACCTCATCGCTTCTTTAACATCGCGCATGAAGCGATCATATTCGCCAAAAATAATCATTTGAAAGGGGCATGAAGGCGATTGCGCATCCTTCACCATTTGATGAAATACGCTTCGTTTTCTAATCGACTTGCCACTAACAGGTTCTTCATATCGTTTAACAATTTGTGCCGGGTGCCTCCGGGCATAATCCAGAATTTCAAATTGCTGGCGCTCAAAGGAACCCTCCTGACGTTCGCAACCGTTTTCATCCTTGCCCGAAGTTGACTTACGAAGGTATACACCGGCGTTCTTCATTTTTTTAGTTCCTTACCCCTTTCTCCGACAGCCATAAGACAAATAAACTGTCAGCAACAATTTCTTCGACGGCTTCAGCTATACCTGACGGAATTTCTTCCTCGACTTCAACATGGGTAAAATCAATTTCGGGAAGCCGGGCCTTCCGGCGCCGATACGGCCCTACAATGACGATATCAAGTTGAACCCATTCCGTTACGACTACATCATCGAACAAAACCGAATTTCCAAATTCGCAATGGATCTGAAGAATCTCGGTGAACAACCCCACGGACTCTTCAAGATTTTTTGCATTGTCATTGACATTAGCATCATTATTTTCTCTCAGCAACCCAGCCTCCTTTCCTGTAAGCGAATTTCTTTACCTTGCGGATAATTATCGAGCTTTGGCTGCCATGTGCTGCCTATTTCTAGCCGCCACAAGCTTGTCGCGATCGTACGCAGTTCGCATCGATCTGCGTACCCTCCCCTTCATCATACGTTCCTTCCTCGCCGCTTTTTCACATTCCTGCATGAGTTGAATGATGCTTATCATCATTTTGAAAACCATTTTCCCGGTGGCTGTTGTAGTATCCATCTGCTCTTTCACAAAACATAGATTCACGCCATGTGATTCAAATTCACGGATTATTTCCATCCCGAACTTTGAACCCCTACTCAATCTGTCGAAACCAGCAATGAGTATTGTTGAAACGTTCCCGCCTTCAACTTCCAATCTCAGCCTCTTAAGCTCAGACCGATCAGAAACCATCCCAGAAGCCGGTGCATCAAAGAAGATGTTCTCTTTCTGCAATTCGGGAAGATTCCTTATACGGAGCCATTCATTGGCTTGCGCGACTTGCGTTTCACATGAGGCATTGCCCTTCCCTTGCTCCGCGACTGCGCTCCTACCGTAAAACACAACCTTTCCATACCCGCTTCTTTTTGATTTGTGATTTGTCTTACGTCTTTTTGTGGTTGTTTTCATTTTTAAAACCCTCCCGATTTTATTATTCGATTTGAATCCTCTGTTAATTCATCCGAAATTTCCTCACTCGTTTTCTGAAAAATAATCAAAGCAAGCTGAATGCCCCATGATTTCTCCAAGCAAATCTTCGAATATTTTTTTCTTTTCCACGGGCAATGACAGAAGATATTCGATTCTGAACTTCTTCGCAGGCCGGGGTCCGTCCACGGTACCAAAATTTTCACGCAGAAAACTCTCAAGCCGGAACGTCAGCTCCTCAATGATTTCTGTGGATACATTTAGATTCAGGTGTTCGCCCTTCGGATTCACTTCGGAATAAAAATTGAACTCGTCCGAATGGTTCAACATCAAAGTTGTCTCGTCCATAAGCTTGTCCTTTCCTTGGTTATGTGTTGATCGGAATAAACAGATCCGCAACCCGATGAATCCGTTTATCGAAAATGATATCCCTAAAACCGACGGGGCGTTTCAAAACAAGACCTTCAAATGAGCGGCATCGGCTCAGAGCAACGTAGGTCTGTCCATGAGCAAACGCACCGCCATCCAAATCCACAATGGCTTTATCCAGACTCAAACCCTGGGATTTGTGAATCGTGATCGCCCAGCCAAGCCGAACAGGAAATTGTTCAAATGTGCCAATGACTTCGGGAACAATTCCTTTAATCCCATCATGTCTGTATCCGTTTTTTTCCCACTTCACCGGCTGCACGTCATAAATGCCATGATCAATTCGCACCTTCATTCCGTTCGATGCCAACTCAACCACCTCCCCGATATTTCCATTTACCCAGCGCTTATCAGGGTCATTTTTAACCATAAGAACCTGGGCGCCAACCCTTAGCCGCAGTTGTTCGTCTGCCGGATGCGAACGCCAATCGTATTCACCGGTGACGGTTGCTTGATAAAGAAATTCTTTTCCTGGTAACTTTGCAAGGCGGGCATGATTCACTGCGTTTGCAGCAGCATTGGTGGGTGTAAGTCTCAGATACTCCTTCGCCACTTCGGCAAGCTCCGAATTAACCCGTGAGTTCAGCAATCGCAAATCGGCCTCATTGATGCTGTTGTTTCTGATCTTGTTCAGCAAAGCCATAAACTGCGGGTCTTTTTGTCGATAATTTTTTGTCAGCATGAACGAATAACAACGCATCTCTTTAAGCACGTTGGCACTAAAGAAAAATTCAGAGGCGTAGAGTTCTGAATAATGCTCCGCCAATTCTTTTTCCAGCACCGGAGGCAATTGGTAAAGGTCTCCAATCATAACAACCTGAACACCGCCAAAAGGAGTATCGAAACGCTCTCTGTTCAGCCGCAATGCGTAATCAACTCCGTCGAGAAGGTCGGGCCTAACCATGGAAATTTCGTCGATGACGAGCAGGTCAAGCTTTTCAAAAAGTCCGTTCGCCCAGAGCCGTTTGATATTTTCTTTTTGAATCAGCGCGTGTGGAAATTTAAAGAGACTGTGTATCGTCTGTCCCTGAATATTGACCGCTGCAATGCCGGTCGGCGTGAGAACGATGAGATTCTTTCTCGTGTTCTGCCGGAGAAATGTAAGGAAGGTAGACTTTCCAGAACCCGCTACACCTGAAACATAAACAGATTTTTCAGTCTTCTCAACAATTTCGTAGCATTGCTGAAACTCATCACTTCGCTCAAAATCTACCGGCAGAACAAGAGGCGAAATCATTTTTGGTTCCTTTTCTTAAAAAACAAGGTTGTCACTCTGTTCAGGATCAGCCTGTTTAGTTTTGAGTTTGGGTTTAATTCCCATTTTCTCCATTTCTTCCTGCTCGTGCCGTGCTATATCCTCATCAAAGCTGTCGAAAGGAGACCCCATCCAGGTAATCCACGGCCCTGTCTGTTTACCCGTCTTCTTGTCCGTACGGTACTCAAATATGCAAGCCACCTCACGATCACGAAAAAATTCCGTCCAGTTGACTTCTTCATCATCAGCCAGATTTTTTTTCTCAAATTCCTGATAAAGTTTTTCCGCACGACTGCCCGGAAACCAATCAATTCCAATGCGGTAAATAGCTTTTTTTGTAAATATCCTCCCATCCGCACCCGAACCTTTTATTTCCGGGAATTCAACCTTGATGTCGATACAATTCTTGTAATTCTTCGCCTCGACAACATCGATGACCTTCCCATTTATTTTTTTTCCTATCTTTTCTGCTGGAATCGGAATCTCCACGTACTTTGCTCTCCTACCGATAATGTCACCCATTTCAATCTCCTTTTTTAGTTAGCTTTCGCTTTATTTAACGCACTACGGTTGTTGTTCAGTTTCAAAGTGGATTTACCTGATCCAGTCTGGCTCATCCCCACTCTCATTAAGGGACTCCGAGACAGCGTTATTAGCGTCAGTAGCGTCAAAAGCCTTGTCGGACATAGGATTGGGACTGACGCTACTCTTAACGCTACCCTCATCGGAAGCGTTAGCCGCAGCAAGCCAATCGGGGTCATCTTCTGGAGGGCCCCCGCTACTAACGCTATTTTGCTTAACTTCTTCCAAGCGGATCATCCGATTATCCCCGGTATGTTCGCCGGTAATTATTCTTATGCCGATCCCCATAAGATTTGTTTTGATCGCGTTAAGACGCCTTGTGAGTATGTGAGCCGCTTTAGGCCAAGACTTGGCCTTCATGTCGATCTTTTCTTCTGCCGCGACCTTCTCAAGCTCGGTCAGTAAATCCGAAGGACGTCCTTGCCATACGGATTTCCCATCGAAGAAAACCTTAATCGCTGAAGCAACAGGATGATTTTCAATCGCAATTTTATTTTGATGGCTGATGTTTTCCCGGTAAGCCTTAAAAAATTCATTCCCTTTACCGCCCAAAGCTTCAGCGATGGCAAAGCCCCATTTACAAAAATCAGCCATGCGTGGTAATTTTTCGAGCTTGACGCTCGGATAAATTCTCATGGCCGAAGATAACGTGTCGAGCATGCCTCCAAAAATCAATGGGTGCGCCTGATCAAATTCCGCCCAAAAGTCGGCCTCCTGCTTTCTGTTTTCATCAGGAATGCGCTCCAATGTCAAACAAGTAGTTCTGTCAATCAAATCTGGCCTAGTCACTGCGGGATTGATTCCGTTGAGGATAATGAATCTGAGGAATTTCAAAATAACTTCATCATCGTCGGTATAAAGTCTCCGCTTTTCAATCCCACCGCCGCTGACCGCACGGCAAAGGATGTCAGACTGCCATCCCTGCAAGCTGTCCAGATTATCAAGAGCGGGGCAATAATTTTTGTGTAGAAGCAAAGCCATATCGTCAGGTTTATTGGGGAGGGACAGGAGTTCTGCAACGGCGGGATCTACAAGACGACGAACAACCTTTGTGCTGGTTGATTTGGCGGCCCCGTGCTCTCCAATAAAAAGGAGAACCGGATGCGGTATGCCGGGGACAAGGGCCGCTACAATCATCACCAACAGCAGGAGCTTATCGCCCTCCTTGGGCAAGTTCAGGAATTTAAGCACCAAGCGAATATCGCCGCCGCGAACTGGCTCTACCTGCGCTGCGGTATTTGACCCTCGTTGAAAAACATACGGATGGTCTGAAAAACGCCAGCCGGATGGAGTGATCTCGATAACCCGCCACTGCTTATCTCCAACATCATAGAGAAAGGCATCGCCCTGTTTGGCAACTCGGAACGACAATTTGTGACACAGCCCATCAAATATAGCTTTGCCCTCAAGAACACTCAAAACCGAATTTATGATTTCAGAACTTGGGAGAGTGCGGTACTTTTCATAATATTGACGGTTCAGCCATCGCCTAACGTTTCGATTCTTCATCCGATAGGTTTCCCAATGGCTGTTAACGGGTATCACTACACAGGGTTGCCCTTCCTCGTCATGAAAAAAAGGGAGATCACCCGCTGCATCCATGACTTTTTTGGCTGCTCCCGCCTTTTCATCCGATTCTGTATTTTTTTTGTCATCATTACCGGCGTTATTCCGACCGTTTGATTTTTTCTTCTGCTGAACTTTTACAACTGCAATCGCTTTCTTCCCCTCATTCTTCATCATTCCCTCCATCTACTTCTTATCTGTCGTAAATAAACTTCTTAACCCGGCGAAATGCATCCAGAACGTCCCGTTCTCTGCATCTCTTGCCGTAAAATTCATTGATGGCCCTTCTCAGTTCAGATGTGTCATCGAAAAGGAGAAACCATTTCCGCTCACCTTCGGCGGGTTCCCTTCCGACGATTGCAAAGCCCCGTGAATTTAGAAAAGCGGATTCATCAAGATCCTTCACGCGGTAAAGTGGTTTAGTTCCTGTAGGTTGCATTTCGCGCCTCCTGAAAATATTTCTTCCTGTCAGCAACCGCTTGGTCGAGTTCGTCAAACGTCCGATCAAGCTCTTCCTCTTTAATCAAGCTCGCGCTGTAAATTTTCGGATTGAAGAATACAATGTCTCGGCGGTGATGAGGTAAGCGATACCGCGACCTTCTTAGACAATCATACAAATCGTTTTCTACAGCTTTATGTAACTGCTCCAGATCATCAAGCTCAGCGACACGTTCCTTGCGCTCCTGCGCCTTTTGTTTCAGCCGATTGATTTCCAGCGGAGAGAAAGAGCGCTGATAAGAAATGCCAATACGGTCGGCCAAGAACGCCACAGCATCATAAAACCTAAGATCGTAACGTTTCTGAACAAACGTGATTGCGTCTCCACCGACACCACAGGCGTGGCAGTAAAATAGATTTTTTGTGGGACTTACTGAGAGAGACGGGCGATGATCATCATGAAAACAACAACGGTAAGTATTTTTATGGCGGGTTATTCCGAGTTCCTGTTCAAACAGCGACGCTATCGGAACTTGTTTGATCTGGTCAACAATTTCGCTTTCAATCCAAGGATAAAAATTCTTTCGTTGATATGCACTGATCTCTCTCGAAGCTTCTTTGGTGGGATTGGTAATCTCGCTCATCTAGCCTTCTCTCTTTTCTAAGAAAAACTAGAAAGAGCGTAAGGCCGGATTAGTGACTTAAATAAAGGTCTTTATTTAACCTACTCGGCTTGTTCCTTCGGGAAGATTTTAGGAAGGTCTTCAATGATTTTCGTAATTTGATCATCCGTCGGCGGGTTAGGATAGTGTTTCTTGAATAATCTACGGATTACTGGCAGCGGAATTTTCCCAGCGATCACATTGCTCCGAACCATGTATTGTCTCAGATCTTTAAGCACGGCTTTATATCGAGGGCTGGCATCTCTAATTTTTGATGTCGATGAGCCTGACCCTCTCGTTTCGAGATACACACCTATAAAACGAAGGAAGCTTCTTACGATACTCAACGGATCATCGAGTGAAGGATTCTTGTCTTTTTTGATATCAAAATGAGGATGGAGCACTAATCCCATTGACAATTGACAAGCACTATGGTCAATCACGCGCATGTAATCCGACTCAATTTTTCGACCATCCAACAATATTTCTCCCAACAGAAATTTGCGGTGAGCACTAGCCCATTGCTGGTATGTCCGCGTATTTTTGATGGCCTTGCCCTTGGCATTAGGTATTACAAGATATTTATCCCTTAACCTGGAGTTAAAAGAATCCGCAGGAAATTTCCGCCATCGTCCTCCGCCATTTTCCAATGCCATCTCGATATCAAATACCGAAAAATTATTACTGGCACGCTTTTTCCCTTTGTGAAAACGGAGGCTGAAAGCTTCTAAATTCTCAAAACTGATTATTGTCGCCGCTTCTGCCAATAAGCGAATTTTACCCATAGTCATTTTTTTGGATTTTTTCGCCT
>JACPXM010000037.1 GCA_016196545.1 Candidatus Omnitrophota bacterium
GGTTTTAATTTCCCCAGGCATTGGTCCTCAAACGCCGATTTATCAAGCCGCGCGGAAGAAACGACTTCCGATCTTCAGCGAAATTGAAGTGGCAAGCTGGTTTTCCCCGACCTCGAATATTATTGCCGTGACCGGGACGTCCGGGAAAACCACGGTGACGACGCTTTTAGGAAGGATTTTTCAAAAGGCCTTCGGCGCCGCAGTCGTTTGTGGAAATATTGGCAATCCGTGGATCGGTGAGCTGGAAAAATTAAAGCCAAATGATTTTGTGATTCTGGAGTTGAGTTCCTTTCAGCTTGCGCACACCGAGAGTTTTCGTGCCCGGGCCGGAATCTTACTCAACCTCAGCGCCAATCATCAGGACTGGCACCCAGACATGGCCGATTACGCAGCGTGCAAGCTAAAACTTTTTGCTGCACAAAAGGCCGAGGATTTTGCGATCCTTCGCAAGCACGATCAGGACCGGTATTTCCCCACGGCCGTGTTTCCGGCTCGCGTCCTTCACTTTGACTGCGGCCCTTATCAAGAGCTCAATCCCAATGAAGCGGCCCTGCGCGCTTGTGGCGATGTTTTTTCTATTCCGTCCTCCCTCACGGGCGATGTCCTCCGTCACTTTGAAGGCATTGAGCATCGTTTGGAAAAAGTGGCCATCGCGGAGGGTGTTACCTACGTGAATGATTCCAAGTGCACGACCACCGCCTCTTTGGCTTGGGCCCTTGAAAGTTATCCCGATCAAAAAATTATTCTGATCGCCGGCGGTCACCCTAAATCTTTGGACTTCGGGGACATTTATTCTTTGATTCAAAGAAAAGTCAAACGGGCCATGCTTATCGGAGAAGCAAAGGAACTTTTGGAGAAGGCCTGGCGGGGGGCCTGTCCGGTGTTTTTAACGGACGATTTTAAAAAGGCCGTTTGGAAGGCCCATGACAAGGCCTCCCCCGGGGATATTGTGCTTTTGTCCCCGGCCTGTGCGAGTTTTGATATGTTTGACAATTACGAGCATCGCGGAAAAGCGTTTAAGGGCCTTATTTCTGAAATCTTACAAACGGTCTCCACCTCCGACCGCCATGTCTAAAGAAGCCCGCATTTTGTTTGTCACGGTTTATTTGCTTTTGGGCCTCGGGGTGGTCATGACGTACAGCTCAAGCGCCATGTATGCCGAATATTTATACCGCAATTCCCTCTATTTTTTGATCCGTCAAATTAGTTTTGCCGCGATCGGCACCCTCCTCATGTTTGCGGTATTCGCCGTTGCGCCCCGTTTTTGGAAAGAGCATTCGCGGGCCATGATGTTCATGGCCATCGTCTTTCTCTTGTTGGTTTTCGTGCCCGTTGTGGGCCACAGTGCGGGTGGGGCGAGGCGCTGGATTTGGCTCGGAGTCATGAATTTTCAGCCTGTGGAATTTGCGAAAGTGGCGGTTTGCGTTTATCTTTCAGATTATCTGGCCCGGAAAAGGAAGTCTATTCACCGCGGAAGCCTGGGGGTCTTTTTTCCTCCCCTACTTTTGCTCGGTATTGTTTGTGCATTGACGCTCCTTCAGCCGGATTTGGGTTCCACGGTCTTTATTTTTCTTCTGGCGTCCATTCTCTTTTTTCTGGCGGGAATTCACCTGCGCTATGTAATAGCAGCCCTTGCGATTATGCTTCCGGTTTTCACCCTCTTGATCATTAAATTCCCTTATCGCCTGAGCCGTGTCACGGCGTTTTTAAATCCCTGGGACGACCCTCAGGGAAGCGGTTTTCAAATCATTCAATCCCTCTACGCGTTTGCGCTGGGGGGTTTCAAGGGTGTGGGGCTGGGAGAGAGTACGCAAAAATTGTTTTATCTTCCCTCCAGTTACAATGATTTTATTTTTTCCATCATCGGCGAGGAATTGGGGCTTCTCGGAATTGCCGGGGTGATGGGACTCTATATTACGATTTTTGTTTGCGGGATTTTAATGGCAGAAAAGGCCTCCACGGATTATGAAAAATTCCTCATTATTTCGCTGACGCTTTTAATCGTGTTGCAGGCCGTCATTCATATGATGGTGGCGACGGGGCTTGTTCCGACCAAGGGGCTTCCGCTTCCTTTTGTTAGCTACGGCGGCACCTCGCTGGTTTTTAATTTAATCGCAGTGGGCCTTTTGCTAGGCATTACAAGGAAATCGTGAAGAAAATCTTGATTGCGGCCGGGCCTTCCGGCGGACATCTTTTTCCGGCTCAGGCGTACGCGGAATCGGCGCGGGCAAAATGGCCCCTTGCGCGATTTGTTCTAGTCACAAATTTGAAAGGCCGGGCACTTGCCGAAAAAATGCCGGAGGGGATTTTTGATCAAATCGTTTACCTTTCAGAATTTCCGGCGCCTCGGGGAATTTCCTTGAGCACCGTCTTATTTTTGTTAAAATTAGCCCGGGGTTTTCAGGAAGCGTTTCTATTACTTCGAAAAATTAAACCCAGTTTGGTGGTTGGATTTGGAAGTTACGTTACGTTCCCGTTAATTTTTTCGGCCCATTTCAAAAAGATCCCCACGCTGATTCACGAGCAAAACGCGGTGGCCGGCCTCGCGACGCGAATGTTGGTCAAGCATGTCGATAAAATCGCCGCGAGTTTTGAAGGGACTCAGTTTGGAAGATCCGGTGTTTCGGCGGTCACGATCGGCCTTCCCTTGAGAAAAAAATTGGCCGAAGGCATGTCAAAGGACTTCGGGAAGGACAAAAATTTGTTTCGTATTTTAATTGTCGGAGGCTCGCAGGGCGCTCGCGTCCTCAATGATAAGGTAACCCAAAGCTTTTCTTTCTTTTCTCCTGAAGAAAAGCGAAAAATAGCCGTTATCCATATCACAGGAGAAAGGGAATTTGAAAAGGTAAGCCGGGCCTATCAGGCGCTTGGGGTGGGGGCCCGGGTTTATTCTTTCAGCGAACATATGGAAGAGCATTACCGCACCGCAGATATGGCCGTGACACGGGCGGGTGCGAACACCCTTTTCGAACTGGCCTTTTTTAAAGTTCCCGCGATTGTTATCCCTTATCCTCATGCGGGTGCCCATCAATCAGAAAATGCCGCTTATTTTGCACGGCGCGGCGCTTGTCTTGTTATAGAAGAAGCTGAGTTCGATGCCGCGAATCTTTCCAGGATTTTGCGGGATTGGGTGAAGCAGCCCGGCAAGAGAGAGTCCTTCCAAGACCGTCTTTCGGAACTCGTGGCGCCCGATGCAGCTCAAAAACTCGTAGAATTATCTGATTCCTTACTCTTAAAGGAAGGTCGATGCGAACTATCTTTGAAGATTTAATTGGAAATACTCGGCGTGTTTATTTGATCGGGATTGGGGGGGCGGGGATGAGTGCACTGGCCCGCATTCTCAAGCATCGAGGGATTGAAGTGGCAGGTTCCGACCGAGTCGAAAACCGAGTAACGCGTGAATTGGCCGCCTCCGGCATTACGGTTCATTTGGGTCAAAATGAAACTCATTTTCAATCCGGAGATCTGGTTATTTACTCCTCAGCGATTAAAAAGGAGCATCTCGAGTTGAAGGCAGCCGTAGAGGCCCACATGAAGGTTTGCCACCGGGCAGAAATCCTTGCCTCCCTCTTTAACCGGTCCAGCACCTCGATTGCCGTTACGGGCACGCACGGAAAAACAACTACCACCTCGATGATTGCTTTCGTATTATCGGAGCTTGGGAAAAATCCCACCTGTATGGTAGGAGGGGATTTGCTGAATCTTGGGACGAACACCCTTTGCGGGGATCCCCAGCTCTGGGTCGCGGAAGTGGATGAAAGCGACCAAACGCATGAACTTTTTGCGCCGCATTATGGAATTGTAACGAATTTAGAAGAAGATCATATGGAGCATTACGGCGATTTGGAGGCGCTTAAAGCGTCCTTTACGACATTCATTTCTCATTTCCGAAATCCCGGGCTTGTCATTTATTCTTCCGAGGATCAAGCCCTTCAAGAACTTGTGCGTCAAAGCGCCAAACCCGCTCTATCTTTTGGATGGAATGAGGCGGCAGATTTTTCGGCCCGCGCGGTTGAACAAACTGCTTACACATCGAAATTTGAGCTTTGGGAAGCAGGCTTGTTTGTCACCGATGTGCGACTCTCCGTGCCCGGCCGCCATAATATTGCCAATGCGCTTGCTGCGTTTGCCCTACTCTTTCAGCTGGGTCTCGAGGCTTCGGAGATCGTTCCGGTTCTGGAAAGATTCCGCGGGGCCCGGCGGCGGCTTGAAATCAAATGGAGCTCCCCTCAAATTTCCGTGATTGATGATTATGCCCATCATCCGACCGAAGTGAAGGCTTCCCTTGAGGCACTTCGCAGCCTGGGAGAGCCCCTCACCGTTATTTTTCAGCCTCATCGATACAGCCGCACGCTTCATTTGTACCGGGAATTCGGTCACGCCTTTGATGCGGCCGATCAAGTGATTTTGACCGAGATTTATTCGGCCGGAGAAGCGAATCCGGGCAATGTGGACGTGAATCTCATTTACCGTCAGGTGCGGGAAAGTGGCTTTAAGGATGTTCAAATGATGGAAAAGGATAAAATCATTTCTAATTTATTAAGCCGGACAAATCTCCGGGGTGTCGTGGCGTTTTTGGGTGCTGGAGACATAGGAGAAATCGCAGATGAATTTGCGAACTGCGTTAAAAACCCCGCTTAGGCAGGGCGTCAGCCTCTCTCAATATTCCACGATGCAGGTGGGAGGACCGTCCCGCTACTTTGCCTCGCCCGAAACCGAGGAGGAGCTTTTTGAATTGCTGGATTTTGCCCGACGGGAAAAAATGCCCTGGCTTGTGATTGGCAAAGGATCCAACATGATTTTTCCTGACGAAGGCTATGCGGGCCTGGTGATTTCCTTTCTTCATTATGAGCAAAATAAAATTTGCTTTGACCTCAAGGAGGATTCTGTTACGGCGGGAGCTGGAATTTTCCTTTACCGGCTCGTGTTAGCCGCCCGCGATCAAGGCCTTGGGGGCATTGAATTTCTTTGCAATGTCCCGGGTACCGTCGGCGGTGCCGTTATCATGAATGCGGGATTCAGCCGTTTCCCCGGCCAAGTGAACGAAGCGGGGGATGTTCTCGCAGAAGTTGAGGTTTTAGGAGAAGATGGAAAAAAAGAAAGATGGTTTAAAAAAGACCTTGTTTTTTCCTACCGCCAATCCAATTTAAACGGGAAAATCGTCCTGGCCGCCAAATTCCAGCTCTGGAAAAGGCGGCGCAAAGACATTGAACGGGAAATTCGCGCCAATTTTGATTTTCGCAATTCCAAACAGGATTTAAGATTTCCGAGCTCCGGTTCGATTTTTAAAAATCCTCCCAAGCCTCTTCCGGCCGCAGGGCAATTGATTGACCGCCTCGGTTTAAAAGGGAAGCGTGTGGGGGGTGCTGTGGTTTCGGAAAAACACGCCAATTACATCATTAATGCCGGTGGTGCCAAAAGCTCCGACATTGTAGAACTTATCCGTAGGATTCAGAAGCTGGTTTTGGATGCCACTGAAGTCTCGCTTGAAACCGAAGTACGTATTATCGAAAAAAATTAAGGTTGGAGTGCTCTTTGGCGGCAGTTCCTCGGAACGAAAAATCTCAAGGCGTTCCGGCCGCGCCGTTATGAGAGCCCTTCAGGCGACCGGCTTTTGCACGCTCGCCCTGGATCCTGCCCGGCCTGCGAAGATGCGCCGGGATTTAAAAAAAATTGACCTTGCCTTTATCGCGCTTCACGGACGCGGGGGAGAGGACGGTACGATTCAGAGATTCCTTGACAGAAAACGCATTCCCTACGTTGGCTCCAATGCCCGGGCAAGCCTTCTTGCCTTCGACAAAGTCCGTGCCAAAAAACGCCTTCTTAAACACCGCATTCCCACGCCGTCCTATCTTTTCATTCGCCGTGCCGGTGACTGGCACAAGCTTTCCGGATTTCCCGAGCCTTTTTTTATCAAGCCCAATCGAGAGGGTTCCAGCATCGGTGCATTTCCGGTTGAAAATTTCACGAAATCGGTCGAAAAAATAAGACGTGCCCTACGTCGTTATAAAGTGCTTTTGGCAGAAGAAAAGATAGAGGGCCGAGAGTTTACGGTCGGCGTTCTCAAGAACCGAGCCCTGCCGGTCATTGAGCTTGTGCCCAAGCGCACGTTTTACGATTACCGGGCCAAGTACACAAAGGGGATGACCGAGTACCGGGTACCCGCGCCGATTTTGCCGCAATTTGCGGCGCGATTAAAGCGTTTGGCGCTTTCGGTGCATCGGGTCCTGGGGCTTCGCGATTTTTCGCGCGTGGACTTCATGACCGATAAAAAGGGTAGGCCTTTTGTTCTGGAGGCAAACACGATTCCCGGTTTTACGGCGTTAAGTCTTTTGCCCAAGGCCGCGCGCGCGGGGGGGATTTCCTTTGAAAATCTTTGTTATCAACTCATAGAAGCGGCCTGGAAGCGCCGTAATCAAGGAAGAAAGCTGGTTTTACATGGCCAAGAAAAGAAGGCGTAAGGCGTCAAGGTCCTCGATTTTTTCCCAGGTTTGGACTTCCCTCGTCGCAGCCTCCAAACTCCTGTGGCGTGTCCTTCCGCTGGCGGTGATTCTGAACCTGGCTGTGTTTGTTCTTATCGGAATTAAAGGCGGACTCTATGCAGATTCGGGACTTCTGGTGCACCGTCTTGAGGTTCGGCCCCCGGAGGCTCTTTCCCAAGAAACAATTCAGAGATTAGAAAAACGTCTTTTCGGAAAAAATATCCTACGCGTGAATCTTTCATCCCTTGCGGAGGAGCTTGAAAAAGATCCGGAAATTTTAAAGGCGGAGCTCAGCCGTCATTTTCCTTCCCAAATTCAAATTAAAGTCTCGCGCCGTTTCCCGGTGGCCTCGATCCGTTTTTCCCCCAAAGGAAATTGGGGCCTCATTTCTGAAGATGGGATGATTTTAAGTGTCCTGGAGAAACCCGATGCCTCCCTTTGCTTAGTCGAGGCGTTCACGCTTGGGAAAAAGGAGCCGCGTGTGGGAGAAAAAATAAAATCCCACGGGTTTCAGGAGGCGATGACGTTTCTGAAGGCATTTTGGGAAAACCCTCTTTCCACCCAGGAAGCTCTCACAAAAATTGGTTTGGATTCCGGGGGCCATGTGACGATTATGCTCGGAGCGGGCCCCCAAATTCGGTTGGGGCGAAAGCCGCTGGACCATCTCGAGGCCTTTCAAAAAATTGCTTATTTGCTTGAAAGCGACGAGCGCTATAAAATTGACTATATCGATTTACAGTTTGAGAATATTATCGTCAAACGAAAAGGAAATGGATGAATAAACACTGGACTGGTGAAAAGGAATATGCGATTTATCTTGGGGAAGACAAGATTGTTATTTTGGAAGCGGCTCTAGCGGGCGAGGAACTTCAAGTTAAGCGTCACCTCACGTTGAAAAACCCCGAAGGCTTCAAGCATGGGCTCGTCGTGAATTTGGAAAATGCCTTTTCCACACTTGAATCGCTTGCCGAGTCCTTTTTTGAAATGCCGTATGACAGGCGCGGGTCTTTTGTGGTGCTCGGAAATCCGAAGCTTAAGGCCTACAGTTATTCCAGCAGCCAGTACTATCAGGGAGCGGCGCGCCAAATCACGTCGCATGAGATTCGCAATATCATGAGTCAAACCAAAAGCATCGCAACGCTTCCTTTATCCGAGCATATTTTACAAGCGGTGCCCGAATCTTTTGTCCTTAATGATATGAAGGATATTCGCAATCCCCTGGGTCTTGAGGCCGAGCGTCTGGGCGTAAATTTAAAGCTTTTTACAATGAATTTTCAGGATTTTCGCAATATTGACCGTGCCTTTGAATCCGCCGAGATCGGCGTTAAAAGTTATTTCCCCAAAACGATGACCACCTCGGAGGCCGTACTGACGGAGGAGGAAAAAAACTTGGGTGCGGTGCTGATCGATATTTCCGGTGCCAGCACTGAGTTTACGCTTTGGCGCGGCGGCGCTCTTCAGGATATGGAAATTTGTGACAAAGGCGAAAATTTCCTCGAGGAGGCCATTTCCGAAAAATGGGAAATAGATTTCCCCGACGCCGCCAAGGTGAAGGAAAAATACGCTTCCTTAGAGCAGGAAAAAAATTTTGAAGAAGAGCTTATCCCGCTCATTGAAAGAAATGGGAAGGGAAGCTATTCGATTTCTCGAAAGGTATTTCAGGAAGCCTTCCTAGAAATTTTCAAATCCTGGGCCGAGGACATTTTAAGCCGCGCCGACCGATTTGCAAAAAAAGGCGAGGTGCATTTCCCACATTATGTGTTTACGGGTGAGGGTGCGCAACTGCATGGTTTCATGGAGTATTTAAACCGTCAGTTTTCCCGTGTGGCTCGAATTGGACTGGCCCGGCATATCGATGCCCCAAATGAACTCTTGGTGGATCCCTCCATGGCCCCCGTGCTGGGTATCGTCCGATGGCTGAACAAGCAGGGGCGGGATCAGAGCCGGCTTCTGGCGCCCGTCAGCTTCGTGGAAAAGGCCCAGGCCTGGGCCCGCGACTGGTTCTCTAATTACTTTTGACTCTACTCAAATAAGGCAGTTAAACAAAAATGATTTTGGCGGGCGGAAAGCCGTTGAAGCCGGAGACGGCGCTGGCGGAGGAATAGGCCCCGATATTTTTGACATAGACTACGTCATTGACATAAAGTTCGGGGATTTCGGCATCGAGGGAAAGCGTGTCAAAGGAATCGCAGGTGGGGCCGGCCAACGCACTTAAAAATTTCTGCCCGCGGCGCAAGGTTTTAAATTCATATTTACAGTGATCGAAGACCATTCCCGAGAAGTCCTGATACACGCCGTCGTTTAAATAATAGTAGTTTTTGTTGTTCCGGAACGCGCGACCGATAACCTGGGTGACCAAAATGCCTGCGGGTCCCGCAAAGAAGCGTCCGGGTTCGGCAATAAAAGTGATTTTAGAATCAAAGAGCCGGTGGATTTGCTTTTGAATTTCGGTTGCCATTCTTTCAAAATTGATATCGACTTCCCCGTCAAAATGGGGAATCGGAAAACCCCCGCCGATATCCACGATTTTTAAAGGGATGCCGCCTTCCCTGGATTGCTTAAAGATGCGCGCGCTAAGAGTTAAAGCCTGAAGATAATTGTCCACATTCTTTGACTGGGAGCCCACATGAAAACTGATGCCGATAGGCTTGAGGCCGAGGGAGTGGGCCTTACGAATCATGGGAAAGGCGTTTTCGGCATCCGCGCCGAATTTTAGGGAAAGGTTCACGACGCTACGGTGATTATCCACTTTGATCCGTAAAAGAACCTGTGCGCTGGGATAATGCTCGGAAATTTTGTAGAGCTCCGGTTCGTTGTCGAAGGTCATCAGGTTCACGCGGCATTTGCGTGCCGCAATGATGTCTTCTACCGATTTAATGGTGTTTGCGAATATGATTTTTTCAGGCTTGGCGCCCAGGCCAAGCACCAGACGCATTTCGGCAGCGCTGGCAACGTCAAAGCCAGAACCCTGTTGAATAAAGGTTTGAATGATTCGCGGATGGGGATTGGCCTTGATGGCGTAAAAAGGGAGCGCCTCCGGAAGTGCCTTGCGGAAACGCCGGTATTGCTTGAGGAGCTGGCTTTTGCGGAGAATGAGGTAGGGAGTCCGGTGCTTTCGAAGCGCCGCGCGAATTAAATTTTCAATTCCTTTTGAATCAAACCGTAAGGGCTTCTTGTCGGACAGGACTTCGCTTGGAAGTGCGGGCACGCATTCTCTCCCTATGATCTACGAGAAACGTTGTGAATTGCCACATGTCTTCTTCTTTGGGCCTCTCGATGTCAAATTTTGTGAACTTTGTGTTGAGATTCGTGAAAGGGGTCCAATCCACGCGTTGCGACATGAAAGGGCGGATATAAGGAATCGAAATATCCAAAATGTATTGGTGGTCAATGTCATCGGGCAGCGAAACGCCATGTTTGGGGTTTTCTATCATCCACTTGGCCGCGGCTACCAGTGAAATTGCTACCTGAAGCGTAGTGGCCTGCTGATGGGGGACAAGCTTGCGTGCCGTCTGTATATCCAGAAGGCTGCCGCACCACCAAGAGGTTAAATCATGGCCCATGAGCAGCACACCGAGCTCATCGGCGCCGGAGATAATTTCATCATTCATAATCCGCTGATTTTCCTGCAATCGGAACTGGCGCATTTCAAGTTCATGAAGGGAATTCATCGCGACATCGGAAGGACAATAGGCGTAATGAACCGTGGGGCGGTAAACGGCTTTGCCTTTTTCCCAAACCGTGAGTCGGTCCGAGATGCTGAAGGCCTCGCCGTGGCGAATCACCATGCCTGTAATTTCTCCGCAAGGGACCCAGGAACGCACCCAGGTTTTCATTCCGATGGTGTTCAGACAAATTTGATTTTGCGGGCCTTCCTTGTGAAAGTAAGCCCCTTCGGGGATGGAGTGCTCATGGGTTCCCCAGCCAAGCTCTGCGGGTGCTACGCCTTCTTCAAAAAATCCCTCAATGCTCCAGGTGTTAACAAACTCATTCACCTGTTTGGGTTCGTCGGTGATTTGAGTATCACGTTCACTGATGTGAATGACCTTGACGCCGGTAAGTTGGGCCAATTTGTTGAATTGAAGATCTTTTAAGGCTGCCTCCAGCGCTGTTTTCCGGGAATCCTTGGCCTTTTTGAGAATGGCTTCCGAGATTTCCAAAAGGGCGTGTTTTGTAAAATGAGAGACAAGCCCGGGATTGGCGCCGTGGTCCACAATCGCAGTGCTGCCCTGATTGTCTTTCCAGTGCGCTAGCATTTTTCGCAGCTCCATATGGCGTGTGTATAAAGTATATTTCGTGGGATCGTTGCGCTGTTCATCGCGGTAGGGATCCCATTCCTCAACCGAGGTGTTTGCGTAGAGGATCTTGTTGTCGCGGCACCATTGAAGCATGGCGATGGTTTCGATATTCCATGCGAGATCAAGAATCATATCGCCCGGGCCCACGTATTGGGCAAGAAGCTGCTTGTAATTATCGCGCGTGACACGGTCCATCACATAGCAGACGCCCTCTTTAAGGGCTTCTTGGACGCGTGAACGGTTATCCACAAAATCCATAATCGTGATTTTGCTGGCGGGCATGTCGATTAACTTGAGGACAAGGGGAATGGCACATTGAGATACCGAACCGCAGCCGATAATCAATAATCGTCCGTTGAATTTCATAATCGGAGTATTGTATCTTTTTTCGACGGAATGCAAAACATTTTTTATGAAAATGAAGTTGCCCGTGAAAAAATATTATGGCATCCGGCTGTATTGAATCTCCATAGCCTTGTATTCATTGCCATCGGGACCCACTGTGTAACTTGTGTAGGTGTTGTGATTCGCATCGATCACGGTCCAGGTGGAACGGCCCGGCCGCGCCTTATCGCCAGTCATGGGACAGGAATTTGAGCCGGATTGAGTCAAGGTCTTAGTCGCGGCGTCATATTGACCCGAAGAGGTCATAATCCCGGTGCCGACGCTGTCCACCCAGGCTGAAACATACTCGCCTTTGACATTGTCATAGCCCGTGTAGCCGATGCCTTGAAATGTTTCGCCCATCCACGGCCCTTCAATTTCTTGTTTCAAAAAGCGTCCACCAAAAATTAAGGTATTGGTTATCGTTCCGGTCATGTCCTCCGCCACGGCTTCGGGATTCATCCAAAACTTGCCCGTATAAGTCCAGTTTCCCACGAATGTTTCGAGGACTTTGTGAGGCTCTCCGGGGGTAGTAAGCAGTTTCATTTTTTCCATCATCACGGGATCCATAACCGTGGTGTCTCCTGAGGTGCCAGGGGAAGGGTGTACTTCGTCGACTGCGTAACCGGCTGAACGGAATGTCATAAATAAAAGAGTAAGCGTTAATGCGGCCCTGAGCGATTTCATCTTCTTCTCCTTGGTTTAGCGAAAAGCATGTTAAAGATTTCTTAGTGGTGCATTCTACCTCATTTCTTCCATCGAACAAACCCCTAAGGTTCCAACGGTCTGCAAACCGGATGTGTCGTCTTAAGGGACCAAGTTCCTTTTTGTAAAAAGGAACTTGGTACCGTTTAGTTTGTTCAAGAGCAAATTTGAAATTGAATTTTTGGGAGGTGTCCTTATAATGCACAAGTCATGAGTGCGCCATCCGAAGCGAATGTACGCTCCCTGCCACTCCAGAACCGCCACGTTGCTGCGGGTGCCCGATTTGGGACTTTCGGCAATTGGAATGTGCCCCTCTATTACACAGGCATTTTGGAGGAGCACAAAGCTGTCAGGACGCATGCCGGCCTTTTTGATATTTCGCATATGGGCGAGTTTTTTTTTAAAGGAAGCGGCGCCGCCCGATTTTTAAATGAACTGTTGCCGCGCGATATTGAAAATCAGAAGCTGGGCCGCGCGTTTTATATGCCCCTTTTACGGGAAGACGGCGGCATCATCGACGATATTATTGTTTACCGTTTTACCGCCGACGAATTTTTGATGATCGTGAACGCCGGTAACATTGAAAAAGATTTCACCTGGATCAAACCGCGGGTGCCCGTAGGGGTGGCCTTGACGAACGCAAGCGAGGAACTCGGGCTTTTGGCGCTTCAAGGACCGGCTTCGGAAGAAATCGCGGCCAAGATTTTCCCGGAGGTGAAGTTAAAAGAAGCAGCTTATTATGGATTTTTGCTTTGGAAAAACGGTATGATCGCCCGCACCGGTTATACGGGAGAGCACGGATTTGAAATCATGGCACCGCATCAAGAATTGGCGAAAGTTTGGGATGACATTCTTGATATCGGGGCACAGCATGCTGTACCTCGAAAAGTTATTTCCTGCGGGTTCGGGGCCCGGGACACGCTGCGTCTTGAGGCTGGGATGCCGCTTTACGGCCACGATATGAATGATGAGATTACGCCGCTTGAGGCGGGCCTAGAATGGGCAGTGGATCTTAAAAAAAAATCTTTTGTGGGTCGCGAGGCACTGGGGATGCAAATGCAAAGCGGTCTAAAAAAAAAATTAGTTGGGTTTGAAATGATCGAACGCGGGATTCCGCGACAAGGCCAGGTGATTCTAAAGAACGGAAAAAAGGCCGGGGAAGTCACAAGCGGAAGTTTCGCGCCTACTTTGGAAAGAAATATTGGCTTGGGTTATGTGGCGGCTGAGCTCGCCGTACCCGGTGAGGAACTTGAAGTTGTCATTCGTGAAAAGCTGTTGCGTGCAAAAATCGTGAAGTTACCGTTTTATAAAAGAAAGTCTTAGGCAATAAACCGCTTGTTTGGGGAGGTTAAATGAATTTTCCAAAAGAACTTCGTTACACGAAATCTCATGAATGGGCCCGGCGAGAGGGAAATAAAATCGTGGTTGGGATTTCCGATTATGCCCAAAGGGAAATTTCCGATGTGGTCTTTGTGGAACTTCCCAAGCGCGACCAAAGTGCCCAGCAAGCCAAACCGGTTGCGGTGGTGGAATCGGTCAAAGCGGCCTTTGACATTTATGCGCCAGTTTCCGGAAAAGTGGTTAAAATCAACACTCAGCTTGAGAGCGATCCCGCACTCGTCAATCAGGATTGTTACGGCCGCGGCTGGTTTTATGAAATGGAAATGTCCGACACCCGCGAATGGGAAGCGCTCATGACAGCGGAACAGTACGAACAAACCATAAAACAGGGAATCAATTAAACCCAAAGGTACCTGGTTCCTTTTTGCAAAAAGGAACCGGGTACCTTTGGATGCCTTTTGACTGAATCTATGCACTATCAACCACTGACACCTCAGGATAAAGAGGAAATGCTCCAGGAAATCGGCGTTTCTTCCTTTGACGAGCTCTTGAAAGGGATTCCCCCGTCTTTGCGCGAACCGGCCATGAATCTTCCGGAGGCCCTCAGTGAACTGGAAATTCAGAAACTTTTAGGGGACCTTGGGGCAAAAAACCATTCCACAAAATCTCATCTCTCATTTTTAGGTGCAGGTAGTTACGAACATTTTATTCCCGCTGCCGTTGCCCAGCTCATCGGCCGTCAAGAATTTTACACCGCCTACACGCCCTATCAGCCTGAGGCCTCGCAAGGGACGCTCCAGGCGATTTATGAATATCAAAGTCTTATCGCAGAACTTACCGGCATGGACGTTTCTAACGCCTCGCATTACGACGGCGCCACAGCCATGGCCGAGGCGGCTCTTGTTGCGCTTCGCCACACAGAGCGCAGCAAAGTTCTGATCGCTCGCTCCGTGCATCCCCATTATCGATCGGTCCTCAAAACTTATTTGGAAGGAACTCCCTATTCCATGGAGGAATTTGGCTTTCACTCTAACGGAAGTTTTGACCGAAAAGAGCTTTCTTCTCTTTTAAGCACCGACGTTGCGAGTGTGATTCTACAAAGTCCCAATTTTTTCGGTGATCTTGAAAATTTTGATAGTCTTGCAGAAGAATTGCATCAAGCCGGTGTGCTCTTTACACTTGTAGGTTATCCGCTTTCTTATGCGCTCTTTAAATCACCCGGCGAATGGGGGGCCGATATTGCGGTTGGCGAAGGCCAGCCACTAGGCATTCCTCTTCAATTTGGAGGACCCTATCTGGGCTATTTTGCCGTTACACGCGCGCTGATGCGCCGTATCCCCGGCCGTCTCGCCGGGCTCACACTGGATTCTGAAGGCCGCCGCGCTTTTTGCCTGACCCTTCAAGCACGCGAACAGCATATTCGCCGTGAGCGCGCGGCTTCCAATATATGTACCAATCAGGCCCTTTGCGCACTGGCGGCCTGCGTCTACATGACACTTCTGGGAAAAGAGGGTATAAGGGAAGTTGCGGAAATCAATTTTGACCGCGCGCATTATTTGCGCGAAAAAATTTCCACGTTAAAAGGATTCACAGTAGATTTGGAAACACCCATCTTTAATGAGTTCCCCATAAAGACTGATAAGAATCTCGATGAAATTGAGGCAAAGATGGCGCAAGATAAAATCATTCCCGGTTTGAGACTTTCACGGTTTTATGCCGAGAAAAAAAAGGAAATCCTTATTTGCGCCACGGAGACAAAATCCAAGGAAGATTTGGACCGGTTTGTGGAGAGGCTTTCACAATGTTGATTTCCAAAGATGACAGGTTGAGTTTTGAAAAAAGCCGGCCGGGCAGAAAGGGTGCAAGTCTTCCCCAATCCCGTTGTTTGAAAAAAAAGGCCGTTGATACGATTCCAGATAATCTTTTGCGCAAAAGCCCGCTCCGTTTCCCCGAGCTCACGGAACCGGAAATCGTGCGCCATTTTATCAATCTTTCAAAAAAGAATTTTTCCATCGATACGCATTTTTATCCGCTGGGAAGCTGTTCGATGAAATACAATCCCAAAATCAATGAGTGGGCGGCAGCGCTCGAAGCCTTCGCCGGGGTGCACCCCTTTCAATCCGAAGCGGCGGTCCAGGGTATGCTTCATGTTATTTATGAATTGGAGCACTATTTAAAGGAAATCACAGGTATGGACCGCTTTACGCTGCAGCCCGCGGCCGGGGCCCACGGCGAACTCACCGGAATGATGCTGATTCGCGCTTATCACAGCTCCCGGGGGGAAGTCAATCGCCGCAAAGTTTTGGTCCCGGATTCCAGCCACGGCACCAATCCCGCCAGTGCCGCTCTTTTTGGCTATCACGTTGTGGAGCTAAAATCCAATGCGCGCGGCCGCATAGACATCAAGACATTAGAAGAGAATTTGGACGATACGACCGCCTGCTTAATGTTGACCAATCCCAACACGCTGGGGCTTTTTGAAGAAGACATTCTCGAAATTACAAAACGCGTGCATCAAAAGGGTGCGCTCCTTTATTACGATGGTGCCAACCTTAATGCGCTCTTGGGTATCGCACGGCCGGGGGATATGGGTTTTGACGTGGTGCATCTCAATTTACACAAAACCTTTTCCACGCCTCATGGCGGCGGCGGTCCCGGCGCCGGACCCGTGGGCGTCAAGGAACGGCTTATCCCCTTTCTTCCTCTTCCCCTCGTGGAGCGAAGAGAAAACGGTTTTGTGCTAGTCCAGGAGCGGGAGTCTTCCATCGGAAGGGTGAAGGCGTTTTTCGGCAATGTGGGCATGCTCCTGCGCGCCTATGTTTATATTCGATCCCTCGGCCTTTCAGGTCTCAAGAAGGCCAGCGAGGATGCAATTTTAAACGCCAATTATCTGAAGGAAAAACTTAAAAAACTATTTCCGGTAGCCGTGGATGAACCTTGCATGCATGAATTTGTCCTCTCCATCAAAAATTCAAAGTCTCAAGGCGTACACGCGGGAGACATCGGAAAACGGCTTCTGGATTACGGCATTCACGCGCCCACGGTTCATTTTCCTTTGGTGGTCGAAGAGGCCTTAATGATTGAGCCCACGGAATCTGAATCTAAAGAGACGCTGGATCAATTTATTGAGGCCATGTCCGCGATTCACCGGGAAATCTTGCAGGATCCCGAAAAAGTTTTGAAGGCTCCGCACACGCTTCCCATTAAGCGGCCCGATGAGGTGCTTGCCGCACGCAAGCCTATTTTATCCTTCAAAGATCAACTTCGCGAAAAAATCCTCTTGGCCGAAGGCGCCCCTTTGTCGTGAGAGCATTCCTCGATCAGAAATTCTGGAATCTGCTCCCCTTGATCAGTGCACCGATGCCGTTTCAATTGGCTCTGGATGAAGTCTTGCTTGAACTTGTCGAAGAATTGGCGCTTCCGCTTTTCCGTTTTTATTTTGCCTCGGAGAAATCGATAACCGTGGGCTATTCTGAGGGGACAGTTCCCAAAAAGGGGGACAGGCTTCGAATGCCCGTTTATCGCCGCATTACGGGAGGCGGCAGGGTCGAGCACGGCCGCGACCTTTTGTTTATGCTGCTTGCCAAAAAGGAAAATGAGGGATCTTTTCGTTCCGTACGTCTCAGTTATCTCAAGATTCATGAGGCCGTGAAGCTGGGAATGGAAAAACTCGGTCTTCAGCCCCGTTTTTATCGCTGTGACGAAAGACTCACGCGGGGACCGGAATGTTTTCTTCATCCCATTGCCACAGACCTTGCTTGGAAGGGCCGGAAAATCGCCGGCGGTGCCCAAAAACGCACGCGCGGTTATTTTTTACATCAAGAATCCATTCAACTGCAGGAAGTCTCAGCCGATTTGATGATCCCTAAAATTAAAGAAGGTTTTGAAACTGTTTTTGAAATGAAGTGGCGGCTTGAGGATTTGGAGCCCCTTTGGCTTGAGCGGGCCACGGTTCTAGCGCTTGAAAAATATGAAACTTCAATGGAAAGACAAATCTTAAAAACTGAAGAAGCGTATGAAAGAGTTAGAATCTTTTCTTGAAAAAATAGAAAAGGTCATCAAAGAAAATGACCAATATAAATTCGAGGCCTACAGCTTCGTGATGGCAGCGCTGCATCACACGGTGACCAAACTCACAAAACCGCGGCATATTACGGGCGCTGAGCTTTTAGACGGGATTCGGGAATACAGTCTTGAACAATACGGTCCGATGGCCCGGACGGTGCTAAATTATTGGGGCATCCATAAAACTCTGGATTTTGGGAAAATCGTCTTTGCGCTTGTGGAAGTCGGGATTTTACGCAAACAAGCCGAAGACAAACTTTCGGATTTTGAAAATGTCTATGACTTCAAAGAAATCTTCGACAAAGGCTACAAAATCAAGGACGAATGACTGATTTCGATTTGTTGTCAGATTTGAATCCTGCCCAGCGCGAAGCTGTCACCTGGGGGAATGCGCCGCTTTTAGTCCTTGCGGGAGCAGGCAGCGGAAAAACCAGAATCCTTACGCGGCGAATGGCTTATTTAATTGCCCAGGGCCAGCCTACTTATCAAATCTTAGGGGTGACCTTTACCAATAAAGCCGCCCAGGAAATGAAGGCCCGTGTCATGCGCCTTGTGCGGGCTGAGGTATGGGTCAGTACCTTTCATGCCACCTGCCTTAAAATTCTGCGTAGCGATGCCGCACCCCTCGAAATCGACCGCAATTTCACGGTTTATGATGAGTCCGACCAGCTTTCTCTGATCAAAGAATGTATTCAAGCACTTCAAATGAATGAAAAACAAATGCATCCCAAGGGCGTGCGCGAGCGCATCCAGCGGGCCAAGGATATTTTGATGACGCCTCTTCAATATGCGGAAAAATCTCCGGATCTTTATGAAGAGGCGGTGGCGAAAATTTATGGACTTTATGAAGAAAAACTGAGGCGGCTTAAGGCGCTTGATTTTGGGGATTTGATCATGAAGGCGGTTGCCCTTTTCGATCGTTTTCCCCACGTGCTTGAAAGCTGGCAGGACCGGTTTCGCCACATTTTAATCGATGAATATCAGGACACCAATCACGCGCAATACCGTCTGGTCAAACTGCTCTCCACCCAATACCGCCAAATTACGGTGGTGGGGGACCCGGATCAATCCATTTATTCCTGGCGCGGTGCGGATATTCAAAATATTTTGAGTTTTGAGGAGGATTATCCCGAATGCGGCATGATTCGCATGGAGCAGAATTATCGTTCGACCGCTTCAATTTTGGATGCAGCCAACGGTTTGATCTCACATAACAAAATGCGCAAACCCAAGGTGCTTTGGACCGAGCAAAAAGGGGGGGATAAAATTACGATTTTTCAGGCTGAGGATGAAAAAGAGGAAGCCGCCTCGATTGTTTCGCAAATAATCAGATACCGGAATTCCGGAAGGACTTTGGCAGATCAAGTGGTTTTCTACCGGGTACACGCGCAGTCGCGCATTCTCGAAGACGCCCTTTTGAAGGCCCATCTTCCGTATGTGATTGTCGGCGGCACGCGTTTTTATGACCGAAAAGAAATCAAAGATGTAATCGCCTATTTGCGTCTCCTCGTCAATCCGGAGGACGACGTCAGCGCGAAGCGGATTATGAATGTGCCACCGCGCGGAATCGGGAAAAAGGCGCAGACAATCATCGAATCCCTTCAAGCTGAAAAAAAAATCAGCTTTATGCAGGCACTTTCCAGCATGTTTTCCACCGATTTACTGGCGCCAAGAATGAAACAATCTCTTGGAGGTCTTGAGGTTCTGATTAAAAATCTTCGCAGGGATTGCAAGGAATTAAGTGTTCAGGAGACCTTGGAGCTCGTGCTTGAGAGGACACGCTACCTGGAAGCACTGGAAGCGGAAAAGACCGTCGAGGCCCAGGCGCGCATTGAAAATATCGAAGAATTTTTCACAGTGATTGAAGAATTTGAGCAAGAACAGGAAAAATTGGGCGCAGGGGGCCTCCAGGTGTTCCTGGAGTCCATTACCTTAATGACCGACATTGATAGCTGGAAAGACGGTACGAATGTCCTGACGCTAATGACGCTTCATTCGGCGAAGGGACTTGAATTTCCAATTGTTTTTATGATGGGCCTTGAGGAAGGCCTCTTTCCCAATATCAAGGCTTCAAGCGATATCGGACCTGAACTTGAAGAAGAACGACGGCTTTGTTATGTCGGAATTACCCGTGCGCGCGAAAAACTTCATTTGAGTTATGCCGCCAGGCGGCGCATGTACGGTGCGCATTATGAAAATCTTCCGTCCCGCTTTCTGAATGAAATTCCGAATCATTTGCTGACTCAGGTTGGCACACGCTTGCGGTGGGGCAATTCCATTCGCCGGGAGGATGGTGACGTCTCGGTTGATTTCGATGGCGAAGAAATCGCCCTCGAGGACGACTCCCGCGAAATCAAGCGGCGCATTTTATTCGATTGAATCAAGTCAAAGTGTTTAGCCGGGACTCCATTTTCTTAAGGGGCATGAGGTCGCCCTTTGCGTTGGCAATTTGAATACCTCGCTTATAAATTTCGACCGCCATTCCTTTATCTTGCAGTGCTTCAAGCGCCAGCCCGAGACTCAAATAGGATGACGAGTGTCCAGGGTCCACGTCAATGGCCTTTTGCAAGCTGTCGACGGCCTCTCGTTTCATACCCGCTTCCAGATAAGTATTTCCTAGCGTGAAATAGCCCAGGACATCTTTGGGGTCTAAATCGATGACTTTTTTATAGCGCTCTATCCGTTCCCTGTAATCAACTTTCGGCATCTCCAATTTTTTGGCCTTAAGTTCCGCCTTCCACGTGAGTTTACGGGCTTCGGCCTGAGCCTGTTCGGCCTCTAAAATCATTCCCTTTGCTGCCAGACAACGCGAAAGATTGACTTGTGCCATGACCGCATTTGGATTTTGGGAAATCCATTTTCGAAGGACCCCTACGGCTTCGTCGTAGCATTTTTGATTGAAATAAATGACGGAGAGCGCCTCGTAGGCGTCTTCGAAAGCGGGGTTTTGGGAAAAGATTTGCTCGAGCTTTCTTTCAGCGGATTCCGTGTGGCCGGCCCTATAATCTTCAAGGGCTGCGTGATAAAGGCCTAAAGAATCCATCAAAACCAACAAACCTTACCGGTTCCAGGTTGCCGTCGGCAACCTGGAACCGGTAAGGTTTTAATCTTCAACTTCAATGCCGAGTTTTTTTTTGCCTTCGACACTAATGCGCTCCGGGGTCCAAGGAGGATCGAAGACGACATTCACTTTGACCTCTTTCACGCCCAATTCATTGATGATCCGGGCACGCAGCTCATCGGGGATTTGCTTGGCGGAGGGGCATCCCTGCGAGGTAAGCGTCATTTGTACCTGAACCTTTGCGGGCTCTGCCTGAATATCATAAATCAGGCCCAGTTCCCAGATATTGACTGGAATTTCAGGATCAAAGCATTTTTTGGCGACTTCAATGACTTGCTCTTTAGTGGGCATAGGGGAGATGTTACCTCGCAGGTTGACAAGGATCAAGAGAGATTTTATAAAAAGATATTTTCTTTTGGAGGGCGGGACCTTAAAATCCATGTCTTATGGCCAACAAGGAATATTCGCTAGGTACAAGCATTGTGCTGAATTTTTATATGTGGGTGTGGACCGTGCTTTACACGATGATTATGTTTTCTTTTTTTACACTGCCTTACTGGTTTATCTGCTTTTTAGCGGATCCCCTCAAGCGGGGCATGCATGGCATCGCCATGATTTGGGCCAAAGGACTTCTTTACCCGAGTCCCTTCACAAAGTTTAAAGTCTATGGGTTGAAAACGTTGGACCCCAAAAAGACTTATATCATTATTGCCAATCATCAGAGTATGTTGGATATCCTGGTGGTCTTGGCCGTCATTCCCCTCCAATTCCGATTCGTGGCCAAGCGTGAGCTTTTTAAAATTCCCTTTTTGGGATGGCATATGGCGCTAAGCGGTTATTTGGCGCTTGAACGCAGTGACCGCCGTAGCGCAGAAAAAGTGATGCACCAGGTCTGCGAGCTGGTCAAAAAAGACATCGGCATTCTCTTTTTTCCCGAGGGAACTCGAAGCTTGGACGGAGAAATCAAGACCTTTAAAAACGGGGCCTTTCGTGTGGCCCAGCAAACGGGGGTTGAAATTTTGCCTGTGGTGATTGCCGGTACCCACGACAGTATCCCGAAGCATTCGCGCCTTTTGAGAAAACAGGCTGCATTCGCGGTCTCGATCGAAAAACCCGAGCGCGTTCCAGGAAATTCTCTTCCAGAACTTGAAGAGACGCGAGAGAGAATTCGCGCTCAAATGATGAAACGGCTTGAGGAACTTAATCGGCAGCTAAGGGACTTACGGTGAAAATCCTGACGCTCAACACCTGGCAAGAACGCGGTCCGTGGCGAGAGCGCTGGGATTTGGTGGTTGAGGGCATTAAGATTCACCGCCCCGAACTAATCGGGCTTCAGGAGATTTTTAATCCCGAATGGGCCCAGAAAGTTCAAAAACGCGTCAGTTATCCAACCTTGATTTTTCCAAAAGAGCCTTGCGGCCTCGCCTTTTTATCCGTTTTTCCGGCCTTGACCTGGACTTGCTTGACTTATAAAAAAAAATCCCCGACCGAGGATTATCTTCGCTACGTCCTGTTTGCGGAATTCGAAACCGGCTCGGGAAAGCTTGCGGCATTTGACACGCATCTTTCCTGGCGTATTCCGGAATCTGATATTCGGCAAAGGCAAGTGGACGAATTGCTCGCCTTTATTTCAATCAAAGCCGCCCAAAACGAAACGGCGGTGATGGGCGATTTTAATTCGGCCCCGGATTCGCCGGAAATCCAAACGATAATTCAAACGGGAAAATTCGCAGATGCCTACGCAAAGAGGCATCCCGCCAAACCGGGTATCACCTGGGACAATCGAAATCCCTATACGGCGGGTTGCGATCATCCCATGCCCGACCGACGCATCGATTTTTTGTTTACGCGCCACGAACGAGTCCTTCTGGGGCGCCTGAAAGAGGTTCAACTCATTTTGAACAAGCCGAATGCTAAAGGTATTTGGCCCTCGGATCATTTGGGAGTGCTGGGGGAATGGGAATGAAATGAAAGGGATGCTTTCTGCTTTCTGCCTTTTGATTTTTTTAGGATGCGCCCGCGACACCTACCTTAGGAGTTCCGATGGGGTTCGCCTGGCCTATGAATATCAAAAAGTTGAAAATGCCGAGGGAACCGCGGTGCTTGTGCACGGGCTTGGTTCCAGTTCCGAGGAATGGTACACTTTAGCCAAATACCTCCACACGCATGGCTGGGATACCGTGACCTTTGATTTGAGAGGACACGGTTTGAGCACGGAGTGGCAGGGCGGAGAAATTCACTACGAACGCTTGAAGGCAGAAGGGTTTCTTTCCATGACTCAGGACCTCGAGGCAGTACTGAGTTTGGTCGAAAAGAAAGAAAATCTGTGGCTCATTGGTTCAAGTGTCGGCGCGGGTTTGGCCGTTTATTTTGCGAAGCAGCGCCCGGAAATTCGGGGTCTTGTGCTTTTATCACTGCCCCCCAATTTTGCTGGGAAATTAATGGAAGAGGAAATTCAGCTTTTAGGAAAAAAACCAGTTTTCGTTGCGGCTTCCCGGGATGACGGCTTTTTTTCCGAGACAAGCGAAAAAATCAAAAACCAAATCCCAGGAAGTTCGCACTTGCTCCTTTACGATGAAGCCGGCCATGGGGCCGCGATGATTGATAACCAAAAAAGTCTAAAAAAGGAAATCCTTTCATGGATTCAACAGGAAACTCCTCAGCAAAAGAAGACTCAAGAAGTGGCCTAAAATCGAAGGCCAAAGAGTACAGCGCCCAGAAAAAAAAGCTTGAGCTCGTGAACCTCGCGCTTACTCCGGCATTGCTCGTTTTCATCCTTTTGACACCGCTCACACATCTTTTTAAGGCGTGGTCTTCGGAGATTGTGGCAAATCCTTACGGGGTCCTTGCCTTTTATTTTCTTTTTCTTTCCCTTTTTCATTTTCTGATTGATTTCCCTCTCTCCTATTATTCAGGCTTTATCTTGGAGCATCGCTACGGACTCTCCAATCACAGCCTTGCGAGTTGGATGGGAGACATGGCAAAGCGCGCGTTGCTTTCCTTTGGTTTTTCACTCCTTTTGATTCTGGCGCTTTACGGTCTGATCTGGCATTGGCCCCATCAGTGGTGGATTTGGGCGTGGGCGGGCTACGCCTTTGTCAGTTTCGTGATGGGAAAAATTTTTCCAGTCTTAATCGTCCCGCTTTTTTACAAGTACAGTCCCGTGGCAGATGAAGGCCTCAAGGACAGGATTTTTGCATTGGCAAAAAAATATGGAATGCCTCTGAAAAATATTTATTCCTTAAATTTAAGCCGTACCACCAAAAAGGCCAACGCCGCATTCATGGGCATGGGAAAAACCAAACGCGTTGTTTTAAGTGATACATTAATTGAAAATTTTACAGGCGATGAAATCGAGGTTGTAGTTGCGCATGAGCTGGGTCATTTTAAACACCGCGATATTTGGAAAATATTATCCTTCGGACTGATTGTTTCCTTGGCTGGATTCTATCTGCTATTCCGCACCTTGACACCCCTCGCTTACCGGTTGGGACTTGAGGGGCCGGGAGATATTGCCGCACTGCCTTTAATCTTTCTGATTTTTGTCCTTTTCTTTCTTGCCCTTGCGCCGCTTCAAAACGGATTTTCCCGCTGGATGGAGCGTCTTGCCGATTTATTTGCCCTCGAAGCCTATCCGAACCGGGAAGCCTTTATTTCCTGCATGGAAAAGCTTGGAACCGTGAATTTGGCTGACCCGGACCCGCACCCGCTCTATGAATGGTTTTTCTACGATCACCCCTCCATTCCCAAGCGGGTGGCTATGGCCCGCCAGTGGAAAAAAGCCGTGCTTTTGATCGTTGTAAGTTTCCTAGCCCTTTCCCCTGCTCAGGCCGCGGAATCCGATACTTCCGAGGAGGTTGTCGAAAAAAGGGCGAAGACAGAGCTCCTCAGCTATTTCCTCAAAGATCCCAAGCAAGCGGCGATCCCGATGACCGTGCTTTCGATTCAATCAACGAATGAGGGGGCCTCCTATTTTCAAAAGCAGCAATATGATCTAGCGCGCAAATCGTTTGAAGAGGCGATTCGTCAAGATGCTAAAAATGCCATTGCCTACGAACTTTTGGGCGATATTGATTATATGGAGCAAAAACTTGGAGCTGCGAAATCCAATTGGGAAATTGCTTATTCCCTTCAGCCGCGCGAATCCCTGACTCAAAAAATAGAAAAGGTTCGCAAAGAAGCGCCTGTCGAAAAAAAACTTTCCACCTATCGAGAGCAGCATTTCATTATCAAATATCACAATGAAAACGTGAAAATGGAAGGTTTTGAATTGCGCGAGCTTCTCCTGAAAACTTACAACACGATTTCCAAGGATTTTGCTTATTATTTCAATCATCAAGTCATCGTCCTGCTTTATGATGAGGCCGAATTTCGAAAAATTTCAAATGCCCCCCATTGGGCGGCGGGTCTTTATGACGGAAAGGTCCGCATGCCGGTCTCAACCAAGGGGTTTAAAAAAATGGAACTTGAGGCCCTCACCACCCATGAGGTAACGCATGCCTTTGTGGGGGCCATGAGTTTGAATCAAGCGCCGGCCTGGATCAATGAGGGGCTTGCGGAATATGAAGAAAATAAGGTCAAAAAAAATGACCTAGCGATTTTTAAAGCTGCCTTGAGAATTAAGTCTTTAATTCCCGTGGCCCAGATGATGTCGGAGGCCTCTTCCGCCGGCATTCGGGATACAAACACCGTGCATCTTTTTTATCAGCAGTCCTTTCAAATCGTGAGCTACATGATAGACCGGTACCGGATGTTCCGGGTCAAAGAGCTGCTTCAAGAGTTTGGCAAGGGAAAAAATTCTGATGAGGCCCTGAGGGCCGTTTTGCATATTTCTCCAGAGCGATTGGAAAAAGAGTGGCTGGCTACGCTTTCCAAATAATTCCCATTAAAAAATTCCCATCCGACGGCCACTTTTCATGCCGTTATGATTTGGAAGATTCGGCCTTAAGCCAATCGGTTAAAAAGTGGGGCGTTTTGTTTCCACTGATTGTGACTCGCAAATCCTACCAACTTATCGCAGGCCATAAGCGGTTCTATGCGAGTTTGAAACTCGGGCAGGATTTGCTTCCAGCTTTAGAAATTCAAAAGGTGCTTTCCGAAGGGGAGGCATTTATTTTTTCGGCGCTTTCCAACTGGAATCAAAACTGGGCGGAAATGGACCGCGTGACAACTTTATCGAAAGCCAAAAATCAGTATCAAGTTCCCAGTGAAGAGTTGGTAGAGTTTTGGCTTCCGGCCCTGGGGCTGCCTTCCGAAAGGCATTTCTTGGACTCTTACTTGCAGCTTGCAGCCTTGCATGAGGACTTGAAGCATTTAATTCATCACCAGAGGCTTCCTTTCCGAGGAGCCTCTCTTCTTTTGAATTTTTCACAAGACGATCAAAAGGCCTTTGCGTTGCATATCGGCGCCAAACTCAAATTGACATCCAATCAGCTCCTTAAAATTGCAGAGTGGATAAAAGATTTATGTGTTTTAAAAAAGACAAATATTGAAAAATTACTTGCAGAAACTAATCTTGTGAA
>JACPXM010000033.1 GCA_016196545.1 Candidatus Omnitrophota bacterium
TGAACCTTGTTCCGCGGCTCAACCCCCCAGCTCCCTCCCCCTCAACGGCCCCCGCGCGACCCGCTCGTTCGGCTCCGGCCGCCGCTCCTTCCGATACCACTCAGCCTTCCTAGTGCGCAGTCAGGATTGAAATTGGGAGTTCAATTTCAATCCGGCACAGTACTTGTTCCCCTAAAAATTAAAATGACAAGGTACTAGCCCCTTTTCGGGCCTCCGGCTCTTCGAGCCGAAAGGCTCGGAGAGGGGCATCCCAATGGCCAGGGCCCACGCATCTTAATCTCGGGAAATAAAAGGAGATAGAGCAAGATTGTCGATAAATGGGAAAACCTCGAGGAGGATTTTCCCATGGACAAGAGCGCCGGAGATTTTGTAAGCCACTTCAGCATTATCCGAGATCCGCGAATCGAAAGGACGAAGCTTCACAAGCTGGAAAGTATCTTGTTCATCGCTGTTTGTGCCGTGTTGTGCGGAATTGAGAGTTGGGAAGGGATGGAAGAGTTTGGGGAAGGGCGGAAGGAATGGCTGGCAAAGTATGTAGATTTGACAAATGGGATACCGTCGCATGATACGTTTGGGAGATTGTTTGCGCAGTTAGCCCCGCAGGAATTTGAGAAGAGTTTTTCGAGTTGGATTCAGGGAGTGTACCAGAAGACTGAGGGAGAAGTGATTGCCATTGACGGTAAAACAGTGCGGGGCAGCCGGCACGGGAGTATTGGGCAAAGCCCGTTGCATCTTGTCAGCGCGTGGGCTGCGGCAAATCATTTATGGCTTGGGCAAGTGGAGACGGAAGAAAAATCTAATGAGATTGAAGCGATCCCCCGGTTATTGAAGATTCTGGATTTGAAAGGATGCATCGTGACGATTGATGCGATGGGATGTCAGACGGAAATCGCCAAGGAGATTCAGGACAAGGGAGCGGATTATGTGCTGGCCTTGAAAGGCAATCAAGAGACGCTTCACGAAGATGTAAAGCAGTATTGGGAAGATCCGCAGCTGCCTGAAAAGGAATATCAGGAATATAAGACGACGGATAAAGGACATGGCCGTTTGGAGATCCGCAAGTATCGAGTCAGTGATCAGATTCAGTGGCTTGAGCCGCGCAAGGATTGGAAAGGTTTACGGAGTATCGTGGAAGTTGAGAGTCATCGCGAGATCGGGGAGCAAAAGACGTTGGAGAGACGTTATTATTTAACGAGTTTGAAAGCCGATGCCAAAGAAATTGCTAAGGCGATTCGGACTCACTGGGAAATCGAAAATAAAGCCCACTGGTGTTTGGATGTGACCTTCGGAGAAGATCATTCGACGGTTCGCATTAAGCAAGCGGCTCAGAATTTCGCTCTCTTACGGCGTTTGGCCATGAATATGCTGCGCAAAGAAACCTCCGTAAAGAAAAGTCTTAACATGAAACGCCATCGTGCTGCTCTCAGGCCGGAATACCTTGAGTTAGTGCTTGCTATAAATTAGATGCGGAGGCCCTGGGGCAGCATCAACCAAAGGTTGAAGTCATCTTTCAAGTCTACTATAATACCTACCTAAAATTTGAAGGCATCGTTCAGAGCGATGTCCTCATGAAGGGAGATTCATGGCTGAGGAAACGTTTGGAGGGAAATCCGAGTCAAGTCTTGACCCGGAGATTCAAGAAGGAAAGTTTTTCGCCGCCGTAGGGTATGTTTCCCTTCTGTGTTTTGTTCCGCTTGTGCTCAAGAAGGGAAACCGGTTTGCTCA
>JACPXM010000034.1 GCA_016196545.1 Candidatus Omnitrophota bacterium
ATTTTATTTTTTAATCTCTCCTACGATATTGCCAGCAAAGCCATTCTCGAAAAAATTTATCAGGAGGGAATGGTAACAAAAAAAGTGGGGGTCGAAATGAGTGGAAAATCAGAAAAAGGGGACAGGCTTGGAAACCAGCCTGTCCCCTTTTTCGGCTTTGAACTTAAGCGAGTCTATTCTCTTCTTCATAAATCCTGTGAAATTCACGTCGTGATGAATATTCTTACACTGCTGTCGGTCATCAATCTTACTTGGAAGGGGTTTGAGGGGCGCTGGATTTTTATTTATTACGCCGTCTGTGTTCCCGGGATGACCCTCGTAAAGTTCTGTCATGTGATCATAAATAAAAAAGTGGACGGGGAATATGAAGAGAAACTTAGAGGCTAGGAAACCGAGACTAGCTCTTTTTTCGCGGCGGATTTCGGCCCAGGTTTGTAATCGGGGGAAAGGCGCTTGAAGTGAAAACGCAGGCCATCCCAAAGGGCCGAAAACATAATTTTTAAATTTAAGGAAGACTTTCCCCAATGACGGCCGCGATGATTGGAGGGAACTTCGCTGATTTTGTATCCGAGGTCAAAGGCTTTGATAATAATTTCTGGCAGGATAAAAAGGGATTTTGATTCGATATCGATTTGGTCCAAAAGCTCGCGGCTCCAGACCTGCGACCAATTATAGTCATTAATGCGAAGTTTATACAGGGCATTGAGAAAGAAAATATAAATGACCGACAGAAAGAATCGATGGAGTTTATACGCGTTGCGTTGCCACCGCACCCCCAGCACGACATCGGCATGCGATTTGCCCTCGGCCTTCAGGGGAGCGATGAAAGAGGGAACCTCTGAAATATCAAATTCTTCATCGGCGCCGATATACATGACATACTCGCCTTTGGAGCGCTCAATTCCGTCACGAAGGGAACGGTTATAGCCCTGATTGACGGCATGGAGAATCAATTGTGTCTCCGGATATCTCTTTACGGCCTCAAGCAAGACTTTTTTGCTGTTATCTCGAGAGCCATCCTCAACGACAAGGACCTCGGCATTCCATTCGGGATGGTCTTCGAGAACCTCATTTAAGTCTCGGAGAACATTGGGGATATTGTATTCCTCGTTATAAACAGGAATGACAAAACTGACGAAGGGGCGGGAGGAAGACATGGTCGAAAAATACTTCAAATCCCAAACCTTGTCAAGAAAGGAGTTCTGGGTTACAATGTCCGATCTTAAGTCCATGTCAGGATTACCGATACAGCATTTATGACGATACCTTCCATGCCCAGCCATTCAAAATCCGTATGCCTCATTACGCCACCCTCCATTTTTCTACTCGATGAACGGGTTTTTGTTAATTTAGGCATTCTCAAAGTAGCGGCGGTTCTTGAACGATCGGGAATGGCTGTTGAAATGATGGATCTTTCCGGTATTGAAAATTTCGAGGATGCCATACGGGATTATGCGCGCAACACGGAGATTGAAATATTCGGAATTACCTCCACAACCCCGCAAATGCCTGCCGCGGCAAAAATCGCCCGCGCCATTCGCCAGGAAAGACCTCATGCCCGCATTATCCTAGGCGGCCCGCATGTAACTCTCGTGCATTCCGCTTATAAAAGAGAAATGCTTGATTGCGTTCAGGGGCGAGGCACTCAAGCCATGGAAGCAGTGTTGGATTTATTCGACGTAGCCGTCGTGGGGGATGGGGAAGAGTCCATTTTTCAGGCCCTGGGCGAAAATCCGCCTCGCATCGTCGATGCTAATGACCGAAATTCAAAGTTTTTTCTTAATAATCAGCGGCTGGAAAATCTTCCTTTTCCGGCCCGCCATTTAGTTGATTTAAAAAGTTATCATTACACGATAGAAGAAAAACCCGCGACAAGCCTGATTGCTCAGCTCGGATGTCCTTTTGAATGCGGCTTTTGCGGCGGGCGACAATCGCCTATGCTGCGCGTGATTCGAACACGAAGTACTCAAAGCATCATCGCTGAAATGCGTCATATTTACGAAAATTATGGCTATACCGGCTTTATGTTTTACGATGACGAACTTAATGTAAATCCCAAAATGGTGGAATTAATGAATGCCATCACGGACCTTCAAAAGGAATTGGGAACGGAATTCCGCTTAAGAGGATTTGTGAAAGCCGAGCTTTTTAATGACCTTCAGGCCGAAGCCATGATACGGGCCGGCTTTCGCTGGCTTTTGACGGGATTTGAATCCGGCTCTCCGAGAATTCTCAAAAATATCAATAAAAAAGCCACGCGGGATCAAAACACGCGGGCAATTCAAATTGCCAAGCATCACGGCCTTAAAGTCAAAGCCCTTATGTCTGTGGGGCATCCTGGAGAAAGCCGCGAAACGATTATGGAGACCCATGACTGGCTCTTGCAGGTAAAGCCCGATGATTTTGACGTCACGATTATTACCACCTATCCGGGAACTCCTTATTATGACTTTGCGCAAAGACATCCGGAAAAAACCGGTGTCTGGATTTACACTTATGAAAAAACAGGGGACAGGCTTTATGCGTATGAAGTGGATTATCACGAAGTCGCGGATTATTACAAAGGGGATCCGGATGGCGGCTATAGGGCCTATGTCTATACCGACTTTCTTTCCTCAGAATCGCTTGTGAAAATGCGCGACTTTGTTGAGCGGGATGTGCGCGAGCGTTTAAATATTCCGTTTAACCCCGGCGCTCCTTCTATCCGCTATGAGCATTCTATGGGACAATTTGGCGCGCCTTTGCCTTCTTATATATTAAGAAAGAGTCGCTCGCCTCGAGAAGTCGTCATTCTTAGGAGGCCGTAAGGCCGACGCCGGTCGGACAAGCGGCGGTCGTCCGCTTGGTCTTCCGGTGCCGGACGGTCGGTCCGGCGAAGCAATCTCAGAGATTGCTTCGCCTTAGGCTCTCCATGACAAAAAGACCGCATGCCTCTCACAGCCAATATCATTATCCTTAATTACAATGGTAAGGAGCTTTTGCCTCAATGCCTTCCGAGCATCGTGGAAGCGGCTCGCAAAAGCCCTTTTCCTTGTCGCGTCACGCTTTTGGATAATCAAAGTAAGGATGATGGATTAAGCTGGGCAAAACAAAATTATCCGGAAGTGGAAATTGTTCACTCTCCTCAAAACCGATTCCTTTGCTCTTATAATGATTACATCGCAGCAGATAAGGATGATGTGGTTATCCTTCTTAATAATGACATTAAAGTCGATGCTGGATTTATAGCCCCGCTTGTAAAACCCTTTGAAACCGATCCTTTGCTTTTTTTAGTCGCTCCCCGGGTGATGGATTTTAGCGGCAAAAAGGTTGAGGCCGGAAAGTCCCGTTCGGGAATTCGGGCTGGGCATTTCTGGTGCAATGCCCGATACCCCGGTTATGAATCGGAACTCATGCAGGCTTCGGAAACGGACAGTTCCGGGTTTGGGGCATTTTCGCGGGAAAAGTTCATAGCCTTGAACGGTTATGATGATTTGTATTTGCCCGGAATTATGGAAGATGTGGATCTTTGTTACCGGGCCAAGGGGGCGGGATTTCATTTGCGTTATGAGCCTCAAAGCGTGGTTTATCATATCGGCCAGGCCAGCTTTAAAAAGGTGTTTGGCTCCAAAAAAATTATGACGCTTGCCCATCGCAATACCTTTCTTTTTATGTGGAAGAATTTCAAAAGCCCGGGATTTTGGGTCTCTCATGTCTTTTTTCTGCCGTTTCGTATCCTTTGGTCCCTTCTCAAGGGCGACGACACTTTGTTCGCGGGTCTGATTCAAGCCCTTCAAAAAAAAAGGCCATGACGACGATTTCGGCGGTCTTAATCGTACTCAACGAAGAACGCAATATCGAAGCCTGCCTGAAATCCCTTGCTTGGACGGATGAAATTATCCTGATGGACAGCGGAAGTACCGACCGGACCTTGGAGCTTGCGAGAAAATTGAGCGCCAAGATCCATTTCCTTCCTTTTGCCAATTACTCCGCCCAAAAAAATGCCGCCATTGAGAAGGCGAGCAGCGACTGGATTTTGATGGTGGATTTGGATGAGCGTATCCCCCCCGAGCTTGCCGAGGAGATTGAAGGGGTGGTAAGGAACTCAGAAAAGGATGCGGTTTATGCCATTTGCAGAAACAATTACTTTTTTGGGAAGCCGCTTCGATTTAGCGGGGCGAGAGAGGACTGGCCGATACGCTTGTTTCCGAGGGGCAAGGCCCATTACGAACAGCCCGTTCATGAATATATCGTCACCGAATTGCCGGTTAAAAAATTGACTTTGCCTATGATTCACTATTCCACTTTGGATTTTGAGCACTACCAATTAAAACTAAAACGTTATATTCCCTTTGAAATTGAAATCCTCAAGCAACGAGGTTGTTCCTTTCCCTTTCTTAAAATGATTGTCCTTCCCGCCGCAAAATTTGTTCAGCTCTATCTTTTTCAAGGGGGTTTTCTTGACGGTTTGGCAGGCCTTCAATACTCCGTCCTCTCTTCTTATTATGCCTTCCTGAAGCACCGCGAATTTTTGCGCCTGAAGGAGCGTCCCCGGCGTGATTCGAACACGCGACCGACAGATTAGAAATCTGTTGCTCTATCCAACTGAGCTACGGGGACGCGCAAGATTGCTAGCTCACCAAAGACCGCCTGCCATAGACGGTAGTTTAAGAATGCCCCTAACATCAGCAGTCCCAGCATTGATAAATTTTTATTTTAACTGCGCGACATTATACATAAAATTTCAATATGGAAATAAGATTCCTTCTTAACGGGCCTCTGGCTGAAGGTAAACTTGTGCGGGCTTTTAAATCAAAACCTGCCCTGGAGTTATTTCAAGAGTATACACGAAGAATTTCAAAGGTTTATCCTTGCACCGTCACCGGGATGGGAAAAAGGGTGATCCCTCGAGGGGAAGCCGTCTGGGTTTGTCATCGGGGAAAAAATTCTAAAATGCTATCTTCGGAACAAATCGCTCAAGAACTTAAAAAGGTCGAACAAAGCGGGGCTAGAGCCCTGAGGATTATTATCGGTGGGGCTGACGGTTTTGAGGAAAAGGAAATCGAAGAGTTCAAAGCCAATCTGCTTTGGAGTTTTGGACCGCTGACCTTGCCGCATGAGTTGGCTGCCGTGGTTGCCGCAGAGCAGATTTACCGGGCGTCCACCATTCTGCGCGCTCATCCCTATCATTTAGGCCATTGAAACTCTACCGGTTCCAGGTTGCCGGCGGCAACCTGGAACCGGTAAGTTTTGTTAGGTTCGGAGCTGGCGTTCGGCATCCACCACGCCGCGATTGATTTTTTGATACGCGGTATGCGCCGTACGACTCAGTTTTTCCGAGGTATGCGGTGCTTGGCGTAATTCGCGCACAATTTGAATCACCATGCGAAGCGCGCGCACAAATTCCCCTTCATCGGCCGCTGTAAGGGATAAGGCCTTGTCAAAAGTTGCGCCCTTCACCCAAGCTTCCACGCCCTCTGCCAAATGAAAGGAAGCGTCCTTTGTCAAAGGGCGAATGTGATATTTCGTTTCGCGTTTGTGAATGCGGTTGACGATTTCATTCGCCTTCGCGTTCATCTGGGCTTTGTAAGATTTCAATCGGGGAGGAGGAATGCCCCGGCGCGGCTCATAAATAAGGCTGCATAACATGACGCTGAGCGCGCTCTCATCAAGTGGATCCAGGAGGCCTTCTTCATGCATTTCTCCGAGCACCAGTTCATAACCAAAAAATGCCGCCGCAAACTCGCCTTTGGCGGTTACGGTGTTCGCGTCGATATAGCCGAGTTCCCTGAGTAAATCCAGTTTGTGGTGGAAATGATCCACGCATTCCTTACGCCGCCTTTCACCGGATTGAAAATAATGAAACGAACGCGGATAAATCTCCAAAAGTTTGTCCCCTCTTTCGCGGTAGAGATTTAAAAGCGTTGCGTAAGAAGTATTAAACTGGCTTTTTACCGGCTCGCTTTGTCCGTGAAGAATGCGTTTCAGTGTTGAAAAGGGGATATCCCCCGGTTGAATGCGACTATAAACGAATCCTTCTGGGTCCAGTCCTCTTCGGCCGGCACGGCCTGCCATTTGAAAGAAATCGCGGCAACTCAGATGACGAAAGCCGGTTCCGTAAAACTTTTCGAGTTGATCAAAAACCACGCTTCGGGCTGGCATATTGATGCCCAGCGCGAAAGTTTCAGTGGTAAAAATGGCTTTGAGGAATCGGCTTGTAAAAAGTTGTTCGATCACTTCCTTTAAGGAAGGAAGCATGCCGGCGTGATGATAGCCGATGCCGCGCTCGATCAGCTGTTTCATATCAAGGGCGGTGACCTCCGATTTTAAGTCATAACGATCACAAAGCGTATCATATTGCTCAACGATGCCTTGCCGTTCCGCGGGCTTTAAAAAATCAAAGGCCGCGGCCTCTTGGGCAAGCAATTCCGCGCGCCGGCGGCCGAACACAAAATAAATCAAAGGGAGCCGGTCATTTTTCCTTAAATGCTCGAGCATGACATCGAGGCGGTTGGGATGGGCCCTCAAGGGGCGAAACCCGCGCCGGCGCTCCCGCGAGCTCATGCGCCAGTTGTCGCGGTTTAAATAACCTTCGCGAAACAAGGTATTTAAATTGTTTTGAATTTTTCCCTGGCACTGAAAGAAAAAATGAAGCGGGACTACGCGCCGGGTCTCTTCGATCACGGAAAGATCGCGGCCTTGGGAGTTATGAATCCAATCGGCGAGCTCCTTCACGTTGGGAATGGTAGCGCTTAGCGCAAGAATTTTAATGCGCGCCGGCGTGAAAAGCAACGCCTCTTCCCATACGGTCCCTCGCTCCAAATCATCCAGATAATGAATTTCATCAAAAATCACCCAGCCGATTTTTTCAATACGGTGATGATAATCCAAAAGGGAATTGCGGTAAATTTCTGTGGTCATGATAAGCAGCGGGGCTTCGGTATTGAGTGCTACGTCACCGGTCAAAATTCCCACTTTGTCATCGCCGTAGCGCGCCTTAAAGTCCCGGAATTTTTGATTGCTGAGAGCCTTCACGGGAGCCGTATAAACCGCATGCTCGCCCTGAGAGAGGGCCCGATCTATGACGCTCTCAGCAATGACGGTTTTTCCCGATCCTGTGGGTGCAGACACAAACACCGAATGTCCCCTTTGGACAGCTTTGATGGCCTGCTCTTGAAAAGGGTCTAATTGGAATGTCATGGAAAGCCGATTATAATGGTTACCTTTATGATTTCCAGGAGTAAGTATGCTAGCCTTTTTACATTTTTCAGGGTTGAGGACGAAGCAATCTGCGCTTAAAACCAAATTGCTTCGCTCACTTCGTTCGCTTGCAATGATAGGCAAAATTCTACTCCTCGCCATGACCTTGCTCTTTGGCTGTTCGAAAGCATCCTCGTCAAAGGTGGGAGCGCCCAATATCCTTTTGCCGCAATTTGAAGGGACTGTTCATGCACCCGAATTTCCGACGGGCGTGGCGTGGCTGAATGTCAAAAAGCCGATATCCGTCGCGGATCTCAAAGGGAAAATAGTCCTCTTGGATTTTTGGACTTATTGCTGCATCAATTGTATCCACGTCATCCCCGATTTAAAAAAACTGGAGGAAAAATATTCCGATGAGCTTGTGGTGATCGGAGTTCACTCGGGAAAATTTGAAAACGAAAAAAATATCGATCCCATTCGCCAGGCCGTGCTGCGCTATGAAATCAAACATCCGGTTGTGAATGATAAGCATTATGAGATCTGGAATTCCTATGGGATTCACGCGTGGCCGAGCTTTGTGCTTCTCAATCCCCAAGGGCGAATCATCGGTACTCATTCCGGCGAGGGGATTTATGAACTTTTTGATGCCGTGATTCAAAAGGCAGCGAAATATTTTGACGAAAAGGGAGAGCTTAAAAAAGGGATTTTTGAAACTTATCCCGAAGTCATGAAGGATCCGAATTCTTCGCTTCTCTTTCCCGGGAAAATTCACGCAACTAACGAAGGGAAATTATTCATTTCAGACTCTGGATACAACCGTATTGTCATTGTAAATTTGCAGGGAGAGGTCCTTGATAGGATCGGCAGTGGCCAAATCGGAAGCGCGGACGGCAGTTTTGAGCAGGCTTCTTTTAATCATCCCCAAGGGCTTTATGAACACGAAGGGATTCTTTATCTCGCGGACACGGACAATCACGCGATCCGCAGGGCGGAACTTAAAAGCAGACGCGTTACGACGCTTTTTCGCGATTTAAATTCACCGTGGGATTTGGTGTTCCATCAAAACAAACTTTATATTGCCATGGCAGGTTCTCATCAGCTTTGGAGGGCGGATCTTGCGACCCACGAAATACGGCCCTTTGCCGGATCCGGACGCGAAGCGCGAATCGATGGTCCGCTGAATCAAGCGGCTCTCGCGCAACCAAGCGGCATCGATACCGACGGAAGAAAACTTTTTTTTGCAGACAGTGAAGTTAGCTCGATTCGACAGGCCGATATCGACCCTAAGGGAAACGTGGAAACACTGGTAGGCCGCGATCTTTTTATTTTCGGAGACAAGGACGGAAAGGGGGAGGAGGCCCTGCTTCAGCACCCTCTGGGTGTCAGTTTTTATGAAGGAAAACTTTTTGTGGCGGACACTTATAATTCCAAAATCAAAATCCTGGATCCGAATACGCGGGAATCTAAAACTTTTTCCGGGACCGGAAAACACGGCAAAGAAAATGGCGAGCGCCTCCAATCGACTTTCAATGAACCTGGGGGGCTTGATGTTTTAAAGGGTGTCCTCTATATTGCCGACACGAATAATCATTTGATACGGACTTTGGATTTGAAAACGGAACAAGTGGGAACCCTCGATTTAAGAAACCTCAATCCTCCTGTCATTCTGGGGGAAGCATCTGAGATCCTTCGTCCCGCCCTTGACGGGCCTCAGGATGACAGCCAAACGCCTCAGGCGGACGTAATACAGTTAACACCGATTCAACTTCCTTCAGGCGAAAGTCGCATTCTCATTCATATTCATTTGCCGCAAGGGCATGATTACACTGCCCAAGCTCCGTCGCGCATTCAATGGAGGGTCGAGCCCCCCGAATCGTTGCACCTTTTAAATGAGGAGAGTCAAGCCGATCCCAGTGAAAGCCAAGGGCTCATTCGCCTCGACGTCCTCTCAAACTCAGGGGCTGGAAAACTCCTATTAGACGCTACGATTTATTTTTGCCATGAAAAATCCAAAATCTGTTTTTTTGATCAAATCCATGCCCGGGCACCGTTTCAGATCATGGACGGGGCGCCCTCTGAAGTTTCGGTCAATCTAGACGTTAATCTACCCAGTTAAAACCTACCGGTTCCAGGTTGCCGGCCGCAACCTGGAACCGGTAGGTTTTGTTAGTTTGGTGTAGAATAGAGGCAAATGAAAACCCTAAAACCAAGAACACTGGAACTTCCCACCGACCGGCTTGTCCGGCATAAGCTGTTGATCGACGGCAAATGGATGCCGGCCCAAAGCGGGCGCAAATTCAAAACCCTCAATCCGGCCACGGAAGAAATGATTTGCGAAGTTGCGGAGGCGGGGGAAGCCGATATTCATGCTGCCGCGAGCGCGGCACGCAAAGCCTTTGAAACAGGTCCCTGGCCTAAAATGAAGGCTCGAGACCGTTTCAAAATCCTTAAAAAAATTTCAGAATTGATTCTTCACAATAAAGAACGGCTTGCCACACTTGAAACGTTTGATTCCGGAAAACCCATTGAATCAAGCCGTCACATTGATATCCCAGCCGCCGCCGAGGCCTTTGAATATTATGCGGGTTGGATCGATAAACTCAGCGGTGAAACGCTGCCGGTGGACCCCGCGTATTTTTCTTACACTTTGCGTGAGCCGCTCGGAGTCATTGCCGCTATTACACCCTGGAATTTTCCGCTTCTTATTGCTGCCCAAAAAATAGCTCCTGCCTTGGCTGCCGGAAACACAGTGATTTTAAAACCTGCGGAACAAACACCTCTCACTGCTTTGTGCCTTGGCCAAATTGCGATGGATGCCGGCCTCCCCGAAGGAGTTTTAAATATTGTTCCCGGTTTTGGTCCTGTGGCCGGAGCCATGCTCGTGCGCCATCCCGAAGTGGATGGAATCACCTTTACGGGGGAGTATTTGACCGGCCAGGAAATCATGAAAAATGCGGCGCCGGGCCTGAAGCGGCTTCATTTTGAACTTGGTGGCAAATCGGCCAATATCATTTTTGAAGATGCCGATTTGGATCAAGCTGCGGATTTTGCCTGCGATGGAATTTTTTTTAATCAAGGAGAGGTTTGCTGCGCCGGCTCCCGGCTTTTCGTGGATCAAAAAATCAAAAAAACTTTTTCAAAATTACTCCTTGAGAAATCCAAGAACTGGCAGCCCGGAGATCCGATGTCCACTAAGACTGAAATGGGCGCGGTGGTTTCCAGGGAACAGTTGGATAAAATTCTCCGCTACATTAAATTGGGCGAGAAAGAAGGCGCCCAATTGATTTTGGACGGCCGAAAGCAAAGTAAATCCAAGGGATACTTTGTGGGCCCGACTATTTTTGAATCCGTGAGCAACACGATGAAGCTCGCTCAAGAAGAAATTTTCGGGCCCGTGCTCTCGCAAATCTCATTTGCGGATTTTGATCAGGTCCTTCAGCAGGCGAATCAAACGATTTACGGCCTTTCTGCGGCCCTATTTACCCGCGACATTGAAAAAGCACACCGCGCCGCGCGGCTTCTCAAATCCGGAACCGTTTGGATCAATTGCTACGGTACTTTTCATCACGGCGTTCCATTCGGCGGCTATAAAATGTCGGGCTACGGAAGAGAAGGCGGTCTTCACACCTTTGATTTTTACACCCAAATGAAATCCGTGTGGCTGCATTTGAATTCATGATTTCTCATAATCAACCTTTTATTGACTCCAAAGATTTGGCGGCGGTTCAGTCCGTGCTTCAAGGCCGATGGATCGCTGAGGGAAAGTGGGCCCGCAAATTTGAAAAAGCGATCTCAAAATACCTTCATCAAAAATATGCCCAGTGCACGTCCTCCGGAACCGCGGCGCTGCATTTGGCACTTCTTGCCCTCAAAATTAAAAAAGGGGATGAAGTCATTTGTTCCACTTACGCCTGCACCGCGTTATTGAACGCCCTTCATTATGTTGGCGCAAAGCCGGTGCTGGCTGATATTGATGGAAAAACACTCGGCCTTTCTCCCGTTACCGTAAAAAAAAGAATATCGCGTAAAACAAAAGCAATCCTTGTTCACCATGCCTTTGGAATACCCGCGGATATTCAGAAAATACAGGCGTTGGGAATTCCCGTGATTGAAGATATTGCGCAAGCACTCGGCAGCCGACGTGGCTCAAGACCGTTGGGAAGTTTTGGGGATTTAACCATCTGCTCTTTTTTTGCCACAAAAATGATCGCCACAGGCTACGGGGGGATGATTTTGACGAAAAATCGTGCCTGGGGCGAAAAAATCCGCGATCTTTGCCAATATGACCGACGAAGGGATTATAAGGTGCGCTATAATTACGCGCTCTCGGACATTCACGCGGCCTTGGGAATGAGCCAATTTCAAAAATTGACGAAATTCGTTGCCAGACGGCGTCAGATTGCGGCTCGTTATCTAAGGGCTTTAGCTCAGAATTCCTCCATTCAAACATGGATTGGAAGAAAAGGAGATAAGCCTAATTTTTACCGCTTTATTCTGGCGGGCCGCCGCAAGTATGCTCATGACGTGAATTATTTTAAACGCAAGGGGATTCAAGCCATTTCCCCGATTGAGCCTTATCAGCTTTTACATCGCTATCTGGGTTTAAATCCCAGGAATTTTCCTGTGGCGGAGGCCGTCGCCCAATACGTGGTTTCCGTTCCCATTTATCCCGCAATGTCACAAAATCAAATTCGTAAAGTATGTCAAGCCCTTCAAAACCTGCCGGTTCCAGGTCCCTCCTGCACACCGGGTGTGGTGAGCTGAAAGAATTCAAAAACCGCTTTTAATATCACTCAGATTCCATATAATGGTTCGACTTACATGAATAAACAAACCTTGGAAGACGCACCGCTTAAGCAAAAACGAGTCCTCATCCGCGCGGATTTCAATGTTCCCGTGAATGAGAAATCAGAAATTACGGATGACTCCCGCATTGTCAAGAGTCTGGACACCCTCAAATATTGCCTTTCCCAAAAGGCCAAGGTCATTTTAATGTCCCATTTCGGACGCCCGAAAGGCAAGCCGGATCCGCAATATTCCCTTGTCCCCGTGGCCAAGCATCTTGGAAAACTCCTTGGAAAACGCGTCGATTTACTGCCGGATTGCGTGGGGGAGGTGGTGGCTAAATATATCTCCAATATGGCCTATGGAGAATGTGTGCTTCTGGAAAATGTACGCTTTCACGCGGAAGAGGAAAGAAACGATCGGGCCTTTTCCCAAAAATTAGCTGCCAACGCAGACCTCTATATTAATGATGCCTTTGGAAGCGCCCACCGGGCGCATGCCTCGACCGTAGGCGTCACAGAATTCCTTCCGGCTTATGCGGGCTACTTGCTTGCCAAGGAAATCCAGTACTTCGGAAAGGCGCTTTCCAATCCTGACCGTCCGTTTGTTTGCATCCTCGGTGGTGCCAAAGTTTCGGATAAAATCAAACTCATTTCGAATCTCCTTGAAAAAGCCGACCGCCTTTTAATCGGCGGAGCCATGGCCTACACGTTTTACAAGGTGCTGGGCATCGGCATTGGAAATTCAAAGTTTGATCCCGCCGGCGAAAGTGTAGCCGCGGAGGCTTTAAAGAAATCGAAAGAAAAAAATGTGCCGATTCATCTGCCGGTCGATCGAGTCATCGCGCAAAAAATGGAAAAAGGCGCTCCGACCCAAACCGTATCAGGAGACATTCCGGACGGCTGGTCCGGTTTTGACATCGGTCCTGAGACCGTAAAAAAGTACAAAGAAATTCTTTCCAAGGCCAAAACGATTTGCTGGAACGGCCCGCTCGGGGTTTGTGAAATTCCTCCCTTTGATCAAGGGACGCGGGCCATTGCCGAATCGATCATCACGCTCAAAGCCACAACCATTATCGGCGGCGGCGACACCGCCGCAGCCGTGAAGGCCTTTGGCTTGGAGGAAAAAATGTCTCATGTCTCCACAGGAGGCGGGGCGTCGCTTGAATTTTTGGAGGGGACGATTCTTCCCGGGGTAGCGGCGCTTCTCAACAAAGCCACGCAAAAAGTATAGGAAACTTATGAAAAGACCTTTGATCGCAGGCAATTGGAAAATGTTTAAAACCACGGGCGAGGCCACGAATCTCGTTCAGACAATCAAGGCCGGTGTTTATAAAATCAATGATTGCGATATGGTCATCTGCCCTCCGTTTACGGCCCTTGCCGCGGTCTCAAAAATCCTTACGGAAACGCCCATTGAATTAGGCGCCCAGAACATGCACCCCGAAACCGAGGGGGCCTTTACGGGTGAAATATCTCCGGCCATGCTCAAAGACGTGGGTTGCCGTTATGTGATTTTGGGTCATTCGGAGAGGCGGCAATACTTTTTTGAAACCGACGCCTTTGTTAATGAGAAAATCAAGACGGCGCTCAAATACAGCCTCATTCCGATTGTCTGCATTGGGGAAACCTTAGAGGAGCGGGAAGACAAACGCCAGTTTGAAGTCGTCAAAAATCAATTTGACCATTCGTTTAAAGATTTAAGCAAAGAGGAAATCGTAAAACTTGTGATCGCGTATGAACCCGTTTGGGCCATTGGAACGGGGAAAACGGCGACGCCCGATCAAGCCGAGCAAATGCATTCTTATATTCGCCGTCTCTTAAAAGAAAAATATTCCGAGGATGCGGCAAACCGCATCGCGATTCTTTACGGTGGCAGCGTGAAGCCCGATAATATTGCTTCCCTGGTAAAAAAACCCAATATCGACGGCGCACTTGTGGGGGGGGCCTCGCTCAAGGCGGAATCCTTTGTTCAAATTGTTTCGCAGGCTGTCGCGGAAGTTGAGGCCGGGGCCAGCTCATGACGATTTTTCTTACCACGATTCATGTGATTGTTTGTCTCATTCTTGTTCTGGTGATTCTGCTTCAAGCCGGCAGGGGGCAAGGACTGGGAACCAGTTTCTCAAGCGGCAACGTCCAGTCCCTTCTGGGAACTCGCGCTGCGGATTTTTTAACGAAGGTAACCACCGTCTCCGCCATTTGCTTTCTTCTTACCTCGATCGGTTTGGATTATCTGGAAGTTCGAAAGAACCGCAGCCTTTTTGAGGCCTCCAAACCCGCTAGTCCCGTAGATTTGGAAACCCTCAAGCAGTTGGCCGAAAAAGTCAAGGCAGAACAACCCCCCAAAGCATCAGAAACACCAGCTGAAGCTCAAAAAACAGCGGAAACTGCATCCCAGAATCCAACCGACAAGGCACCTGATACCACCAAGCCGTCATGAGTGCCCTTGCGAGCAGCTCATGAGCATGCCTCTGCCCACACGAAGTGAAGAAATACGTTATTTAAAGGGCGTCGGTCCCAAACGAGCCCTTGCCCTTGAAAAAATTGGAATCCGTTCTGTGCGTGATCTCCTCTATTTTTTCCCGCGCCGCTACGAAGACCGCAGCCGGTTCCGCACGATTCAGGAATTAAAACTGGGTGAGGCCGTCACGCTCCGAGTCGAAATTTTAAAAATTTATCTGCGCCGACTTCCCCGCATGATGCTTTTTGAAATGGTGGTCGGCGATTCCACGGGCGTGCTTCACGCGGTTTGGTTCAATCAGCCCTATCTTCGCAAACAATTCAGTGTTGGACAAAAAATCATTCTTTTCGGAAAAATCGAGTTTTTCCGTAGCAAACTCCAAATGCAATCCCCGGAATATGAAATTTTGGAAGAAGAGGAAGAGGCCATTCACACGGGCCGGATCACGCCGGTTTATCCTTTAACCGAGGGGCTTTTTCAACGTTCGCTGAGGACCACACTTCATGAAGCCCTCGCCCATCAGCTTGACCGGACCCTTGAGGATCATTTCCCCCGGGACTTCCGAGATTCCTTGGCCTTGATGGAGCTTAAAGAGGCCGTGCAGGAGATGCATTTTCCGACGTCCTTTGAAACCTTGAAAAGGGCACGGACGCGCATTGTATTTGACGAATTTTTTCTCTTTGAAATCCGTCTCATGCTCAAAATGAAAAATCTCAAAACCAAATACCGTTCCCATCCTTTACGAGATCAAGAAAAGCATCTCGAGACTTTTAAATCTCAAATCCCTTTTATTTTGACCCCTTCCCAAGAGGAAGCCCTCCGCCAAATTTTTGAAGACTTGAAGCAATCGCATCCGATGAATCGCCTGCTTCAAGGCGATGTGGGTTCCGGAAAGACGGTGGTTGCCGCAGGGGCACTTTATCTGGCCGCCCAAAACGGCCTTCAGGGAGCCCTGCTTGTACCCACGGAACTTTTGGCCGAACAGCATTATAAAAAATTCGCGGCGTGGCTTGGCCCTCTTCAAGGAAAAAAAGTTGGGCTACTGACTTCCAGCACCCCGCAGGAGAAACGTCAAAGGCTTCTGGCGGAGTTGAAACAAAATAAAATCGCGGTCTTAATTGGAACTCATGCCTTAATTCAGGAGGATGTAAAATTTCAATCCCTGGCCCTGCTTGTCACGGATGAGCAGCACAAATTCGGAGTCCATCAGCGATGCAAACTCCTTTATCAGGACCCGCGGCCGCATCAGCTTGTGATGACGGCTACGCCCATTCCTCGCACCCTGGCGCTCACGCTTTATGGAGACCTGAAAACCTCTTGCATGAAGGAACTCCCACGGGGGAGAAAACCGGTTAAAACTTATTGGATTAAACGCTCGAATCAACCGGAAATTCTCCGCCACGTTCGCCAGGAAGTTTCGACAGGGCATCAAGCCTATTTTATTTTCCCGTTAATTCAAGAGACGGAAAAATCCGACATGCTTGCTGCCACCAAAGAATATGAGAAACTCCGCCTGGGCATTTTTAGAGGGATTCCCATGGGACTTGTTCACGGCAGGCTGGAGGCGTATGAAAGGGATTCCCTGATGACGGCCTTTCACCGCGGGGAAATTAAAATCCTTGTGGCTACCTCGGTGATTGAGGTCGGTGTGGACAATCCCAATGCGACCTTGATGATCATTGAGAATGCCGAGCGATTCGGACTGTCCCAGCTCCATCAAATGAGGGGACGCATTGGCCGCGGAGAACATGCCTCCGAATGTTTTTTATTCGGAGAGCCTAAAACGGAGGAAGGCAACCGCCGCCTTCAAATTCTGACTCAGACCCAGGACGGCTTTGTCATCGCTGAGGAAGATTTAAAACTGCGAGGGCCAGGAGAATTTTTTGGAACGAGGCAAAGCGGTGAGTTTCTTTTTCGAATCGGAAATCCCATGGAAGACGAAGCCTTGCTTCTCCAGGCCCGCGAATGCGCTTCTCGGCTTGTGGAAAGTGAGGTCTTCGAAAAATCCGAGCAATGGCAGGCCACAAAAAATCTTCTTGATCTTATGACCCTAAAGTATTAATGAATTCAAAAACAGGAGGAGAGTCTTCATGAGAATCATTGGCGGAGAGCTTAAATCCAGGAAACTTCAATTTCCCAAGACGCGGCTGACCAGGCCCATGACCGACCGCTCGAAGGAAACGGTCTTTAATATTCTTAGTAATCTTGTGGCCGGCAAGCACGTCCTGGACCTTTATGCCGGAAGCGGCAGCCTTGGGCTGGAAGCCATCAGCCGGGGGGCGTTGGATGCCGTGTTTGTGGACCGGGCAGATTGGTCGGTAAGGGTCATTAAAAAAAATGCCGAAAGCCTGGGAATTTTTCCGAAGATACGAATCCTGGAAATGGACGTTTTAAGGGCCCTGGACAAGCTCGAAAAGGCGGGTGAAATCTATTCCTTGGTTTTTGTGGATCCTCCGTTCCAGCAAGGACTTGTGAAAAAAACATTGATGAAATTGGACCAATCTGGTATAGTCGCCCCGTTTGGACAAGTTGTGGTCGGACATGCAAGGCAAGAGGAATTGCCCGCGGATCTAAAATCCCTTAAGTGCATCAGAACGAAACAAATCGGGCAGTCTTGCCTTTCTTTTTTATTCCGGCTCGAAACGGACCATGGAGAAACGAAGAGCTATATATCCGGGGAGCTTTGATCCTGTTACCTATGGGCACTTGGACTTAATCAAAAGGGCCCTTTCGATCTTTGACGAAGTTATTGTGGTTGTGGCCATCAACTCCTCCAAGGGCACTCTTTTTAGCGTGGAAGAGAGAATGAATTTTTTAAGCCGCTCGCTTAAAAATACAAAAGGGGTCAAAGTTGAAAGCTACGAGGGCTTGACCGTAGATTATGCGGTTTCTAAAAAGGCTCCGACTCTCATACGCGGTATACGGGCCACCTCGGATTTTGACTATGAGTTTCAAATGGCGCTTACAAACAGGCGCTTGTCCAAGGCAGTGGACACGGTTTTTTTGATGCCCTCGGAATCCCATTTTTATTTATCTTCGCGTCTTATTAAGGAAATTGCCGCCCGCAAAGGAAATCTCGACGACTACGTCCCGCCCTTTGTCGCCAAAAGCCTGCGAGAAAAATTCAGTCACGAACGCTTCGTTTAATTAAAATTATGATCATTAAACCGTTTGATTTAAAAGACGGCGCACCGATTGCCGTAGCGGAAACCTACAATCCCAAGCAGTTGGACTTGGAATTTGTGGATTTGGAATATACCCAACCCCTTCACATGGAGGGAAGGGTTGAAAAAAGTTTTAATACCGTGTCCTTTCGTGGTAAACTCGCCAGCGAAATTATTAAAACTTGCGGCCGGTGTTTAGCCCTGACAAAACAGAAAATTCAACTTCCGTTTGATCTCTATTACGAAATCAAGGACAAAGCGGAAATCGATACGTTGGATGATTTAAGGGAAGTCATGCTCTTAGAACATCCACTTTCTTACGTTTGCAAAGCGTCCTGCAGAGGGCTTTGTCCGACATGCGGGATTAATCTCAATGAATCGTCCTGCAATTGTCCTCAAGCGAAAAGTCCTTCGATGGGTTCCATTCGCATGATAAAGAAAAGAAAAGGGGAATAGCAGCATGGCCAATCCAAAACGCCGTCATTCGAATACAAGAACACGCCTCCGGCGGGCGCATGACCATCTCACTCTAAAATCCGTTACTGTTTGTGCTCAGTGTGGCAAGGCGGTTTTGCCGCATCGCGTATGTCCCTCCTGTGGTTATTACCGAGGACGTCAGGTGCTGACGATTAAGACAAAAGCCAAAGAAGAAAAAAAGTAAAGTCGTCATTCTGATCCCGCCAGAGGCGGGAGAAGAATCTAGATCCTTCTCCCGCCTCTGGCGGGATCAGAATGACGTCGAGTTGAATAGGAGCCAAAGTATGATACGAATCGCTGTGGATGGAATGGGAGGGGATTACGCCCCGCAAGTGGTAGTCGAAGGTGCGGTCCATGCAGCGAATGATTTTTCCGACCTTGAGATTGTGCTTGTCGGCCAGCCGGACGCCTTAAAACGCGAATTAAACCGCCATAAGGTTCTAGGGGGGAAAATCGTAATCCGCGAAGCCACGGAAATTGTAGGGATGGGGGATTCCCCGGTTGCTGCCATCAAAAAGAAAAAAGATTCCTCCCTGAACGTTTGCATCGAACTGCTCAAAAATCAAGAAGTCGAGGGGGTCATGTCTGCGGGAAATACTGGCGCAGCTGTCGCGGCTTCCACACTTAAGCTCGGACTTTTGCCGGGCATCAAACGACCGGGCATTGCCATTAGCGTTCCGACCCTGCACGGTATTTCCATTGCCATTGATGTGGGGGCGAATTTAAATCCCTCTCCCGAAGAGCTTTATCAATATGCGATTATGGCGGAAGTTTATGCGCGCTGTATCCTGAAAAAGAAAAGGCCCTCCGTGGCCCTTTTGAATATCGGAGAAGAAGAATCCAAGGGAACCGAAGTTCTCAAAGAGACTTATAAAATTCTTCGCGAATCGCCGCTCAATTTCGTGGGAAATATTGAAGGCCGTGATTTTTTTACGGGAAAGGTGGATTGCATTATTTGTGACGGTTTTGTCGGAAATGTGGTCCTTAAAATGAGTGAAAGCCTGCTTGAGACATCCGTTGCGCTCATCACACGGGAACTTAAAAAAAATCCGATCACCCTTTTAGGCGCCTGGCTTTGCAAGCCCGCGCTTGCGGCCATCCGCAATGAGACCAATTATGAAGAAGCCGGCGGGGCACCGCTCTTGGGGGTGAATGGTCCTGTGATTATCAGCCACGGGATTTCTTCCGCGCGCGCCATTCGAAACGCCATTCGCGTTTGCGCGGACCTTGTCGCCACTCGGGTCAATGCGAATATCGTTGAAGGCGTCAGCCAATACGGAAACGGAAGTACCCGGGTCGAAAGCAAAACTTCATGAGACCTGTCCATCGGGCCACCCTTCGCGGACTGGGTGCCTATATCCCCAAAAAATTGCTTACCAACTTTGATCTGGAAAAAATGGTGGATACGACGGACGAATGGATTCGAACCCGCACCGGGATTGAAACCCGCTACATCGCCGAGAAAGGGCAAAGTGCCAGCGATCTCGGCGTGGAAGCCTGCCGTCAAGCCTTGGAAAATGCCAAGCTCAAAGCCTCCGAGGTAGAACTCATCATCGTAGCGACAATAACTCCGGATATGCTTTTCCCTTCGACGGCCTGCTATATTCAGAACAAACTTGGAGCAAAATGCGGTGCCTTTGATATGGCCGCAGCCTGTTCCGGCTTTCCTTACGCCTTGGCGGTGGGGCAGGGATTTGTGGAATCCGGCATGTATCAAACCGTGTTGGTCGTAGGCACGGAAGTTTTATCAAGTTTTATTGATTGGAAGGACCGCTCCACCTGCGTTCTTTTTGGCGACGGCGCGGGTGCAGCCGTTGTCACTCGATCCCAGGATGATCAAAGCGGAATTTTATCCAGTTATTTGGGATCTGACGGATCCCAGGCCGGTCTCCTTCAAATTCCAGGCGGAGGATCTATGAATCCGCCCTCTGAGGAAACGATTAAGGGCGGCCTTCATTTTCTAAAAATGCAGGGTTCTGAGGTTTTCAAAGTGGCGGTGCGCACGATGGATGCCGCCGTTCGCGAAGTGATCAAGCAAAGCGGTATGGGCGTCCAAGATATCGATTGCCTTATTCCTCATCAGGCGAATCTCAGAATCCTTCAAGCCGTCGCCCACCGGCTCGAGATCCCCATGGAAAAAATCTTCATTAATGTGATGCGCTACGGTAACATGTCGAGCGCTTCCACAATCGTGGCACTCTACGATGCCGTGAAAATGGGAAAAATTAAAAAAGGGGACGATGTGGTCCTGGTGGCCTTCGGCGGTGGATTGACGTGGGCTGCCAATCACATCCGGTGGTAAATGCCGATGCCGAATAAAATTGGATTTCTTTTTCCCGGTCAAGGGGCCCAGTATGTCGGAATGGGCAAAGACCTCTTTGAGAAAAATGGATCGGCCCGTTCCGTTTATGACAAGGCCGACCAAATTTTAGGATATTCTTTGCGGGAAATTTGTTTTCAAGGACCGGAAGACCGTCTGAAGCGCACCGCCTATGCCCAGCCCGCAATTTTTGTCACAAGCCTTGCGGCCCTGGCCGTCCTCAAAGAAAAATTTCCGGAGCTTGCGGCGGATTTTTCTGCGGGGTTGAGCCTCGGTGAATTCAGTGCGCTCACGGCCGCGGGCGCGATTTCGTTTGAGCAAGGCCTCCTCTTGGTGAAAAAAAGAGCCGAGGCGATGGAAGCCTGTTCTCAAAAATATCCCGGCACCATGGCTTCGATTTTAGGTTTATCCGTTGCTGACTGTAAAGCCGTTACCGACGAAGCCGGCTGCGAATTAGCTAATTTAAATTCTCCCGACCAAATTGTCATTTCCGGGACTCTGGAATCAATTGATAAAGCCTGCAAGATTGCCGAAGCCAAAGGTGCGAAGCGAGTGGTCCCATTGAAAGTGGGGGGAGCGTTTCATTCACGGCTCATGCAAGAATCTCGCCAAGCACTGGAAACCGCACTCAAAGAGGTTCAAATAAATCCTCCCCAAGGGATTTTTATTCCCAATGCCTCGGCTCAAAAGGTATCGAATCCGGCGGAAATTCGCGACCTTCTTGCTAAGCAATTGACTAGTCCTGTTCGCTGGATTGAAACGATGATTCGGGCTCAAGAGGAAGGCATTGATTTTTGCCTTGAAATTGGACCTGGAAAAGTCTTAAAGGGACTCGCAAAAAGATCTGCACCCGCCATGACCGTTGAACCCTGCGGAACCTTGGAAGATATTGAAAAGATAGAAAGCCTTTTCGTCCAGAAATGACGCCCATGAAATTATTACAAGATAAAATCGCGATCGTGACCGGTGCAAGCCGCGGAATTGGCCAGGCCATCGCCGTTGAAATGGCAGCCCAGGGAGCCAAATTGATTCTTTCGGCAACGTCGATTGCCAATTTAAAAGACACCGCAGACTTAGTAAAAGCGCAAAATAATCAAAGTTGCATTTTGACGCAAGCCAATGTGGCAATTGGAGATGAGGTAACGGAAGTTGTCAAAAAAGCGCTTGACACCCATGGAAAGGTAGATATACTTGTCAACAATGCTGGCATCACGAAAGATAATTTGCTGGCCATTATGCCCGAAAAAGATTGGGATGACGTTCTTTCGACAAATTTAAAAAGCGCCTTTCTGTTTAGCAAGGCTTGCGCAAAACCCATGGTGAAACAGCGATCCGGAGTCATTATTAATATCAGTTCCGTTGTTGGAATCACCGGAAATGCGGGTCAAGCCAATTATGCCGCGTCTAAAGCAGGGATGATTGCATTGACCAAATCTGCAGCGCGCGAACTCGCGAGGCGAAATATACGAGTCAATGCGATTGCGCCCGGTTTCATTCAAACACAGATGACAAACAAGCTCGGGGACGCCCTCAAACAGAAAGTTCTGGAACAAATTCCCTTGGGACGCATGGGCGAACCTAAAGAAATAGCCGATGTGGCCGTATTTTTAGCTTCGGAACACTCCCGATACATTACCGGACAGGTCATTGTGGTGGACGGGGGAATGGTTACTTAACAGGAATTATTATTCAACTAGGAGGAATCAATGGCCGTTCAGGAAAAAATTACCGAAATTATCGTCGAACAATTGGGTGTAAAACCGGAAGAGGTAGTTCCGGAAGCTTCGTTCGTTGATGACCTAGGTGCCGATTCACTCGATACTGTCGAACTCGTCATGGCTCTCGAAGAGGAATTCGGAATTGAAATTCCGGATGAAGACGCCGAAAAAATTCAAACCGTCGGTGATGCGATTCGCTATATCGAACAAAAAGCGAATGCAAAGTAGTTTCCCGTTACACAGCCTCTAAGTTCAACTCAAATATCCGTTCTCATGCGGCGCGTCGTCGTAACCGGAGTTGGCATGATTACACCCGTGGCCAACTCTGCGGAAGAATCCTGGAAAGCCTTTATACAAGGCAAAAGCGGAACCGGCCCCATCACCCAGATTGACGGCACCCCGTTTCAATCGAAGGTATCGGCCGAAGTTAAGAACTTTGACCCCACGCACTATATCAAACCCAAAGATATCAAGAAAACCGACCGCTTTGTTCAATTCGCCATCGTTTCTTCCAGCATGGCACTTCAAGACTCAAAAATAGATGTTAAAAATGAGGATCCTTACCGTATTGGCGTGCTGGTTGGCTCCGGCATCGGCGGACTCAGGGTCATTGAAGAGCAGCACAAAATTATGCTTGAAAAAGGCCCGGGCCGAATTTCCCCTTTTCTGATTCCTATGCTGATTGTAAATATGGCCCCCGGGCAAATTTCTATTCATCTCGGACTCAAAGGCCCGAACAATTGCGTGGCCACTGCCTGTGCCACAGGCTCAAATGCCATTGGCGATGCCTTTAAAATTGTTCAAAGGGGGGAGGCCGATGTGATGTTGGCCGGCGGAACCGAATCCTGCATCACGATGCTTGGATTTGGCGGATTTGATGCCATGAAGGCCCTCAGCACTCATAATGAACATCCCCAAACCGCTTCTCGTCCCTTTGACAAAACCCGCAACGGTTTTGTGATGGGCGAGGGCTGCGGAATTTTAGTCCTTGAAGAACTCGAACATGCCAAAAAGCGCGGGGCAAAAATCTACTGCGAAATGGCCGGCTATGGAATGACCTCGGATGCCAGTCATATTACGGCACCGGATCCGAGCGGCGAGGGCGCGGCCCGCTGCATGGCGCAAGCCCTCAAGGATGCGAACCTTAAGCCGGGAGACGTCGATTATATCAATGCCCACGGAACCTCCACTCCCCTCAATGACAAAGTGGAAACTCTGGCCATCAAAAAGGTACTTGGAGAGGACCAAGCCCGGAAAATTAAAATTAGTTCGACGAAATCCATGACGGGACATCTTTTGGGAGCCGCGGGAGGCGTGGAAGGAATTGTCTGCGTGCTCGCCCTACGCCATGGCATTATCCCGCCGACCATTAACTATAAACATCCAGATCCAGATTGCGATTTGGACTATGTGCCCAATGAGGCGGTGCGCATGAAGGTGAACGTGGCATTATCCAATTCTCTTGGCTTTGGAGGACACAACGCCTGCGTTGCATTCAAAGCATTTCGGGATTAATTCATTATCGCCGCCTTCTCAAGCTCCCTGGATTTTGTGTCGAAAATTTAATACGTTACCTTACAAAGGCATCCTTATACCTTCATGCGCCTAAAACGTCTTGAGCTCTTCGGGTTTAAGTCCTTCGCGGATAAGACCGTCGTCCATTTCGATAGTGGTGTCACTTGTATCGTTGGTCCCAATGGTTGCGGTAAAAGCAATATTTCTGATTCCATTCGCTGGGTGTTAGGGGAACGAAGCGCCAAACTCTTGCGTGGTTCCAAAATGGAAGACGTTATTTTTAACGGCACCGATTTCCGTAAGCCTTTGGCCTATGCCGAGGTGTCACTGACCCTCGATAATCAAGACCGCGGTCTGGCCATCGACTATCAAGAGGTTACGGTGAGCCGCCGGCTTTACCGTTCCGGGGACAGCGAATACCTCATTAATAAAACTTCCTGCCGTCTCAAAGACATTCAAGACCTCATTCTTGACACCGGCATCGGCTCCAATTCTTATTCCATGATTGAGCAGGGGAGAATCGATTATATTTTGAACGCCGACCCCGAAGAAAGGCGCTTCCTGATTGAGGAGGCGGCCGGCATCGCCAAATTTAAAGTCAAAAAAGAAGAGGCCATTCGAAAACTCGAACGCACGGAAGAAAACCGCCTGCGCCTTCAGGACATCATTCACGAGGTTCACCGCAATATTCAGTACGCCGAACGTCAGGCCCGGCGCGCAGAAAAATTCAAGCAGGAACTTGAAAAATTAAAGGAACTTGAAATTCAAAAGGCCTTTCACGAAATTTCGATCCTTCGGGCCGAAAAAATAAAGCGGGAGGACGAAAGAACTCACCTCCAGGCCCAAGTTTTAGGCCTCGAGTCGCAAGTCCAGCAAGTTCAAATCGCCCAGAAGGAACTTCAAGAGGAGCTGCGCGATATTCTATCGCGATTTAAAACGGTCGAGACCGAACGCTACGCACTTGAATCCAAAAAGGATCAATTCGAGCAAAGAGGGCATTATGTGGAGGAAAAGCTCTTGGAGCTGGCGGCGCGCAGGGGGCAAATGGAACAGGAATCTACCCTTCTGGGCACCCGCATCGAAAAGAGCCGGCTTGAACTGGCTTTGAAACAAAAGGACATCGCGGAACTTTTGACGCAAAAAAGCGAAATCCTGCACGTCCAGCAAACGATGGAGGCTGCCGCCGATCACTTGAAAAAAGAAATACAATCGGCTAAGGCGACCTTGGAATCCATCAAACTGGAAGCCTTTCAAAGTGCTCAAGAAGCCGCTCAGTTACGATCGGAATTCCACCGCATCCAGCAAAAAATTGAAAATTCCCAGGACAGGCGTTCGCGACAGACCCAAAGCCAGACCAAGTTTCTAGATGAAAAAACGCAGTGGAGTCACAAGGCCCAGCATTACGGGGGGCAAATCACTGAGCTGGAAAATAGATTGGGCGTTTTACAGGAAGAAAGACAACTCGCGACCGAAAAGGCCTCGCAGCTTGAAACGAGCCTCATGATTGTAAAAAGGGAAACCGAGGAGCTTGAGCGCTCCCTGCAAAGCTCGGCGAGCCGCCTGGAATGGCTTTCGGAAATGGAATCCACGCAGCAGGGAAGGGAAAACCGCATCCTGGAACTCTTGGGGCAAAACCGGTCATCGCTCATTGCCCTTCGCCGAGTGATGAAAGCCAAGCCCGGCTTTGAATGGGCCCTGGAAGCCGCCTTTTGGTCGTTTTCTAATATTTTTTTATCGGAAAATGAAAATATCGTTCAAAGTCTTTTCCAAAGTTTTTCCCGCGATAAGGCATTACGATTTGAGGTTTTGTTAAATCATGGAAGAGCGAACCGGGATGTTCGCCCTGAGGGCCGAGACCCCGGTTCGCCTTTGCAAAAGCCCGAGCATCCCCTGATTCAATGCCCTCTTGAGGATAGCGTTGAAATAATCTCGCCTTATCAAGGGGCGCTTTTGCCTTTGATCGAAAATATTTATTTGGTCCGGGAAGCGCCTGTCGAAGCACTACTTCGCGAATTAAAACCGCACGCCCTGCAATTTCAATTTTTATGTCCCAACGGCATTTTGATCGGGCCCCGGGGCGTGATTGCCTTTGCCGGCTCAAGCGATAAAGCGGGGGCTTCCTTTCAGCGCGGCGCAGAGATTCAAGACCTTAGCGAGAAAGCCCCTTTTCTCAAACAAGACCTTGAAAAGAAAAAAGAATCCATCGTTTTGCTTGAATCCGAAATCCTGGAAACGGAAAGCCAATTAAAAAAATTGGAAACGGAAAGGATGGATGCCTTGATCCAAAAGGAATCCTTTGAATCCTTGAACAAGGGTGTTTTGGACCGGCTTCAGTCCCTCGATCAGGAACTTGGCCTTCTGCGCTTTGAACATGAAGAAATGAATTCTGAGGAGGCCCAGGCCCTTCTTCGCAAAGAGGAGCTGGAAGCGATGCTCAAAGAGGCAGAGGCGCGGGAAAAAATTATTCACAGTGGGCAGGAATCCTTGCTGGCGAAACTTGAGCAGCTCAATATCGATTACGCGCACTATGTTAAGGAAATGACGGAGAAGAGAGCCCAGGCGGAACATCATGAGGAAAAAAAGCGCCTTTTTGAGGATGCGCTGGCCCTCTTGGAATTCCATTTAAAAGAAGATGAGGCGCGGCTCTTCAACCTTCAGACCGAGGCCGCAGAGCGGATTGTAAAAAACGAGCAGCTTCAGAGGGAACAGGCCGAGTTAAGAGAGACTCAAAAGGGCCTGGAGCTTGAAATGACTCAAATCAAAATTCGCCTCTCCGAAATTACAAAGGAAACGACAAAGACAGAAGAAAAACTTTCCAAACACGAACAATCGCTCGCGCAATTGCGAGCCCAACAGCAAACCTGTCAAGAGCATTTGCACGCTTTTGATATGAATCTCCTGGACCTTGATTATCGGGAAAAGGGGATTGGAGAAAGGCTTCTGCAAAGTTATCACCTCAAACTCGAGGAAAGGGACGCGAGTCTCTATCCGCCCCTTGAAGATGAAGCGGCCTTTCAGGAAAACCTTGAGGAATTACGGCGCAAAGTGGAGCAGATGGGAACCGTGAATCTGCTTGCCCTCGAGGAATATGAAGAGCTTAAAAAACGCTACGACTTTTTGATGTCCCAGCAAAAGGATTTGGACGATGCCCGGGAACAGCTCCTGGAAGCCATTCGAAAAATTAACCGTACGACGAAAAGTCTTTTTGAGGAAACCTTCCTTAACGTTCAAAAAACCTTTCAGGAATATTATCAAACCCTTTTTCAAGGAGGCATTGCCAAATTGACGCTCGTGGATGAAACCAATCCCCTGGAATCCGGCATTGATATTGTTGTCCGGCCTCCGGGCAAAAAGCTCCAGCACATTTCCCTACTCTCCGGAGGAGAGAAGGCGCTGACCGCCATGGCCCTTCTGTTCGCACTTTTTAAAATTAAACCGTCGCCTTTCTGCGTCTTAGACGAAGTGGATGCGCCGCTGGACGAGGCCAATATTGACCGATTCCTCAATGTCCTTAAAACTTTCCTTGCGACGAGCCAGTTCATTATTGTCACCCATAATCGCAAGACCATTGCCATGGGCGATGCCCTTTACGGGATTACGATGCAGGAAGCCGGAGTCTCAAAAATTGTTTCTGTGAGAGTGAACCAGGATTCGCTCAATGCCCGGCCCCCGGCAGAGGCGATTGAAAACAATACTCAGCCTGCGCCCGAAATCGTAGCGGACACAACTTCCTCACCTTGAGCCTGGCCAATTATATTACGCTTGCGCGGGTGTGCCTGATTCCCTTCTTCTTTACTTCGCTGATGTCCTATCAGAGCGGCCAAGAACATCACCGGCTGATGGCGCTTTTCTTTTTTATCGTTGCGAGCCTTACGGACGCCTTGGACGGTTGGCTTGCGCGCGTGACGAAAACGCGGACAAAACTGGGGAAATTTCTCGATCCCTTGGCGGACAAACTTCTCCTTCTAAGCGGATTTATCGGGCTTCTCTTTGTGCCCGCCTTCCTTTACCGGCCGCCGCTTTGGGTGACGGTGACCATCGTCTTCCGGGATATTGTCATTATTACGGGGCTTGTGATTTTATTTCTTATGACGGGGAATGTGCGTGTTCAACCCAATCTTTTGGGGAAAATCACCACCGTATTTCAAATGGGAACGCTGATCGCCATTTTGCTCGAACATCCGGTCTCCGTACCCCTCTGGATTGCAACGGCCCTCTTGACGATTGCCTCCGGCCTCACCTATGTGTTTCGCGATTTGAAATTACTTAAAAACGGCTCTCCATGATTCTATTTTTCCTTTTATTCGCTTATTTACTAGGTTCCATTCCCTTTGGGCTTTTTATGGGTTACGCGGTCAAGGGCGTGGACGTAAGAAAAATGGGCAGTAAAAATATGGGGGCCACCAATGTGTTTCGCTCGATCGGAAAAAAGTGGGGGATTTTGGTTTTTCTTTTAGATGCCTTAAAGGGGTATTCGGCCGTAGTTTTGCCGCGGCACTTTTATCCCGAGACTCAAAACACGACGGTTGCGTTAGGGCTTGCGTGCGCCGCGATCTTAGGGCATACGTTCCCGATTTGGCTGAGATTCAAAGGAGGAAAGGGGGTTGCAACTTCTTTGGGAGTTTTTATGGCCGTGGCCGCGAAGCCGGCGCTCATCACTTTTTTACTGTGGTGCCTTGTGTTTGCTCTGAGCCGCATTCTTTCCGTCGCCTCGCTGACTGCCGCCTATTTTTTTCCCCTGGCGATTATTCTTTTCTCAAAAGGGGACCCTGGATTCGGCCTTCTTCTCAGCGGGGCAATCGCTCTAAGCGCTCTCATTACCTTCACCCACCGCACTAACATCCAGCGGCTATTCAAAAGGGAAGAAAAACGGCTGTTTTAGAGTGAATAAAAATATATTGACATATTTTAATATCTAGATTAACTTATCCGCATTCTGCCCGCCTTGATTTTGCCCGCCTTCGAGGTCTCAAAAGGAGACCGAAATGCAAAACCAAAACACCGGCGAACAACCGGCAAAGCTCATTCACAGCTTTGAGAAAAGCGAGACCGAACAGATTCGAATTGAATTAAGGAAATTCAAGGGGCGATCTTACTTCGATATCAGGCTCTGGTTTCAATCCGAACAAAGCAATGAGTTTGTGCCCACCAAGAAGGGAATATCCTTAGGCTTGGACCAGCTTGGGGAGCTTAAGAAAGGGCTGGAAAGCCTCTCAAAATTTTCTGCGAAACGCCAGCCTGAAACGGTTGAGATTTAACTGGCGATTCCCGGATTTTGTAGAGGAGATTGAGGAGAATTTCTCAGGGTGCCAATCGGCGCAATGTGCGAAGGCTGTGAGCAAAACTTGGCTTGGCGGGCGGAGGAAACCGGCGGCGCTCCCGCAGGTCCCATCGGCC
>JACPXM010000035.1 GCA_016196545.1 Candidatus Omnitrophota bacterium
CTGTTGGCGCGGACACTTCTCATCATGAATTGCCAAAATTCGGGCGGGGCCGATTTAAAAACACCGCCTCCGAGCGCCACCATGCCGGGATTGGTAAGATGAAGAAGATTGGAAATCCCGACCCCAAGATAAAATCCGGCCTGGCGGAAAATTTCCAGCGCCAAAGGATCGCGTTCGCGCGCGGCAAGGCCGACTTCTTTGGCCGTAAGGATTGCATTTTTTTGAACATAACGCAGAATGCGCGTGCGTCTTCCTTTGTGAATGGCTTCGCGCGCGAACTCCGCGATGGCCGTGCCCGATGCATAGGCCTCCAGGCATCCTGCCTTGCCGCATTTGCACAAGCGGCCGCCGGCGATAATTTTCATATGCCCCACTTCCCCGCCCATAAAACTCGCCCCTTCGATAAGTTCGCCGTTGGCCACAAGTCCGCCGCCGATTCCCGTACTCACCGTCATATAAACAAAATGTTTTTCTTTTTTTCCTTCCCCGAACATTTTTTCGCCGAGGGCTGCGGCATTGGCATCATTGGTCATAAAAACCGGCAACTTAAATTCATGATGAAGCATTTTTGCGAGGGCGAGCCCTTCCCATCCGCTCATATGCGGAGATTTGGGAACAATGCCGTTCTTAGAATCGACGGGCCCCGGAATTCCGACGCCTATTCCTTTAAGCATTTTCCGGCCGGCCGGACAATCCGCCATCAATTCCTGTAATTGATGCGTCATGGAATCCAGGCAGCCTTTGACGTATTTGCCTTTTTGAGTGGGGATTTCGCGCTTGGCGAGAATTTTTCCGGCAGCGGTTCCGATCACCATGGAAATTTTGGTGCCGCCGATGTCAATGCCGATGGCCGTATCTTTGGGATTAAGCATGGGATGACTTCGATTGAATTTGTTTGAGTTTTTCAGGCGTAATGCGCCGGAGAGGGCAATAAGGTTTTTTATTCCAGGTGCGGTCCAAAAAGGGTTTGCGGCCGGAACCGAAGCTGTAGGCATTGTAATGCACGGAGTTTTTCTTGTAATAATCCTGATGGTATTCTTCGGCGCGCGTCCAATTTTCAAAAGGAATAACGTTAACGGTAATAGGCTTGTTGAAAATCTTGCTTTCTTCTAAAACTTTCTTGGACTCTTCGGCAATCATTTTTTCTTCATCGCTTTGATAAAAAATGGCGGCTAAATATTGCGAACCCCTGTCCGCGAACTGGCCGTCTCTTTGAGTCGGATCAATCGTCGTCCAATAAACATTCAGCAAATCTTCAAAATTCACTTTATCGGGATCATACACCACTTCCACCGCCTCGTAAGCTTCCGTTGTCCCGTTTGAAACTTGTTCATAAGTGGGATTCGGCGTCTTGGAATTGGCATAACCGGAATCCACGCCCTTCACCCCTTCTGTTTTTTCAAAAGGGCCTTCCATACACCAAAAACATCCGCCCGCGAAATAAGCCTTTTTAAGTTCCACCATTTTATTTTCCTCCGCCTTCGCATCCGTGATGAGTAAAAACATACCGCAAATTGCTGCCGAGCACCAGACGATTTTACGAAACATGGACCTTGAACCAAGCCTGAATAGTTTGAACTTTATCGCCTTGAATTTCGATGGTTCCGTTTTTCACGGTCCCGCCCGTTCCGCATTTAGATTTAAATTCCCGGGCGATTTGATTCAGCCTGTCGGAACCATAAGTATGAAGCCCGCTAATGACGGTCACGTATTTACCGCCGGTACGTTTTTCCAAACGGATTTTTGCTGCGGGCGATTGCGGATTTTGTTTTCTTAGAGGTTTCGGCTTTTCATCCGAACTTAAGGACCAACCGGGTCCGCTTGTCATTTTCGGCATAGGCTTAATTACCCGAGTTCATAAATCTGACGCACATCACCTTCGGACAATTCGAATTGGGTAATTTGCAGGTCTTCTTTCATATGCTCAGGATCGGTGGTTCCCGTGAGCGGAAGAATTCCGATTTGTACGGCAAAGCGGAACATAATTTGTTCGGCCGTGACACGGTAACGTTTAGCCATAGCCATAACCTGAGGATGAAACCATACCTCTTGATTGGCGGTGAGCAGAGAAAATCCCTGATAAATAATTTGATGGGCCAAACAATATTCGCGCACAGCTTGATCCCAACCGCGAACCGCATAGCAACGGTTCTGCACGATTTTGGGTTTGATTCTGGCTTTTTCACAGAGTTCTTTGACATGCTGAAGCCCGACATTACTCACCCCGATCATCCGCACTTGGCCGGACTCGCATAAATTCTCCATCGCGGCCCAGACTTCCCAGTCCCCGGCCGTCATTTGCTGCGCTGAGCGCGGACCGTGAATTAAATAAGAATCGAGATAATCCGTATAGAGATTTTTGAGCGAGCCGGCAAAGGAAGACTTCACCTGGGTGGTGAAATCAGCCGACGGATCGTAAGGCAGGCGGTGGTCCTGGCCTTCTTGATAGGTGTATTTGCTTTGCAAAAACAAATCTTCGCGGGAAATTCCTTGGGCTTTAAGTTCTAAAAGCGCATTGCCCACATAATCTTCACGATAATGTTTTTTCTGATTGGCGGTATCAATGCCGCGAAAGCCTGCGGCCACGGCGTGTTTTACCAACTCGGCCGTAGCCTCTTCTTTCCAGGCAGTTCCGTAAATCATTGGAGGAATTTGCGTGATTGTTTTATTCGTCATTTTTGACCTCGCGAAATTTGCTGGATCATTTCATCATCACTATAACCCGGACGATCAAACTGATAAATCACCCCCTGATAAAGGCAGTAACGCCAGTCACTCCGGTGATCGGCATCCCGGTCTTTTCTTAAGGGAATCGGATAAGAA
>JACPXM010000040.1 GCA_016196545.1 Candidatus Omnitrophota bacterium
AAGGTACCAGGTTCCTTTTTGCAAAAAGGAACCTGGTACCTTTAGGGTTTAATATATTTTTTTAAGAACCTTCCGGTGTGCGACTCCGGATTCTGAGAAACTTCCCGGGGCGTTCCGCTAGCCACCAGCCACCCACCCTCGGGCCCTCCCTCGGGGCCTAAATCGATAACATAATCAGCGAATCGAATGACATCAAGATGATGCTCAATAACAACAATGGTATGGCCCTGGTCGCGAAGCTTAAAAAGCGCCTGAAGCAAGTTTTGGATGTCGGCAAAATGGAGGCCGGTGGTAGGTTCGTCCAAAAGATAAAGGGTGAGCCCGCTCGATTTTTTTGAAAGTTCGCGCGTCAGCTTCACACGCTGGGCCTCCCCACCCGAAAGCGTGGGGGAAGGCTGTCCCAATTTTAAATAGCCAAGACCAACGGCCTCAAGTAAAACGAGTTTTTCTCGAATCATCGAAATATTTACGAAAAATTCTACCGCTTCTCCCACGGAAAGATCGAGCACCTCAGCAATATTTTTCCCCCGGTAGCGAACTTCCAGAGTGGCGTCGTTATAACGCTTCCCCCGACAGCTTTCACAAAGTACGTAAACATCCGGCATAAAACTCATTTGAAGCCGTTCGTAGCCTTCGCCGCGGCAGGGTTCGCAGCGGCCCCCGCGCAGATTAAAACTGAAACGCGAAGGGAGGTAGCGACGCACACGGGATTCCGCCAGATTGCTAAAAAGTTTGCGAATGGGATTAAACAGGTCCGTGTAAGTAGCGGGATTAGATCTGGGGGTACGTCCAATCGGCGATTGATCAATTTCAATCACCTGTTCGATTTTCTCTCCCCCCGAGATTTTTTTGAATGCCCCAACCTTATATTGAGTCTTCCAAATCCGATTGTGAAGTTCCTTGTATAAAATATCATGGGTCAGTGTGCTTTTCCCGGACCCTGAAACACCCGTCACACAAACAAAAAGCCCAAGTGGGATTTTGACCGTGATATTTTTAAGGTTGTGTTCCTTCGCGCCGGAAATTTGAAGCGCCGGCGCAAGTCTCCAGTCCCGCATTTCGCGCGAAATCTGAATTTTTAATCTCTTGGAAAGATATTTTCCAGTCAATGATTTTTCATCCCTTTCCACCGCAGAAGGCGCGCCGGAGGCTGAAATATAACCTCCGCCGGCACCCGCTGCCGGCCCCAAATCCACCAAATAGTCCGCCCGCCTCATGGTCTCCTCATCGTGCTCCACCACGAGTACGGTATTGTGAAGGGAGCGAAGCCTTTCAAGAGTGTCTAACAGCTTTCCGTTGTCGCGCGGATGAAGCCCAATGGAAGGCTCATCCAACACATACAAAACGCCCGTGAGCCCCACGCCTATTTGAGCGGCAAGACGAATTCGCTGTAATTCACCCCCGGACAATGTGGCCACGGTACGATCAAGCGTCAGATAGCCCAGACCCACATTGGTCAAAAACTGAAGTCTTTCGCCTATTTCCTTAAGGAGAGGACGCGTAATCGTTTCAAGCGCTTTGGGAAAGTCCAGATGATCGAAAAAAGGGACGGCATTATCAATGGAAAGTTCTGACATTTGGATGATATTTTTCCCTTTGATTTGAATGGCAAGACTTTCTTTGCGAAGCCTGCGGCCATGACAGACGGAACACTCCTCTTCCCTGAGGAATTTGCTCACCTTACGGTGAATTTCTTCGGAATTTGTCTCATGAAAAAGCCGGTCCAGTTCTTCCATCAATCCGCTTGATTCCTGATCCCCCCAAAAAAAGGCCTCCCGCGCAGCCTGGGGCCAATCCCGCAAGGAGCAGTCCCACGAAAAATCAAATTTTTTAGTCAAGTCATGAAGAAGATCTTCAATGAAATATTTATTGAAAGAAAAAAAGATATCGGGATTGAGTGCACCGCCAAGCAGGGGTTTTGAATCGTCTCGAATCAAGCCGCCTTTCACGATCTGAGCCAGGCGGCCCAATCCCTTGCACGTGGGACAGGCCCCGTAGGGACTGTTAAAGGAAAAAAGATTAGGCGTGAGCTCAGGATAACTTAAAAGACATTTGGGACAACTATTTTTGGTGGAAAAAAAGCGGTCTTCTATTTTTCTTTTGGATGACGCGTCCGAAGCAACTTGATGAATTTGCAAAAATCCCTCCGCCAATTCCAAGGCCAGGGCCACGGAATTCTCCAGTTGATGCTGGGATTCCCAACGTACACTCAAATGATCTACGAGCACTTCAATATCGTGCCGATAACTTTTTCGCAACTTTAGGGTAGGTTTAAGCCGCGTCAAGGCGCCGTCAATTTTCGCCTGAGAATATCCCTTTTTTAACATTTCCTGAAAAATCTTTTGAAACTCCCCTTTACGACCGCGGATGACGGGAGCAAAAATTTGAATCGACCGACCCGCATAGGTATGAAGGATTTCGCGCGTAATTTCCGCCGGTTGCTGGCGCGTCAAAGGCAGGGAACAATTCGGACACCGTGCGACACCCACTTTTGCAAAAAGAAGACGCAAGTAATCATAAATCTCAGTCATCGTTGCAACCGTCGAGCGCGGATTATGAGTGATGGAACGTTGTTCAATCGCAATACTTGGAGAAAGGCCCGAGATATAATCCACTTCGGGTTTTTTGAGTTTTTCCAAAAACTGCCGCGCGTAGGAAGAAAGACTTTCCAGATAGCGGCGCTGACCTTCGGCGTAAATCGTATCAAAGGCAAGCGAGGACTTTCCGGAACCTGAAGGCCCCGTAATCACCACCAGCTTATTGCGCGGGATTTTTAAGTTGAGATTTTTTAAATTGTGTTCGCGGGCCCCGCGTATTTCAAGCACGTCCTCGGAGGCCATTTTTTACGTTCCGATTCGAACCGAAGACAAATATTTCCTAAGCGCGGCGGCGGCCGAAAGAATCGCAAGTCGGCTGGTCTTGGGATTCTCCGGGGAGGGAATATTTTCACAGATGACCCGGATGCGGCCGAAATCTCCTTCCAAGAGGATCTCATGTTCATTGATTTGAGAATCGTGAGCCGTCCAAATTTCAACTTCGGTTTTTACAGCACCCAGCCCGGCCAGACTTAACACGGCGGCCACATTGATATTTTGAGGAAATCCTGATACGGCTCGGGCTGCACTGCCCCGAAAAAGGCAAACTGGCCTTTTCGCAATTGAAGGAAATTTCTTCCCTTTAAAATAAGGCGCGTTTTCAAGCACGAGGCGGGGCTTACGCGTGATCAGTCGAACCTTGCGCAGGACTCCTTCCCTTCCCGCCAAAAGACCGTCCACTCCCGCAATGGCGCCAGAAGGTATGATCAACCGGCCTTCTGCCGCATACCTCGCCAGGTTTTTTTCCCTTAAAAGCCCTCCGACACTCATAACGAGCGCCGTTTTCCCGAGTTGAAGCACCTTTTTTGCCACCGACCCTGAAATTTCGGCCGAGGCCGCTTCAAAGATAAAATCCGACCGGCGAATGAGTTCCGTAAGGGAAACCACACGAGCGCGAAGGCCCAAGCGCTTCTTGAGTTCAAGGGCTTTCGGAAGGTGATGATCACATAAATATCGGAGAGAAATGAAAGCGCGAAATTTCTTTTGAATAAGTATTGCCAAGCCGGTACCAATGGCGCCGCAACCAATGATACCCACTTTAATTTTAGGGGTTGTCATTTTCCGCCCTTTGGGGGCTCACAAGGACGCGAAAATTACCGAATGATTTTATTCTGTTCATTGACATAAACCACACGAGGCGTGTGCTTCGCGATTTCCTTATCCTCCAAAACCGCGAAGCTCATAATGATCACGGTATCCCCTTTTTTGCCGTACATCGCCGCACCGCCATTAAGGCATACATCGCCCTTGCCGGCCTTGCCCTCAATGGCATAACTTTCGATGCGGGAGCCATTGGTAAGATTGGCAATCAAGACTTTTTCGTGAGGCAGGATATCAGCGGCCTTCAGGAGGTCCACGTCAATCGTAATGCTGCCTTCGTAGTCAATGCGGGCATCCGTCACCCGCGCTAAATGAATTTTTCCGTGAAGGATCTGTCGTTGCATAGGGCACCAAAAATTAAGTGTGAATTATAACATTATCGATAAGTCTTGTCTTGCCCACATAACAGGCCACGACGGCTAGCATCATGCGCTGGATTTTTTTCAAGGGCTCAAGCGTTTCGAGATCGACAATGTCCAGGTAGTCAATGTGGGTTACAAAAGGGATTAATTTCCGCCGGGCAAGCTGCTTTAATGAGGCCAATTTCCGTGCCCGTGCCGCCGGCCGGGAGGCCTGGTCCTGCAGCCAAAAAAGGACCCGCGAAATGGCTTGAGCGCGCCGTCTTTGGTCCGCGCTCAAATACGAATTGCGCGAGCTCATGGCAAGGCCGTCCGTTTCTCGAACCGTCGGACAGCGGTGAAATCGAATCGCGAGGTTTACATCGCGAATCATTTTTTCGATCATCAACGCCTGCTGAAAATCCTTGGCCCCGAAATAAACATTTTCCGGCTGCGCGAGGTTCAAAAGTTTGATGACCCCCGTGGCCACACCCTGAAAATGCCCGGGCCGGGATTTGGCACATAAGGAATTCTGGAGGGGGGATTTGCGAATCGCGCCGACTTGAACCGCCGTATTAAACCCTTGAGGAAACATCGCCTTCGCCGAGGGATGAAAAATATAATCCACTTTTTCTTTTTTGAGGAGCTCCTTGTCACGTTTCAAGGGCCGCGGATATTTTTTAAAATCTTCCTTGGGTCCGAATTGAAGCGGGTTCACAAAAATACTGACGGCCACAACGTCATTCTCCCGGCGGGCCTTTCGAACCAGCGATAAATGCCCCTCATGCAAGGCCCCTAGGGTCGGGACAAATCCGATGGATTTCCCTTTTTGACGCAAACTCATCATGGTTTGCTGAAAAACCTTAGGACTTTGAAGGATGTTCAAGCCATTGCTCCAGTAATTGGCAGGCGGTTTTGTGAAGCCCAGGATGCCTCCATGCGGGAGAAATTTCCGCAAGTGGTCTTAGCACAAATTCCCTTTCCGCCAAACGCGGATGAGGAATCGTCAGGCCATCTTCTTCCACGATTTCATCGCCGTAGGCGAGTAAATCCAGATCGATGGTTCGCGGCGCGTTAGACTCGCCCCTCTTGCGTCCCAGCCCGCGCTCCACCGAAAGCAATAATTCCAAAAGCGGTTTGGGACGAAGCGAGGTTTCAATCTTCCAAACCGCATTCAAGTATTTTCCCTGAGGAGGTCCGCCCACAGGTTCCGTCTCATAAACCGAGGATTTTTGAAGCAAGCGAATTCCGGCTCGGCCTTGTAGTCTTTCAAGGGCCTGATGAAGGTAGTGTTCACGATTTCCCAAGTTGGAACCGACGGCAATATAGACTTTATTCAATTTTATTTTTTATGCGGATGCGAGTGCGTGCTTTCGATTCGGCCAATGGCTTCTTCAAGACGCGATTCACTCACTGTGAGGGAAATACGGAAATAGCCTTCGCCATTCGGGCCAAAGCCGTTTCCGGGCGTCACGACCACATGAAGCTCTTTTAAAAATTTCAGCGCGAGTTCCGCGGAGGTGGATCCGGGGGGAACGGGGATCCAGCAATACAGCGTTGCCTGGGGGGCATTAAAAGGCCAGTTCATTCTCTGAAATCCTTGAACCACAATGTCGCGGCGCTTTTGATAGAGTGCGAGATTCTTTCTCAGGAATTCTGCACCCTCCTCTAGGGCTTTTTTTCCGGCCAGCTGAACGGCCTGGAAAATTCCGGAATCCACATTGGATTTGACTTTTGCGAGGAGGGCAAGCGCCTCGCGGTTTCCCACGGCAAAGCCCACGCGCCATCCGGTCATGTTAAACGTTTTAGAAAGCGAGTGAAATTCCACAGCCACCTCCCGGGCCCCTTCCGTTTCAAGGATGCTGGGTGCCTCATAACCGTTATAAGTGATTTCGGAATACGCGGCGTCTTGCGCAATCAAAAACCCGTGTTCGCGTGCAAACTCCACGGCATCCTGAAAAAAGGCCTTTGTGGCAATTGCGGCGGTGGGATTGTTGGGGTAATTCAAATAAAGAAGTTTGGCCCGTTTAAGCGCCTCGGGATCGATGGCTTTTAAATCCGGAAGAAAATCGTTGGTTTCGGCAAGCGGCATAAAGGAAGGGATACCCCCCGCAAAAAGCGTCCCCGACCGATAAGGGGGATAACCCGGATCCGGAATAAGCGAAACTTCTCCCGGGTGTAAAACCGCAAGTGGGAAATGGGCTATCCCCTCCTTCGAACCAAGGAGCGGAAGAATCTCTTTTTCGGAATCAAGTCTAACTTTGAAGCGTTTTTGAAACCAGCGGCTGATCGAGTCCCGGAATTCCGGCATGCCGCTATCGAGCGCATAGCGGTGATTACGCGGGTCACGAGCACCCTGAATGAGGGCCTCGACAATGAAATCCGGGGTGGGGATATCGGGATCGCCCACACCCAGATCAATCACGTCCTTTCCCTGGTGTACGAGTTCGCGCTTGGCCTTGTCCACCTCAGCGAATAAATAAGGGGGTAGCAGCTTCAGACGGTCAGGAGCTTCCAGGGAAAAGGTTTTGCGAGCCATAAGGAAATTGAATTATATCAAAGGAAGCGCTCTTTGCAAAATCAAACCCTACCGGTCCTGCACACCGGGCGTGTAGAGGTGCGATGGGTCATAGCGGGAACCTGGAACCGGTAAGTTTTGTTAGATTTGGAATGAGAAGGACGAATCGAGCATGCGAAGTTCGTAGGCTTTGAGCTTCAGGTCATCTTTGACCAGACTAAGTCGGGTCCTTTGATAGAGTGAGTAAACATCGAGAAATTCATCGATCTTTTTTTGAATTTCACCGCGTAAGTCCGATTCGGTTTGAACACGCAATAACAAATAGGGAGCATTCATTTAAAAGGCCTTTTGAAATTCATGACGAAGACTGAAACGCGGTTCCACCAAAAGGATTTCCCCCAGAAGGACCACACAACGTCGCTGCAAATCCTCCCGATGCGTTTCATGCCATTGGGAATAAAGTCTTAACAGCCGCCTTGCCTTGACCCTGACCCTACGCGCATTTCCTCTCATCGCCATACCCTTCCTCTCCAAAAGAAAGCTTGTTTTTATCAAAACGAAATGTCGGATCCAGCATTTCCATTTCCCTGGCCAAATATTCAATTTCCTTGGCTACCCTCGGATTACGGGTGTCAATCCATTGGGCATAGAGCGCCAGAAAATGATCCATTTTTTCTTTCACCACCATGTCCCTTTCAAAGGTCTTCATCTCATTCATAAAATGATGAAAGGCCTGATCGCGAAAGCTGGTAACAAAGCTAAAATATTCCCGGCGCACGACTTTCAAAAGCCCCTGATAGGCCTCAAAATAATGCGAGAGTTTTTCGAGGACTTCCCCGACACCGGTACGGCGCCGGTAAATGCGCTTGTGATAGGCCGCGGCCTGATCGTAGTAAAGTTTAGCGAGTTCGGCAAAATGCTTCTGCGAGCGCTTGAAGATTTTCTGCGAAGGTCTATGATTCAAATCGTCAAAGATGGAAGAGTGAATCAACAGGTGATCCGCGTTGACCTTAAAAATAAAATAGCGAATCGTCCGGTCTTCGGTCGCCCTGACCCAACGCAGGATATCGCTGGTATCCACGGACAAATACGGCTCGGCCATTTCGCGATATTCCGGAAGTGAAACCGCGAAAAGTAAATGCGCCATATAGATGTTGACGTCTTCATCATAGGTGTAATAGTTGGAGGGAAAATTTCCATCCTTGCGGCTTTTGATAATGGCGCCCAGAAGGTAGCGAATAGCGGAATCCCGCTCTTGTTTGGAAATATCAAAATACAAGCAATTCGATTCGGATTCGGGTTCTTCTTTCTTTGACACGTGCGGGCTCCTTCCGGGTTAAAAAAGCTAATTAAAACGTAACATGTGCCCTAGAGGCTGTCAAATTTAGAAAAATCCATAAAAAGTTATCTAACTCATTTGTTTAATTATAGTTACGATAAGATTTAATGAAAAAAATATTTTGCGCTAAATCGAGAGGACAGGTCTTATTTTTTCGAGGAATTGAAGACTCTTAAAGGGACGGGAATGGCGATCCGCAATAAATTGACGAATGATGCTTCGGAATGGGGCCAACCCATAGGCCGGAGTGGATTTTTTAAGGCTGATTTCAAAGTCGTGCTTCACAAAATAACGCATGCAAGCAAGGGTTTGGGCCTCAATGGGCTTGGCGTCTTGTGCCATTTTTCGGGCACAATCCTCGCACAAAAGTCCTCCCTGCCGAATCGAAAAAAACCCTTCTTCCGGGACCTGTTTTTCACAGCCGAGGCAAGCCTCCAGAAAGGGTAAAAGTCCGATTTCGCTTAAAAGGTGAATTTCGAAAATCGCGGCAATTTTTTCAAATGAAATGGAGGCGAGGTAACGGAAAGATAAATCCAGAAGGTCAAAGATCGGCCGGTGGGGATCGTAAAATTCGGTTAACTCTTCAACAAGCTCCACGAAGTAGCTTGCGGTAGCAATTCTCCTAAGGTCCTCGCGCAACGATGCATAACTTTCCAGAAGAGAACCCTCAGAAACGAGATGCAAATCGGATTTTAGTTTTTCGTAATAAATAATTTCAACCCGGCTGAAAAGCTCATAAAGGGATCCGCGCATTTCACCTTCCTGACGGACTCCTTTGACAATGCCTTTTATTTTTCCAAACTCGCGCGTGTAAAACGTCACAATCAGTGAGGTGGACCGAAACGGCATCGTCTTCAGGACAATCGCCTCTGTCTTTTGTATGGCCACTTCTCTCTCCTTAACAATCTCTCATTCTTAGTACGATATTCGCCAAATACGTGTGTCATCCTGAGTCACGCCACAGGCGGGACACAGAAGGACACTTTATTTAAAGGATCACTTGAATAAAAAACTTTTTAGGATTTCTTCTTGTTTTCGCCACATGCGCCGGCGACCTGCCGCTCGGGAGTCATCCCAACCCAGGATGTGAAGAATTCCGTGGCAGACATAAAAACAGAGCTCGTAAAAAAATGGATTCCCATAATGGGCAGCCTGTCTTTGCGTGGTGTCGAGTGAAATCACAATGTCCCCTTGAAGCCCACCCCGATACTCCCCCCACGTGATCACGTCCGTCACACGGTCATGTTTTAAAAAACGGCGGTTCAACATGCGGATTTTTTCGTCTCCCACCAAGACTAAATTGAGGGACGCTTTATGAATCCCGAGCGAACGCAAAATTTTGGCCGTGCTTTTCTTTAATTTGGAGCAAGACACTTTGAAGCGACGCGTTCTTAAAATTACTTCGATCGAAACCGGATCTGCCACTGCGATGTCACTTTATTGGACGAAAAGATTTTCCGGAGGTTTTCGCTTGGGGCGCAGCACGAAAAAGATCCATATATTCGGGATTTTCCAACAAGTCGGGGTAACTGACTCGGGTATGAAAAATCGCCATGAGATTATGGACAAAGCTTTCCTGAATGCGGTGAAGATCACGCAGCGTCAGATCGCATTCATCCAGCTGGCCGTCAATGAATTTATCATTGATAATTTTTCGCACCAGCTGCCGAATCCCTTCGGCTGTGGGATGCTTCAAAGATCTCGAGGCCCCTTCCACGGAATCCGCGAGCATTGCGACAGCTGTTTCGCGGGATTGGGGCTTAGGCCCCGGATAACGGTAATCTTCGGGGTTGATCCGCTCACCGGGTGAGGCTCGGTCCATCGCCTTTTTATAAAAAAAGTAAATAATCCCCGTACCATGATGCTCGGGGATAAAGCGGAGAATATGCTCCTTTAATTTGTGCTGGCGGCCGAGTTCGACGCCCTCTTTGACGTGATTCATAATCACAAGGGAACTTGCAACTGGCGGAAGCTTTTCATGCTGGGTATCCGCCTGATTGAGCATATTTTCCGTAAAATACTGCGACTTTGCGATTTTACCAATGTCGTGGAAATAACATCCCACGCGGGCCATAAGCGCGTTGGCCCCGACAACCTGGCACGCTGATTCAGCCAGTGTGCTCACCACGAGGCTGTGATGATAGGTTCCCGGAGCCTCCACGATCATGCGCTTTAAAAGCGGGTGATTCAAATCGGAGAGCTCGAGCAACGTAATATCCGTCACAAGATTAAAGACCCATTCCAGAAGGGGCAACAAAAGAAAGGAAAGCGTCATAACCAGCATCCCGTTGGCAAGCCCCCAGGCGCTGCGATGGAGGGAATCCAAAAGCGAATTTTCCTGTAAAAATTGAAAGGAAAAAACCACAAAAAAATACGTCAGTCCGGTAATCAACCCCACCCGCAAAAAATGGATTCTCTTACGCAAACGTGTCCCGACAAACGTGGCGGAAAATCCGGAAAGGAGCGACGCCAAAATTATTTCGGCCGAAAAATGAACTAAGGGGGCTACAAGCACGGAGGCTGCCAAAGCGCTTAGAAGCCCAAGACGGATATGTGCCAGAAGTACCACCAAAAGCGGGGCCAAGGCCACAGGCATAGCGTAACCGGGCAGCCAAAGCGAAAAAATTTTCGAAAGTCCTATCGTGATCAAAAAAATGCTGTGAACCAAAGCAACATTTTTTGAAGAAGCAAGCGTTTTTTTATCGAAATAAAGGAAATAGCTGAAAACCAAAAGATAGATTAGAAAAACCAGAATCCCAATCCCAATGACTTTGTTCATGGCCTGCTTTTTGGCAAGCATCTTTTGAATCTCGTCGATTTTTTCTTTCTCCTCGGCGGATAAAAGTTCACCGCGCTGGACCACGAGCTCCCCTTTTTTTATCATTCCTTCCAGAGGTTTCACGGATTCTTCTGCTTTCTTACGCAGTTCCAGGGTCCGAGGCTCGTCATACCTCATGTTCGCGGAAAAAACCGCGTTGAAAATGTCAAGTGTGGTGCTGCGAAACCCCTTGTGCTTCGCAAAGGAGGCGGGAATTTTCCGAACCGCGGATTCCCGTACGGCACTCGTCGAAAGGATGTCCGAAAAGGCAGTCGCACGCTCTCCTTTCGGTTCCGGGTATATCAAAGTCAGTATTTTGACGCCGGATTTTTCAAGCTCCTTCTTTTTTTCATCCTCCATCACTCCGGATTCAAGCCCCGAGGCCATCAGTTCCAGCACCTGTTCTTTGACGGCATCCAGATGCTCGTCTTTTTCAATCCATGCGAGCGCAGCATCCGAAACGGGAAGGCTGACCGGCATAGGAATTTTCTTTTTACGGCTTTGGATTTCATAGAAAAGGCGGCTGATCTTTAAGGCCGTCTGTTCCAAAAAGGGATCTTTGACTTGATAAACCGGTGGTAGGGCCTGGCTCTTTTCCTTGCGAAGCCGCCGGGTCTCCTGCTCTTTAACGTAACTGAGGGAAAAGGGGGAAAAAAGGGTGCGCGGGGCGGGATCCCCGACGGTCAATTCCTGGCGCATCCCCTGATTTTCGGAATCAAAAACCAGAATCGTCGTAACCGCAGCCCAGGATAAAATAAAGAGGGCGATTGAGACGATCCACCCAATTTTCGTCATCTTCTTAGGATGAATGTTTGTTCGGAATTTTTCGCTCATACTTTTCGTACGCCTTAATGATCTCCTGCACGAGAGGATGACGCACCACATCCGTATCGTCCAAATAACAGAAGCGCACCCCTTTAATATCGGCAAGGACGGTCTGTACTTCCACCAGGCCTGATTTTTTGCCCACGGGCAAATCGATTTGGGTGATATCGCCCGTCACCACGGCCTTCGAGGAAGCGCCCAGGCGGGTCAAGAGCATTTTAATTTGGGCGTGCGTGCAGTTTTGGCCTTCATCCACAATCAAAAAACAATCATTGAGCGTGCGGCCCCGCATGTAGGCAATGGGCGCGATTTCGATCAATCCCCGCTCCAGAAGCTTGGACACTTCTTCGCCTTCCATCATATCGTAAAGCGCATCATAGAGAGGCCTTAAATACGGGTCTACCTTTTCATGAAGGGAGCCCGGCAAAAACCCGAGGCTTTCCCCGGCCTCCACGGCAGGGCGCGTCAAAATAATTCTCGAAACAATTTTCTTTTTCAGAAGGTCAATTCCCGCAGCAACGGCCAAATAGGTTTTTCCCGTTCCGGCGGGGCCGATGGAAAAAACGATGTCGCGGTCGCGAATCGCCTCGAGATATTTTTCCTGGTTTTTGCTGATGGGCCGAATCATTTTCCCACGGTGAAAAAAGCTGATGGCCGATTCATAAACACTTTTCGGGGGATGACCGGACACATCGGCGTGCGCGGTGGGAAGCAGCGAAGCACGAAGACTTTGACCCGAAAAGCCGCCGCGAATTTCACTTAGGCGTGCTTGAAAAAAACGGAGGGCCTTCTCCACATTGCTTTTGTCACCCGTAATTTTGAGGCGAAAATTCCTTGCGGCGATGTGAACGCGGTACTCTTTTTCTGCGTAGCGGAGATTTTCATCCAGGCTGCCGTAAAGCGCGATGGCCTCTTCGGTCGAATTTAACTTTAAAATCTTTTCCAAGGAATGGCTCCTCTCACCTTTAAGCTTTCAAATGGATATACAATTCCTTCAATTGTTTTGCACTCACAGCCGCCGGGGCTTCTGTCATGAGGCACGTCCCCTTTTGCGTCTTGGGAAATGCAATCACCTCACGAATGGATTCGCGTCCCAAAAGAAGCGTCACAAGGCGGTCCAGGCCCAGCGCGATTCCCCCGTGCGGCGGCGCACCATAGCTTAGAGCCTTTAAAAGAAAACCAAACTTATTTTCCGCCTCCTCGGGACCTATTCCGAGCACGCGAAACACCTTTTCCTGAATTTCCTGGCGGTGAATACGAATGCTTCCGCCGCCGATTTCCGTGCCGTTTAACACCAGGTCATAGGCACGGGCCCTAACCTTCGCCGGCTCGGATTCCAAGAACTGAAGGTCTTCGAGTTTTGGTGAGGTAAAAGGATGGTGCATGGCCTGAAAGCGTTTTTCTTCTTCATTCCATTCCAGCATTGGAAAATCTTTGACCCACAAAATTTCAAATTTTCCGGGCGGAATAACTTTGAATTTTTCCGCCAAATGACAACGCAAGGCCCCGAGCGACACCGCTGAAACATGGGGGTCGCTTGCAACCATAAAAAGGACATTACCTGCTTTGGAGCGGGTTTGGGTCGTCAGCTTTTGAAGACACGCTGCGTCAAAAAATTTTGCAATCGGAGAATCGACCTCGGAGGGCCCTTTGACTTTCATCCAGGCAAGGCCTTTGGCGCCGAAATCCCCAATCCATTGCGTCAGCTCGTCAAAATCCTTTCGGGAAAGGTCCATGCCCGCAGGAAGGGGCACCGCGAGGGCGCGGATCTTTCCTTTTTTGGCAAGGCATTCCTCAAAAATTTTAAACCCGCTCCCCTGAAAAATTTCACTTACATCGCAGAGTTCCCAACCAAAGCGAAGGTCCGGCTTGTCGGAGCCGTAGCGATCCATCGCTTCGTCATAGCTCATTCGTTTGAAGGGGCGCGTAAGCTTGACCTTTAAAGTCTTTTCCATAATTTCACCGACCATGCCCTCGACAAGCCGCATCACATCTTCTTCCTCGACAAAGGACATTTCGATGTCAATTTGCGTATGTTCGGGTTGACGGTCACTCCGGAGGTCTTCATCGCGAAAACAGCGCGCAAGCTGAAAATAGCGGTCGTAGCCGGCAACCATCAAAAGCTGCTTAAAAAGCTGAGGCGATTGGGGCAGCGCGTAAAAAGTCCCCGGCGTCAGGCGCGACGGAACCAAAAAATCGCGCGCGCCCTCAGGGGTGCTGCGCGTGAGGTAAGGAGTTTCGATTTCAAGAAACCATTCACGGTCCAAATAATCACGTGCGATTTTAGAGACGCGGTTGCGAAAACTAAGCGCTTCTACCATCTCGCGGCGGCGTAAATCGATATAACGGTATTTCAGACGCAGCTCTTCGTTTACGGATTTCTCGCCGATTTCAAAAGGCGGGGTAGGGCTCGTATTTAAGATTTCCAAAGAATCGACGATGATTTCGATTTCCCCAGTGGGAATTTTTTGATTGACCGTTCCTTCGGGCCGACGGCGCACTTTTCCCTTGATTTGAATTACAAATTCCGTGCGCAAGTCCTTGGCCTTGGCATGCGTTGCACTATTGTGTTTGGCATCAAAAACAATTTGAGTCACACCCCAGCGGTCACGTAAATCGACGAAGGTAAGTTCGCCATGGTCACGGCGCGTGTTCACCCAGCCCGCCAGCGTGACTTCCCGATCCACGGTACGTGAATTGAGTTCCCCGCAATTGGCCGTGCGCATCATAAGCCCAATTCCTTATGAAGGTAAGAAAGGATATCGCCTTCTTTGATTTCAGTCTGGATTTTTTGTTTCATATCCTTGACCGTCCAAATCCCTTTTTTAATTTCCTCTGAACCCAAGATTAGAACAAAGCGTGCGGCGGCTTTGTTGGCTTGTTTTAGATGTTTCGAGAGAGATGTTTCGCGTAAATCCAATTCTATGGAATAACCTTTTTCACGTAATTTTAAGCCAAGGTCCTTCACGATTTCCTGCACTTTAAAATTTTCTTCAAGAGGGGCTAAATAAACCCGGTACCCGATAAATTTGTCAGCTATTTTCCCGCTGGATTTTTCAATGGCTTCCAGCAGTCTTTCCATTCCCAGACTGAAACCTGTGCAAGGCGTTTTTGTACCTCCAAGATCTTCAAATAAATGATCATACCGTCCGCCCCCCGCAATCGCATTTTGAGCCCCTAATCCTTCCGCTGAGACTTCAAAGACCGCATGATTATAGTAATCGAGACCACGCACAAGCCGGCGGTCGACTTCAAACGGAATAGAACCGGATTGAATACAAGAAATCAGATATTCAAATTCCTTACTTAAAGGAGCGATTTCATTCCACGGAACTTTGTTAATGATTGGCTGACAGGATTCGTTTTTACAATCAAAAATCCGGAGTACGTTTTTTTCAAGCCGATAACGGCAATCCGGGCAAAGCTTTGATAGTTCACGAGAAAAATACTGCTTTAATTGAGGGGTCATTTCCTTCTGCTGATCAAAGGAACCAAGATCATTCAGCCTGAGCTTAAAATTTTTTAGCCCAGCGTATCTAAGGAAGGAGCACAACAGGAAAACAACGTCGAAGTCAACGTTAAACCCGCCTGAATTTGTTTCATTAATAATTTCGACGCCAATTTGATGAAACTGCCGTTTGCGTCCCGCTTGGGGGCGCTCTGCTCGGAACATAGGACCGATGTAATAAAGGCGGAGGGACTTGTTGGTTTTGAGAAGACCGTGCTCAATAACAGCACGAGCCACGGAGGCGGTCATTTCGGGACGAAGCGTGATCTGGCGGCCACCGCGGTCTTCAAAGGAAAACATTTCTTTGTGAATAATGTCGGAGGCCTCGCCCACGGAACGGCTGAAAAGATCGGTGTATTCCAAAAGCGGGGTACGTATTTCCTTGAATCCACAGGATTCAAAAAAAACACGCGCTTTCTCCTCCACCCACTGCCATTTTTCGACTTCCCCAGGGAGAATATCCTCCATTCCCCTGAGCGCTCCGAGTTTCTGGGCCATAAGCGTTGAATCATATCATAGGGCAACTTGGCTCCGCAATAAAAGGAAACTCCAGGCGGGTATCAAGAAAGAATCATGGGATGCAAGGCATCCACGGAAATGAGGCCCGAGCTAACCTTATTCATTCCGTCTTGGGATAAGCTAATCATACCGTGTTTCAAGGCATGGCTTCTCAGAAAGGATGCGGGCCTTCTCTCAAATATCAACTCCCTTAGCCCCTCATCGACGGCCATCATTTCACAAATCGCAACTCGGCCGAAATATCCCGATCCTTGGCATTTTTCACACGGCTCGCAGCGCTTGCGCACAAGCCGCTGCGCCAGCACCGCCTCCACGGAGGAGGCCACCAGATAAGGCTCAATACCCATTTCCACAAGCCGCGTGACGGCCGAAGGAGCGTCATTGGTATGAAGTGTGGAGAAGACAAGATGACCCGTAAGGGCCGAACGTATGGCAATCTCCGCGGTCTCTTTATCCCGGATTTCCCCGACCATTAAGATGTCCGGATCATGACGCAACATGGAGCGAAGTGCGCGTGAAAAAGTAAAATCAATTTTGGGATTCACCTGCATTTGAATGATCCCTGGGACTTTGTATTCCACAGGATCTTCAATCGTGATGATTTTCCTGTCCATTTGATTCACTTCCCGAAGACAGGCATAAAGCGTGGTGGTTTTCCCGGATCCTGTAGGCCCTGTGACAAGCATCATGCCATGAGGCTTTTGACAGAATTTTCTTATCTTTTCAAGCATCGGGGGACTCATTCCAAGCTCTTCAAGCGATAAAAAATCCAGCGGCTTTAAAATACGAATCACCACGGCCTCCCCGTAAGTGGAAGGAAGAATGGAAACCCGCAAATCAAATTCCCCGCTCTTCGTTTTGACTTTGATTCGGCCGTCCTGGGGAAGGCGCTTCTCGCCGATATCAAGCTTGGCCATAATCTTGACCCTTGAGACAAAATGAGCGGCCACCTTTTCAATTCCTTGAGGGAGATTCGCCTTCATTAAATAACCATCCACACGGTAGCGAATACGGAAGCTTTTTTCAAAGGGTTCAATGTGAATGTCTGAAGCCCGGTGTTTTAAGGAGTCCATAAGAAGCTCGTTCACAAGCGCGGGCAAGGAAGCGACTTTAATTTCTCCGTCCAAAGTTTCAGCCTCCGCGGTCTCGGAAGCAATGACGGTTTCCTGCTCCATTAATTCGTCCATGACCGCGGCCCCCACACCGTAAATTCTCTGGATTTCCTTTTCAATGAATTCACGGGAATGCTCCTGAAACTCGAGAGGCTTTTGAATCATAATGAGCAGCTCTTCCTTATATTGGGAAGGAAAATCCGGAGGGATGGCGAGCTTTACAAGCCGGTCCTCGTAAGCAAGGGGCAGCACTTTATAATGAAAGGCGATTTTGGAAGGGACCAGATCCGTCACTGAAGGCTTCTTTAAAGCTTCCATCAAAGTCCTCCCTGAATAGGCTTCGCCAGTATGATTTCATAGTGAAAGAGTTTCTCGCCCTCCGGTTTTTTCAGGGATAAACCTTCCAGCCTTGCGGCGGGATCTTTTTCCATTAAATGATAGAGAAACCGGACTAGCTTTTGAATATCCCCTTGAAACTCAAGGTATAGCCACGCCTCTTTCTTGCCCTTTTTCTCCTGAATCCCTTGAGGCTCGAGCTTTGAAAAAACCAGGGATTCGGAGGAAGAATAATTCAATAAATCTTGAGTCCAAAGATTCATAATATTTTCTGTTTGAGAGGGCTCAATCAAAGAGGCTTTATGCTTATCCCATTCCATTTGAAGGCTTTCATTTTGCAATAAAAGAGATTTATAACTTGAGAGGATTTGAGATTTTTGTGCTCTCTTCTCGTTTAATCCAAGAAACCAGGGGCTGAAAAGGGCCCACGCAAGACACACTAAAAGCGCTGTTATCAATAGCGCCCCTAAGATACTCGTAATCTGTTTTCTCATAGCTGCCACTTCCCTGTGATTTCAAAGTCAAAATAATCTTCGTTCAAGCGTTTCCTTAAACCCGTGCGTTCCAACTTGATCTCATGAAGCCCTTCTATTTCTTCCATTGTTTTCACGGTTTCGGACAAAATTTGATGCGAAGGGCATTCTCCTTTGAAGAGAAAATCAGCACCTTTAATTTCAAGCTTCCTTAATACCACTTTGGGAGAGATTTTTTCCGCCATGCTCTTCAGAAACTCCAGAACGTTGGCTTTGGAATTCTGAGAAGTTTCAATGAGTTGAACACGGGAGCGAATTTCTTTAAGCTTTTCTATTTCAGGTTTCAACCGCAGGATTTCTGATTCCATTTGAGACAGCCGAACATTTTCAGAATAAGCCTTGAGGGAAAAGGCAAGAATAAAAGCAAAAAAGACAGCCAAACCCGTGAGGATTAATTCCCGGAAAGTTCTCTTCACTGTCCTTTGCTTTTTTAAAAGCTTCTCGGCATGGGGCAATAGGCTTAAAGGGGCATGACGATCCATGAATTTTGCCCCATAAAGCACGGCGGGAATTGATTCATCGCTTACAGGTAACTTTTCTATGGGAATTGAGAAATGGCGTGTCACTCCTTCAAGTGAGGCCTTGTCCCATTGGCCTAAAACAAATATCTTTTGAGGTTTGGCGGCTCTTTCGAGTAAAAGAAGCGAGATTTCTTCGGCCATATCCTCTGTGGGACCGGCAAAGACTCTTGAAAAATAAAGCCTTCGTTTGGAAATGAAGATAGCGACGACTTTTCCCTCTTCACCATAGAGAAGCAGCGTCGGGCCATTCTCCCCTTTTTCAAGGAAGTGCCAATAAAGGGATTGATCTTCGGTAATAATCTCTGTGGGAAGAATAGAAAATTCGGCAAGCTGATCGAGTATTTCCCTTAAATTCCTCTCGGGCAAGCCCATCAAAATACCATTGGCAGCATCCTTTTCTTCTTCAAGGGATATCCCAAACGCCATTTGTTTGGCGGAATAAGGCAAAAGCTCGCTGATTTTTTCCTGAAGTCTGCCGCGTAAATTCTCACTTGGGCCTGTCAATACAAGCTCTTTTTGCAATACCTCAGAACGGCTTAACGCGAGAATTGTTTCTTCTAGCTTTGAACTACCGACAAAAGATTGGACCTTCGCTTTTACTATGGCCTCCGGCATTTCGCGAAGAAAGATTTTCTCGAAAATCATCCCGCCCTTTGCTTCAACTTTAAGCAAAGCTAAAGAATCGGGTCGATAGCTCACAATCAATCTTTCTTTTTTATTCCATCTATTCTTCATGCCAGCTCAAGACCTCAAATTTAAAATTCTCAATTTCTTTGATAACAGCTTCCGCGGTTTTGTGATTCGTTTTGATCTTTATCCGGTAATGCGCGGAATCCGTTGTCACCCCATTTAAAAATAGCTGGACGAGAGACAGGATTTGCGGGGTTTCGTCCAAATCAAGCCGTTTGGTAAAGTCCCGCGGAGTAAGTTCCTTACTTTGAATCGAGGACTGCCTTTGGCGGTCCTCAAGGATTTTCTTAAGCAAATCTGCTTTCGCGAATTCATCGCCTGAAATGGACTTCAAATAAGCTTCCAGCACAAGCGGTGAAGCGGTATTGAGATTAATTTGGCCCGTCGTTGGAGCTACCGTTATATAAGGAAGGATTTTGGCTAACTCCATAACCGGTATTTCATTCCATAAATAAAGCTCATCCAGAGACCCAATCCCCTTTTCACGCGCTTCCATAAGGCGTTTGATCCAGGCCTTTTTGTCCGCGTTTACAAGAGGTTCGACCTGCGATTCAAAAATCTCAAAGAAGCTTTTGAGCAGTTTCTCTGAGGCAAAGTTTAAATTGATTTTGGACTCTTCGTCTTCAACTTCCAAAACCAGAGGGGGTCTGACCCCTTTAACTTTTAAGCCCGAGGGGTCAGACCCCTTTTGTTTTATGTACCATTTGTCCTGTAGAGAATCCTCATGAGGAAAAGGATCTGACAAAATCGCTTCCTTGACCTGACTCAGAGCCGTCTGAAACTGCATTTTGTCTTCAAGGCCTTGAAGCTCCCGCTTCATCATCAACGTGTGCTGGCTGGCCTCAAACCCCAGGCTTGCTGCAGTGATCGATAAAATCGAAATCAAAAAGACGGAGGCGACAAGTACGGACCCTTTCTTATTTTTCATCCCCATGCCCAATCCTTCCTTGAGGAATAGAAACCACTTTTTCAAATTCTCCAATCTTAATCTGAACCGCCCTTGGCAGGCCCTGATACGGATCATCCAACCAATCGTTTTCAAATTCCCGCATACCGTCGTCATTTTCATAAGGAAAGAAGAATTCCGCGGCCGGACCTTCCTTAAATAGGATTTGTTCCTTTGCTTTTTCCTGCTTTAATCCTTGGGTGATTTTTCGCTCTTTTCGATAAAGTTTGTTTCCTTCCATCTTATATTCCACCGTAAAAAGCGTGTCTCCTTTTCGAATGGGAAATTCAATTCCGGAGTGCTTTCCCTTAAAAGGATGTTCCCGGAGTCTGACCATATTCCTTAAATCCTGATCCATCCGCATAAAGGTAAGCCGTATGGGATCATATTCCCTGAAACTTTCCCGAATCCTTGCCTCAGCCTTGACGGCCTGATAAAACGATGTCGTCACTCCCGCGCCTGCAATTCCAAAAAGCGTCAACGCAATCAAGCTGTCAATTAATAGAAAACCATGTGCTCGCTGTATGACGGGTCCTGTCGCTGCGACATCCCATTTGTGCTCGGTAGATACCTGCGCGCAAATGGGAGCCCTGTCTCCGCGCCACCCGTCATACAGCTCTCTAAGAAGAAAGAACGGTTTCAAAATTCCATTCATCTCTGCCTGCACCTTTCAGCTGAATTTGGGTATCATAGAATTCGATGGGAATTGAGACTTCCTGCTGATGAAGTTTGGTTATGATTTCAAATAAATAACCATCCTTATTTTCTTTTCCACCAAAAAGTAATAGATCCATGCGTTCGCTGATTTCCAGCTGATACAGTAACTTTTCCGTAGCCAATAATCCTTTAGTAATAAATTCTCCTTTTCCAGTTACTTTGAGACTTCCCGATAAAACTCCCATTAAGGAAACACAAGCTATGGAAATTATGACTAAGGCAATCAAAGCTTCGATCAACTGAAAACCGTTCTCATTTGTTATTAAGATGCGAGAGGCTTGTGGCAGGGCACGCTCGCGAGGCGTAGCGGGCACGGATTCCGCCGTTTTGTGGCGGAAGAGCGAAGCCGAGCGTTGCGAGTGAGTCCCGCCTCGCAGGGGCGGGACGAGCGGTGCCGTCGACACAAGCCTCTCGCATCTTTTCATTGCACTAATCCGTTCATTTCGATAATGGGTAAAATGACACTTAAAACTACAAATCCCGTGACAAGCCCCACGATTAAAATCAAGGACGGCTCAAGCAGCTTCATTAGAATTTGTATGCGCGATTCCATCTCCCGCGCAGCATCTTCACTAATATCCTTCAGTGCTTCGGGCAAATGACCTGCCTCTTCACCCGCACTGATTAAAGCAAGCTGGGATTCACGGATCCAGCTCACATCCTGACATGAAACAGAAAAAGATTTCCCTTCGGAGAGTAACGCCTTAATTCTTGCTAGGGACTGCGGCTCTCCTCCCACCGCCTCAAGTGCTGAGACAATAGATACTCCGCTTTCAAGTAAAAGCGATAAAAGAGAACTAAATTGATAAAGTTTCTTTTGACGTATCAGTTCCCCAAAGAGAGGCGTGCTTTTAAAGAGAATCTCTACACCAATCCCGAATCTCCTCAGGAAATAAAAAATAAGCCCCGAGAGGAGAATAAATAAAATGAGGGCAGGAAAGAAATACTGAGAAGCCATTAAAGTAAAAGAGGTAAGCGCTGGAAGTTTCCCTCCAAAGCTGTCATAAACAGGCAAAATCTTCGGAATCACCCACTGAAAGAGCACGGCCATGGCAAGTACGCCAAAACCCAGCACAAACAGAGGATAAGCCAGGGCTTCTTTGATTTTCCGGTTTCTTTCCTCAGTGGCTTCAAAATGCTTCGCCAGAAGCATAAGAATTCTCTCAAGCGTTCCCGAGATTTCCCCGGCCTGAACCATATCGATAAAATACCTCGGGAAATTACCTTCTCCCGTCTCAAGTCCCGCCGAAAGACTTTTTCCTTCTTCAAGAGATTGATGGAGATTTACAAGAACCAATTGAAATGACTTTGCGGTGATTTCCTTTTTGATAATCTCAAGCGCCCTTAAAATTGGTACTCCACCCCGGATCAACCTTGAAAGGCTTGCAGAGAATATCCTAAGATCTTTAATTTTGATTTTGAGTTTGTGATTAGAGGCGACCGATTTTGACTTGGTCTCTTTCTCCTCACTTAAAACGAGCTCTAATTCATTTAGAATCATGCTTTGTCTTTTCCCAATACGGCAGTTCTCCCACTTTTGCATGTCGCAGTGGATCGACATAAGTATTTCGATAGGAATACTCTCCAAATTTTTCAAAGGGCAATATTTGATCTTTGGAATCAACGAAACGGGAAACCTCTTTGGATTGCTCCGTGGGACGAATAATCGTCGGCGTCAAAAACGTGACGAGTTCGGTTTTTGTAAAATCATTCGAACGGCTGTGAAAAAGACGACCGAATACGGGAATGGATCCTATTATCGGGACTTTGGAGGACTGTTTATCTTGTGAATCTTGAATCAATCCCCCAATGACAATTGTCACTCCTGATTTCACCTGCACTGTAGTTTCAAGTTCTTGAGTTGTAACAATGGGAATGCTTGTTCTTGTGAAGGCAGTGTTGGAGCCTTGAGCCACTCCTTCAAGTTCAAGGGTTTGACTGGAACTAGAAACTTCCGGTTTAATTTTCATTTCCACGAAATCATCGTTTGAAATCCGGGGCAGGACTTTTAAGGTAACTCCCACATCCACAAATTGCACATTGTCTGCGGTATTAGTCGAATTGGTGGTTTGCACAACAGTTTGTGAGACAAACGGCTGTTTGGTGGCTACGGCGAGTTTTGCTTCTTCATTATTCATCACGGTTACGCGGGGACTTGAAAGCGTATTGGTTTTGCCGATTCGTTCCAGTAAATCCAACACCACTCGAAAATCTTCTCCACTTTGACCCAAGGCAAAAGTCGTAAGTGCTGCGGCACTCGCAGGCGGTGAAACTGCAAGCGGCGCAGCCGCCCGAATATTTTCAAAACGCCCGACTTCCTGAATAATATATTCCCAATCGATTCCCTGCCTGAAACTGTCGGTTAATGTGACCTCTACAATTTTCGCTTCAATCAAAACCTGCGGAACTTGCACATCCAACGCATCCACCAGTTTTCCGACTTCCTCAATTCGGCTGGGAATATCCATAACAACAATTCGATTCGCACGCTTATCGACTTGAACTTTACCAGCACCTCCTTCAAGCATGCCTTTGAGCTTTTCTTCAAGATCTTCTACCTTGGCATAACGAAGACTAAATACTTTGGTTTCTTGCGGCTTGTCCCATTCTGTGATCATCAGTTTCATTTCCGCTAAAATCTCAGGGTTGTCGGTAATCACAAGAGAATTGGTGCGGGGTTCCGTCAAAATTCTTCCCATGGCACTTTTGACATCCGCCAGCTTCCCGGCAAGCATTTCCGCCTTGGCAAAGCGAAGGCTGAAGGACTCAGTTTTTCTTATGTCTCGATAGGGCCTCCCAGTTTTTAGCAAATATTCCTCTTCGGTCATCACCTTGATGACATTCCCTTCTGTCACGCTTGCAAGACCTTGGGATTCCAGAATAGTCCTTAGCGCTTCTTCAATTGGGACATCCTGCAGGAATATAGAAACTTGCCCTTGCACATTTTTTCCCGCAACAATATTGAGGCCAGATTTTTTCGAAAGAATCTTAAAAACATCAAAAATACTGACGCCTTGGAGTTCAAGAGTGAGATTGCCGGAAATAGGGATTACATTCTCCGGGACAGGAGAAGCCTCTGCCTCCCCCGCAAAAGAATTGGGAATTAAAACAAAACATGTAAAAATCAGACAAGAAACAAAAATTATTTTTTTCATTGGATTCGAAGCTCCTTTTCATCTGTTCCTCTGGTAAGCACAATGGCTCCCTCTTTAATCTCCTTTACTTCCAATTCTCCGAGCTTGTCTCCTTTACGCACAAAAGTACTTTTCTGAATCCTTGCGTCTTCCAGAATGGCTTCAGGAACATCTAAAAAAATCACTCCTTTTAAGCGTAAGTCTTTGGTGAGTTCCACAATGGACATTGAAGTCTGTATCTCGCCCACGTTGTGATTCAAAGCTCCAAAAACAGAACTTTTAAGGAAAGCATCTTCAAATTCTGCAAGCGGTTTTAATTCAAAAGAGTTTACGGAGATACTTTCTTTTGGGTCCAGACTTGATAGATTATTCCCCCAGATAGTCTGAATGGAACTGTATAACAAAATAATTAATAGAATTCCTATAGAAGAAAAAATAAGTCCCTTTTTTATTAAGGAAAAATCGAGAGAAAGATCGTAAAACTTTTGAAGCGACATTCGAGTAATCATCTCCTCAACTCCATTCTTCTCACTATTTCTGGATGCTTCACCAATTCAAGAATTGATTCCTTGGCAAAACGCCACTGACGACCTATCTTTGCCCCGGGAATAATCCCCTGTTGCGCGAGACGAAGAATCGTCATCTCAGATAAACGCAGATAGAGCGCGGTATCTTTGACCGTCATGACATAGTCAGACACATAATCCTCCAAAAATAAGAAGCACTAAGAAAACACAAACCAACATAGACAACAATCGGGAGTCAAAAAATGGGAGTAATTATTTGGGAGTTTTTGTTACTGGGAGTGGGAGTGAACAGGTTGAATGCTACTCCTTTTTATGCAGCTCGTAAAGTTTTATTTTTTGATATTAAAACCTTCAGAAGGTAATTTCTTTTATCATATGCTCAAATGGAATGGTATTAATATTCTTTGCCAAAGGGTATCGGCTTTTACCGGGATAAATCACATAAAGCTTTTTCAATTTCAAATCTTTCATTGCATGGATCATCGAAGGGCTCAATTTCGGAGCATCGGAAAATTTGCATTCAACACCGATTCTTCGGCCTTTTTTAATCATCATCAAATCAAGCTCCGCCCCAGTATGGGTTGCCCAAAAATAAGCTTCGTCTGGCTCAAAAAATCTTAGCGCCTCTTCAATCACATATCCTTCCCAGGATGCGCCGCGTTTCGGATTTCCTTCCAGATCTTTTTGACTGCGAATCCCAAGCAGATAGTGCAGAAGCCCGGTATCTCGAAAATAGATTTTCGGCGATTTTACCTGACGTTTTTTTAAATTTTCATGCCATGGATGAAGTTGGCGCATCATAAAAACGCTTGAAAGAAGATCCAAATACCGGCGCACACTGGATTCTCCCACACCCATCGAGCGCGCCGGTTCCGAAGCCTTCCATATTTGCCCATGATAATGTGCCAGCATGGTCCAAAACCGCAGAAGTGTGGCAGCCGGAGTACCGATTCCAAGCTGAGGCAAATCCCTTTCTAAAAACATTTGCACAAAGTTCTTTCGCCACTTAAAACTGTCCGCATCCGTTTTTGCCAAAAAAGAAAGAGGAAATCCTCCCCGCAGCCAAAGTCGATTCCTCTGGGAAGGGGCCACCTCTCGGCTCGTAAAACCATGAATGTCAATGACCTCAATGCGTCCTGAGAGAGATTCGGAAGACTGCTGTAATAAAACCGGTGAGGCGCTTCCCAAAATAAGAAACCGTGCCGTGAGGGGCTTACGATCCGCCAAAACCCGGAGAATTGGAAACAGGTCCGGCTTTCTCTGAACCTCATCAATAACCACTAAGCCGCGTAAAGGACGCAGAGCCGACATGGGCTCTTCAAGGCGAACCAAATGTTCCGGTTCTTCGAGATCAAAATATTGAGGAGAGTCAAACCTTACGAATTGGCGGGCCAGAGTCGTTTTACCAGATTGACGCGGTCCCAATAACGCCACAACGCGGCTTCGCCCAAGAGCTTTTTGAATTTTTACTTCGAGTTCCTTTCTTGCAATCATACCCAAAGACTACCATGAAATTCCACCATGTCAAGATAGAATTTCATGGTGCTCTATCACTTTCACCCTTTATCAAATACTCACTTAAATTTCCCTCGCTTAAAGGGGTACATTACATTTTTTAGGAGTGTTTTTCTAGGAGTGAATTACGAGGAAAATACGACTATTTCTTATCCGAATTGTAAAGCTTTTTTTAAATAGAAAGATGGCTATTGCAACTGCTGATGAACAAAAGAAGCGATGCGGTTGGCTGCCTGGCCATCCCTTGCAAGGAGAAAAGGGCGGGTTAAGCATTCTTGAGAAGACACAATCTCGTTCAAAGGCAACTGTCCCTGAACAAGTTTTTTGCAAACTTCCAGGACAGCATTCGCAGATTTTACTTTTGACTTGAATCCATAGGCGCTAAAAGGAAAGATTTCGGCATATTCGAGAAAATGCATAAGAAATAATGGCTTTTTTAGCAAAATCGTTTCTAAACTTGAAGAAGCCCAGCCGCTAAAAACTAAATCACTTGCTTTAATCAATTCCACAGCAGTTCCTTCCGAAACCCATTTCATATTTGATGGCAACCCTCCCCATTTCTTAGCAAGCGCTCCATAAAATGCTTCATCCCATTTTCCTTGTTTGATTTTATAAATCACTCGCAGCTGGGGTATTTCTTTAGCCACTTTAAGAAAGCACTCTGCCTGCATGAGGACTTCCTCCGGCGTTTTCATTTGATCCGCAAATAATTCCAATCCATTCACTTTAAAACTATCAGGCGTCACAAGGATAAGAGGAGCCGAGACCCGCCAGCCAAATTTTTCCATCCAAATTTTTTTAAGGCTCGGGCCTTCCTCTTTATCCGTTTTACAAAGGTTGTCATACTTTGGATTCCCCGTTGCAATGATGAGATTTTTTGAGATAGCCCAGCTCTGTAAACGATTACAATCGAAATCTCCCCAAACCGCGATGTAATCTGCTGTCAACGGTGAGAAACCATGCCGCAGGCCTGGCAGTCCATGACTGACCACAATCGTCAATATCCCCAATTTGCGGGCTTGACTTACCGCCATCTTACTATAAGGAGTGACATCTTCATCAACGAGAAGAACTTTGGGATTTATTTTTTTTAGGAATTGAGAAGTGGTTTGAGCAGAGGCTTTTGATTTAGGATATTCCTGCTGATAAAAAATTTTTATCCGATTCCAAACCAAGGAAAAAAGATCCATTCCTTTTATTTCAAAAACTCTACTTTTTTCCAGAAGTGAGCGTATCTTGTTTTCATCTAAAGAAGATTTCAATTTGTTATTTTGAAAAGTAGGCCGGAATCTTAAAGCGTTCATTTTAAATTCACTTTCGAGTTCGTTTGCCACCGGGCCAAGAAGCTTGGGATTTCCCAACAAAAGAACCTCCGCTTTTTGGGGAAATAATTTGAGATCCAAAAGAGACCGTAACCAATTCCGTATAAATGATAAGGATTTTAGCGGCTGCTTTTTTCGAACCGTTTCCTTACCGGAATCTAAAATTTCCCATTTTATATAAAGCTGCTTTCCCAAGGATCGGAGCAAACAAGGAATTGGAGATTCCTCCTCGGACCATCTAATACTGTGAGGAGAAGCCAACAAATCGGTAGTAACAAGCGTGCAGTCTCCGTATCGAGAATGGATTCTTTCTAAAAGATGTAACGCCCTTAACAGAACAAGAAAATAGGAGAAAAATTGGCGCGTGTAATAAGTCTCAATGATGTCGAAAGGAATATCGGAGGAGTCTTCCGCGAGGGATTTAAACCAGTTTTCGCTTAAATCTCTTGCCAGTTCTTCGTCTTCTCGGAGTCTGACTTCTTCTCCTGAAAACAGATCCTGCTCTGTAATAAAGGAAAGACCCTTTTCAGACAAAAGGATTTGGCTTCGCACATCACAAACCACCCATGAAGCCTCTTTGAAGCGGGAGAGTTCTTCGAAACAACGTTGAGTTCCCCTCCGGTCATAGACCAGAACTACAATTGTTTTAGACAAAGAACAAATCATCCCTCACATTCCTTTGGGAGGGTTTGAAACTAATTTGAGGGGAAACTCCAAAGATAACCGATTGGGAGGGAGCATCCTGATCGCGAAGGGTTGTTCCTGCGGAAATCCAAACATTACTTCCAACATGACATTGGCCAATAATAGAGCTTCCTCCATACATCACTACGCCTTCATCCAAGATCGGATACTGGTTTTCCAGATTGGAACCCACGGTGCAGTTTTGATAAACTTTAAAAAAATTGGCATATTTGGCCCGCCCCAACACTGTTCCCACCGGATGCTGAAAGTAAAAAATTTCAGGCAATTCAACTTCATAATAAACATCAATTCCATGCAGGGCTTTATTCAAAGCATAAAGCTTATCCGCCAAGGAATGATTTTCACTCGCCAGAAAAGCATTACGAGAGAGGATATAAAGAAACATGGCGTATTGATCCGTATGAAGGTGATTAAAGAAAACATTTTCGCCGTCAAAAAAATATTTATTCCGGACATGCTGAAAGCAATTCTCCATTTTTTCAAACGAAGAATTCAAAGGGCCTAAAAGATCGGATTTCTTTACAAGTGTCTTATCCGGAAAAAAAGTGTTGATTTGACCCAAAACATATTGAATGAGATTCTCTTTATCGATAGATAGTTTCATCCCATATCCCGCATCTTGCATGCTATTTTCCTAACTTCTTTACAATTTCATTTGCAATTCTTTGCGCATCGGAACAATTTTTATGAAAATATTCATCCCATATCCGATGAATTTCCTTTTCTAAGAAGATAGGTTCTAAATGGTTTTTTTGCCGTTGCTGAATCACAAAGGCGGCTAAACGAGTGACTTCTGGACCATACTCCTTGACTGGATGAGAGTCTAGGTCATTAGGGTAGACAATAGCTCGAATTTCTTGGAAGATCTTTTGATACTCTGAGGAATCCTCATTCATGACCGGATAGCATAATACGTAAAAATCAAAGAAGGAAGGGAAAATTTAGAGCATTTTGTAGGGATTAGAGCACGTGTTTTCTGTATTTTTAGCATGACCCTTAAACAGGAATCACGTGTTGTATCTTTTGTAGCGGGAGCTCCCTATATTTTGATTATTTTTATTACTGCTATTTTAATAGCCCAAAGCTAATTGTCTTTTAGTTTCTCGATTCAAAACAAGCTGTTTGCTAACCGAAATACCATCAAATTCAAAGTCTAAAAATAGAGTGGCTTCCTGAGTATTTGGATTGACACGGTAAAAATTCTCACAACTCACAAAATCCATAACATCTGCTTTCTCGGAATGTGGAGAAAGTTTCTGTTCAACACATCCCTCAGATCTTGTTCTAACGATTCCATTTCCAACCATCTCAAAACGCTTAACATTTACTTGAGCATACTCTTGTGTTAAGTTTTCAATAAACAGCTCATCCTTTAATATAAGATAATCATCGTCGTTTTCTATTTCTGCAGGAAGCCTAGCAACAGCTTTGCGCTGTGCGGTTGTCATTTCTATATAACGTTTACCTTCTTGATCAGAAAAAACCTCAAAAGCTATGGTTCTACATGACCAATTAATTAAAAGAATGGAGATCAGTCCTAAAGAATAAAAAAACCGCCCCACTTACTCCTCCTTTTTTTGTTTTTTTGTAAATGAATCGGCCTGGATCGCTTGCATCATCCAGCTCTCTTGCTCATCTATTGATCTTCCAGTCTGAATTTTTGATTGCAAAAAATCTGCCCCGTGGACAATCAACGGTACCAGCAAAGGTGATGCCGCGAAGTTTCCATCGAAGTGTCCAATAAGCTTTTCATCAAAATGTAATCTAACGATTCTAGAATTAAACTTGTGGTCTCCTTGTTCCGCGATTAAATCAATTCCTGGCCTATCTCTTGAATCACCTAGTTCTCCAGGACCGTATTCATTGGGAAGAGGTTTCCCGTTTGCTTTGGGTCTAAAAAAGCCCTTTTTACCACCATTTTCTTTGGCAGGAATTTCTTCTAAATTTTGCTCAGGCCACCAGCCGGTTCTTCGTCCCTCCTGGATTTCAATGATATCGCCATGTATTTCGGCAATGTCACTTATTGCTCCAAATCCTGAAAATGCCACTGATGCCCATCTTTTGTCTTCTATACTACGCGCAAGGTGAATTCCCTTCAATCCTAATTTGGCTGCCCGAAATGAAACTGTAACCAATCGCGCCAAAACTGGCCTTTGTGCAGCCTGCAATGCCGCTGAAAGTTTAGAAACAACATGCCCGACAGGGCCGCCTATTGCTCCACCTATAGCTCCGGCGATCGCTCCTCCTGCTGCTCCCCTCAATATCTTTTCTCCTCTAAATGCTGCATCCAATGCACCAATGACCGCCCCAACTGCTGCACCAACAGCTGCTGCTTTAACCGCTGCGACAATAACCGCGACAATGAATTCCCAGAAGAATCCTGTTGGATCCGTATATCGAAGAGGATTATTTAATGCATAGGAATAGCGATTAAACGCTTGTGGTATCCGCATGTCTTGAACAAACGGATCCGGTGCAATGAATCGTCCTAATTGCGGGTCGTAATACCTATGACCGTAATAATAAAGTTTCGTGGAGCTATCTTCTTCCTGCCCCGTAAATTTATGCTTAAGCGCTGTACCGGTAGAAGTGACCGTAGAGCCATACGGATCGTATTCAAGCATTCCAGATTGATTGCCCGACGCATCTGTAATTACATTCGAAGAATTAATATGGTCACTGTGGATATATTGTTTTGTTCCATCCGACTTTTTAGTAGTAACTCTTCGGTCTCCCAAAAAGATATGCTTGCTTGTGACAGATCCCTCTTTTTCGTAATCTTTACCGAGATAAGTGGTGGTAGTAGCGCCAACGACTTTCTTGACCCGGGAGCCGGTACTGTCGTAAATAAACGTCGTTGTCGTTTCATTTTTACCATAGGAAAAAGCTGCATTCGTCAAACCCACAATGATGTAACCTTTTCCCGGTTCAAATTGCGTAAAAGAAGCAGGTGAAGATTCCCAAGTTTGAGTGGACGCATTGAAACGTTCTACGTGATCATAATGCGTGCCCTGTGTGAGCGTAGAAAGCACAGTTGCGATGTTGGTGGCAGTTTTAACTGCGGGAGAAATGAAGTTATCTCCTGAGACAATGGAGTGGGAAATATCACTTCCAACCGTCTTGCCGGTCACGCTGAAAGATTTATCAACGCCTGCTTTATTGTAGATTTCATAAGTTTTGCCATATTCGAAACTAGTGAAATCATTAAAGTCCGAGTCATTGACCCAATGCTTCCATGTATCTGTGGCTTCATCCCACGTTGAGACTTGGTCATAATCGGTATTGAAGGTTAAAGAAGAAAGGACGCTGGAAACACTCCTGTCATCCGGTAAGTGAGTGAAGGATATAACGTTCCAACCCGGCTTTAAGGTATAGTTAGTGGAACCAGACTCACCTTCCCTTAATTTCATTTCTTTGAGTCTATTCTCAGAATCATAGGCGAGCACATCTTGGCCTCTTGTGGTCATATTGCCATTTGAGTCATACCCAAGCGAACAACTCCCGGATGCAAAATCCCGACAAAACGTAGGATAATTACTTCCTGTCCAAGTAACTTCTGTCACAGCATGCGGGCCTGCAGAGCCGGCTCCGTAACTCATGGTGCGACTTCCCTTGGTTGTCATATTCCCAATCGAATCGTAAACAAAATTTTGTGTGCCGTAGGCAGAGCCAATGGCTTGGGTCAATCGATTTAAATCATCATAGGTAAAGTCCTGCGACATGGAATTGACAATGTCATCAATGGCTGTAACATTTCCGTTATTGTCAAACACGTAAGATAAATCCTGCAGTTTTGTAGTGCCGTCAGGTTTTTTGGTCAGAATATTTTCCAAACGGAGCGTATTCGCGTCATAGGTGTAATCGCTTGTGACATCATTACCGTATTTCGTGAAGGTAATTTGCCCTGAGGGATTGTAATCTACATCTTTAATGTAATGCGTAGTCACCGAATCTTTAACCCCGGCTATAGTTTCCACATCTCCAAAACCGTTATAGGTATAGGTAACTACTTCGGTATCCGGATAAGTAAGAGTCCTAACACGCCCCATGGAATCGTAGGTGCGTACAAACTCATAAGCCGCGGCATCCACGGTCTTTTTGTCTTTTAAAACTCTTCCCTGCTTATCATAAATAAATTCATGAGTGCCTGAGACATCGGTCACTTTTGCAAGTCTTCCCACCCAATATCCAGTTTGGCCTGAATATCCCGAAGGTGCGGAGTCATAGTCATAATCAACATCTGTTTCCCCACTTGGCAGGTCTTTTAAAGTCACGCGATTCAAATCATCGTAAGTGAAAGAAATAGTCTGACTTTTCGCATCAGTCTGTGAGGTCAGATTATCATTTAAATCATAGGCATAGCTCCACGTCCCCATATCCAGATCCACCATGCCGGTTTTTCGGGAAAGAGAGTCATAAGTAATAGTTGTTTCATTCGAGGCATTGTCTGTGGTTTTTTTGAGATTATTTAAAACATCGTACTCATAAGTCGTGGTGTAAGTACTTCCAGAGTTAAATTCTTCTACAGTGATAAGTCTTCCGTAGGCATCGTTGGTATACCTTAGCTGCTTACCCCGTTGATCGGTTGTGGTTTTAACAAAATCAGAAAACGCAACTTGAGAATTAGTTCCGTCTGGATAATCAATACGGATTCTGCGACCAATGGCATCATAAGTGAAAGTGGCTTTCGGCCCGTTGGTGACCGACACCTGGTAACTGGAAGAAGTATCTTCGAAATAGGCAACATATTGTTGGTACACTAATCCGCGACTATTAAAAATAACAATACCGGACACAATTTGATCTCCGCTGTCTTCGGCAGGGCTTCGGCGCTGAATCTCGCGACCCAATCCGTCGGTGAATGAATACGTGATAAGCTGTGCCAGCGTGTCATCTCCTATTGAGGATTTCACCTTTGTCGTGGTCTTGGTCACGCAGGTACTTCCGCAGGTTCCAAGATTCGGATATTCATACGCAAATTCCTGAGTCGGCTTTGCGGAAGAATCTAGTGGAACAATCACCTTGGTTACCCGTCCCAAAACATCGTATTGAGTTTCAGTGACTTGGCTATTTTGATCCGTGGAAGTGAGAATTTGTGCAAGTTTAGGATCATAAGTAAATTCGCGCGTGTGCTCCGCTGCGTTTTCAATTTCAATTAAAAATAGATGATACGTAGAATCATAAGTATTAGTGGTCATGTAGGAACGCGCGTCTGTAACAGTCGCTACATTGCTATAGCTGTCATAAGTCATAGTGGTTTTGGGGTTATTTGCGCATGTCCCGGCCGCGCCGCATCCAGATGCAGTATTTAACCATTCTTCCTCTTTTGTCAGGAGACCATCGGTAGGCGATGTAGTGATGGAGCTTGCGCCATCATAATAAAAATAGCGCTCAGCCTTAATCGTTGTGAGATCGGTATCGTAAAGCGTTGTTTTCGAGAGAGTATTTAAAATGTAATCCGTGGTGTTATAGACATAGGTGTTAACTGTTTTACGGCTGTCTGTCCCCAGCGATGTGTCGCCTTCTTCAGTAGTGGAGGCAAGATTGCCGTAGCTGTCATAAGTAAAAGTCTGACGTGTTTGCTTGTAAGTTTCGTCACCATCATAGAGATAATTATCCTGCTGGGATACAAAAGCAAAATGCACCCCAGTATAAGGGTGCGTTTCGTCCCAAGTAGTAACTTCTTTGCTAAAACGGCTTAAAACTCCGGACACAAAACCCCAGACTTCCTTTTGAAGAAGTTTTCCCTTTTTGCATGTGGATTGATCAAAAGTATGAATTGTTTGAGTGCTTACTGCATCCGTTACCGTGACTTCACGAAATCCTCGGAACTCACGCTCCATTGAATCATACATGCCGCCTTTGTAGGAATAAGTCGTAGTATATGTATTTCCCACGCCATCCAACTGATCAACCTGGGAAACTACCTGAATAGGAAAAGGAAGCCTTTCTTTGGAGGAAATATCAGTATTATCATAAATGGTAGAAGGAGAATACGTGATTAGCGTTTTGCCGCCTCTTCCATTACCAATTTCCTTTAATAGATCAGGATAAGGCCCCTTATTTTTTTGCATTTTCCACGTGGTATTACTGGCTTCCGCTTGAATGCGATCCATAAGCCCGTCGCCATCAAGATCCGCCATGTCCACAAAAAGCTCCCCCGAAGCATTGGAAAGACGGGGATGGCTGAAGTAGGCATCGGTACCCATTTTTTCAATGTTGCTAAAATTGGTGAGAGAAGTAAATCCTGTTCCCCTGTGATATTGCACTTTCCAAACGGTATTATTATTTTCCGATTCGACCCGGTCTTGATAGCCGTCTCCATCAATATCAAAAAAATCCACTTTCTGTTCTTCCGAAGTCCCGGAAAGACGTACGACATAACGGTCAGACTCTGAGTTTAATTTTTCAATCGGAGAGAAGTCTTCGTAATTCGTAAAGCTTGAGCCTTTATTGTATTGCACTTTCCAGGGACCTGAAGTTTCAAGGGCAATCACACGGTCCGGCAATCCGTCACCATTCACATCCGTCAAATCTACTAATTGCTCTTTATTCGTAGACGTATAACGAATCCATTCCGTACGGGCATCGCTATTGTATTTTAGGACATTCGTGAAATCCGTTAAGCTTGCAAACCCGCTGCCCGTGTTAAGCTGCACCTGGAATTTAGTTTCCCCCGATTTGGCGAGAATGCGGTCCGGCAAACCATCACCGTTAATATCCTGAAAATCCGTGAGTGTTTCGCCATTAGAAGTAACATATCTTGGCCAGTCATGGCGTGCGTCATTATTCCATCTGGAGATAGTCCCGTAATCCGTAAAACTAGAATCAAAACCAGTGCTTTGATTGAGCTGCACCTTCCATACCGTATTGGCCTCCGCCGCTAAAACCCTGTCCGCAAGTCCGTCGCCATTCACATCCAGTAATTCTGTAAAGGATTCCAGATTATCTGAGCGGTACCGAATCCAATCATGTCTTGCATCGGAATTCCAGCGATTAATTGGCCCGAAATTAGCGGCCGTTGCAAAGCTCGAGCCATTCCCCTTTTGCATTTGCCAGTTCGTATTTCCCGAAGATGCCGTGATTCTGTCAAGAAATCCGTCTCCGTCTAAATCCACTAAATCTACAATTTGTTCTTTATTCGTGGTCTGCCATTTGGAAATCATGGTGTTGGTGCCGGACGTTATTCCCGTAACATTTGTCATCGATTCAAATTGAAGGGGTTTATCCTGATAAGTAAACGTGGTGGCGGGCAAACAAGTTGTGCCGTCAGTGCCGCACTCCGTTACGGTTTTAAGGCGGCTTTTATTACTGGAAGGAGAATATTCATAAGTAATGGAATATTTTCTCGCCAATTGATACGTGCCGCTGACATTGACTTTAACTTCAATTTTCTGAAGGCGCTTAATCGTCGATACCTTCGCACCGGTGATATAAGAAAACGCGTCATCATTGCGGTCTTCCAGAGTAAATTCCACTTTATGCGTATGCGCAAAGCTTTGTCCAGAGTTTCCGTTGTAATCAATGGTAGAAAGATAAATTTCTCCGTTATCTGACGTATAAGTAACGGACATATAATTCGTCGACATATCCTTCACTTCAGAGAGCGCCCATTTAAAAGTACCAAGAGCATTCGTTTGACGAGAATCCGTTGTGCCTCCGAAAGTATGTTTGGTGCCCGATTTATCGGTCACGGTCCAGGAATTGGTGCCTGTATTATAAAAAAATTTCAGGAATAAGGCCTCGTCCTTTGCACGGTATTCATTGGTTGCCACGGAAATTAATTCCGAATTCACGCCCTGATAAGAAAATACATAGGTATCTGTGGAATCGTATTTCGGCACACCCTTCTTCACATCCCTCTGAATAAATCCCAGGTCAAGGCCCCAGCTATTCCCTAGCCAGCCGTTTCCTCCGGAGCTGGAATAAGAAAGCGCGAGATTAGGCTGTACATTTTTTCTCCCCGGTGGAACAAAAATAGGGACAGACGTTTGAGCTCGCCCCGTGAAAAGATCCGCCTGAAAGGACTGCACCGCTCCTGCGGACTCTGCAATTTGACCTAGCTGTCCTGATTGATTGCCACTCGCAGCTTGCCCTGAGGGAACAGGCATGGCCAAAGCTCCGCCTTCAAATAAAGTAGTAAAGGTAAAAGTAATGATTACGAAGAGACAGGTGACGCGAGATAAGGGACAAGAAACTATTTTTGTCATAAAACTCCTCCAAGGGTTAAAAAAATAAAAGCAGGAGTACTAAGAAACGGGAATGGGTTTCGGGAGTGAATTTTTAGGGAGTTTTTATTTATGATTTCGCGGAGGGCGCTTGCGGGGGATCAAGCCCGCTTACGCCCTCGTGATCCCAAAACCGGTCACTCCCATAACCGGCCGGGAAAGAAATATAAAGAACTATTTCGTGGGCCGCCGAAAGGCATACATTGCCTGTTCGACACGAACCGTTCCATCCGGATCAATCACTTCGTTAGAAACCGTGTGACGACCGCTGTCGGAACCGCTCAAGGCCCAGGTCAAAGTGCTTGAGGCTTGAGGCCCGTCCTTCGTCGCAGCATCCTGCTTGGCCTGATACTGGAGCGTGTCGCTGTCCGGATCATCCGCAGTCACGACGTAACTCGTGGATTCATCTGTAAAAAATCTTGAAAAACTTCCCGGTGTAACGGACTGGATTTCCACCACCGGAGCCACGGAAATACCAAAGCGCCCATGGGCGGCATAATTGGTGCTTGAAAGATCGGCGCGGTGGTGAAAATCAAGGGTGCCGTCTTCGAGTTTATAATTGGTGCTTGTCAGAAGAAGCTCGGATCCTCCGGAATTTGCGTCGAATTGGAGCTTGTAGCTTGCGCTGGAAGAGTCCGCAAAGGCAAAATCAAAAGTCAAAAAATAAAAGTCAAAAATACAAATCAAAAGAAAAAAAGTAAAACTGAATCTAAAAACACGAGGCAAGCATTTTGCTTTCATCGGTCATCTCCTTTTTTTATTTTTGACTTGTCTCATTTTTTAGCCTGAAGATTTAAGTAATTGAGAATTTCTCCAATGGCCATTCGCGCCTCAGGATCTTCTATATTTTTTAAATCCATATTTTTAATCTGGGCTTCGGCGCTTTTTTCCTTAAGCCTTTTTTGACCGTTTTTAATTTCAATCCTTTCGGGTTCTGCCCAACTTGGCATTGCCGTGAAACTAATACCGAGCACCACGAACATGATCCGCAATAGAAGTTTTTTCATCGCATTCTCCTTTTAATTTTTTCCTTGCACTTTTGACTTTCGGCTTTTTCCTTTTGATTTTTTTAAACCGCTACCGCAACCCCATTGAGTTCTGCGTCACCGCTCATCACCGCTTTCCACTTCAATTGCGTTCCCGAAGGTTGTGCGGCAATGCTGGTCGAAGTATTTTTTGTGCATGTGGTCCAGGTTGTGCCGTTGTCCCGGGAAACGTAATATGTTATCGAGCCCGTGCCAAGCGTCTCATCCGGAATCACCATGGCCTCCGTAGGCGCCGTCGTTTCGCTAAAGGCATTGGACACCACCGTCGCGGAAGAGGCCGACCCCGTATATTCGGAAGAAGGGACCGTAAAACCTGATGTCCATCGCGCAATCCCCTTTGAAATACGCAGCTCATCCAGCCATCCGTTGACATAATTGGCCCCACCCATTTCTCCAATGCTGAGACTTGAGGCAAAATTGTCGACGGCCGAAGAATCCGTTTGGGTGCTTCCGATTTGCGCACCTCCCACAAAGGCCAGAAAATTATTTCCGTTTCTGACAAAGGCAACGTGATACCAAACTCCCGTCGAGGGAGTCCACGAATTGTCAATGGTAATCGTCGTTGCACCGGCGCTTGTAACATCAAATCGCAAAATATTGGTCGTATTCCAGCCTAAAAACCATTGATTGCTTCCATCCGCCCTCTGCGCGGCAAATCTTTGATGGGAAGCTAAAGAATTAAACCTCACCCAAAAATCAAGGGTGAAATCTCCGGTACCAAAATTCCAATCCTCTGAATCCGCGGTCGTGACATAATCTCCCGTACCGTCAAAAAGGCCGGAGGCAGCGCCAAATTTGGACTGTGCCGTGTCGATTTGCGCGTTGCCGTTTGTCGTCATGGATTTGGCGCCGCTCGAGGAATCCGTAAATGTGCTCGAGGCATCGGTGCCATTGGCATGAAGCATAAGCTTGGTGTAGGAATCAATACCGCCCGCTGTCACAATGACATCGTAATTCGGACTGCCCCGCCAGGTGTAATCCGAGGAAGCGCCCGAGTTGATTCCCGAGGCATCCGTAAAAACATCCACGATTAAATCGCCCATATTGTTGGCCGCGGCCAAACTGTAGGCATCCAGCTTAAAATTGGTTTTGGCAATGCTAACCGTATTGTCTTTCACGCCTTCAATATTTTTATGCGTCAGCGCGTCGTGCTGGCTTTGAGTTAAGGCTTGATTGGCATATTCGGCTCGATAGGCATAGCCCGCGCTTGTAAGCCTTACACGAGGCGTCATTTCAGAATCGGATCCGACTTTGACCCCCAGCCAGTAATCGGCGGCGTAATTGAGATTAAGCGTTGTAACAGAACCGAGCTGCACACTAAATCTTCCGGAATTTACCGAAACCGAGGACTGCGTCTCCGTCCAGAGTGCGGTGCCTCCGCTTGAAACATCATAGAGATTAAAGAGAATGGAATAGGTTCCCGTCAAATAATTTCCCGAACTATCCTTTAAAATCCCTTGATAAGTCATGAACTGGGGAATGGCGGCATGAGAAGTGGGGATTAAGATACAAGATGCAAGTAGCAAGAGGCATGATGCAGAGAATAATTTTTTCATGGGATTTTCTCCTTGGATTTTGGGTTTTCGAATTTTCATTTCATGCGCAAATTACATCAATAAAATTTTTTCTCAATCAAAATTAGATAAATTTTCTTGTTTTGGACCGATTTTGAGCCAATATTTGAATTTTCCGGACCGCTGAAAACTTTTAAAAAAGTTTTTTGATGGAATTGTGCTTTTGTCTCTAAATTTGAAATGGAGGCGTTGCGGCAATAAGAAGCTGAACGGGCATGATTTGATTTGGATTATAAAACTCAAAAGACGTGCTCCAGCCCGCGCAAAAATACTGGCTTTCCTTTAAGACATATTCCCGGGTGCCTTGCCGCACCGTGAGCAACCCTTTGAGAACTAAATAATAAGTCATAGAAGAACGCGGGATGCTTTTCTTATCCATGGATATTTGGGGGCCTAGACTGAGTATCCCGCTAAAGAGCAGATGATTGCCAAATACATGGGCCTTTACTTTAATGCCGGGTCCATAATTGATTTCCCGGCCCTTCTCATGAAGCGAGGAGAACTGCAGGTCATCTCCCATGAAAAGGCTGTTGAGATAGTCCTGTGTCATTTCAAAGGCCTTGGCCAGCCCCTTTATTTCCTCTAACGTAAACTCCCCTTCACGCTTATTTTCCATTCGCATGACATGACTTTTGGATTTGCCCAGTCGCTTGGCTAGTAAGCGCTGGCTCAAACCCCTTTCCTCACGAAGCGTTCGAAGAAGACTGTTCGTTTTGATAGGAACCATAAAACCTGACTTTTCTCCTTTCAAGATCGCGTTGATAAACTATGCTCGGCGTGTCTGTCAGTTTCAATGAAAAAATAAAAGAATTTTGATAAAAATCTATTAAATTGTACTAAAAATCTATTATTAATAGACGTTTCCCTGTGAACCCCCGTCCCTTTACAAAGGTTTTGAAATCTCTAAGGGAGCGAGGGCTTTCCCCTGGGGGCAGGAGTGCTGTTTTTTGCTTTTTTTAGAAAGACCGGGCATATTTTATTTAAAAGGTGGGATTGATCGTTTTTGACATTTTCGGAGAAATGAAAAGGCTAACCAGCCGAAAGGCTGGCTCGCAAAGCCGCGAACCCTACGGCACGCCTGAATTCGGCGAGGCAAGGGTGGTCGGGCTGCCAAAACTCTATGAAAAAAAAGCAGGCACTTATCTTCCTTGTATGGACCCTGAATTTTCTGGGCCTCAACTTTCCGGCGGCCTCCGCCAATCTCGAGATTTATTCTCCGATCGATTATCTTTTTGAATTCACGAATTCCCCCGACGACCTCTCCAATTTCATGAAGCGGAATTTTAAATTTACGGAGGATGAAACCTTATTTGGGGAAATCGATTACTGGCAGTCGCCCGAGGAATTTTACAGCCGTAAAAAGGGGGACTGCGAAGATTATGCCCTCTTTGCGCAATACGTTTTGGCGAGGCTGAATATGGAATCCTACGTGGTGAGTATTTACGCAGCCAACGGTTATGCCCACACCCTTTTGATTTACCGGGAGGGCGGCCGCTATCAAGTCCTCAACGAAGACCGCCTGATTCGCTACAATGCTTCTTCCCTTGAAGATGCTATCGGCCAAGTGAATTCCGATTGGTCTTGGGCCGCCATCGCGCGCCGCCAAGACACCCGCGGCTTCGCCCTTCAAACTTTTTTCAATCTTTAATTCAATTCCTGTACCTTTTTACCGGTTCCAGGTTGCCAGCGGCAACCTGGAACCGGTAAAAAGGTCGACTACGCCGCGCTTTCGAGGAGCTGGGCCATTGCAGCTTGGAGGAGAATTTCGCGGGCCTTGTCGTGGATAATCCATGAGCGGCTTTCGGCATTGTAGCCAATGACGCCGTCCAGTGCAGCAAGGGAAAGGATTTGCTTGATGAGCTCTGCGGTGATATCAAGCGCTTCGGCTGTTTTGAAATGAAGGAGGGTGGAAACCGCGAAGGCCTGCTCCCAAAGCAGCCCCTCTTCTAATTGGACAGAGCGTCCTTTCAGCACATTGCGTTGAAGCTCCGAAGGAAGGCCATAAGCGAGCGCATTCGGATTTTGAGCAAGAAAAGTATTTAATTCCCGAATCGCCTGCTTTGCATTTTCGAGTGAAATGGCTTTTGCATGTCCTGCTGGCAATTTTTCAAAGAAGGCTGGATTTTCAGCAAGCTGTTCCGAGGTGGCGAAAATCCGGATATCGGCCGTGATTTTATAACTCTTGGAAAGATCCTGAATTTTTTTCAAAAATTCCAGCACCCATTCCTGAATCACGGGATTCGGAGAAAATGGAATCGCAAAGGCAAAGTGAAGGCGCTCCGCATTTGTTTTGAGAAAATGATTGCGGACAAACTTTTCTAAGCCCGCGATACTTTGCTGGCTAAAGGCGCGGAGTTTTTCATCCTCGTCATCGGAACCGATGAAGAAATGGGCCGAGGACCCAAAAGTTTGGCCCGCCGCAAAGACTTCTAAATATTTCCGCCTCCCCGCTTCAACCCGAATATCGGTTAGGATTTGATCCCATTGCGGCAAGGGTAAGGCATTGAAAGCAACTACCGCTTCTCCCGCAACGACAGGAGGCAAAGGCATATTGTGTGCAAGGTATAGAAGCAAACCGGGAGCGCGCAGCTCGGAGCGAGACGCAGATTTTTTATCCCCAGTAAGAGAAGGTACAACTGCGGCGGATTGAAGCTCGGAAACAAATTGATTGGCCATCGTTTGAAGCACAAATTCCTTGCTAGGAGCTTTAAAGATCAAAACAAGATGATCGCCGGGATTAACGCGCGCAAATCGAAAATCGGAAGCATTCTGCAACAGATCCGGATGCAAAACAAATTGCCGACCTTGGGTTTTATTCTCCAAAAGGATCAGAACTTGATCCCCGAAATCGTTGTAAAAATCTTGCAGCTTCTTCAAAATCTGAGGTGAAGGAGACTGAAAGGTTGCGCTTGGAATATCCAGCTTAAGTTCTGCCCACATCTGGGTTCGGTCAAAAGCGGTGAATAAATCCGCTTCTTGGGCAAAGGCATCGTGATAAAAAGAAAGGGTGAAATCATCTAATTTTTCGGGAGTAAAGGCAAGAGCAAGAATTCGCTCAATGACCGAAATCGATTTAGAGAGGGTCTCTCCTGTTACTGAATCTCCTTCAGCCATGAGAAGGGTTGGACTATTGCCTCCAAAGCGGGATAGAAAATGGGTCAAATCACTCTGGGTTTGTAACCGATTGGGATCGTAGACAGTCGGCATCTTATCTCTCGCCCTTGCAGGGTTCGCGAGATAAAAATCAACACCCAGAAAATTAAAACGGTAAATTACTTCGGAGAGAATTCCTTGGATCTTTGTCAAATTGGCTGGAGGCCCAATTTTGACTTTTTGAATCCTACGAGCCGGAATTGTTTTTCTTGTCGGTGTTTTCTCCACAGGAATCGTATAGACCCAAACCGGCTTGTGATTCAGCTCCGCCTCGACACTTTGCTCCACAAATCCCAATTCCTGTAAAGTTCCCCGGGAAAGGACTATTTGCCGGATTTGAATATGCTCAAATCCCAACTTTTTTGCGAAGGGCAGCAGATTTTTTTTGAACCAACCATAAAAAACTTTGTCTTCTCTAAAAATATTGGCGGGAACTTCCGAAGAAAAGTCCTCATAAGGCTGAATTTTTCCATAACCAATCTCTAACCTATCTCTATCGGCGGTTAAATCAATGTGAGCAAAGGATTCGCCTGTAAAAGCTGTATTGCTCCGTGAATTTGGATCCGAAATTCCTTTAAAGGTACGTGAGAGAGTTAGAGAAAGGCGGCCGTCACCTTTATTCACCACAAGATAATACCCTTTCTCATCCCATTTTTTTTGCGCTTTAGGTTCTAAACCTTCGTGCGGCGTCCAAACCACTAGATCTTTTTGGGCATAACCCTTTTTCTCCAACTCCCGGAGCAAGCCTTGAGGAATTAATGAAAGCACAGCACCCATCAATGCCGGAGTCGCATTATCCCACCAGAAAATAGATCGCCTATTGACTTCTACGGTATTTTCAGATTCAGATTTGGGCTCAGGAATAAAATTCAAAATTTGAATACCCATGGAAGGTATAATCAAAACAAGTCCTGACTTGAGAAGATAATCTTGGGTGTAGCTGCCGTAAACAGCCCCTGTAATCGCATCCTTGATGAGCACCTGATCTTCTTTTTTTAAGTTTAATCCCGATAAAAGTTTTTTTATGACTTTAGAATTTTGGATCCACCGAGTGGCCTGCGAATCATCCTGTCTTATCCCTGATTCTATGGCTAGAAGACCGGGATGGCCTGTAAAATTCTCGGAACCAAAGACTCGAATAAAAGGTGTTTTGTCCTCGCGATTTTCTTTGGGGCCATCAAAATCATAAAAAGTTTCTTCTTCATTTTCTGCTTCGAGTGAATAAATCAAATCTTTCCGAAGCCATTCTGAATTAAAAAATGCCCCGACTCGCTTACCTTCGGCGAATTGCCGCACGGTTTGAATAGGATGCTCTTTTCTTTCAATGGCATTATTGAATTGGCGAAGATATTCTGCCGCTGGCAAACGTGCATTGAGGATGCCGCTCAACCGAACCGAGGTTACCTGATAAGCGGCAAATTGGAATCGGTCACGATTAAATTCACGCAAAACTTTAAGAAGAACGCGTAACCAGGCTACCTCGCTCTCGTCCTCAGGAATTGTAGTGTTTCCTGAACCCGGAATATTCCAATCCAAGATTTCACCCTGTTGTTGATAAATTCCTTCAATATACGGAGGTGCAATTTCGATTCCGCCATTGACCGCAACGTCCGTTTCGGTAAAACCCGCGGCTTCGGTACCACGATTGTTATACCTTTCGCGAAGCGAATCATTAATTTGGGCATCCGTTGCAGGTAAAAGATAACGCTGCTCAGGAATTCCCCAGCCTGTCGCAACAACAAGAAGGCCGGAACCATACTGATTCACTTCTGTTTGGAGGATTCTTAACCTTCTATAAGTCTCCGCAGATTCAGGACCGGATTGAACATTTCCAAAAATAACGACTTGAGCTCCGGCGTGAACTAAGCCGCGAATATTATTATCGGATAACGAACGATCTCGCCCGACTTTTTCCTCGACGAGACGCCCCGAATAAGAAAAAACAATTTTATGAGGATCAAGCTTCTTAATGGCAGGATCTAAGGCGGCTACTTGCACATTATCTCGCAAGAATTCTTTAGCCCGTTTTTTTGCTTCGAGATTCTGTTCGGGTGTGGGATTTTGAGAATCTGCTCCGGGAAATTGTTTTTGAAATTCCTGACTGTCAAAAATGGAACGGTAGATTGTACTTGAAGCGCTGAGATCATCGCCATTCGTAATCGCCAAAGGTCGAATAGGATCATAAATCGATACCTCATGAACATGAACGGCCGCTACGCCATTTGAACCATCGGCTGCCCGAACACCGGCACTTGTGGAATCATAAGTGTTTGAGTCTCTGTGTTTGAAATAAGTCCACCATTCTTTTGGAATATTCATAAAATGAGGGAATTCCCAACCTTTGAAACCGCGGTTGCGGTAGGTGTGCGTGGTCATCCATACTAAAGCATTTTCAAGGGCGTATCTTTCTTTTGCCTGCCTGGCATTGTGTTCATGAATCCGTTTCATGAGAGGAAGCGGCCCGAGTTGTCCATCATTTCCCCAAATAACAGGAGACTTATAGCCTTCAGGGTTTTTATTAAATGAATCTTCTTCGAGGCTCTCGATCAACTTAAGAGAGGCGGCTGAAAAAAATTCGGTAAATTCTTCCCACGTGGCAGAGCCAAAATCCGGACCGTATTTATAAAGGAGCTTGGTAAAATACTCATCTTCACCATCTCTGGAGGGTTTATCTTTGATCAAATAGACATCAACCCCATTCTTTGAACCTTTGAAAACTTGAGCAATGACAATTTTTCTCTGTCCCCCTTTGTTGGTTTCCATTTCAAACTCATAAAGGGGAGTCCTGCTTAAATTTTCGATGGGGGTTGGTAATTTTCGGTAATCGACATCCCGAATTAATTTGTTATCTTTATCAAAACGAAAAGGATACCAGGGCTCAATGGTGGCGAGACGAGCCTCAGAGGCCATTAATAATTTGGCAGCCGTAGTATGATATTGTCCAACTCGACCCAATCCTCCGGCGGCATTCTGTGTTTCGGGTGAAACGTAATAAATCATGCGATTACGAAGATTGTTCGCGAAACGGCGAAGCCAATTTTGGGGAACCTCGGATTTGGACATCAAAAGAATTGAATCGATTAAGGGAAGATCGATAAGGTCACCGTCTCTTTTCTCGAGAAATTCTAATAGTGCTTTTATTTTTTCTTGCTTTAAGAGCCTGACCGCCTTTAAAACAGGCCACCTTGCCTCCCCTTCATAGAGGGGCCAACGTTGAGTGGCTTTCGCATATTGCTTGAGAAGTATCTCGAGCTGAAGTTTGGCATGTTCAACTTTGTTTTCAACCGCTTCCAAGGCAGCTTCTAAATCTCGCAGTATGTAGCGAATATGATTCGTTTTAATCGCAAAAACTTCCGGCTGTACGGCAAGCTCATATCCTTTTTCGCTCTGGCTCAGCAAGCCTTCTTTGACAAGCCGGCTCAGCAAGTAATCCATCCGATGGGTTTGTCCATTTAGGTTTTGGCCTTCAAGTTTTTTAACAACAGGGGCGAGAATCTCTTCTTTTTTTATCGGGCCAGGACGCAAAATATCTAAAAAGGCATGGCCGACTACATTGGTACGATGCCAATCGGGTTCGCGCTCTCCGACACCCATGAGCAACGTTTCTTGTTCTTTAATAATCGCATCGGCAGTATTGCGCACTTCGGAGCGGGCAATGGGTTCACTTTTCGAATCAGGTTTGCTTCCCGAATAGGGGTCGCTTCCATTTATACTTTTGCCAATGAGTTCGGGTTTAATGATCGCTTTAACCTGGTCCATGATTTCGGCGGACGTTTGACTTTTCGGATTGATGGGCGGAAGCACCTTCATGTGGAATTCAAAAGGTTGCATCCGACCGCGGCTGGATATCCATCTCAAAAGCATTCTCCGAAATCGCGGCCATTTTCTATTACCCCCGTAAATAATATTACCCCAGAGAACAACAGGGACCACTTGTATCAAATTTTCCTCACGAAAAACTCCTTCGTTGACTTGAACCGCAACGCGCGCCAAGGTATCCCGCCACGGCTCTACTTCTCCGGTTTGTTTGTTTCGAGGTCCGTCCAAGGCGTTTTCAGCACGAAGTTTGATTTCTTGGGAGGGAAATCCGCCCACACTCCAAACTTCCAAGACGTGGCTCCTGAGGCCTTCGACAATTCTAGCCAGTCTCGCCTTTTTTTCTTCCTCGGTCATGCCTTCCTTTTTGCCTTCGATTTTAATGGCCAACCCCAAGTAAAGAAGAAAATTTTGAAAAACGCCGAGATCTTTGGGATTGGCCATCATCAAAACCAGACGTCCGGTACGGAGATAAATTTCAAAAGAGAGGATGAGCCCGTCGAGCAAACTGAAATGAGTGCTCATGAGAATGAAATTCTTCTTGGGGAGATTTTCTAAGCCTTCGACGTGGATCGCGATCAAGGGACGGATGAAGAGCTTGTAAAACCCAATTAAAAAAGGCTTGAGAAGCCGTAGCTTCCAGGACACGGGAGGATGTAGAGGCTGCGCTGAAACGGGTTCTTCTTTCTCTTCGCCCTCCAATGCAAAATCCGATGCAATCGACTGCGCGTCCGTCGCCAGCCGTATTTCGGAGCGCATATTTGGCGGCAAAGCATTATGATTGTGATAGATTGATGCTTCGAACCGTGGAATCGGGTTTGGACCGACTTCATTTTTTCGCTCGCGATTTTGATCTTCCATCCATTTTTTGACGATGGAAAAATCCACGAGATATCCAATTTCAGTTAAAAAATGGGCCACATGGGCGGAAGAGTTAATATGGAAAGGGTTATCTGAGTCGTCTGTATTCGACCATTGGGTCAGCTGTTCGAATAATTGAAGGTCATCTTTAATATTAAATTGACCTTTAGAAAACTGGTCAAGGAATGCTTTAACATGGGGATCTTGATTTTTATTTTCTTTTTTCATTTTTTGGCGATAGCCAAGGAGTTGTGTTAATAGAACTGTCGATCCCTGCTTGGGAGCTTGCAGCGCCCATTCAGAAAGTAAGCGCATCTTCCATTCAGAAAGTGAATCATCAAAATGCATTTCGTCTCGACTTAAATTGTCGATACGGACTCTGAGATAATTTACATCGATTTTTTTATCGATATTATTAATGCGATACGCCTCAGCCAGTTCGTTATCAGCCGCTATTTCGGCGAGGTTACCCTTATGTTTTTTCAACGAATTAAGTAACAAACTCTCCTCATTTTCAAATAGCGGCCCAAAAAACTGTTCAGGATCACGGTAGAATTCAGAATGGCGTTTACTTCGCCGCGCGGAAGGGGAACGACCCCCCTTGCCATTTGGACGGAATTTTCCGTTTTCGTTCAGTGCGCCACTCAAGAACTTTTTTTTGAGAGCTTGAGCCAAAAATTTAGCCGGCGTTTGGTAATTAGAGAAATCATCTGAAAAACGCCCGCTATCGGGCGGAGTTTCGTAAAGCGATGTCGCAATCTTTTCTACCAGCCATCTCTGCTCACGTTTTTCGCGTCTGGCTTCTTCCACCAGCTTTGCCCACCGATTGTAGAGCTTATCATCGAACCTCTCATGAATTTCCCACATTTCAAAGAAATTCCGCGCTTCGCCATTGGTGCGAATCATTTCTGTTACGGCATTCTGAACACTCGCAGCATCAATCTTGAGCTTCTTACTGCGGAGTTCGGACCGCACGGGGACTGTTAAGCCGGGGCGTAAAGGATTCGCTGCGTAAAATTGAACGGTGTGAGCAGGCTGAGTGAGACGGATGAGATTTTCGGACGTGAGCTGATTTTTTTCTTTGAGGCCGCGAAGGCCTTGGATAAACTCCTCCACTTTTTCGATCCATTCTTGTCGGAACGATTCGCGTTGTTTTTTATCAAAAGATTCGAGTAAAGCTCGATCAAGGAATCTCGTATATTCCCCCGCTTTGGCCAATTTCCCCTGCTGAGCCAGTTCTTTGATGATCTGATTTCGCCAGCGCTTCAAGAAAGTAGGGGCAGGCCCCTGTGCCTGCCCGGTTTTTAGTAAACGATCCACCGTGGCGCGGGCAAAGGATTCGTATAAATTCAGTCGGCCGCTTTTTACAATAAAATAATCTTTCCACGAAACCTCACCGCGCATAAAGGCTTCGTAATCTTTTGTTTCCGAATTTTTAATCGCCGGCGAAATAATCGCGTAAGAAATCCCCTTCTTTTTCAAACGCTCCGCCAGGCCGTCGGTATGAAAACCTCCCGCAACAAGAATTGCCGTATTTGTTTTTCGTAAACTCATTCGCTTTGTAAGGTTTTCAAAAAACGCCCCTTCGCGCACCTCGGCATTGCGGTAAAAATCAAAATGAGAAGTCCACAAATTGTCGTCCGGGCCTGCCTTGACCTCTTCCCATTCCTCACGGCTCAATTTCAACTGCGCCAATTTTTTTAGAAGAGCGAGCTCGCGGCTTTGGATATCGAGTTCCCGTTCTTTATCGCTTCGGAAAAGAGCCTTTTTGGTTTGGCGGACATACTCGTCCCATTCTTTGAAAAAGGATTCCCCCGTTGCTTTCTCAAGAATGTCGGAGGCTTGATTTTTGCCGCCTTCTTCTTGCTTTTTGATTTCTATCGCAAACGCGCTAAGGTGCCGAAAAGGGCGGGCGGATTCGGGACGGGATAAAGGAATCGGAGAAAGCGCGGAAATTTTTTCAAATGCAGCGGGAAAATTTGAGAAATCGGCTCCCTCGAGAGAGCGAAGCAAGTGGTCCAATTCCAATAACGCGGCGGAATAATGCCTGGCCTTTTCTTGATTCAGCTTTGATTCCGATTGCTTCAATTTGCGAAGAATTTGCTCTCGGCCCTCCCGCGCCTCAAGGAATAGCGCAATGCCCTCTTCGTACAACGCCTTATTTTCAACCCCATAGTAAAGGCCTCTCTTGCGATTGAGCACGGCAGCCGCAGAAACGCCGGAGAGCTCACCGCGGTCAAGATAATCGTGAAAGACTTCCTTTAATAAGCCCTCGTCAGGGAGGGTGCGGAACAATGTAGGATCGAGCTGGCCGGAGGTTCCTTCCAGGGCAATGAGTTTCACGCCTTGATTTTGGAAATAATCGATCAATTTGCGTATCGCATGCTGGGCATCCGGCAGGGCGTGCGCATCCTGGATTAAAAGAAGGGTGCGTTCATCCTTGCCTTGATAGATGGATTCGATGGCGCCAATTTCAGCGGGCAACTTCGATAGGCGAAGCGCTGCTGAAAGTTCAGGTTCGGCCTCAGAAACGGAAAGCGCAAAAAGGCGCGGGTCGGGAAAAAGTGAGGAAAATGAAAATATCAAAAGGACAAAAGAAGTGAGCAGCCGTCGGAAATCGCAATATGAGGCTTGGGGGGTAGCGTCGAATTGCATCATCACGAATTGTGCTAAATATTACCTTACATTGGGAGAAGTTGCAAACAAGATGTTTTTAAAATCGAGGATTTAATCGCAATCGTTCTAATTTGATAGAAAAAGCGAGTCGCTTCGCCATTTTTTATAAATGAATGACATCGCCTTCATGAAAAAGTGAAAGGAACAGGAGAAGGTAATCCCTGAGATGGCGCGTCAGGAGGAAATTTTGGCGGATGTGCTCCCGGCCGTTTTCACCCAATTTTTTTCCGTAGTCGGGGTTCTGAAGAAGCTGCTTAATGGCGTGTGCCGCGCCTTCAATGCTATGACAGAGAAGACCAGAATATTTGTGCGTGATCTGAAGCGTAATGCCCCCGACCGCAGAAGCTACGGTGGGCCTCCCCTTCCAGAGGGCCTCGGAGACGGTCAAACCAAAACCTTCTTTAATGGATTTCTGGACAACGACGCTCGAGGCCCGCTGAAGGGCATTGATTTCGATATCGCTGCCGGAAGGAATCGCCAAGACATGAATATCGGGATTTGCCGACGCGCGATCCCTCACTTTCATCAGCACTTCCGTAGATTCCGGGTCATCCGTGGCCTCACCCCCCGCTAAGACCAGTTGACAATCGACGCGGCGCTGCACCATCTCGAAAGCATCGATTACGCCCAGAGGGTCCTTGAGATAATCGAATCTTGAAATTTGCGTCACCATGGGTTTTTCGGGATCCAGCCCGAACCGGTTGAGCACCTCTCCAATGACGGACTCAGACAATTCTTTATTTTTGTCGCTCAGTGGATCAATAGAGGGCGGGATGAGAAATTGACGGATGGGCAGCTCCTGACTGAAAGCGGGCGCGGAAAAAACCGAGCCATCGTAGCGATCGATAAAGGGCCGGAGAAAACTCCATACTTTTTGATCGGGGTTGGAGACATCGATATGACAGCGCCAAAGCCATTTGGCCTTTTTTTGTTCTTTTTCTTGGATGAGCGTGATGGGTTGCGGGTCATGGACGAAAATCACATCCCCTCCAAGCTCCATGGTCCGGCGATTAGCCTCTCCGGTCTCCAGAAAGGCCGTGAAATCATCAGGCTGAATGTCTTCATTTTTTCCATGCAGGGCATTGTGAAATTTTTTAGTAACTTTGAAAAACCTCTCCCCTCCCTTAATCACATCCCAACGAGCATTGACACCGAGCTCTTGAAGGAGCGGCACCATCCGGTTCAGGATTTCCGCTACCCCCCCACCCACGGCCGTGGAATTAATATTTTGAACCTGAAGGCCTTGGGTTTTCTCCGCGATAAAACGCAGTTCTTCGATCACTTGGGGGCCGGCAACCGGCTCATAATCTTTAAGGCCTGCCATGTTTAGGACTCCCTTTTTTCCGAGGGCAAAACCCCGGTTGTGGATTCCGATTTCGCGATTTTGCTCAACCGATCTTCGATGAAACGAATGAGTTTTTCCCTGAGCCTTTCCATCGTATGGGTGTAAGGATCCAGTTTCAGCATCTTGCGCGCAAGCTCATTTTCTCCGATCAATTCAAACCAGCTCGTAAAATCATTGGAACTACTTTCCAGCCTGAGCCGGGCCTCAAAGATATGAAAATATAAGGAGTGAATGGAAATTTTTTTCAGGGCATTCCTAAATTCTTCCAACGTCGAAGCCGCATAAGGGGTCGGAAAAACAAAACTGACGGATTTCATCAAATGAAATTCCTCGCCTTCGTTGGCCTCTTTCAGGGATCCCTTCGAGCTCGATAAATAATTCTCAATAATTCCTGCAATTTGATCCCGGATGGCACGAATGGAGGAAAAATCGCAAATATTAATGCTGGCGAGCCGCTCGCCCAATTTCGTCTCATTGAGGGCCTCCGTCACCCAGTAGGCAAAATCGTTCGGAGGCTCTGGGCTTAAAAACTGGTGCTGCTGCAGAAAATGATGGGTATGATGATAAATGACGGAGCCGGGAACGGTCTTGACGTGATAGAGAAGTTCTTTGATATTTTTTGCCTTGAGTCCCGTCAGTTCGCGCAAATGCACTTGCGTTCGGAATCTGAAAGGTTCAGGCGCTTTGGGCTGCTTTGTCTCGTGCTCCATATTTTCTCGCAATCTTCATTTGATAAATCCGTTTCAAAAATTCTAAGACTTCACCGGCGGATTCAAGATAATAGGGCGCCTCCGTGGCTTCGCGGGAATCCTGGGTGACTTTAACGGCGAGGCCTTTGCCTTTTAAGACTCGAAAGGCATCCTCATCCGTAAGGTCATCGCCCACATAAACCGGCCACACCCGTCCCCGTGCGCGGGTCAGCACTCGCGCAAAAAGCCAGAGCACGGTTTTTCCCTTGTCCCATTCCACCGCGGGGCGTAATTCCCAAACCATTTTTCCTTCCTTAAATACAATTTGCGACTTGCCAAGCAAATGGCCGATTTCTTTGAAAAGAAGGCGTTTGGCAAAATCAATTTTATTGGGATCCAGTTGACGGTAATGAACGCTCAGGGTAAAAATTTTGTTCTCAACGATGATTCCGGGTAAGGGCCCGAAGGCCTTTTTAAGCCGCATTGCAATTTTGTGAAGAAGCAATTTCGATTCCTGTGCCGAAGGGTGCACATGACGAATTTTAGGGCCGTGAAGTTCGAGGCCGTGATTGCCTACGTACGTGAGCCCGGGAATACGAATAAGTTTTTCCAAATTACTCAATGACCGCCCGCTGATGATAGCAATTTGAACATCTTCCTGACGGGCCAAGGCCCTCAAAATATTTCTGACCTCCGAATGGAGCTTGGCCATTTCGGGTCGTTCCTTAATGGGAGTCAGAGTCCCGTCATAATCCAAAAAAAGCAGGATATCACGATCTCTTAAATCCGGCCTCACTTCATCCCATTCGTCAAAAAGATGCTGTGGCATCGGGCCCCCAAAATCGATTGAACGCGAGACATTATATCAAGGAGTGGGCCTATCTGTCTAATTGCAACCCCACCCACGGATGCCTACCAGTTCATGCAATTGTCATTCCCCCGACTACCATCCCCCCATCCGGTGTGAAAAGCATTTACACACCGGGTGTGATGGGAGTAATGAGGGCGGGATTAAACAGGCAGAAACGAGGGATAAGTAATGAAAAGGGCCGAGCAGCCTTTCATTAAATCGGGATTGTAGAGTTCGTAGGAGGCCCTTCCGGAAAAGGCGAAACAATCGCCGGCCTTCAAGAGGAATTCTTTTCCCTCGCGGTTTAAGAGAATTTTTCCGTCGAGGGCATGCAGATAAATTTGCTCCGGATGCGGCAGCCGCTCGGTCGCAACGGCCTTGTGCGCCTCAATTTCAATTTTTCCGAAGAAAAAATCCCGGCGCTTCGGAATATGAGAAACAATGCGAAAACCCTCGCCCGGAAAATCGAGGCTGAATTCCACGCGCGTGGTATCGCTTCGACAACTTAAAGACTCGCCCATCGATTCGGCCTTTATCAGGAGAGTTTTTATGTCCATTCCAAGTGCGGCCGCTATCCCCTCCAGTTTATCCATGGAAATCGTTTTCATGATGCCGCATTCCAGACGCGCGATGGTCGTACGATCCACTCCGGCCTTGCCCGCGAGTTCTTGCTGGCTGAGGCCCAATTGCTTTCGGAAATGGCGAATCACGTTCCCCAGTGAATGCCCGTCCTCGGGCCGCTGAATCGCGGGAACACTTATGCTGAGAAACCCCGCATGCTCAAAGCGGGGCTGTGATTTCTCTGCCGCAGAGGCCGCTTCCTCGGGACCGTGAGATCCGTAACGCGCCTTCGGATTCTCCGACACCATCGGGGGTTTCATGACCTTGGCTCCCCGGAGGGATTGGCGACTCGAAGATGCTTTTTAATCAAGGTGATTAATTTTTCATTATCAAAGGGCTTCATTAAGAATTCCGCAACCCCGATTTTTTGAGCCTCTTCTCTCACTTCCCGGATGTCATAGGCGGTCAGAATGATTTCGGGGACCTGCGGCCGCTCAAACCCGCTTTGAAGTTCGCGGAGCGCTTTAAGCGCTTCAAGCCCGTTCATTCCCGGCATGCGGATATCGGCGATAATCAAATCAAAGGATTCGTGAACTCCAAGATCAAGCGCCGCAAGGCCAATCGGCGCGACAAGAACTTCAAAACCTTCTTTCTCTAAAAGGTTTTTGAGGGATTGGCTCACCAGGGGGTCATCCTCGATTACAAGAATACGCTGGGAATGCACGTCTTTATCCGCCATGACAGGGTTCCTCCCATTCGGAATTGGAATTTCCTTTTGTAACATTTTTCGATAAAAAGTCAATGACTTTATCATGATTTATCACGCCTTCCTCACGGGAAATTTAAGTAAAAAAGTGGTGCCCCAGCCGGGAAAACTGAAAACGGAGATGTCACCTCCGTGCTTACGGAGGAGCCCCTCGGCAAGATAAAGCCCCAGTCCGTTTCCTTCTTGAGGATGCTTCGTGGAAAAAAAGGGCCGGAAAATCTTGGGCATATTTTGCGCCGCAATGCCGGGACCGGTGTCAGAGATTTGAATTAAGGCAATTTCCTCCCCGAGGTGAACTCCCAGGCTGGCGCGCAAAATCAATTTTTGCTCTGAATTTTCCTTCCGAATTCCGAACCCGCGCTCGATCCCCGGTTCCCTATTGTTCATCGCCTGCACGGCGTTTTTGGTGATATGAAATAGAATTTCGACAAGTTCATTCCCCGGAATCGGAAGTGCGGGAAAATGATCGGGGATTCTTTCCATGATTTCAATGCGAATGAGAGATAGTTTCTGATTGAGCGTCTTCAGGGTTTCCTGCCAGGCATCCTTAAGATCCGACGTCCTTTGCTCTCGCCCCTTTTCTTGAATCCTCACCTCTTCATTTTCCCTCGACCTCATCATTTCCCTCAACCGGCGGGTGATTTCAAGCGCACGGGAGGATTGCCCAAGCACCTTTCGAAGAATGGTTTCGGCATGGAAAATCCTGTCGGAGGATTCGCTGAATCTTCCTTCGTCGGCCCGCAATAAATGGGCCTCGCTGAGTCCTTTAATCGAATAGAGGAGGCTTACAATATTATGGTCGAGCTCACTCATAGCATCCCTCGCTTAAAAGCAATTTTTCAGGCCCTTTTTGCGCTATTGAAAGGCGTGTGTTACACTTTTTTAAAAGAGAAAATAAGCCGACTTTTTGAGCAAAACCGAAAGAAAACGCATGGCTAAAATCTTGGTCGTCGATGATGACACCAGAGTCCTTGAAGCAACCGGTGAAGTCCTGAAGGCCTACGGCTTTGAGCCGATTCTCATGAACTCGCCGGAAAAGGCTGTCGGCACTCTGAAGCAAAATCCCACGGCTTATGATTTGATTCTCATGGACTGGAAATTGCGCTGTCCCCTGGATGGCGACATGGTCATCAAACTTATTAATCATATTTTCCCTGATTTTAAAACTCCGATTATTTTTATTACCGCTCATACTCACCTTTCCTCCAAATATTTGATGCGCCTCGGCGCCTATGACACGCTTACAAAACCTGTCGCGCCTGATCTCTTAATCGACGCCTGCCAGCGCGCCCTCGGCCTTAAGCCTTCGGAGAATCCGCATCCCAAGGCACCGGCAGATCTTAATTCCGAGGAACTCAAAAAACACGAAATGGCCAAGCGCATTATTGACGCCATTTCCGAATCCCGCTCCCTCACCGATGCGGCCGCAAGGCTCGGATGTTCGCGCCGGAGCCTCTACCGCTGGCTTTCCAAAACGGGTCTTGATACCTTCGTCGTTGATAAAGAGCAGGGATACAAATTAACCTAAAACCTACTCGATGGATTCCCTCTTGTCAAATGTAACTTATTATAAATTAACAGGTTATGAGCGTAATGAGGCACAAAATGGCAGGCTTTTGTAACCCGCGGCGAAAGCCATGACACAAATTGCATTAAATTTGTGCCACTCGCCGCTCAAAAAATATTTTTAAAAAAATGGAAATATTGGGACATTATCTATTTCTTGCCGTAGGAAATTACTTAACGGGAATTTTTTGCTTTATACTCGCATTCCTGGTTTATCACGCAAATCCTCATTCCAAGAGTTGCCGATTAACCGCCTGTTTTAACTTTTTTGTCGGAGTGTGGGCAACTTTTTACGCCACTTCCTATCTGGTTCAAGATGATCGCTTCGGAATGCTCATCTGCCAAATATTTACCGCCGCGAGTACATCCATTGGTGCATTTCTAACACACTTTGTTTTGTTGGAAACAAATAAAGAAAAATCCTACAGGATTTTTCTATTCATGAATTATCTTGTGACGACTCTTCTCGTCGCAGCCATATTCACCCCAGGTTTAATTGTTGAAGGTGTTCCCCCAAAACTGGACCTCCCCTCCTACATTAATGGAGGACAGTTCTACTTTTTAGCTCCTTTGCAACTTTTCTTTAATTTATTTTTCAGCCTTTATCATCTAATATGCGAAATTCGAATTGCAAAGGGTTACAGAAAGTCTCAGCTTGCCCTTTTTTTGACAGCTTTCGTCATTGGATACATAACGGGTACTCCAGGCTATTTGCTGGCAATGAATGTCCCCATCAAACCCATTTCTTCTCCATTAGTTATCCTTTATCCCCTTATCCTAACCTACGCGATTATCCGGCACCGGTTCTTGGATATTCAAAAGCTGATTAAGAACACGATTATCTTTTCTCTGCTCTATGTTCTGCTTCTAGGATTCGTTGCGGTGCTTCTTTTTCTGCTTAAAGAAACCGTCAGCCGGTGGATTGGCATGCGGGAATCGGTAGCGCAGGGCCTGGCGATCGCACTGGCCATCGCACTTTACACGCCGCTGAAAAATGGGCTCTCTCGCATCACCCACCGCATGCTTTATCAGCACTCCCAAAATCCAGAAATTATATTTCGCGCGCTTTCCGGAGACTTGATGCATATTTTAGACGCCTCCAAGCTCATGGAAACAATGGTTCAAAGGATTTCGCAAATTTTATCTGTGGAAAAAATCGCTTTTTACACGCGCACCACGAGCAATCCCTATGCCCTGGAGAGGGCTGCCGCTTTAGGCTTTTGGAGAAGAAAGCATCTTCTTTTTTCAAAATCCCTCGTGCTTTATCTGGAAAAGGCTAGGGGATTTCTCGTTAGTCCGCTCACGCAGGCCGAGGGCCGGAGGCTAGAAAAACAAAAGGGGAAAAATTTTGTGGATACCGCCAAATGGAAACTCCAGGCGGAGGTTGAAATCGCGGCGCTGGGAGGCATCACAGCCTTTCCTGTTTTCGGCAAAGGCTTGCTGCGCGGCATACTCTTGGTCGGTGCAAAAAAATCCGACATGCCGTGGCGGGAAGAGGAGTTTCAAATCCTCGCGAGTTTTATGCGTCATCTCGCACTGGCCTTTGAAAACGCCGACTACGCGGAGACAATTCGACGCTCCCGTTACGAAATCGCCATGCGCGAGCGTGACAATTTGGCCGGCGCCATCATCGCGGCCGTCGACCACGAAGCAAAAAACCCGATTCATGCGGTCAGCCTGAATCTCGGAACATTAATTGCGAGACTAAGTCCGTCCTCTGCCGCTGAACCCTCAAAAGAAGAGCTTGAGGCTCTCACCCAAAAAATTATGAAACGCGTCATGGAAGATATTCAGGATGTCAGCGTGATTATCGAGCATTTGTCCAATCTCGCGGATAAAAAGCCGCTATTAATTCAGGAAAATGTCCGCCCCCGGCAAATCGTTCAAAAGGTCATGGAAGGTTTCGCCGCTGAATTGTCGGCTGCAAAAATAAAACTCCGGCTCGAAATCCCGGAAGACTTCACCCTCGTTTGCGATCCGGCGGCACTCACGGAAATATTTGTCAATCTCTTACGAAACGCCATTCAGGCAACTACCTCCGCCGGGGAAATTATCGTAGAGAGCCTGTCTGAGAACGGCAAGACATTCATCCTTCAAGTCAAAGACACGGGCAGCGGCATACCACCCGCGGTTCAAGGCCGGATTTTTGAGCCGTTTTTTACCACCAAGCAAAAGGGCGATACGCCCGCCAAGCGGGGCACCGGCATGGGGCTTTTTATCGTAAAAGAATATATGCAGGGCATAGGCGGGCGCGTTGAAGTTCAAAGTAAAATTGGGCGCGGAACGATTTTCAGGCTTCATTTTCCCTTGCTGGATTCTGTGATGGAAAGGACGGCCGCATAAATGGACTGGAGCGCTGCCCTTCATCCTTATGCCGCAACCGGGTTTCTCACTTCTCTGATCACTCTGGCTGTCGGTTGTTTTGTTTTCGTACAAAATCGAAAATCCTCCATTCACCTATCCTTTCTCATTTTTTCGATTGCCATCGCGGAATGGAGTTTCTTTACCGCCCTGCAGGCTTTGCCCCGAAATCCTGCATGGTCTTTTCTTGCTGCGAAAATTTGTCAAATTGGAGCCATGCTTATTCCCGTTTTTTTTCACTACTTCACTTTAAAAATCATCGGAAGAGACCAAAAACCAATCTTAAGGCTCGGGTTCTTGCTCGCATCGATAAATATATTCGCAATATTTTTCAGTCCGCTCTTCAGCGCAGGGACGCGCAGCATCGGCGGAATAAATTTTTACTATAAAGCGGGACCGCTTTATATCCTTTGCGTGATTTTCTTCGTCAGCTATGTTCTTTTCGCAATCTATCAATTGTGGGATGAGATCCACAGTTCTCAGGGCGCACGAAAAAAGCACTTAGAGTACCTTTTCTTCGCCTCTTTGGCCGGCTATGGAATCGGTGTGGTCAATTTTTTTCCGGTCTACGGCATTATCGTTCCGCCGTTTCCTTTCTCGCCGATTTGCGGGGCTATTTATTCCTGTGTCATCGCGTACGCGATTCTCAAGCATCAGCTTTTTGATATTGAAGTCATTCTGAAAAAGACCGTGATTTTTGCCGTGCTTTTTATCGCGATTTATTCGGCGGTTTCGGCCGCAGTTTATTTCGCGACGGCGTTTTTCGCCTCCAAAAACGTCCCGCTCCTTTCGGGAATTTCGATTGCGCTGGCCATGCTGCTTTATGAACCGCTTAAGAAAACGCTGACGGCCGTGACGAACCGTGCCCTTTTTCAGAAAAAAATCCCTTATTCGGTGCTTGTGCAGAACCTCACGGACCGCCTGGCCAAAATTCACGAGGCCGGCGCCCTCGCGCATGAAATCGTGGACTTTTTAACGCAACAAATGGGTCTTGATTGGGCCGGACTTTATTTGAAGACTGCCGACGGGCTTCACTTTCGGCTTGCTTCATCCGAACTCAAGGCATTAGTCACTGAATTCGGCATGGAAAGTCCCGTGGTCCGGGCTGCAGCGGAAGGTGCAAAACCTCTTATTTTAAGCCCCTTTGATACCGAAGCCGACCAAGCGCTTGAAAAGGAATCGCTCCGGAAACTGAAAGTGGAAGCCCTCGTGCCGGTCCTTGTGGAGGGAAAGCTGGATGGTATTTTATTGCTGGGCAAAAAGCTATCCGATGACGTCTTCACAGCCGAAGACGCGGCGCTGCTTGAAACACTCATGGAAGAATTGGGGATGTTTTTTCTTTCTGCGAGGCTTTTAAAGGAAGCCACACGCACCCACTTGGAGCTCGGACAGCGCCAAAAAATGGCGGCCGTCTCAAAACTTGCCCGCGGTGTCCATCACGAGGTCCGTAATCCCCTGCATACCATCAACCTCTTCGCGCTGGCCACGCTTCACAACCTTGAAATCGGCCGGTGGCACCCCGCCTCACGAGAAGAATTTTCTCAGGACATCGTCTACCGGTCACGCACGATGCTCGAGGAAATTGAACGCATCAAAAACTCGCTCAGCCGATTCGCTCAGTTTGCCCGGCCCCAGCAGGAATTGGATTGCTCCCCGATTCGCATTAAGGAGGCCAGCGAGCGATTCCTCGCCCTGATGCGCGAGGCCCATAAAATGGATGGTATCCAGGTTCGCCTCAAAATACCGGAGACCCTGAGTCTCCTGGCCCATGAAGGGGTGCTGCAGGAAATTTTCTTCAATCTATTTACGAATGCCTATGAAGCCATGCAAGGAAAGGGCGAAATCATTGTCGAAGCGCTCGAGACAAGCGACGCCTGTGAAATCGTATTTTCAGATTCAGGGCCCGGGATTCCGCGTGAAATTCTTTCCAGAATTTTTGAGCCGTATTTTACGACCAAAACGCGCTCAGAGGCCGCGGGGATCGGCCTTTCCGTAGTCCGCCATTATATGGAAATCTTAAACGGCGATATTCAAGCTGAAGCCTGCGGACCTCTTGGGGGCGCCTCCTTCCGCCTTCGCTTTCAAAAAGCATCGCAAGTAGCGGGAAAAAAGGCCGCATGAAAAAAATTCTTATTGTAGATGATGAACCGCGAATCACTGAGGCCTTTATCGATGCCTTCGGACTTGATTATGTAGTGGCCTCCGCCAATGACGGCCGGCGGGCGCTGGAACTTTTGGAAAGTTTTAAACCGGACCTCGTGGTGCTGGATTGGCGGCTCGGCGGAGACATTCAAGGCCGGGATGTTTTAATCACCATTAAAGAGAATCACCCTCACCTTCCGGTTTTTGTAGTCACAGCAAGCTTTCAATTCATGGATGAAATCAAATCCCTGGGTGCGAATTCATGTCTTCTTAAACCCTGCACGGATTTACGCGAGCGTATTCTCGAAGTACTTCCTACCGGACGCTAAAAGAATAAATCACCTCAAAACTGTATAGTTTGATAGATCTTAAAGCATTTAAATATGTCATTACATAGCAAACTATAACAATACACTTGAAATATTTGTAATTATTGTTAGTTATGTTATCACTTGAATTAGATGCCTTGAATGATTCACGTTGATGGATTTGGTTAGGGGGATGTTGGAGACAGGAGAGTAAGTCAATGAGTCAAAAAGGTCAATCCCTGACCGAGTTCGCAATGTCCCTGCCGCTTCTGTTACTTCTCTTCTTAGCTTCGAGCGATATCGCCAATATCATTCATATTTATAATCGCATGGTGGACTGCACCTGGGAAGGCGCGCGCCTTGCCTCGGAAGTTTCACAATCCTACGGTTCCAACAACTTAAAGAAAGTTGCCGTTGCAAGAACGCAAAGTGCCCTTACCAATTCCGGAATCCCGTGGTGGGAAATAAAAACCACGGCTGAAGTTAAGAAGGTGCAGGACGGCGATAAAAGTTATGACCTTCTGGAACTTGCCTCCAGCTATCAACCTTCGGGATTCTTATCCAACATTTTGAATAAAATTGGCTTTAATTTTTCCTTTCCATTAACTTTAAATGCCAAGGCGGTGGGGTATGTTAACTACCAGTAAAAAAGGACAGGCCTTAGCGGAGAGCGCCCTTGCGCTTCCCCTTTTCTTTTTGCTGCTTTTTTTCATCATTGAATCAGGTCGCGCCTATTATGTCGTGATGGCCGCTCAAAATGCCTCCCGCATTGGCGTGCGCGAGGCCGCGATGAGCGCACAGGATAAAATCAAAGCCGTGGGAAAACAAAAAACCTTGGACGCATTGAAGCCTTATAACTTTAATGGCGTCAATGTTCAGGTTACGGTCCCGCCTTCAAGCAATATTTATATTGACCCCATACGAGTTGCCACGACGGTGCCGTTTAATTCCATTTTGACTAAAATGTTTCCCCGTCTCAGTAATTTAACAGCATCGGCGGCTTCATTTCTCGCCAATGCAGGCCCGCCGGCGGCGCCAAAATTACAGCCCAAACCCGCTCCGGTTATTCCTGGAACCGCAGGAATGGGAAGCGCAAATCAAGGCGGCGCAGGATCTTCAGGCGGCTCTAAATCTGGAAAATCAAAAAAATCGGGTTCGAAATCAGGCAGCGGTTCAGGTGCAGGGACCTCCATGGGAGGAGACTCCGGAACATCGGGATCCTCCGCATCCGGCTCCACCTCTTCTTCCTCAGGCACTAAAGGTAAGGGAGGCAAAGGGAAAAAGGCTGGCAAAGGAAGTGGAAGTGGTTCAGGTGCCGGCAGCGGTGGAGCTTCAGGTTCAGGCTCAGGATCAGGTTCGGGTTCAGGAACGGGCGGTACAGGAAGCAGCGGTTCCGGAACGGGTTCTGGCAATTCAGGCACATCCGGATCAGGGACGGGCACGGGAGGCTCGGGAAAACCTTCCTCGCCCGGAGCCTTGATTGAGCCCTAGGAGTCCTTATGAAATTTTTAAGGGGACTTTTGATGTTTCAACTTTTTACCCAACAAAAACAATCCGAAAAAGGGGTCATTCTAGTCATTCTCGCCGCGGCCATGATTCCCTTACTTGGCATCGCGGCCCTTTCCATTGATTTGGGATTCGCTTATCTTGTCACCAAACAAATGAAAAACGCAGCAAGCCTGGCCGCACTCGCCGCGGTTAAGACCTTCGCGACAAAACCGGCCAGCTATCAGGACCTCTATGATTCCGCCCGCGTTGTCGCCGAGCAAAATATTATTCATATCAATGGGCCCAAGCAAGTACAGCTTGCAGCCGGGGATTTGGAAGTCGGAACTTATGATTTCACGGCGAAAAAATTTACTAAAAATAGGATGAATGATCCTGCGATTCCGGGCACCAACGCAGTGCGGGCCAACGTGAGGCTCGCCGAGGATACCAACAAGCCCTTCACTTGGAAATTTGCGCAGGTACTTGGATTTGACGCGCCGGAGGGTTGGCAGCGTCACGGAGTGGCCGTGCTCGGCAAAAGGCATTTTGTGGCCCTCGTGGATATTTCAGCTTCCATGGATGATAAAAGCTATCCCTCTTATTTTCCGAATCCCACGGCCGAGTGTCCTTCCGCGGTGGAGGATCCTTACAATGACTGGATGAGCCGGAATTTCCGCTCCTTGCCGATTGCCTCTTACAACGGCACCTATTGTTTAGGAGGAAAACCTCAGCCGATGTTTGATCTGTTTACTCACGTCCGCGATTCGTTTCTGGAAAACACTCAGCTCTTTAATGACGCCAATTATCGCGTGGGGCTTATCACTTACGGCACCTTGATCGACACACAAATTGAATTAAACAAAGATGATAATCGGAAAGAAGCCCAAACTTTTATCACGAAGAATGTCTTAGATCAGCTGGATGCTTACCGCATCGCGGAAAATCCGGGGATTTTCAAACTCGGAGGCGGTCAAATCTTCCCCGGAGGAGATGATCCCCTGAATGAATTGGGGAAAGGTTCAACGGGCTTCACCAACACCCCTCAGGCTTTGGAGTCTGCCATCAGCATGCTAACCACGGCAAGCCAGAGCACCAACGTAAAAACCAGCAACACGATTATTTTACTCACCGACGGCGAGGCCAATTGCAGTAAATCCAAAAAACCCACTTGCGGGAACACCACGCCGCATATCGCCGCTTCCAAGAAAGACATGTTTGCTCAAGCAACGACCGCGGGAAAAAACGACATCATTATTCACGCGCTTTATTATGCCACCAACGATTCCTGCCCCAGCGCCCAGGGATTCAAAGACCTTCAGCAGGTAGCCCAGAAATCCGGCGGCCAGGCCTATTGTGCGACAAGCATCGCCGAGGTTTCCGATATTTTCACCAATCTCACGCTTCAGCCTGTCTTCGTCCTTGTGGAATAATCGTTACTTATTGGAAATCCTTGCGTCTCTTAAGAGGGCAGGATGCTACCGGGGGGCGCCACGTCCACAAGCTTGCAGGTACTGTTCATCTTCAATCAAAAGACTCGAATACCAGTCTCAACAAATTTAATGTAAATATTCATAGACCGTTTTTCTAGTACTTTTCTGCATTTCTGATTTTCTTCTTTTTTTTCTTCTCTACCGAATTCGAATCTTTCTTCAAATAAGGTGAGAACAATGCATCCTTAATCCAAGGAGTGCGGCCTGAGTACCATTTCATTGGTCCCGGCACATAGGGACGGTCTTCCGGCCAAGGCTCTACATCCATTTGTTGAATTTCTTCATACTTGTCTAACAAATGACGCGCAAGGACAAAAGAAAACATCGAAATAGAAAAAAGAAAATATAAAAATGAAAGAAAACCCACTCTAAAAAAATTTCTCCGGCAGCGGGGATGGAGATTACAGTCTTGCTTAAAAAAAATATTGAATAATGGGTACGATAAATAGCAACAAAAACAGATAAATAAAAGTTTTAAGAATTAACTTTTGAATCTGCGCTGATGATTTCCAGTAGGTAAGCATTTTTCTTTGCCCAATCGACAAACCCGAAACGGATCTTGTTTTTAATGCCCCTTGTCCGGAATCAAAGGGATAAGGTCGTTCCAACCAAAGAATAAGCGCGGCCGGAATGCTCCCAATCGCAACCGCAAAGCAAATCCAGAAATCAGAGCGATAGTCTCTTAATAGAAGATAAAAAATAATAGGTGGATAGAGGCTAACCCACATCCAAAAAAGCCACCATTCTCCAGCAATGGTCATCCAGTTCTCGCCGCTGAAAGGGTATTTTTTTTGTTTCTTCATTTCATCTTTTCTTAAATCGTGGAGTTTGTTTTTATCATTTTCTTCAGCCTACGTTTTTTAACCAATGTCTCTTTATTATCTGTTTGGTACCGTCGTGCCAAGGCATCCCAAATAAGAGGTGTGCGATCAGATTCTTTCGCGATTTTCTGATCCGGAATAAGGTCGTCTAATCTCTGAGGCAAATGATTTTCAGATTCAATCCGTTCTGAATCATTTGCGGCCAAAGGAACGATGGATTCCTCCTCTGTTTTTGTGACAGCTATTTTATTTGGCAGAATCGCCGCATCCGTTGACCTTACCCAAGGGAGTGGAGCAGGTAGCGGTTCATTGATATCGGGAAAAGTTTGTAGAAGATTCGGCGTATTTTGCTCTTTCCATTCACTATAGAGGACAGGCTTTTCAAGAGACACATTTTCTCTTTGAGACAAAGCTTCAACCTTAACAGGCGAAGGAGAGGGGGTGTGATGCAAGGAACCATTTACTGAAACTTGATCCTCAAAAGCCCGAAGGACATTTCGGCCGCTCAAAAATGAAGCGGACAGAGCCGGTACACTGAATGCCGCAGAAGCAGGCAACCATTTCTCAATCCGCTCAGCAAAATCAACCGCTTTTAATGACGTTCGATCAATCGGCTTAAAAGGCTCAGGCCCAAAATGAGAATGGGAATGATGAGCTTCCGGAAATTCGACACCGATTGTGCCGCTAGAACCATTACTCCCCGAACTCGAAGCGCTATTTACGGACTCTCCGGCGAGAGGGACTAAACTGCCGAGGCCGCGGGTCATTTCTTCAAAAAACCGCATGAACTCATCGCGAAAACGCTCAAGTTTTTGATTCATTTCCAAGGAATCAATGGCCGCTTCTTCTTCATTGTCGACAGTTACAAAAGCGACTTTGAAATCCTTGGGGGCCTGAGAGGAAGAAGGATTTCTCATCCCCTCCAGAGCCGCAATTTCATCCAAAGTAATAACTCTTTTTGTTCCCAATACCTTGGTACCGTTCCCTAGATGATAGAGGCCTTCCCAACTGCCGTCCGAATTTTGAATTTCAACGTAAGGGCCTTCCGAATAAGGACGAATGCTTCGGCCGTCCTGAAGCCGGGGATTCTCAATCACAAAGGAAGCCCCAACTTGAGTTGGGTCAAGCAAGCCCATGGAGTAAAGATCCAAGTCATTATAAAGCATCGCATTTTCAGTCCTCTCGAAAGCTGCTTCATCGATATAACTTTTGGCAAGCGTAAAGCTCCCATCGCCGTTATCGATCCAGTCATTACCGTCCATCGGAGAGAAATCGGCATCAAAGAAAACTCCCCAATGAGCCAGTCCCCTGCCGAGGATTCCCAATGGATTTCCGTCTTCGCTTGTAAGAAAACTTCCATAGCGATGCGACAACTCCTGGGTTAAGACATTTTGCCATAAAAGGCGATTGCGTTCCTGGGTAAAATCGGAAGATGCAAAACGAAAATCATCGCCGGAAGAAAGTCCTGCATCGAGGAAAACAATTCCTTCAAGCTCGCCCGCACTGCCGGAACCAAATTCATCCCGAAAATCAACCAGTTCCTGGCCAAGGCCATTGACATCGTTAAAAGCGCCCAGATAAAAACTGCCATTATAATTATCAGACGTAGAATCTTCAGCCGCAAGACTTAGGCGTTTAGCCGCACTGAGACTTGGAGCAAAGATGAGGAAATCATATTGATCCTGAAAACTCGATAGTAGTTTTTTTGATAATTCCAAGCCTATTCCAACCGCGCCTGATTGGGCCGCTTGTGAAAGTATGGCACCATCCAAATTCAATTGAAAAATCCCATTTGCCTCTTCAGCGGCAGGCACCGATGGCCTATTGCTTAATACAAGCGGCTGCCAATCTTCCAGAATCCTGTTTTCACTTGCATCCACAGCTCGAATTCTATATTCGTAGTCTTTCCCAGACGCTAGATCATTCACTAACAATGTTGTATTACGCGTTGACGGCACCGTGGATACAAATTGCAAAGCCCCGGAATCAAGTTCCCGGTAATCGGCCACAATTTCTTGCGGGATTTCATCGGTCATGATGGCGATGTTTGCAGACGTTGGGGTTCTTTCTATTACCTCATTTTTTAAAATCAAGGTCGAATCTCCATCAAAACTGTCCGAATAGAAAATCTTCCCGTAAGCCGACGTCACCGCATTACCGGAAAGATCCGTCGGGAATAAGTAGTAAGAATAAACGGAATCAGGTTTCAGATCCGGAATCAAAAGTCTTCCCGAGGCACCGGGAGCATAATAAAAATAATCCTCTCTCTCGCCGGTGAAATAGTCAATAACTGCAAGATCCATCCATAACAAAGGTTCATCCGTTTGAAATTCAAGCACCGCCTGATCAATGTCAGCTGTAACTTCATCGACTTGGACGACAGGCTTTGTTTGATCCGCAGGATTGGCTGTTTTAAAACTTCCCAGGAGCGGTGCCGGCTCATCAAATGGAACAGAGGAATAACCTACTACTTCGATTGTAAAATCATATTCTGTATTTGCCGTAAGACCGCTTATTTCAGCACTAAATCTTAGCCACCAAATACCATTTTCATCCTGATAAATATCAGAAAAAGTCTGCGTGATTGAATTGCCGCCATTTTTGGGTGTAACTGTGATTTTATATTCCTTCACGGCCGCAAAAGGAACATCCGGATCATAGACTCCGATTACAGCGGTTGTTGAAGTAATGTCTAACACTTGACCCGCAAATTTCTCGGAAGATTCGATAAGCGGCGGGATGCCGGGACTCTCACCCGTTGTGATAAGGGCTCTTTTTTTCGATATCGAATGATGCGCCGCGGCACCCATGACCTCAATTTCATATTCATACTCCGTTCCCGCAAGAAGGCCCTCGACATCAAATACAATTTCTCCGGATAAAGGCCCTTCGAGTGTTACGGTTTTGTAAGCCGTACGACCCGTTTCATAAATTCTTAATTCTGCACGTGCAATTGTTTCAGAAACTGAGGCATGAATTTGCGCAGAATTTTCACTCATGTTTCCAACTTGAATATTTTCCACTCTTGCGAGCGGCGTAGATTCGGGCGCCATGATGCGTGTAAGGCGATTGAGCAAATCATAAGTAAAGGCCGTGGCGCCGCCAAGGGGCCCGGCAATGGAAGTGAGATTGCCCAACCGGTCATAGTCAAAAGCGGCTAAAATGTCATCGAGAGCATCCGATGGATTTCCAATCTCGCGCGTTTCAATCAATTGATCATTCGCGTTATATTGAAACTGCGTTTTGCGGTTGACGGCATCGGTAATTTCCGAAAGCCTGTCGCGGGAATCATAATCGTACTGTGTCTGGCCCGCAGCATTTTGTATGGATTTCACCCTTTGATTTACGGGATCATAGGTGAAGTTTATGAAGTGGTTCAGAGGATCTTTAATGGAAGAAAGCCGGTTTGTCGTATCTTGACTCCCGGTTGTTTTATAAAATTGCGGAGAACCATCAGCTCCGTTGAAACGCAGGAGAAGGGTCGTATTATTATCTGGGAAAACTTCTTCTGGGGCTGGATTAAAATTAGACGTCCACCTTGCCACTCCATTTGAAATCCGGAAATCATCCATCCATCCTTTATAATATTGAGTCAATCCTTCCCAAAAAGATCCGATTTCAAAAATTCCCGCATAATTTTTCGTTCGAGCAGACGTGATTTGACTTCCCACTTCTGTGCCGTCCAAATAGATTTTCCAGGAATCGCCATTTTCCACAAGCGCCACATGATGCCAAGCCTGATCTTGAATCACGACCGGCGTCGTGATTTCGACAACCGACATCCCACCCTCAATAACGCGAAACCAGATTTTTCCATTGCTGATTCCCATCCTTGAATAATTCTGAGTATCGGTTTGCTGATTGTAGAGTGTTCCACTCTGGCTGTTGCCTCCCTCGGGCTTTATCCAAAAATCCACAGTGTATTGCCCGCCCGAAAAATCGAAATCTTCGGAATCAGGCAGTGCGAGATAATCCGCATCTCCGTCAAGATAGAGGGAGGAGCCGCCAAACCGGAATTGCGTCGTATCGATTTGTGCCTGACCATGCGCCATCGCACCTGAATCAATCTCTGTAATGTCGGATTGCGTTTCATATGTCCTATCGGTTGATTTTCCCAAGGCATCGGTGCTTCTCGTAAGATTTCCCAAGGAATCGTAATCAAAGTTTGTGGAATGAAGATTCGCGTCTGTTACTGAAGACAGATTTCCGTTTGCGTCATAGCCGAACTGCGTACGAAAGGGATAAACCCAGTAATTCGTTGGATTTCCATCAGCATCCCGTTCCGCATAAGCCGCTTGCCATAAATCGGTAAGATTACCAGCAACATCATATTCCATATAAGGACCGTAGCCGGTTCCGTCTTCGCGAAGAATGAGCCGCGCGTCTCCAAAGCCTGCGGAGTAATCAAAATAAGTCGTATGGTTTAAAGCATTTGTTCTTGATGTCTGAAGACCCAAAGTATCATAAGTCATGCTTAGCGCGTTTCCGCGAGAATCCAAAATCTGAGTCGGACCATAATCCCCGCCATAAACAAAGTTCGTAAGATTTCCAAGCGCATCCTGAGATTCCGTAAGACGCAGCAGGGAATCATAAGTCAAGCGGCTTTGGGCGCCGCTTACCGGATCTGTTACCACAGTCTCCTGCGCAAGCAGATCCGGATTCATCTCACGGTAATTGCCTGCGGCATCGATTTGACTTGTCAAGCGCCCCATCAAATCATAAGCATTCACGAAAAGCACTTTGCCGGTGTGATCCATGGCGCTCAGTAAGCGATGCTCATTATCATAAACATAAGTGGTGGTTCGATTGGTCCAGCTTTCCGTTGAAGTCTCAAGATCCCCCGTATTAACATCATAGGCGTAGCTGATATTTTTGTTTTCAGGACCATTTACTGCGGAAACCCTTCCGGCAGCGTCATAAACGAGATTCAATGCCCTTTGAGAAGCAACATCCGATATGGAAATCAATTTACCCGCGGCATCATAACTATATTGAATCTGGTTTCCGTTTTGATCTTCCAAATTATCCAGCCTTCCATCTGACAAAAATTGGACTTTTTTGCGATCTTGATACCGAACCGTAAAGCTTCCTTCCGCATTCATCGTTAAATAGGTGCTCGTATCTTTCCCTTCCGGACGGTAAACCGGTGTGCCATCTGAAAAAAATCCGGTTAAAAACATGGTCTCAGTCATTTGATGGATGCGGTCAATGAAACGAAGACGCGGGAAAAGATCCCGAGTACTTCCGCTAAAAACATAGCTCTGACTTTTTTCCGTAGTTTCAATGGTATAAGGCGCAAACCGCCATCCAAAGCCAAGCTGGGTTTGAGAAGTATTAAAGGAATCATAAAATCTCAACCATGACAAATCAAAATCTCCGGCAGTTGAAAAACCAAGGTCTCTTTCTCTCCATGAAAAATTTCCATCCTTACGGGTCGGCGCAAAGGAAAAGGCTGAGGCATCATAAAGCGCGCTTCCTGAAGAAAAATTCCACTGCGTTTCCAAATCCGAGAGCCTTTCACCAAGAGAATTTGTCCGCAGTCCGGCAGCATTTTCTAAAGTGTCGGGGAGGTAAGTAAAATTCTCACTATTGATAAAATCCATGGTAACGCCACCGATAATGCCCGTGGTATCGTTACTGTTTTGTCCGACGGGCGTTATTCGCGGAGTTGGATGCGCAACCAACGACGCTGTTGCCAGCCAATTGAGATCCACGGGAATATTGTGATCTAAAATGAACTTTGCTAACGCTACTGCCCTCGCCGCTTTTTTAAGCTCCTCATAAATGGGGTATAGCTCCGCGAACTGATCGTAATGCTCTGTGAAGAAGTCAGCAAATGCCTGTGCATCAGGGTCTACATTCCCATTTCCGGAATTTATTAATTCAGTGCGAAGTTCCACCGAATTATTGTCAAAGACAAAGGCATCGCGGCTATCAGAACGAACAAGTTTCATTTCCTTTGGAAGGAACCACAAACGTGAATACCTGTCTTGCCCTGTTTCCCCGGATTCCGTCCAGCGCGTTAACAATGTCTTAAAACCTAAAATTCTGGACTGTATATTGGATTCTGAAATATCATAACCATCTTCAGTAACAGTGGATTGCGTAATGTTATCTTTTCCCTGCGTGATGGATTTCATTAACCGATCTGCTTCGTAAACCACCCAGCCTAGTTCTGTGTCTTCAATATTGGCAAAATGTGTCACATCCAAAGGCTGAGACCAGTCGGGTGTTCCGTCCGGATTCTTTTTTGCCTCAATGGTCACACCCGGATCCTCTTCGCTACCAAAAACCGCTTTTAAGGCGGTGATCAGATAATCCATTGGGATTTCAGGAACTGTACCGCCGGCTTCGCCAAGCAGCACCACTTGTCCAGTGACGGGATCATACGTCACACCCGTGATGTCCTTTATTGATAGTCCCGTAATATCAAGCGCCTTATCCAGCAAAACTCCGCCAACGGATTCAGGACGAAATGCGCCGAGGAGACTATTCCCCCAGCTGCTTAGTGTATCCCCTAAATTATCCCAAAAACCGCCGCCGCTACCTCCTCCGGGTCCATCCCAACCAATTTTTTGAGTATTATCGTCGAGGTTTAACTCTTCTAATCTATGGTACTCTCTGCTAAACGCAGCTCCAAAATCCTGGCAATTATTTCCTAGTAAACACCAATCCTGATCGTAGCTTTCTTTTAAGTTATTTTTAGCTTGATTCACAATATCATCATTGGGAAAGGTTTCGATTGTTTCATACACATCTTTAAATCTATTGTAAGTAGCGATTTTTTCAGCTTCGATCTTATCCGATGCGAATAGTCCAAAATTATCTCCTTCTGGATTGGCAGTATTAAAAATTTGTTGATGACTAGCATCTCTACTCACATACCAAAGCCATGAAACCCTTTCATCTTCGAAGGGTCTTCGACGGCGTTCATACTCTAAACCCAATGGGTCAATAAAATTGATGGGATCATTTTGAACGTATGGGTAAGGATTAAAACTTTGAGTTTGACTTTTGTTACCCAAAACTGGATCTCGAGAAATGAATCGTCCGAGCGTAGGATCGTAATAGCGAGCGCGCAAATAAATCAGGCCGGTTTCGGGGTCGAGTTGTTCGCCCGTGTAGAGAAAAGAGGCTGTAGGCGGTAGGCTATAAGCTGTAAGGGAATTGCCGAAGGCGTCGTAGGAATAGGATTCGGTAACGGAACCAGTTGAATCCGTGAGGCCGACGGAAGAACCAAGACCGTCTTGAAGGAAGTAACTGGTGGCTGTTGTCTGGTGACTGGTGACAGAAACTCTATCCAGACCGTACGTGTACGTCTGCTTCACCGCTCCGGCTGCATCAAGCTCTGCTAAAACTTGCGTAACACCTCGATTCGGATCGATCATGTAATAAGTCCATTCCCCATTCACTCGCTTACCCGTACGATTGCCGTCCGCGTCATAAGCAAATTCCAAAAAATCCTTCTCATCCGTCCAAGCGACGAGCCGATTCATGGAATCATATCCATAATGGTAAGTTTTATCTGGCGTAATTTTTTGAATCCTATTGCCGGCAGCGTCATAAATAGAGTACTCGGTTTTGGAATCAAGAAGATTTCCCGCCACATCAAATTTACCTTCCACTAAGCCCAGCAGGCGATTGTCAATGCCATAAGTGTAGGCCGTTAAAATACGAGGATTATCAGCAGTGATTACACTCGGAATAAAATTCTTGGAAAGCCGGTTGCCGGCCGCATCATAAGCATATTCCGTTGTCCCGTTGGAATCTCCGCCAGACTGCGCGGCGGATCCGCCGAGATTTGTGGCGGAAATTTCCCGGACTAAGCGGCCAAAAAGATCGTAAGTATAATCTAAGGTCCGCACGGTCTGTGAAGCGCCTGTACCGCGCGTTTCCACCATGCGCGTGCGATTTCCCGCGGCATCCAAAGTGTATTGATAAGAATCAAGAAATGTGACGGTTCCGCCTGTTTCCATTTTTTCATGAATCATTTCCGTAAGACGGCCGGTATCGTCGTACAAATATCGGGTCTTTACGCCATTAGGAAGAATCTCGGAAGTCAAATCATCCGCGTCATTGTAAGTATAGGAAGTAATCTTGCCGTCTTCTCCCGTTTTCTGTTCGGTAACTTCCTTTAAGCGATTTGCCTCATCGTAGGAATAAAGGACCGTGACATCTTGATAGTTCATATAAATTAAATTACCCGCAAGGTCATAATCGTAATCAATAGATTCGCCGTTTTGCTGGAAAAATTGCAAGCGGTTGGCCGCGTCATAAGAATAGTAGGTATAACTAACCGAATCCTCCATGGAAGTCCGGTCGCCGCGCTCATTGTAGGTATAGCGGACCACCGCGCCGTCAGCATAAGTCACTTTAGTGAGTTGATTATTCGCGTCATATTCGTATTTTGTTTCGCGGCCGTTGGCATCGCGGCGGCTTGTGATATTACCGTTGGGATCATAATCAAAAAAAGTGCCGCGCTCCGCACTTTCATCCAGATAAATGTTCCATACCGCAAAGCTGGCATTTCCCGCCTCATCCGCCAGATCTCTTGTGATTTTATTTTTACCCGCGGCAAGTTGTATGATTTCTGTTTTCTCTACGCCGTCGAGTTTGTAGCGAAGTTCATAATGGCGGTGATAAACATAAGCTTCCGAAACAAGCTGGATTTGGGGAGCAATCGTATCCAGCATTATCGAGTCCGTAAAGACCGCTGCATTTCCAGCCTTGTCTTTTATCTGGGCACGCAGCTCTTTCGTGCCGTCACCGGAGGAAAGGGTTAATGTCTTTGTCGAAGCATACGTTTCCCATGTTGTCCATGTCTGGCTGTTATCTGTGGAAAACCGCATTTGATAAAGTCCCGATAGGGCATCCGTTACATTGAGACTCACCGTGACATTCGTATTATTCGCAAATTCAGCTCCGTTATTAATGCTTATGGATCCGGTGGGGGCTGTGATATCGCCCACATCAAGCGTAATCTGCCATTCCACAATGACGAGGTTTCCACCGTAGCCT
>JACPXM010000039.1 GCA_016196545.1 Candidatus Omnitrophota bacterium
CGAATCTGCTCAAGTTTCTTTTGCCGCCATTCGATATCTCTATTGTTCATTTAGAGCCTCCTATGTCGTTGTTGGTTTTCTCCAACTCCTTCATCGACATCGGGAGGATTTTTTCTTTATTTCCTTAAGGAAGCGCCATTCCGGATAGGCACTCCATTCGCTTTTTGCCTTTTTTTTCTTTAAAATAGCCAGAAAAGAGAGTATTTTAATCCGTTATGGAATTAAGCATCATCCTCCCCGTCTTAAACGAAGAAGGCAATATCACCATTATTCTTCGAAGTGTGCAAGAGGTGCTTCGAACTCTAGCGATTTCCTATGAAATTCTTGTCGTCGACGGCGGATCTAAAGACAGAACCGTTGAGTTGGCCCAACGGGAAGGGTCCACGGTCAGGCTGATTTATCAGCAAAAAAAAGGTTATGGGGAAGCCCTCCGCGCCGGCTTTCAGGAATCCATGGGCGATTATGTCATCACGCTTGACGGAGACCTTTCGCACGATCCCCAGCTTATTTTGACGCTCTGGGCAGAGCGCCTAACCAATGACGTTGTCATCGGGTCACGTTATGTACCGGGGGGCACAGTCCGTATGCCCCTGTGGCGGCTTTTTTTAAGCAAAGTCCTAAATATTATTTTCACTTTTTTTCTACAAATTCCGGTATGCGATCTTTCCAGCGGATTCCGGCTTTACCGTTCTCTTGTCATTCGGACCCTTCAATTTGAAAGCACTAATTTTGAGGCCCTGGAAGAAATCTTGATTAAAGCCTTTCTTCAGGGAAGGCGAATCCGGGAGGTTCCGATGCATTTCAGCCCGCGGAAGATGGGAAAATCCAAGGTTAAACTTCTTGAGTTTGCCGTTTCCTTTACCAAGGCCTTCCTTAAAATGTTTTGGCTTCGCTATTTTAATAAGCCCGAAGCACCGGTCAAACAACCGGAAGATGTCAACGCTTCGTTTTAAGGATGCTTTTTTTCATTCCTTCCTTGGCTTCGATTTTTCTGATTTCATCCCGGTAGCGCGCCGCCTTGTCAAATTCAAGCGCGTGCGCGGCAGACTCCATGCGCCGCTTCAGGAATGCCAAATAATCCTTGAGTTCATGCTCTTTAGTGGACTCTCCCACCACTTCGGAGACAAAGGTCTCGGCGGCTTTCCATTTCTCAATTCCCTCTTTAATTTCTTTTTGAACGGATTGAGGCGTAATTGCATATTTCTTATTAAAATCGCTTTGAATTTCCCGGCGCCGCTGGGTTTCCTTGATTGCGCGGGCCATGGAATCCGTGATTTTATCCGCATACATGATCACTTTTCCGTGAATATGCCGCGCTGCCCGTCCCGTTATTTGAATCAGCGATACATCGCTTCGCAAAAACCCTTCTTTATCTGCATCCAAGATCGCAACCAGGGAGACCTCCGGCAAATCCAGGCCCTCCCGGAGCAAATTCACGCCGATCACACAGTCGTATTTTTGCATCCTTAAATCACGCAGAATTTCCACACGCTCAAAGGCATCAAACTCTGAGTGAATATAATGTACTTTAATCCCGACTTCCTTGAGGTAACGACTTAAATCCTCTGCCATTTTTTTTGTGAGTGTTGTGACAAGCACCCGTTCCTTTTTTTTCGAACGCTCCTTAATTTCCGCAATTAAATGATCAATTTGAAATTCGCTTTTCCGAACCTCAATTTCCGTATCGGTCAGACCCGTCGGACGAATGATTTGTTCCACAAAGGCTTGGGCACGCTGCATTTCGTAAGGCCCCGGCGTGGCTGAAACGTAAAGAATTTGTTTCAGCTTTTGCTCAAATTCTGGAAATCGCAGAGGCCGGTTGTCCAAAGCCGAGGGCAGACGAAAGCCGTGTTCGACAAGAACCTTTTTGCGCGAAAGGTCGCCGTTATACATCCCGCGAATCTGAGGGATGCTTTGATGGCATTCATCGAGGATCGTAAGAAACCCACCGGCACACCCGGTGTGCAACACACCGGATGTGGAGGAGGGAAAGTAATCAAGCAACGTGTAAGGCGTGGACCCCGGTTCCCGGCCGGAAAGATGCCGGGAATAATTCTCGACACCCGAACAATAGCCAACCTCCCTCAGCATTTCCATATCGTATTGGGTTCTCGATTCAAGCCGCTTCGCTTCCAAATCTTTGCCTTCCTTGATAAGCTCCTTCACGCGCCAAATCAGCTCTTCCTGAATTCCTTGAAGTGCCTTCTCCAGCCGGCCTGAGGGCGTGACAAAATGTTTGGCCGGATAAATTGCAAGTTTATCGAGCTCTTGAAGCGGAGAAAATTTCACCCGATCCAGCACGCAGATCCGGGAAATTTCTTGATCCGTGAATTCGATACGATGAGGATTTTCTCCATAAGAGGGGAACAAATCCACCGAACCGCCCCGCACACGAAACGTGCCGCGTTTAAGCTCGATTTCCACTCTCTCGTATTGGACTGCGACAAGCGCTGAGAGAAATTGATCGCGATCAAACGTTTTTCCCTTTTCGATTTGAATGAGCATGCCCTGCCAGTCTTCCGGAGAACCCAAACCGTAAATGCAGGAAACACTGGCTACGATAATCGTATCCGGCCGCGAGAGAACCGAACTCGTGGCAGACAGGCGAAGGCGATCTAAATCATCATTAATCGAGGCGTCTTTTTCGATGTAAGTATCGGTATGAGGAATATAAGCCTCGGGCTGATAATAATCGTAATAAGAAACAAAATATTCCACAGCATTTTCGGGAAAAAATTCCTTAAACTCAGAGTAAAGTTGAGCTGCCAGTGTTTTATTGTGGGAAATCACAAGCGTCGGCTTTCCGAGCTGAGCAATGACATTGGCCATGGTGAACGTTTTTCCGGAACCGGTCACGCCGATCAAAACCTGCTCCCGCTTTCCGGAGCGGAATCCTTCCACCAGTTTTTGAATGGCCTGCGGCTGATCGCCTTTTGGATCAAAAGGAGGATGAAGCTTAAATAAATTCATGACTTTTTAGGAATCCCAAGCGCTTACGCTTTTCAAAACCATCGCGATGCTTTGAATTGTCTCAAATGAAGAACACTCAAAATAGCTAAACCCCTAGGAATCAAGAGAACACTAGAGGAAATACTTTTATTATTTTTCGTCGTGGATCTCCAGTGAAAAATCAAGAGAAGGTGCCGAATGGGTAATCGCACCGACGGAAATCCGGTCCACGCCGGTTTTGGCGACGGCGCGCACATTTCTGAGATGAATTCCTCCGGAGGCCTCAAGGAGAGGCCGGCGACGGTGGATCTTATAACGAGATCCTAAAACTTGGTAAAATGCCCGGGAGAAAAGAACTGCCCGCTTCAGCTCCTGCAAGGGAAAGTTGTCCAATAAAACGCAGTCGGGCGTAAAGTTAGCGGAAAGAACATCCGCCAATTGACTTAAATCCTTCACTTCAAAGGTCACACGAAATTTTTTATTTTGCAGCGTCAAAGCCAAAGCGCGGGACACACCCCCTTTTCGCATCGCTTTCCAATGATTGTCCTTCACTAAAATTTCATCGTACAAGCCAAAGCGGTGATTTTCTCCACCGCCCGAGCGAACCGCATATTTTTCTAATTCCCTCCAAAGGGGGGTCGTTTTACGAGTATCCAGAATTTTTGCCTTTGTACCGCGCGTTTCCTTCACAAAACGGTGGGTCAACGTTGCGATTCCGGAAAGTTTGGCCAATAAATTTATCAGGGTGCGTTCAACTTTAAGAATAGATTGTGTCTTCCCTGAAATTTTTAAAAGGGTTTGCCCTTTATGAAAGGGCCGGCCGTCTTTGACCAACCCTCGAAGCCGCAGGGAAGGATCTACCGCTTTACAGAGTTCGCGCGCCACCGGCTCGCCCGAAAAAATACCGCTTTCTTTGGCTTCAAGTTTCGCGGTCGAAATTGCAGATTTAGGAATGAGCAGCCGGGTGGTGATGTCTCCCGAACCGATGTCTTCTTGAAGCGAATCTTTAAGCCGGCGAAGCGTTGTTCGAGAAAATTTCAAAGAATTTCCTTAAGCCTTTCGGCGGGACGCGCCAGAATAGCTTTGGCTCCTTTTTCGACAATGGGTCGCTGGATGAGATCGGGATGCTTTGCCATTAAGCTTACGATCTCATCCTCTGAGAGTTTCTTTTTAGATAAATTGAGTTTTTTGTAGATTTCTTCCTTGGTCCGCAAAAGCTCCGATGCCGGGATTCCCATTTTCTTCAAAAGTTCTTTGAGTTTGGCCTTTGGAATCGGATCCAAATAATAATCCACGGCCGTAAAATCGACACCGCTTTCTTTTAACGTTTGATAAACTTCACGGCAAGTGGTACAAGTTGGTTTCTGATACACCGTGATCTTAATCATATTGCCTCCTGAGTTCCGGAAAAAAGTTTTTATCCCGCGCTCATTTTTTGAGTATTATAAACAATGAGTATTATAAACATTAACGGTGAACGCAACCACAATCCTTTTAGCGTGGAGGTTTTTATGAAACTCTTGCTTTTTCTAACTTTAATGTTATGTCCCCTGTTGACTTTTTCTGAAGTCAGGGCAGAAACAGCCAAAGCGATTTTAAACGGAACCACACCCCAGGTCCCGGTGGAAGGCGAGGCTATTTTCGAAGAAACCCAGGAAGGTCTCAAAGTCTCAATTGAATTCAAAAAGGCACCGGCCGGACTTCACGGAATTCATATTCACGAAAACGGCTCTTGTGAAGACGGGGGAAAAGCGGCGGGAGATCATTTTAATCCTGAAGGCGCCCCGCACGGCTTTCTTTTAGAAGGAGGGTTGACCCGCGCCCACGCAGGGGACTTCGGAAATATTGAGATCCGGGAAGACGGTACCGGGACGCTCAAACTTACATTCAAGGAAATTAGCCTGAATGGCCGCTATGGCGTGGTGGGTCGTTCGGTGATCCTGCATGAAAAGGCGGACGAATTTATTCAGCCGCTCGGCAACGCGGGGAGCCGCATCGGCTGCGGCTCGATCGAAATGATTGAGAATGCCTAAAGTTCTTTTGACGGGGAGCCGGGGTCTCATCGGTCAAAAAATCCTGGCTCGGATGTCCGGGGAAGAGGATTTTAACATTTTCACAACCTCTCGATCCCAAGACTTTAAAAACAAAAACCCTAAAATCTCCTACAAGGCTCTGGATATCACCGAACGGGCTTCGTTTCAAAAACTCATTAAAAAAATCCAGCCTGATTTTCTGATTCACACTGCGGCAATGGCACAGGTGGATGAATGTGAACGCCAGAAGGAGCTTTGCTGGAAAACCAATGTCGAGGCCGTTAAAACAGTGGTCGAATCCGCAGACCCACAGAGAACCCATCTGATTCATTTTTCCACGGATTTTGTCTTTGACGGCGAACTCGGCCTTTATCGAGAACAAGACCTTCCAAATCCCCCCGCTTATTACGGACTCTCCAAATGGGAATCGGAAAAGATCATTCAAAGTTATGCCGGTCCCTGGACCCTCTTTCGTGTGCTTCTGGTTTATGGCTGGACCCCCGAACTTCACCGCACGAATATTGTTCTTTGGACTTTAGAAAATTTAGAAAAGGGCAGGACAATTCGCGTGGCGCAAGACCAGTACCGAATGCCGACTTTGGCAGAAGATATCGCTGAGGTTGTTTATCAATCAATTCAAAAACGAGCCGTTGGTCTTTATCATATTTGTGGGCCTGAAAGGCTTAGTATTTTTGAAATTGCAAAGCAGACCGCGGAATGCTTTGGGCTTCCCACTTCACTCCTTCAGCCCGTCCTTACAAAGGACTTAAAGGAATCCGCGAAGCGCCCGCTCAAAACTGGTTTTGTCATTGAAAAAGCAAAACACAATCTTGACTATCACCCCCGAAATTTAAGAGAAGGTCTTGAGATCGTTAAAACTCAAATGCACGAATCTAAAATCCAAAACTAACAAAACCTACCGGTTCCAGGTTGCCGGCGGCAACCTGGAACCGGTAGGTTTAGGGAGCGGAGAAGATTTGTTTAGCATTTTCTTCAACAGTTCTACCGGCAGTCCTATGACATTCGAATAAGAACCTCTCATTTTTTTCACGATTTTCGGTCCCTCTTGGATCGCGTAGGCACCCGCCTTATCAAACGGGTTGACCTGCCTCATGTAATTTTTGATATCCTTTGAGGTAAGTTTTTTGAATTGAACGCGTGTTCTCGAAAATCCCGTAATGAGCTTCTTTTGAGCGGGATGATACAAGGCCAAGCCCGTGTAAACATCGTGAACTTTTCCGGAGAGAAGCGCTAACATTTTCCTGGCTTCCACGATTGTTTTCGGTTTTCCCAATATTTTTTTTCCTCTAAAAACCAGAGTGTCTGCTCCAAGAATCCACGCCTTTTTATTCGAGTTTGCCTTTTTAGCCTTGCTCACAGCGTGCCGAATCACAAGTTCGTGCGGCCTTAAACCACGTATCCTACGCTCCTTGTAAGAAGAAGAAATAACACGAAAGGGCAGGGAAAGTTTCTTTAGGATTTCACTGCGGCGCGGGGAACGAGAAGCGAGTAATAAAAAGGTGCCTGGTACCGGCTGGGTTTGCTTTTGCATTTTACTGAAACAAGGCAAGATGCTCCTGATGGGCCTTCAGCACTTTTTCGGCATCCGCAAGTTTCGCCTTTTCTTTTTCCACCAGACCCGCGGGCGCGCGCTGAGTGAATTGTTGATCCCGAAGCTTTTCCCGAAGGCGAGTAACATAATCCTTGGATTCGCTGATTTTCTTTTCGATGCGTTCACGCTCTTTGACGGGATCCACCAGTCCTTCGATTTTCACAAGCACTTCAAAATCCGGAAAGGCATTGCCGACAAAACCCGAGGATTTTGAATAATTTTTCTCAAAGCGAAGCTCTGAGGCACGGGCCAAAACTTTAATTTGCGTTTCAAAGTGCTTCAAAAGATCCCGGACTTTATCCTGAGGGGACACAAAAATAGCGGGCAACGCTTGAGACGGCGGAAGGCCAAGGCGGGCGCGAATATCGCGAAGTCCCCCAACGGAACGTTGCAAAATATCAATCGAGGCCTCTGCTTCAGCGTTCTCAAAAAACTTTGTCTCCTTTTCAAGGGGCCAGACAGCCAACATCAAAGTCTCCGGCCAAACGGTGCCATGCGGCACCTTTTGGCCGGAAAGACTCTTTAGCTGCTGCCAGATTTCCTCCGTAATAAAGGGCATAAATGGATGTAAAAGTCTAAGAATTTGTTCGAGGCTAAAACAAAGCACTTCCTGAGTTTGTTTCTTTTCTTCGACGTTTGAACTTAATAAAGACGGCTTGGAAAGCTCGATAAACCAATCGCAAAAATCATTCCACACAAAATGATAAAGTTCGGCGGCTGCCTGCGCCATTTCAAAACTCAAAAGATGCCGCTCGAGGGTTTCGCGAATATGGTGCAACCGAGAAAGAATCCATCGCGAGGGAAGAAAGAGAGAATCAAAACCTGCAGGGAACGGGGTACCGTTAGGGGTTTGGGAGTTCGCATGCATCAGCACAAACCTTGATGCATTCCAAAGTTTGTTGGTGAAATTTCGTCCAACTTCGAATTTTTCGCGCGACAAATAGACGTCTTGTGCGGAAAGCATGATCATGCTGAAGCGAAGCGCATCGGCCCCCATTTCCTCAATCACCTCGATGGGGTCAATCGCATTGCCCAGTGATTTCGACATCTTGAGCCCGGTCTGCGCGCGCACCGTACCGTGAATATAAATCCGCGAAAACGGGACCTCGCCCCTAAATTCAAGGCCCGCCATAATCATGCGCGCCACCCAGAAAAAAATAATTTCAGGCGCGGTAATTAAATCGGAGGTCGGATAAAAATAGCTTAAATCTTCTGTTTTCTCCGGCCATCCCAACGTGGAGAACGGCCAAAGCCAGGAAGAAAACCAGGTATCAAGCACATCGGGATCTTGTTTTAAAGAAGTATTTCCGCAATTTGGACATTTTGTGGGAGTTTCTCGGGAAACTATAACCCCTGCTGGGGTCTTGAGGTTGTCATCCTGAGTCCCGCTTTTAACGGGATGAAGGATCTTAGATTCTTTGTCTGGCCTCCGACCATCCTCAGAATGACAGATAGCGTTAGGGTCTTCTAGCATCTGACATGGGTCACAATACCACACCGGGATCTGATGTCCCCACCAGATTTGACGCGAAATACACCAATCGCGGATATGCTCCAGCCAGTTTGTATAAACTTTGGTCCATCGGTCCGGATAAAATTTGGTTTTGCCCTCGCGATGGGCTTTCAGTGCTTTGTCCGCAAGCGGTTTCATTTTTACAAACCATTGTTTGGAAAGATAAGGCTCGACAAGGGTATCGCAGCGGTAACAATGCCCCACCGCATGAAGATGGGAGTCTCGCCGTAAAAAAAACCCTTGAACTTCCAAATCCTCGATGATTTTTTTTCGGGCTTGAAAGCGGTCCATGCCCGAATAGGGCCCGCCATGGGCATTGATTTTGCCGTCGGGGTGCATCACATTGATTTGAGGAAGATGATGGCGCTGACCCATTTCAAAGTCATTAGGGTCATGCGCGGGAGTCACCTTCACAATGCCGGTTCCAAATTCACGGTCCACAAATTCATCGGCGATCACGAGAATTTCGCGCCCAAGCAAAGGAAGAATAACTTTTTTTCCGATTAAATGTTTGTAACGTTCATCCTCCGGATGCACCGCTACGGCGGTGTCGCCAAGCATCGTTTCGGGACGTGTCGTTGCCACCACGATATGATCCACGCCCACTTGCTCCAGAAGCCTGTCCCCTTTTTGGGGGACTGTCCCCTTCAAAGGATATTTAATGTGATAAAGACCGCCCTGCACTTCTTTGTGGACGGCCTCCTCATCGGAAAGAGCGGTCTGACAGCGCGGGCACCAATTGATAATATAATTTCCCTGATAAATCAGGCCGCGTTCATAAAGCGTAACAAAAGCCTCGCGGACGGCCAGGGAAAGACCTTCATCCAGGGTAAAGCGCTCCCGCGACCAATCACAGGAAGCGCCCAAACGCCTGAGTTGTTTTGTAATGGTAGCCCCATGGGCTTGCTTCCATTTCCATACTTCTTCTAAGAATTTTTCACGGCCCAAGGCGTGGCGCGTTATTTTTTCCTTGGCAAGTTTTTTCTCCACCACATTTTGCGTCGCAATGCCGGCATGGTCTACGCCGGGCACCCAAAGCGTGTCCTCACCCTTCATGCGATGGTATCGAATTAAGATATCCTGAATGGAATTGTTCAAGGCATGCCCCATGTGAAGAATCCCCGTCACATTGGGTGGAGGAATGACAATCCCATAACGCTTGTGATTGGGATTTTTCCCTTCCCGATCACTGCGCGGTTTGAAATACCCCTTGGATTCCCACTCCGAATACCAGCGGGATTCCACTTCTCGGGATTGATATTTAGTGGAAAGTTCGGCCATGGGGGAAAATCGTCATTGCGAGGAGCGTTTTTTGCGGCAAAGCAATGACATTAGTTAATCTCGTTAATGGAAACCGTGCGGTCGAAAAGTGAGCCCAAATAGGAATTCCCGTTCAAGGTCATATCGGAAACGATCACTTGATTGATACGGTTTTTTTCATCGGAGCTCATCGAAATCCTCTCCGCCCAGGTGGAATGAATAATGTAGAAATTTCCATTCTCCTCGCCCAGATAAAGCATCATATGAAGCGGCATGCGCAAAAGCGTGATCCCAGCTCCACCGGAGCGCAGCGCCGCGGCTTTTTCCGCCTCATTTTGAAACGGCTGAAAATGACCGAGCTGCGTCCCCACAAAGGCCTGCTGTTTGGAATCGCGCGGCATATCGAGTCCCATACTGAGAAAAACATCGTGGGTAAAACCGGAACAATCGCGACCCTGGTACATGCCTCCCCATCCGTAGCGCGCGCCAAGAAGTTTGAAGGCCTGCCGGATGATATTGGCCTGTGTAAATGCGGGGAATTGAGTTGAGACATCGCTTTGAGGATCCACAAAAGCGGTTCGCAAATTTATCCTTCCTTCTTTGCCGCGCACCGGCATCCAAACTTCATAACCTCCTTGCGATTTTTTTTTAAGGGGGATCGTCGTGCCCATGCTCGGGCTTTGATCCAGTTTCAGAAACTCCGGGTCCTCATAAATTGGGATACTTTCCCCAAGCACCACCAAAAATCGATTGGATTTCACATAATGCCTCAAATCTTCACGGGATGAAAATGCTGCAAGGTCCTTAGAGCGCACCCAGCCGCGAATATACGGAGCTTGAATGTAGGACCATGCCCCATCACGCGTCGTGTGATAAATCCCGACCGGAGTCCACAATTTGATCAACGTATACTGCAGTTGATCAAATTCAATGTCGCCAATTTCTTCAAGCATTTTCACACTTGTGGGGAGGGCCCGCACCGAAGTCGGCCTCACGGCAGCTGCCCACCTCAAGGTGAGGGAGGGGGGCATTTGATCGAGATCCAAATTAGGGCCGATTTGCTCGTCAAAAAGCGATTGGGGAATACGGTTGCCTTCGTCATCAAAAAGGATTCGGCCGCGAACGGTTTTAAATTCCAGTTCGATTTGATTTCGAATGAGGCTTCCTGTTTTGCGCAGCTCCATTTTGAAGATATCCTTGGCTTCTTGAACCATGGCGTGAATATCTTCGTTGAGGGCCTTCATTTCTTCGGGCGTTTTGAGAATTTTGTGGGGATCTGAAAGACGGCTGATCCAATAATCCGCTTTCAACTGTTCCGGCTTAATACTGGTCAGACGGAGCGGGCCTTTGGGAAGCGGGGGAAGCTCCTCGGCAAGAACTGGAAAAACGCAAAGAAAAAAAACAAACCCAAAAGGTACCAGGTTCCTTTTTTCAAAAAGGAACCTGGTACCTTTGCCCTGTTGCTTCATTTGGAATATTTGCTTTCGATCCATTTCATAATCATCGCAATAACGCCCTCGATTTCCTTGGATGTCATCGCTTTGTTTTTTTCAATTTTATACCATTTTTTTAGGCAGCTGCGGCAGCAGGTGGCAGTCGCATGCTGGGCCTTAAACACGGGATGGCCTTGATAGGGAGTTTGTTTGCCATCATTTTTCGGGTTGGCTGGCGCCAATCGCTTTTTTACAAAATCATTGGCATGACGGTGAAGCGTCTCCAGGCCGGACTGATCAATGTATTTTTTATCTTCTTCATCCAGGCGAAACTTGGCCCGGAATTTGGAACGGGAAAGCGTCTCAAGCGAGACTGATTTCATGAAATCATCACCCCTTTAAAAGTTTGTATTCAAGGGCCTCGACCAAGGCCTTCCAGCTGGCTTCGATGATATTTTCGTGGACCCCCACCGTCGTCCAGGTTTTTTCCTTGTCCTGAAACTCGATAAAGACCCGCACCTTGGCCGCGGTCCCTGCCTCGGTGTTGACGACACGCACTTTATAGTCGGTCAAATGAATTTCATCGATCGCAGGATAGGAACTGCGCAGCGCCTCGCGAAGTGCACGGTCAAGCGCATTGACGGGTCCGTCACCTTCGGCTACGGTGAAATGGTCTTTTCCCTTGGCCGCGACTTTTACTTCCGCAATCGATGCAGGATTGGCGCCTCCGATATTTTCCGCACGGACCGCTACCTTTTGAACCTCAAAGAATTTTTTTGTTTTCCCCATGAGACGCTGCACCAGCAGCTCAAAACTCGCCTCGGCCGCTTCAAATTGATACCCCTCGTGCTCCAGACGTTGAATTTCAGAAAGGATTTTGCGTGTCTCGGGCGACTCTTTATCGATATGAAGTTGTAACTCCTTGGCCTTCAACATAATATTGGTTTTTCCACCCAGTTCGGAAACCAGGAAGCGGCGGTGATTGCCGATCAAACACGGATCCATATGTTCATACGTTTTGGAATTTTTCATCATCGCATTAATGTGAACACCGCCCTTGTGCGCAAAGGCAGAGCGACCGGTAAAGGGCTGATTGGTAACAAGGGGCATATTGCAAACCTCTGCCACGTAATGAGACACTTGGGTCAGTTCACGCAATCGTTTTGCCGGAAGACACTGACGATTCATTTTGATTTGAAGGAGCGGAATAATACTGACAAGATTGGCATTGCCGCAGCGCTCTCCATAGCCATTCAAGGTCCCTTGAACTAGCAAGCACCCTTCCCCAACCGCCTGGATAGAATTGGCAACACCCAGTTCGCCGTCATTGTGGCAGTGAATGCCAAGCGGCGTTTTCACCGAACGTTTAACCCGTAAAATCGCGCGGCGAATTTCATGGGGAAGACTACCGCCATTGGTATCACAAAGAGTGATATTATGGGCACCTGCCCTCGCCGCACGCTGAAGGGTCTTAAGAGCGTATTCCGGGTTTTCCTTGAAACCATCAAAGAAATGCTCGGCATCGTAAATCACTTCCAGCTTTTTGGATTTTAGGTAGGCCACGGTTTCTTCGATCATCAGAAGATTTTCTTTCAGAGAGGTTCTAAAAACCTCGGTCACATGAAAATCCCAGGATTTTCCGAAAAGGGTGACGGTCTTCGTACCAGCCTCAAGAAGGGCTTTGACGTTTGCGTCTTCACTGACTCGAGTATGCGCCCGACGCGTGGAGCCGAAGGCCACAATTTTGGAGCGGCGAATCCCCGCTTTCTTAATATCTTTGAAAAATGCAAGGTCTTTGGGATTCGATCCCGGCCATCCGCCCTCAATATAATGAATGCCAAATTGGTCCAAGCGCTTGGCGATACGGAGCTTGTCCTCTAAGGACAGGGAAATCCCCTCCATTTGAGTTCCGTCCCTTAAGGTTGTGTCGTACAGCAGCACTCGTTTCATAAATAATCCTACCGGTTCCAGGTTGCCGCCGGCAACCTGGAACCGGTAAGGTTTGTTAGTTTTTTTTCCCTAATCGGAATTCACGGTGAATTGCACGCACAGCGTCTTTACCTTTGGAGCCGTCTACCACGCATGAAATTTTAATCTCCGAAGTCGAAATCATTTGGATATTGATTTTCTTCTTAGCCAAAGCGGCAAAGACCTTGGCCGCAATGCCGGAATGTGATTTCATCCCCACCCCGACCACACTGACCTTGTCAATATTCTGATCGCAGCTCACTTGGCGGGCCCCGATTTTTTTAGCAACGGCACGTACCGCCGGAAGGGCGCGGGACAATTCATTTTTAAAAACCGTGAAGGAAATGTCCGTTGCAAGGGTCTGCGTTTTATTTTGAATAATCATGTCAATATTGATATTGGCCTTGGCCAACTCCGCAAAAATCTTTGCTGCGACACCGGGCTTATCCGGTACGTGAAAAATGGTGATTTTAGCCTCGTCTTCAGCGAGGGCCACGCCGCTTACCACGGTATCTTCCATTTTTTTATTCTCCTTTGTGATCAACGTTCCCGGAACATTTCGCTGGGAATGCAGCACGTAAATCGGGACATCATATTTTTTCCCGACTTCAATCGATCTTGAGTGCATGACCTTGGCGCCAAGCGCTGCAAGTTCCAGGATTTCATCATAACTCACCACGCTCATTTTCCGTGCCTCCGGCACAAGCCGCGGATCCGCACGATAGATGCCGTCCACATCCGTGTAAATTTCACAGCATTTCGCCTTGAGCGTTTTCGCAAGCGCCACAGCCGTCAAATCCGATCCTCCGCGGCCAAGCGTCGTAATTTCCTCCGTCTCCGTTTTCCCCTGAAATCCGGCCACAATCACGATGTGGCCCCGGCGAAGGGCCTTCTGAATGCGCTCGGTATTAATATCCAGGATGCGCGCCTTCGTATGAAAACGGTCCGTAATAATTCCGACCTGCGGCCCCGTAAACGAAACCGCATTCTCGCCGCGTTCATGAATGGCCATGGCAAGCAAGGCTACGGAGACTTGTTCCCCCGTTGCAAGCAGCATGTCCATTTCCCGACCATTGGGATTCTGACTCACTTGGCGTGCGAGCGCAATCAACTCATCGGTGGTATCGCCCAATGCGGAAACCACGACGACAAGGGAGTTTCCCTGCCGCTTCGTTTGAACAATGCGCTTTGCAACTTTTTTAATGCGCGCGGCATTCGCAACGGAACTACCGCCATATTTTTGAACGATTAATGCCATGGGAATTTATTTGGACAAGAAATACTGCAATAAATCCGAGCCCTTGGAGAATTTAAGTTCCGAGGCCTTGGCGGTTAGCTCCGAGAATTTTTCAATATCGTCCGGCATGATATTTTTTCCCGCCATAAGAAAAGGAACGCTTTCACGCACATGCCGCTTCGTTTTCCAAAGTGAAGCGTGGCAGGGCGTTACCAGAATGCGCGAATCTTTGTGAGCATCCATCCATTCACGGACTTTTGAAAGGATATAATAATCCGCGGCCTCAAGGGCACTCACCTTGGCTTTTAAATCTCCGAAGCGAGAAGCCTCATCACAACCCGTCAGATGAAGGCAGACAAAATCCTTTTCGTCCAACGCTTCCAAAACCGCCCTCCCTTTTTTTTCATAATCCACTTCGGGCTCGGTCGCAAGATCGGTTTCAATCACTGTGAGTCCGGCAAGCCGCCCGACACCCTTGGCAAATTCCATGTCGGCCACAAGGGCACCGGAAAGATTATAGCGTTCTGAAAATTTATCCAATTGAGGGCGCCGGCCCTGCCCCCAAAGCCAAATCATGTTGGCGGGATTTTCGCGCAAGTCAAGCCTGACTTGATTAATTTCATGATCCTGCAAAAGGAGCTTCGCATCGAACATTAATTTTTTAAGCAGTTCTTCCCCGGGTCCCTTGGGAAAATAACTTTCCAAGCGTTCGCCCGTCATCGCTTCGGGAGCCGTTGTACGGGCCGAAAGCGCTTCAAAGCCGTGAGAGTCCTTAATCACGGCGACATGACGGTATTCGGTACCCGCAAAGAAACGGACGAATCCGCTCGAGACCTTTTTATTCAAAAAATTAATCAAGGCCTTGGCCTCTTTCGTGGAAATTCCGCCCGCCGTCGCGTCGGCAAGCCTTCCGTCAGACTCCGTAATAAAATTCATGCGGAATGCGATTTCATTGTCTTCGAGTTTTAGTTCGAGATTTGCGGCCTCAAGCGGTCCGCGGCCGGTATAGACTTTGTCGGAGTCATACCCCAACAAATTCATAAAGGTCACGTCTGAAGAAGGCTCGAGACGATCGCAAACGAGTTTTGCCTGCCCAACTTTTCCCATTTTCGCAAAAAAATGGAGGGTGGGTATTTTCGCCACTTCCAATGCGGTTTTTCCTCCAAGTTCCTCAGCGGGTTGATCCGCACCCCCCGAAAGCGCGATTAAAATATATTTCATGAAAGTCCTCTACTTTCCCGCGACCGCACGCTTTACCGCATCAAGCGTCGGCTCGATGGTATGGATTTTGTCATCAAAGCTTAAGGCGTAATCGGGATCTTTCAATCCCGACCCCGTGAGGGTAATCACAATTCTTGTATTCTCAAGAAAGAAACCTTTTTTTGCAAGCTTACGCACCCCCGCCACCGCCGCGGCCGAAGCCGGTTCGGCAAAAACACCTTCGCGCTCGGCAATAAAACGATAGGCCCAGGAAATCTCGTCATCCGTGACGGAATCGATAAGGCCTCCGGATTCATCGCGCGCACTAAGCGCCCCCTTCCAACTCGCGGGGTTTCCGATGCGAATCGCGGTTGCAATGGTTTCGGGCTTTTCCACAGGCCTTCCCAGCACAATGGGGGCGGCGCCCGCCGCCTGAAATCCAAGCATTTTAGGAAGCACTTCCGAGCGTCCTGCGCGTTTGTATTCCTGATAGCCTTTCCAATAAGCGGTAATGTTTCCGGCATTTCCTACCGGAATGGCATGATAGTGGGGCGCATCCCCCAAATCATCCACGACCTCGAAAGCCCCGGTTTTCTGGCCTTCAATACGAAAGGGATTAATGGAATTCACAAGCGTAATTTGGCCGTCTTGAGTCATCCCTTTCACGAGTTCAAGCGCCTGATCAAAATTACCTTTTACCATAATTACTTTGGCTCCATAGCGATAGGCTTGAATGAGTTTTCCTTTGGCAATCTTTCCCTCCGGAATTAAAACAAAACATTTTAAACCGCATCGTGAAGCGTAGGCCGCGGCCGAGGCGGAAGTATTTCCCGTGGAGGCACACATCACGGCCTTTGAATGGTCTTCCAGCGCCTTTGAAATCGCCATCGTCATGCCACGGTCTTTAAAGGATCCTGTGGGATTGAGGCCCTCAAATTTGTAATAAATGCGGATGTTGTTTAATTTCAGTTCAAGGGGCAATGCCTCCGCCAAAATCAGCGGCGTGTTGCCTTCATTAAGAGAAATAATGGGGGTCCGGTCCGTCACTGGCAAAAATTCCTGATAACGTTCGATAATCCCAATTTTTTTGACCGCGTATTTATGAGCCGTCATTAATTTCCCTCTATCCTTAACACCTGGGATTTCCCCTGTATCCCATGGGAGCGATCGATTTGGCGCAGGGAATTTCGCACATTGCGCTCATGGGCATCATGGGTCAACAAAATGAGAGGTACGATGTTTCCGACACTCCGCTCTTTTTGAATCACATCGGAAATGCTGATGCGATGGGCTCCTAGAACTCGAGCAATTCCTGCAAGAACGCCGGGACGGTCCACCACATGAAAGCGCAAATAATAGCGCGAGAGAATGGAAGAAATATTTTTAATCCGAAGCGGTTTGCGGATGGCTCGCATTTGAATCTCGTCTTCGTCAAAGCGTGTCTCCTGGCGCAGCGCGATGTCCATCAAGTCGCTTACAATCGCGCTTGCTGTGGGATGCCCGCCGGCGCCTCGTCCGTAAAGCAGGGAATCTCCCACCTCATCGCCGCGAAACAAAACAGCATTAAAGGAACCATTCACATTGGCCAAAATATGGTCTTTGGGGAGAAGCGTAGGCTGAACGCGCGCCTCAATACCATCTTTAGTTTTTTTCGCAATGGCAAGCAGCTTAACCCGGTATCCAAATTCTTCGGCAAAAGCGATATCTTCACTCCGGATGCGCGAAATCCCTTCGCAATAAATATCTTTGAGTTTAACTTTTCCCCCAAAAGCGAAACGGACAAGGAGGGCAAGCTTATGCGCCGCATCCACGCCATCTAGATCAAGCCGTGGATCCGCTTCGGCAAAACCCTTGGCTTGCGCTTGATTCAGCGCGTCTTTGAAATCAGTTTTTTTAGCCGTCATCTCGGAAAGAATATAATTACAGGTTCCATTAATGATCGAATAGATGGAATCAAAACGATTTGCAACGAGCCCCTCACGCAGGGCTTTAATGACAGGGATACCGCCGCCGACGCTGGCTTCAAAAAGCAGCCAACGGCGCTTGCGATTGGCAAGCTCAAAGATTTCATCGCCATATTCCGCTAAAAGGGCTTTATTGGCTGTTACCACATGCTTGCCGGCGCGAAGCGCTTGGCTCACAAGCCGGCGAGCGTCACGAGTCCCACCGATTAATTCCACAATCACATCAAGCGAAGCGTCCTGGATAAGATCTTCCGCGCGGTCTGTGAGAATATTCGACGCTATCGAAACATGCCGTTTCTTGCTTCTATGTTTGACGGCCACCTTGACAATATCAAAGCGCACCCCAATTTCCTTTTCAAAATATTCGCGCTTTTGATGAAGCAGGGAGTAAAAAGCACTTCCAATCTGGCCAAGTCCTAAAAGACCGATTCTGAGAGCCCTCATGAATTTTCCTATCTCTAGATGTTAAGGTAGGTTATGCGAAAAAAACATATTATATTAGCGCAGTCAGACTGAAAATGCAATGAGCATGACAATCCAAACCTCCCCAACCAAAAGGCACCAGGTTCCTTTTTGCATTAACTGAGACTCAGAAATCCACCACCTCGTAGCCAGTTGACTCAAGATAAAAGGTAACCGTAGCTGGAATCGTTGACTCATAATACAAGGTTACCGAGCGAGCTTGTGAATGATAGCAATTTTCTTATCGATTGCCCTTCTGAGTTTGAAGGGGTTTAAGGTTTTAAAGAG
>JACPXM010000038.1 GCA_016196545.1 Candidatus Omnitrophota bacterium
CCGTAACCGTCCCCCGCCCGGTCCGGCAAAAAACATTGAAAGTCCGCCTTCAGTATTCGCAGAGTCCGGGAAAGAATCGCGGCACCCGTCACACCGTCCACGTCGTAATCGCCGTGAATAAGAATTTTTTCGCGCTGACGAATCGCTTCCCCAATCCGGTCACAAGCCTCGCGGACACCTTTCATTTGAAAAGGGTCTTTTAATTGACCCAGCGCGGGATTAAGAAAATCGTCGATTTTTTGGGGATCGGTAAAGCCACGGAGTTCAAGAATGCGAGAGAATAAAGGCGAACTGCTCAATGGGCTTTCCAATCCACAACCAGAGACGTTGCAACAAAAATCGTGGAATAAATTCCAATGGAAAAACCGACGAGCAGCACGAAGGCGAAGTCATTGATCGCACTGCCCCCAAAGAAAAACAAGGACGCCGTGGTCAAGAGCACCGTCAAACTCGTCAAAAGCGTGCGGCTCAGGGTTTGATTGATGCTGATATTCACGATTTCCGAGAACGGGACTTTGCGCATGATTTTTAAATTTTCGCGGACACGGTCAAACGTCACAATGGTGTCGTTGACGGAAAAGCCCATAATGGTGAGAATCGCCGCGATAATCGGTAAATTGATTTCGCGGCCGCTGAGGGCATAAATCCCAAAAGAAAAAAGGGTGTCGTGAAAAAGGGCCACCACCGCCGCAAGCGCAAATTTCCATTCAAAGCGCCAGCCCAGATAAATCAAAATTCCAAGCGCAGACAGAAGCACCGACCAAAGGGCCTTGGACCTTAAATCCCCGCTTACGGCGGGACCCACTTGATCCACGCGCAAAACCTCAAACTTGCCTTCGGACGCAATGGACCGAGCGGCCTCTTCAATTTTTTTTGTGTCACTTTCCGCCGTTTTAACTACAAATTGCTTCTCGCCTTCTCCGTAATTTTGAAGGGTGGCATTGCCCAATCCTGTTTTTCCAAGCGCCTGACGAAATGCGGAAGACTCCACGGGCTCTTGAAACCCAATTTGAACCAAAGTCCCGCCGGAAAATTCCACACCGTAATTTTGCTGGCCTCTCATCACAAAGGAGAAAAGGCCAATTCCAAGGGTGATGACGGAAAATCCGTAGGCAAAAAAACGGCCCTTCAGAAATGGGATTTTAGTCGCCTTAACTCCATGCACCATATTCAGGCTGAGGCTGGGCGTCCGCGCCGTCAGAAAGTCCAGCACCGTGCGAGTGACAAGCACCGCAGAAAACATACTTGCTAAAATACCGATCGTGAGCGTTACCGCGAATCCCTTCACGGGACCGGTTCCGAACACAAAGAGAACCACGGAAGTGATCAATGTGGTGAGATTTGAATCAAAAATCGCAGAAAATGCCTTGTGGTAACCCGCGGAAATGGCTGCACGCGTTGTTTTTCCCACGAGACGTTCTTCCCGGATGCGCTCAAAAATCAGCACGTTTGCGTCCACCGCCATTCCGATGGAGAGAATAAAGCCTGCAATGCCGGGTAGCGTCAGCGAGGAGCCCAAGGCGGCCATGGTCCCGATCACAATCACGGTATAAACCAACAGCCCGATATTAGCCACAAACCCGCAGATTAAATAATAGAGCGGCATGAAAAGAAAAACCAAAACGGCTCCCGCAATACCGGCCTTAACACCGCTTTCCACAGAATCCCGGCCGAGGCTTGGCCCGACAGTCCTTTCTTCAATAATTTTCACGGGGGCCGGAAGAGCACCCGCCCGAAGCACAAGCGACAAATCACCGGCTTCTTCGGCGGTAAAATTTCCGGTGATTTGGGCCGTGCCGTTCGGAATCCGGTCGCGAATCACCGGCGCGGAATGGACCTTGCCGTCCAAGACAATGGCGAGGCGTTTGCCGATATTTTGAAAAGTCAGCCGGTCAAAAATCTTGGCGCCTTCCTTATCGAGCTGCAGCTGAACCATCGATTGGCCGTATTGATCAAAGCCCACGGAAGCGCTGGTTAAATGGTCCCCCGTGAGGGAGGCATCTTTTGACACCAAAAGCTTGGATTCGCCAAGCTCATCTTTTACGGTTTTGTACTCAAAACCCTCGACCGCTTCACCCTTTTCCGCCTTTGCGATCAAATCCGAATTGTCGGAGACAAGCAAAAATTCGAGGTGGGCCGTCTTGCCCACAATATCCTTTGCCCTCTCGCGGTCGGTGACGCCGGGAAGTTGCACCACCACTTGATGGGTGCCCTGTTTTGAAATCACGGGTTCGCGCACGCCGAATTCATCGATGCGGTTGCGTATGATTTCAACCGCACGCTCCGTAGCGTCTTCGCGTGCCTCCACCGGGATTTTGTCGAGTTCGACTTCCAAAAGAAGTTGCATCCCGCCTTGAAGATCCAGGCCGAGATTAATTTTTTCCTGCGGGGGCCAGGCCCGCCAGATGGAAAATGCAACGAGAGCCACGATTACTAAAACCTTCCATTTAAAATATTTATCCATGAGGTTCTCCCTGTGTCATCCTGAGTCCCGCCGAGGGCAGGACGAAGGATGACGATTTCGTTTATGTATTCCGCAACCCCGTCACCGCACTTTTCAGCACTTCCACTTTGGTTTGATCATTGTCGCCAAGCTTCAGCACCAGATAATCCTGATGAACATTTTGAACGGTCCCGATAAGACCTCCGGAGGTAATGACGCGGTCTCCTTTTTTGAGGTTCTTAAGCGTCGCCGCCAATTCCTTCTGGCGCTTTTGCTGGGGACGGATAAGGAAAAAATAAAAAATCACAAAGACAAGGATAAACGGAACAAAATTAACAAGTGGATTAACTTCGGAATTCATAGGTCTCCTTGTTTATCTGTTGTTTGGGTCAAAATTTTTCAAAAAATTTTTTTTATACTCTGCGAATTTTCCGGCCTTGATTTTTTCGCGAATTTCCTTCACGAACTGCACGAAAAAAGTCACATTATGAAGTGAAAGAAGTTCCGGACCCAGCATTTCCTCCGTATTCAAAAGATGCCTTAAATAGGCCCGCGAAAAATTCCGGCACGCGTAACAGGGACAATCTTCCATGAGCGGCCTCGGATCGGCCTGATACTTGGCGTTGCGGACAACCACGAGTCCTTCGCGAGTAAACGCCGCACCGTTTCGGCCGTAGCGCGTCGGGTTCACGCAATCAAACATGTCCGCGCCCCGGTCCACCGCCTCCAAAAAATCAATCGGCGTCCCGATCCCCATTAAGTACCGGGGCTGAGGCTCGGGCATCCGGGGAATTATTTCCTCCAGAATTGCGAACGTTTCTTCTTTGGCCTCACCCACGCAAAGGCCGCCCAGCGCGTAGCCGTCAAAGCCAATTTCCACGGTGCGCTCAAGCGACTCGAGCCGCAAATCCTTGAACGTACCGCCCTGAATGATGCCAAAAAGGGCCTGGGATTGCAACCGATGATGTTTTTTGGCCCTTTTTGACCAAGCGATCGTTAAGTCTAGCGATTTTTGAATGCGTGAGCGTTCACGCGTCGCAGGGGGGCAATCGTCAAAGATCATCGCGATGTCGCTTCCGATAATTTCCTGAATTTCGATGACTTTTTCCGGCGTGAAAAAAATTTCGGCGCCATCAAAATGAGAATGGAATTTGACACCCTCCTCCGTAATTTCGCGCAGACGGCTCAGGGAAAAAACCTGAAAGCCGCCGCTGTCAGTGAGGAGGGGGCCGTCCCACGCCATGAACTTGTGAAGGCCGCCAAATCTTTTAAGCACCTCTATACCCGGTCGCACAAATAAATGATAAGCGTTGGAGAGTAAAATCTCGGTACCCGCCTCTTTTAAGTCCCGCGGCGCCAGCGCCTTTACCGTTCCTTGAGTTCCGACGGGCATAAAAACCGGCGTTTCAAAATCACCGTGGGGGGTATGAACGATTCCGGTACGGGCACGCGTTTGAGAATCGCAATTCAAAATCTCAAACCCAAATTCAAAAGGTACCAGGTTCCTTTTTGCAGAAAGGTACCTAGTACCTTTAGGTTTCAAAGTAGACATTCTGAGGCGTAAGAATAACACAAATGAAAGGTGCCATCTCCGAAATCTTTTACAAGGCGGGCTTCGGCCCAGGCTTTAATCCTTGGAAGATTACAAAATCAACATGGCATCGCCGTAGCTGTAGAAGCGGTATTTTTTGCGAAGGGCTTCTTCATACACAGTACGCATTTTTTCCAGGCCGAGAAACGCGGCCACGAGAAGAAGCAGTGAACTTTTCGGGAGATGAAAATTGGTAATCAGACCCGAAAGGCCTTTAAATTCGTAAGGCGGATAAATGAAGAGATTCGTTTCTCCGCTCTGAGCCCTTACCCTTTTCCTCTCCCCTCGAGGGGAGAGGGCAGAATGGAGGGTTGTCACGGCTGATTCGATCGCACGAACCGAGGTGGTCCCGCACGCAATCACGCGCCGGCCTTCGGCACGAGCCCGGTTGATTTGTTCCGCCGCTTTTTCAGTGATCTCAAATTCTTCGGCATGCAAGGTCTGACGCGATAAATCTTCTTCACTCAGCGACTGAAAGGTCCCGTATCCTGTGTGCAAGGTGACGTAAGCAATCTCAATTCCCTTTTGTCTCAGAGCTTCAAGAAGCGATTCATCAAAATGCAGGCCGGCGGTCGGAGATGCGACGGCGCCCTCTTTTTCTGCAAACACGGTTTGGTACAACTCCCGATCAATCGCTGCGTCAGGGCGATCAATGTACGGTGGCAAGGGAATGTGCCCAATTTTTTCCAGCTTTTCACGCACCTCGTCATCTTGAAATTCAATGCGCCGTTGGCCGGAGTTCGGACGCAGACCGTCCAGCACGCGGGCTTGAAGCCGCGTTCCATTTTCTCCAAACGTGATTCGCGCGCCCGCCTTGATTCGTCCGCCCGGCCGCAGCAAGGCCTCCCACCGGTGCTCTTCGATTTGCTTTAAAAGGAGCGCCTCGACCTTGCCGCCGGTTTCGCGGGTGCCGAAAATTCGGGCCGCAAGCACACGCGTGTTATTCAAAACAAGTAAGTCGCCGGGACGTAAGAAATGGAGAATGTCGCGAAAAACATAGTGGGAAGATTGACCGGTTTGCCGGTCAACACAGAGCAGGCGCGCACTGGGACGGTCTTTAGGAGGATAAGTGGCTATAAGTTCGCGCGGCAATTCATAATTAAAATCCGAGAGTTTTAAATTCATTTTCTCGCCCGACAGGCGATTCCTTCCGTTTAAACTTTCTCACCTTTCAAAATTTCTGGTATCGGATGGTTATCGATTCGGAGGCCGCCGTCATGTTCAATCTGAAGGGTATAAATGGAGCCGGGTAAAAACATGGAGCCCGGCGCTTCGATTTGGGCATTCTTCACGCCCGAGCGCTTGCGCGCCCTAGGATCCAGGGCATAATTCCAAAATTCCTTCCACAATTTCATTTCAAATTCTGATTTTTCGCCCGGGATTTTGTAACCGGAAGGAATCTCGTGGGCGGATGTGATTTCAAAGGATTGCGTTTCTTTGCCGTCCAACACAAAGGCCTTCATGAACAGATACGCACTCTTGCCGCGCAGCCGGTCGCCGGCGCGCACAAGTTTATCCTCGAAACGGATCACCAGCGACTGAAACTGGATGATATTGCCCTGAAACGTGAAATATTTTGCAGGAAGTGAATTCCCTTTGGGATCGTATTCCAAAAATTTGATCGTCGTTTTAATCTTGCTATTTGTTTCATCCAGCTCGCTTTTAGTGACCAGCACTTCCGCGACACGGCTTTGAGCAGACAAGCGCTCGATGACTTTGCGCAAAATCCGGTTTTCTTCCAGCCAGCGGTTGATCCAAAATCCGGCTGAAAGGAGCGCAGCCACTACAAGGAGCGTTAAAAGCGTATTAAAAATCTTGGAAAGTTTCACTTTACACTTTTTGAATCATTTGCGCCTGACGTGAGTTGAACACGTAACCTTCACCTCCGGAGGGTGACGCTCTATCCAATTGAGCTACAGGCGCATGGAATATTGAATTCAAAATGCCGTTTTACTGCCACCCATCTTTAATTTGCAGATCCGCTATTGCCAGCAGTCCCGCAAAGCGGGGCAGGCGCAAAAACCGTTGCTTCAAATTTGCTAAATCTCATTCGAAAAAAGAAAAAACGGATCTTATTTTTTCTCCCAGTCCCGTTTCAGATTTTAAATCCTCGGAAGCTTTCCCAAGGGTAGTTAAGTCCGAGCCTGGATAATAGAACTCAAGAATTTCCCGGTAGGAATAACCAAGTTCGCCCAGTTTCTTGACTCCATATTGACAAAGCCCTACACCGTGGCCCCATCCTCTTCCGCGAAAAGTAATGGCTTCGTTTCCACTTTCAATTTCTGTGATCAAGGTACTTTTAAGTCTTTGAGCATCCACCCAAAGCCGGAAATCATTGGCTCGCATCGGGAGCTTCCTGCCTTCGTGCTCAATTAAAAATTGCGTCACCCTTCCTGAATCGTCCCTGCGAAGAGGAGAAATCCTGCGGAGGGTGCCGATCGTAAAACCATGCTCTTTGAGTTTTGTCTGAATCTCTTTAAAGGTAAAAGTTTCCTGCCACCGGTAGTGTTTGGACTCGCGGCAAAATTGACAGGCCACGCCTCTTAAAACCGGATGGCCTTCGTAATCCCATTGGTATTCCGGGCGTGTGGTCCTTCCCCCGCATGTGGAATGAAAATAAGCGGGGAAAATTTCGCCGTGATAAATCAAGATTTGTCCGCGGGTGGCTTCAATGGCCTGATTGGTTTGGGGTTTCTCAACTCGTTTACCGGCATAAACCTGGCTGAGCACATCTTTCGATAGATCATAAGAGGCTTCTTGATTTTCAATGGCCTTGAATAAAGCATACGTGCGCGAAACTACGGCTTGGGCCTTGAGCGCTTCCGGATCCCAGGCAGGATTGGCCTCGATGGGCAAAACCCCTTTGAGGTATTCCTCAATGGGAATTTCATTTACGACGGTTATTGACGCGGCGCCTTCCCGCCAGACCCTGAGCCCATGCCGGTACACATGAGTGCCGACGCGTATCCCCTCCCCCTGGCTTAAAATCACAAGGGGAGAACGCTGAAAAATGTGCGAGCCCCACTGAATTCCGGTCCCAGACGCCCTGAGCATCGTGTCCGTAATGCTGGCGCCGCTTTCCAACAGATGGCCCTCTGAATCCCAAATATCAAAAGCATCCGGTGAGGAGATTTGAACCTCTCGGACCTGCTGCGCTAAAACAATACGGATCTTTTGAAGCGAATTTGATTTGGAAGGAAGGGGTAAGGAAGATTTTTTATACGTCGCGGATTGCCGGGGCGACCAGGCAATAATGATAAAAAAAAGGGGAAGAATCCCACAAAGAAATTGGATTTTTTTAAGCATAAGAGGGTTATTCTAACAAGAAAGCATTCGGCTTTGAAGAGAAAAGACCCACCACCCAGGGCCTACGCATCTTAACTGATAATCTGGCGAAGAGATAAGTAGGGAAACTTCGAGAGAATTTTTCCGATACATTAGGAAAAACTCCGGAGGGTCCCGTGGTAGCGGCAAATAAG
>JACPXM010000003.1 GCA_016196545.1 Candidatus Omnitrophota bacterium
AACTCTTTAAAACCTTAAACCCCTTCAAACTCAGAAGGGCAATCGATAAGAAAATTGCTATCATTCACAAGCTCGCTCGGTAACCTTGTATTATGAGTCAACGATTCCAGCTACGGTTACCTTTTATCTTGAGTCAACTGGGGCGTCACAACCGATTTAATATCAATAAGTTACGAAAATTAACGTCAATCCCTCCGCAGGGGCCGTGACTCCCGCCTTTTTACGGTCCTGGGAATGGAGGATTTTGTACATTTCGGACAGCATTAATTTCCCCCGCCCCACCTGAACTAATGTCCCAACCATATTGCGCACCATATGATAGAGAAAACCGTCGGCTTCAAAGATAAAAAGGATTGAATTCCCCTGCTTTTTGATTTGAATCTGCTTGAGGGTGCGCGTCATTTCTTTTGCCGAGCCGCCGGAAGCGGTGAAGGCCTTGAAATTGTGGCGGCCGGTTAAAAATCGAGCGGCCTTTTTCATTTGCGTTAGGTTAAGCGGCTCACGAACATGCCAAGCACGGGAAGCTTTGAGCGGGGAGCGAATTGGGTCATTCCAAATCAAATATTCATAAGTTTTGGATTTCGCGCTGTAGCGGGAATGAAAATCAAAGGGTACGTCTTCAACTTTGCGAACAGCAACCTGTTTGGGAAGATAGGCATTAAGTCCTTTTTGGATCTCTCCAATTTTCCGCAAACTTTTGGTTTTAAAATTCACCACTTGCTCAAGCGCGTGAACTCCGGTATCGGTTCTTCCGCTGGCAGCAGCTATTTTTGTTTTTTGATTCAAGACTTTACTGAGGGCTTTTTCGAGCGCCTCCTGAATCGTGACGTGATGCGGCTGTTTTTGGAAGCCGAAGAATTCTGCGCCGTCGTATTCAAGGGTGAGTTTGATGTTACGCATAGAAAAAGAAAAGGCACCAGGTACCTTTTGAGGTTTAAAAGAATTCCCTTTGGAAACTTTTTTTCCTTAACGTCTTTTCTACTGTTTTAAAGGAAACACGTTCCTTGCGGTAATTCTTATCAATCCAGCGGAAAAGTTCAGCTTTCTTAAAGCGCACGGTTTTCCCGAGCTTGACATAGGGAATGAATCCTTCATGCACCCATTGATAAATCGTAGAGCGCTTCACTTCGATGAGTTCACTCACTTGTTTCGCTGTCATTAATTTATCCATGGCACCTCGGAAGACAGATTGTCTGTTTTCTATCCTCTATTCTCTGTCTTCTGGAGACCCAACGCGACTTCTGCGATTTGCACAGCATTCAAGGCAGCACCTTTCCATAACTGATCCCCGGATACCATCAAGGCCAAACCGTTTTCCGAAGACAAATCCTTGCGGATTCTTCCGACCAGCACCTCTTCCCTTCCCGTGGCCTCTATCGGCATGGGAAAATGATTCGTCTTTTCGTCATCTTGAAGGCGAAGGCCCGGCGAACGACTTAGTATTTCGCGGGCCTCCTCGGGTTTCATGGGTTTTTCAAACTCAAGATAAAGCACTTCCGTATGTGCCCGCAATACCGGAACGCGGACACAGGTGGTGACAATTTTGATGGAATTATCATGAAGAATCTTATGGGATTCCTGAATCATTTTCAGTTCTTCACTGTTATATCCGTCGCGTTCAATTGCGGCATTATGCGAGAAAAGATTAAACGCGATTTGATGCGGAAATACCTCTTTGGTTAGCGGTTTTTTCGCCAGGAATTCTTGCGTTTGTTTTTCGAGTTCTTCCATGGCTTTAGCACCGGCACCGCTCACGGCCTGATAAGTTGCGCATAAAACGCGTTGAATTCGATTTTTTTTATGAAGAGGCGCGATGGCCATAAGCATAATAATGGCAGAGCAATTAGGATTTGCAATAACGCCTTTGTGCTTTTTGATGTCTTCCGGATTAATTTCAGGAATTACCAGCGGGACTTCGGAATCCATGCGAAAGGCGCTGGTGTTGTCCACTACCAAGGCCCCGGCCTTTACTGCGTGCGGAACAAGCTCGAGGCTCACGGAACCTCCGGCGCTTGAAAGCACAAGGTCTAAGCCTTCAAAGGCAGAAGGCTTGGCCTCTTCAATCGTATAAGTCTTTCCCATGAATTTTATTTTTTTTCCGGCAGATCGCTTTGAAGCTAAAAGCTTAAGGCTAGAAAAGGGAAACTTTCTCTCTTCGATAAGAGTTAAAAATTCCTGTCCGACGGCGCCGGTCGCCCCTAAAATCGCGACATTTGGTTTTTTCATTTTACCTTCTCCGCCACCAAATCGCCCATTTTGGAGCAGCTGACTTTGTTAGTTCCTTCCTGATAAATATCCGTCGTGCGGTAGCCTTCTTTAAGCACGGCCTCCACAGCCTTTTCCACGGAAAAGGCAAGTTCATGCAAATTAAAACTGTATTCCATCATCATGGCCGCAGAAAGAATAGAGGCTAGAGGATTTCCCCTATCTTTTCCTGCAATATCGGGCGCGGAGCCGTGAACCGGTTCATAGAGCGCGTGGTGATTTCCAAGGGATGCTGAGGGCAACATTCCAATGGATCCCGTGAGCATCGCAGACTCGTCACTTAAGATGTCACCAAAAAGGTTTGTTGTGACAATTACGTCAAATTGCTTTGGATTTCTCACAAGCTGCATCGCGCAGTCATCCACATAACGATGATCCAGAGTAATATCCTTAAATTCCTGATGGACTTGGGTAACAACTTTCCGCCAAAGCTGGCTAGATTCCAAAATATTGGCTTTATCCACTGAAGTCACTTTACGTCTGCGACGCCGAGCAAGTTCAAATGCCTTTCGCGCAATCCGTTCCACTTCAAAAGTTGTATAAACTTCTGAGTTAAATGCCTTTTCCCCTTTTCCGTCTAAAGATTCAATGCCACGCGGCGTTCCAAAATAAATACCTCCGACAAGCTCGCGCACAATCAATAAATCCACGCCCGAAACAATTTCCTTTTTGAGCGGTGAATTGTCAATAAGTTCGGGGTACATTTTTGCGGGACGAAGATTCGCAAAAACCTCAAGTCCTTTACGGAGCGCAAGCAAGGCCTTTTCCGGACGCTTGGAAGCTTCTACATTGTCCCATTTGGGGCCGCCCACCGCACCGAGAAACACCGCATCGGATTTTTGAGCCAGTTTCAATGCTTCCGGCGTAATCGGAACGCCGTGCTTGTCAAGGGAAGCGCCCCCCAAAAGTTCCTCTTTGATTTCAAAAACCAAATGATGGACTTCGCCGAGCTTGCGAATGATTTTGACGGCCTGTTCCGCGACTTCGACGCCAATTCCATCTCCCGGAAAAACAGTAATGTTGTACATAATCTCCTCAGAGTAACCCCTGTGGGGTTTATTTCATCATTCCTTTTGTCTTTGCGTATTTGAAAACGTCGCCGGCTTCAATAATCGGAAGCACTTCCCCAAGCGGCTTTAAATGAAACGTTTTTCCCGAGGAAATATTTTCAAAGGTATTCGCCTTCACATCAATTTCGACTTCATCCCCTGTTTTCACGTTTTCCACAAGCCGCCCATCGGACTCAAATGGGATCAAATAGCCGCCGTTCACGGAATTCCGAAAAAAAATTCGAGAATAAAATTCGGCAACGACGGCTTTGATTCCGGCCTCACGCATACAAAATGAGGCGTGCTCGCGCGAGGAGCCGCAGCCAAAATTTTTCCCTGCGAGGACCACCGTGTAATCGGATTTAAATTCGCCCTCGCGCACAAACGGCCTACCCCCTTCCGGGAGGCCCTGATTTTTTTCAGGGATTCCCGAAAGCGCGAAACGAGCGTACATCTTGCGCTCTTCGGGAAGCGAAAGCGAATAGCTCAAATACTGCGCGGGGATGATTTGATCGGTATCAATATCATCGCCCACCACGTAACATTTACCGCGTATCTGTTTTTTCATAAAACCTCTACAATCTAAAACTCAAAATCCCAATGATAAAGGAATCGAGAAATAAAAAATCCTTAAACGATTGGGATTTAAACCATCATTGGGATTTTGTCATTTGAATTTACAAGAACTTTCTCGGATCAGTAATCTTCCCTTCCACGGCGGAGGCAGCAACGGTGTACGGTGAGGCCAAATAAACTTGGGCCTGTTTGGAGCCCATTCGGCCGGGAAAATTGCGATTGGTTGTCGAAATACAGACTTCCGCTTTGTTAAGGCGGCCGAAGGTATCGGTCGGTCCGCCCAAACAGGCGGCGCAAGAGGCATCCCCCATTCGCCCGCCAGCCTCTTTAAAGATCTCGCGCAGCGTCATGCCGTCAATTTTTTCTTTGTCAAGATTGCGGTCCACTTCCGTGGTCGCAGGGACAATAAAGAGATCGATTTTTGCCTTGCGACCTTTTAAGATTTTAGCCGCCGCGATAAAATCCGTGATTTTTCCACCCGTACAAGAACCGACATAAGCGCGGTCAAGCGGAGTTCCCTCCACTTTGCGCACGAGGGCCTTATTGTCCGGAGAGTGAGGCTTTGCCACAACCGGCTCAAGATCCTTTGTTTTATAAACTTTTTCATAAAAATATTTTGCGCTTGAATCATTTTTTACTATCTCAAAGGGTTTCTTAGTTTTAGATTTCACAAAATTCACGGTGACATCATCCGGCTCAATCACGCCGTTTTTGCCGCCGGCTTCAATCACCATATTGCAAAGCGTCATCCGCTCTTCGATATTGAGAGAGAAAACACCGTCACCGGAAAATTCCATGGCGCGATAGATGGCGCCGTCGACCCCGATATCGCCGATGATTTGCAGAATCAAATCCTTGGCCATAAGATAAGGAGGCAGTGGGCCTTCAAATACAAAGCGCATGGTCTCGGGCACCCTCACCCAGAGTTTTCCGGTCCCGAGAATAAATCCCGCATCGGTATTACCGATGCCGGTTGCGAATTCACCAAAAGCGCCGGCCGTGCAAGTATGGGAATCCGTTCCAAACAAAACTTCGCCCGGGCGCGTGTGGCCCTCCTCGGGAAGCGCGATGTGACAAACGCCTTTGTATTTTTCCGAACCCACATCGTAATAATAAGGAAGGTCTTGTTCCTTTACGAAATCGCGGAGAATATCGACATTCCGATGGCATTTTTCATCCGCCGTAAAAATATAATGATCAGGAATTACTACGACTTTATGGCGGTCCCATACTTTGGCATTTTTTCCAAAATGGTCTTTAAAGACACCGATGGTGCCCGGACCACACACATCATGCGTCATCAAAAGATCCACATCAACCCAGATGTTATCTCCAGGCACAACCGATGTTTTTCCCGCATGACGCGCCAAGATTTTTTCCGTAAGTGTCATTCCCATAAAAATAAATTAAGAATTAATAATTAAAAATGAAGAGTGATTTGAAAATTTGATTCATGCTTAATTCTTCATTCTTAATTTTTAATTAATTTTAATCCTTCCTGAGGACTCGATGCCGCTGCGTATTCCTTCATGGCCATTCGCCCCGCCAAAAATGCCTTATGTCCTGCGGCAACGGCATCTCGCATGGCTTCCGCCATAAGCACCGGATTTTCCGAAGCCGCAATTGCGGTATTCATTAAGACGCCGTGAGCGCCCAGTTCCATACAAATTGCAGCATCTGAGGGGACACCCACCCCGGCATCCACAATGACCGGACATGAGACGGCTTCCAAAATAAATTTTAAGTTGAGCCTGTTTTGAATGCCACGGCCCGAACCAATCGGCGCAGCAAGCGGCATGACACAAGCAGCACCGGCATCTTCCAGTTTTTTAGCCATCACCGGATCATCCGTCGTGTAAGGCATCACTGTAAAACCTTCCTTGACCAAAACTTTGGTGGCTTCAAGAAGACCCACCACATCGGGCATAAGGGTTTTGGGATCGCCGATCACTTCTACTTTTACCAAATCGCCGGCACCGGAAGCGCGAGAAAGCCGCGCAATGCGAATCGCATCTTCTGCGGTGTAAGCCCCCGCTGTGTTGGGAAGTAATACATATTGGCTACGATCGATGTAATTTAAAATATTTTCTTCAGGACGGCCGTCGAGCTTCACGCGGGACATGGCCACCGTGATCATTTGAGCTCCGGAGGCTTCGTGCGCTTTAACCATGACGTCAAACGAAGGGTATTTTCCCGTCCCCACAATGAGTCGCGAACTCAGTTCATAGTGACCGATTTTAAGCCCATCTTTTTGCATAGGAACCTCTAGCATCCTTGCGAGCCCCAAAGGGACGAAACAATCTAGGTTTAAACGCAGATGGCTAAATTATTTCTCCGATCCCTCGGTTGCCTGACGTTTGGTGAGCTCGTAAATTTTTACGTATTTCTTGGCCGAAGCGGCCCACGAAAAATCGCATTGCATGGCATTTTGAATCAAGTCATTCCATAACTCCGGCGCCCGGAACAGGCTGAGCGCTCTGCGGCATGCGGCCCCAAGAGCCTCTGAAGTATAATCTTCAAACAAAAAACCATTGCCCAAGCGACGGGTACCGTCAAATTCCTGAATCGTGTCCGCCAGTCCGCCGGTTGCGCGGACCACCGGAATCGTCCCGAACCGAAGCGCGATCATTTGCCCCAAACCACAGGGCTCATAGTAGGACGGGAAAAGCATCATGTCCGAGCCGCCGTAAATACGTTTGGCCATTTTGGAATCAAACAAAATATGAACCGCGATTTTTCCTTTATTTTTTTTTGCGATGTCACGCAGCATTTGATGATACTTTTCCTCGCCCGTTCCGAGCAAAACAATTTGAGCCCCCATTTCCAAAAGCGCGCTGATCGCCGGGATAAAAATATCCATCCCCTTTTGATCCGCAAGGCGCGTCACCATTCCCAAAAGTGGAATCTTGACGTCAGGATTAAGACCGTTTTCCTTTTGCAGGTCGATCTTATTGGTGGTCTTACCGGACGGGCGTTTTAAGCTGTAATTTTCCGCCAAGTCTTCATCGATTTCCGGATCCCATTCCTGGGGATCAATCCCGTTGACCACGCCGTGAAGCCGGTCTTTGCGCTTGCTTAAAACACCCTCAAGTCCGCATCCGAATTCCGGTGTTAAAATTTCTCGGGCGTAGCGTTCGCTCACCGTCGTCACGGTATCTGCGTCCAGAATTCCTCCTTTAAGAAAACTAATTTTTCCATAAAATTCCAGCCGCTCCATGCGAAACTCTTCCCATCCAAATCCGGTGGCCGCCAGGGAATCCGGCGGAAAAGTTCCCTGGTATGCCAGATTATGAATTGTAAAAATCGTTTTGGTTTTTTGAAAAAGCGGCGTTTTTTTGTAAAGGATTTTTAAATACACCGGAATCAATCCTGTCTGCCAATCGTGACAATGCAGAATGTCGGATTTAATACCGAGATAAACTAAGGTTTCCAAGACCGCGCGCTGGAAAAAAGTAAAGCGCCGATCATTGTCGGGATAATCGCCAAGCGGAGTTCCGTAAAGCGCATCCCGGCAAAAAAATTCGGGATGATCAATGAAATAACAATCGACGCCGGAATCCAAGCGCGTTTTGTAAATGCGTGCGGCCTCTTTCTCCGAACCCATCGGAACACGGAGCCGCTCCACCGCCACCTCCAGTCCGAGACTCATGGGGTCCACCGATTTGTAGCGTGGCACAAAGGCGATGACCTCATGACCCAACAAACGGATTTCTCGCGGAAGAGATCCTGTAACATCCGCAAGACCCCCCGTTTTTGCGAAGGGGGCCATTTCTGAGGCAATAAAAACAATTTTCATGGGAGAGTTATCTCTGAAAGCTACGAACGCGAAAGATCATGCGACGGGCGCACACGCAATAAACTATTGAACCTCCAAGACACAATTCCAGCTTCCAAAGGCATTGGGGGCACATTCCACGGTCGGCCTTTGATCATTTTGCCAGCTTCCGTCCACTTGATACCGGTACTCATAACGACCTACGGGAAGCTTGATTTCGAGCCTCCATTTCCCCTCTTTATTTTTTTTAAGAGCGGTCTTTGAGGATTTCCAGTTATTGAAGCTTCCCGCAAGCTCCACTTTTTTAGCCTGAGGGGCATAAAATTCAAAAGATACGGTTTTTTCTAACGTCTTGTTTGAACGAGGTTTAGTTGCGATTTTCATGGCCGTCTCCTTTTCTTTTTCCGGCTCAGTATATATCAGAAAAAAGGACTTGCCAAGGCACATGTCCCGATTATAATGCAACCCCTATGCAACACTGTGCGATTTGCGATAAAAAACCCCTTGTCGGACGTTCGATTTCCCGAAGAGGGCTTGCGAAAAAATCCGGTGGAATTGGAAAAAAGATTACGGGGATTACCCGCCGCCGTTTTTTTCCGAACCTTCAGAGGGTGAAGGCCCTTTTTCTCAATGGAACCGTCCGCCGCATTTGGGTTTGTGCCGCCTGCCTTCAAGCCGGTAAAGTCACTAAGGCCGTCCGCTACCGGAAAATTCCGGTTCCCTCCGCCCAAGCGGCGTAACTCCTAATAGTTTCAGAGGATTTCTTTAATTTCGAGGCTCAGCCGTTCAAGACCGTCCCAGGTCTTGGTTTTAATCGAATAGGTAAGATCAAAGGTCCGGGATGCCTGAAGCCGGGCAATCGTCATTTTATCCACATTGCCAAGAATGCCTTCTCCGACAAACGAGCCGTCCGTCACCCAAATTTGAATGGTTTGAGGACTGAGATAAGTCGGCCTGCCTTTGAAGTGAAGGCCCCGGCTCCTGAAAACCGGCCGCGGATTGCCGGCCCCGTGGGGCTCTAAAAGTTTAAGCTCCTGAATAAAAGAGGCCTTTAAATCATCCAAGCGAATTTCCAGGTCCACCATGATTTCTTTTTTAAACATTTCCGCGGTGCAATTTTCCCGGGCATAATCATTAATTTCTTCCCTGAAATCTTTCAAATGATTTTCCTTCATCACAAGTCCCGCGGCTTGGGCGTGGCCTCCAAATTCTTCAAAATAACCAGAGCACGCGGACAGGGCCTCAAACAGATTAAATTTCTTAATCGATCTCCCCGAGCCCTTGCCCCTTCCTTTTTCAAACGCAATCACGACAGCCGGACGGTGGAATTTGTCCACCAGCCGCGCGGCCACAATTCCAATCACGCCTTGATGCCAGCCTTCGCGGCCGATGACAATCACACGGTCGCGGTTAAAATTAAAGGCCCGTTCCACTTCCTTCACGGCCTCGCGCAAAACTTTTTGCTCCTCGGCGCGGCGCGCCTTATTTTCTTCTTCCAAGACTTGAGCAAGGCTTTCGGCTTCCCTTTCCTGGTCGGTCAAAAGCAACTGAAGCGCGATTTCAGGCGAACTCATCCGGCCAGCCGCGTTAATGCGGGGGCCAAAAACAAATCCCAAATGCCCCACGTTGATTTCCCGGCCCTTGAGTTTTGCGGCCCCGGCAAGTGCTCGAAGACCCGGATTTTTTCGCTTTGCCATTTGCTCCAAGCCAAACTTAACGATGATGCGATTTTCATCCTGAAGCGGAGCCACGTCACAAACCGTGGAAAGCGCCGCTAGATCCAGCAGTTCAAAGGCGCGATCGCCGAGAAGCGCCTGGCTTAACTTAAAGGCAAGCCCTGCCGCCGACAATTCTTTAAAGGGATAGGGACAATCGAGTTGAAGCGGGTTCAAAATAATGTTGGCCGGCGGAAGGCCGCCTGAGGGAAGACGATGATGATCCAAAATGATGACGTCCATGCCGTGATCGCGCGCCTCTTGAATTTCTTTTTTTGCGGTGATCCCGCAATCAACCGTGATCAAGAGCCGGACGCCGGTTTCATAGCCTCGGCGGA
>JACPXM010000041.1 GCA_016196545.1 Candidatus Omnitrophota bacterium
AGTTGCCCGTACCCAAGGTATAAATTCAAAAATTAGAAAAAACTGGGAACGTCCCCTTAAATTTTGGGTCTTCTGCATTTCGAGTGGGTAATTTTGACATGATTTTAGCGATCACGACGGAATGCTGAAGTCTTTTCCCTTTTTTTCCCTCTCCCTCGGGGAGAGGGAAGGGTGAGGGGTTGAGTTGTAGTTCCTTAAGGATTACCTCCAAGACAGATGCCGTTTGGGTTAAACCCGAGTTCCGTTTTTGGCCCCTAAAATTCCTGCTTAATTTCGTTATTTCCAGAGTTCTTTTTCTGTTCCCGAGGGAGAATTATTTTTTTAGGACTCGTTCTCATGGAGACAAATGGTTTTCCTTCCATTGACAGAAATTTTGTTTTGTGTAGGAATAGAATTAATGGACTTGCCCTGCTGTTTAGCTTGGAGACAATCTAATGTACGGAAGACTTGTAAAGATAAAAAATAAAGGCCGGGAATTTGTTTACCTGCGACTGCTCGAGAAAATCAAGGAGAATGGCCGCTGGAAGGAACGAGTTGTTGCCAATCTGGGGCGTCAGGATATCAAGGGACGCGAAACATTGGGAGAGCTCTTAAAGAGCTTACGGCGTTTCACCGATGAGGTTTTGGTCAGTCCAGAGGAAATCGAATCCCGTCGGGCCAAGGACTACGGAGCTGTTTTAGTGGGCCAGAAACTCTGGCAAGAGATTGGTCTTGATCGCCGGATACGAGAAATCTGCGGCGAACCCAAAGGGATCAGTTTGGGAGAACCGGGAGTTTTGGCCATGGTCTTAAACCGCCTTACCTCGCCAAAATCCAAGCTGGCCTTTTACGATTGGATGCCCACGGTTTATCTTCCAGATTGGCAAACTAAAAAATTCGATCTTCCTGATGAGCCGGATGTTTTTGCGGATAGGTTTTACCAAACCATGGACTGGCTTATTGCCGGAAAGAATAAGGAAAAAATTGAAGAGCATGTCGGCTCCTGGGCCCAAACGTTATTTCCAGTTGAGGTTGTTTTTTACGACATTTCAAATATTCAATTTGAAGGCTGGCAAGAATTAAAGCAGGCCCGCCATGGCTACATCCGTTTGGGCAGAAAAAATCACAAACAGATTCTCTTGGGCCTCATCATGGTAGAAGGCCTGCCGGTGGCGAGTCATATCTTCAGAGGCAATCGCGCCGAGAAAACAACGCTCCTTTGGGTCAAAGACAAAATCAAAAAGCAATTCAATGTTGGCCGCATTGTCTTCGTCTGCGACCGGGGAATGATTAGCGAAGCGAACCTAAAAGAAATTGAATCTCAGCAGGATGGCTACATTGTGGCCATTAAGCGGCGCCGGTGCGAAGAAGGGGACCCGCTGTTAGAGAAAAGTCTGGATTCCTTTACTCCTATCCGAGTTCCAGAAGACGGTGAACCCGATCTCTTGGCCTGGGAGGCCCCGCTTTATGAAGGCAAGCGCCGCATCGTCGTTTATAACCCCATTAAGGCCGAAGAGGAAAAGAATAAACGCCAAGAGATCATCCGCAAGCTCGAGATCGATCTCGAAGATCTCAAAGCCAAGGTTCAAGCCGGCAAACCCAAGAAGGTTCAGGCCATCACCACCGCCGCTGAACGCATTCTTTCGCGTTGGCACGCCAAGCGCTACTTTCGCTACACATCCAACGCCGAAGGACATTTTGAGTTTACTCCTAATGAGGAGAGCCGGGCTCTGGAAGAAAAACTCGGGGGTAAATTTATCGTCAAAACCACAGAAACCAATCTTTCCACCAAGGAAGCAGTCTTCAAATACAAGGACTTAATGGAAATTGAACATGGTTTCCGCGATCTAAAAGATTTTATTAGGGTGGCCCCAGTATTCCATCGCCGCTACCGAAGGGTTAAGGCCCATGTCTTTATCTGTGTTTTGGCGCTCCTCCTGGAACGATATTTGGAGGAAAAGTTAAAAAAAGCAGGATTGGAGCTTTCCGCGAAGAAAGCTATTGAGAAACTCAAAACCATTAAGGTCGTGGAAAACAGGGTTGGAAACCTTGATCTAAAATACGTTACCCCGCCCAATATCGAACTTGCCAAAATTCTGGCGGCTTGCGATATTTTTAAGCTGCCAAAAATCTTGTCGGATTCCAGGCTTAGCCAAAAGAGAAACGGGGGGTCAAAACCGGCTAAATAAAGGGGGGTTGTAGACAAATTTCTTTTTTTCTCGAGAGAACTGTCCTGACCAAATCGGAACTCGGGTTAGAAGCCCAGGCCCCGGGACCCAAACAGGCTTGGGGATCGCAGAGTCCGCTCTCTCGGATTGCCAAGACCCAAGACCGGATCCAGCGCTTGGAGCGGGATCTGGCCCAAACGCGCAAGGAGAAGGAGCATTTAAAAATCCTCTTCCAAGTGGCCCAACGGATCATCCAAAGGAGAGCCTGGGGACCGATCCCCGGAGCGGAGGTTAAAAAAAACGCTATGCCACTCAAGAAACGCGCGATCTCTTCCGTCGGGAATGGGCCCAAGAGAAAGCCCTGGGAACCAGGGCCGGCGACTTTGCCGCCTGCTGGTCCCTTCACCGCGCCACCCACTGGCGATGGATCAAGGGCCGGTGTCAATCAGGGAAAGCCAGGGTTATGAAAATCACCCAAGAGATCCAAGCGAAAGTGATTGATCTGGACCGGCGTTACCGATCGAGTTGGGACGCGCGCGCCATTGCCCACACGATTGGCGGCATTAGCCCTCAGACGGTGGCCGCGATCTTAAAGGAGGCTCGCGGGCCCAGACCCCAGAAATCCGAGGCTCC
>JACPXM010000042.1 GCA_016196545.1 Candidatus Omnitrophota bacterium
ACGAAAGCTCCGGTTGTAGTGTTGACATCCGCCAATCTCACGAAGAATCCCGCTTATACGCTGACTTACACGGTAGATGGAGTTACCAAAACCGAAGCGATCACGCTTGCCGCGGAAGGTGACAACTCAATTACCCGCAGCTTCACCGATCTCGCGGGAAATAAAACGGATGTAACGTGGAATATCGTACTCGATACAAAAGCTCCGGCGGTTGTGCTGACATCGGCAACGCTCACAAAAAATGCGGCGTACACGCTGACTTACACAGTTGACGGAGTTGCAAAGTCTGAAGTAATTACTCTGACAGTAGAAGGCGACAACTCAATTACCCGCAGTTTCACAGACCTTGCTGGAAACAAAACGGACGTTACATGGAATGTTGTGCTCGATACAAAAGCGCCGATGGTTGTTCTGACATCCGCCAATTTCACGAAAAATTCAGCCTATACACTTGCTTACACAGTTGATGGAGTTTCAAAGACAGAAGCAATTACACTCGCCGCGGAAGGTGACAACTCAATTACCCGCAGTTTCGCGGATTTAGCCGGAAACAAAACGGATGTAACTTGGGTCATCACACTTGATACAAAAGCCCCGGTTGTCGTGCTGACGTCTTCTAATCTCACTAAAAACGCTGCGTACACACTTACTTACACAGTCGATGGAATCGCAAAAACAGAATCGATCACACTGACTCAAGAAGGCGACAACTCAATTGCTCGCAGTTTCACGGACCTTGCCGGAAATAAAACAGATGTTACGTGGAACATTGTGCTTGATACAAAAGCTCCGGCCGTGATGTTGACGTCTTCTACTCTGGTGAAAAATTCTGCTTATACACTTACCTACACAGTCGATGGCGTAGCGAAAACAGAAGCGATCACGCTCACTGCGGAGGGTGATAACTCGATTTCTCGCAGCTTCACTGATCTTGCTGGGAATAAAACTGATATGACGTGGAATGTCGTGCTGGATACCAAAGCACCGGCGGTTGTGTTGACGTCTTCTAATCTTACGAAGAATCCTGCTTACACCCTTGCTTATACGGTTGACGGCGTTGCTAAAACAGAAACGATTACTTTAGCTGCTGAAGGTGACAACTCAATCGTCCGCAGCTTCACCGATCTTGCTGGGAATAAAACGGATGTTACGTGGAATGTCACCCTTGATACCAAAGCACCGGTTGTGGAACTTACCTCCTCGCTGCTAGTAAAGCAAGCGGCCTACACATTGAAATATAAAGTTGACGCAGGAACTGAACAAACAGAATCACTTACTCTTATAGAAGGAACGAATGCTCTTAGCCGTACTTTCACGGACTCTGCCGGTAATAAAACTGATGTCACATGGAATGTCGTGCTTGATACGAAGGCGCCGGCCGTTGTTTTGACCTCAGCGGCTCTTGTGAACAAAACGGCCTATACCCTGAAATATAGAGTGGATGGGGGAACGGAGCAAACGGAAGCGATCACCTTAACTCAAGAAGGTGACAACTCGATTGCCCGCAGTTTCACGGACTTAGCTGGAAATAAAACGGATGTGACATGGACGGTGATGCTTGATACCAAAGCTCCTGCTGTCGTGTTGACTTCTTCGAATCTTACGAAGAATCCTGCTTATACGCTTACTTACACAGTCGACGGAGTTGCGAAAACAGAATCGATCACGCTCACCGCAGAAGGCGATAATTCGATTGCCCGCAGCTTCACGGATCTTGCCGGAAATAAAACGGACGTGACGTGGAATGTGGTACTTGATACAAAAGCACCAGTGGTTGCACTGACATCCGCCACTCTTACGAAGAGTGCGGCTTACGCTTTGACTTACACAGTGGACGGCGTCGCGAAGTCCGAAGCAATCACACTTGCCGCAGAAGGTAATAATTCGGTTACTCGCAGTTTCACAGATCTCGCCGGAAATAAAACGGATATTACGTGGAATGTTGTACTTGATACGAAGGCCCCGGTTGTGGTGCTTACATCTTCGAATCTCACGAAGAGTGCTGCTTATACACTTACTTACA
>JACPXM010000043.1 GCA_016196545.1 Candidatus Omnitrophota bacterium
GATTAATTAATTTCAGGATTATATCAGAAGGTCATCAGGACACAAGGAGATCCTTCGAACCTTCCCTCCGGGCCTACGGCCCGAAAGGGCCGGAGGCGGTTCTTAGGATGACGAGCGGACGTTACGGGAGTCTTAAAACAACCAGACGGCTGATGAAAATCTCAACGCCGAGCAAAAGGAGGGCCGGAATGAGGAAAACCGGGAAAAGCTCATCATAATTTCTATATTCTTTCACTTTAATCTCGGAGAATTCCAATTTATTGATCTGCTCATACACATCGGACAAACCCTGAGGGTCCCGGGCACGGAAATATTTTCCCCCGGTAATATCCGCGATTCTTTTCATGCCCATTTCATCGACTTCAACTTCTGCCTGAACATAGCGCTTTCCAAAAAGAGGATCATTGACCGGAAAAGGCACGAGTCCTCCCCTTCCGATTAAAATGGTATGAACACGGATGTTGAAAGTTTTGGCGAGTTCAGCGGCCGTGACCGGATCGATTTTGCCTGCATTGTTCGATCCATCAGAAATCAAAATAATCACTTTGCTTTTGGCATCGCTTGTACGCAAACGATTGACCGCTGTGGCGAGCCCCATTCCGATGGCCGTTCCATCCGTAATCATTCCGATTTGAATTTCTTTCACAAGCCGGGTCAGGACATCATAATCGAGCGTCAAAGGGCATTGCGTAAAAGCCTGACGCGCAAAAACCACCAGGCCAATGCGGTCATTTTCCCGGCCCCGGATAAATTTGACGGCTTCCTGTTTGGCCACTTCCAAACGATTCTCCGGTTTGAAATCTTCCGCCAGCATGGAGCCGGAAATATCCATCGAAATAATAATATCCACGCCCTTGGTGGTGTATTCCTTTTCAGCAGTAACACGCTGAGGGCGGGCCATCGCCATCACAAACAAAAGCAGTATCAGGGCGCGAAACCAAGGAAGAAATCGATAAAAAGCCGCGGCCAGGGAAAAAGATGGGGCCGGCAAAAGATCAAGACTAGAAAAGGGCAAAGCCAAATTCTGCCGCTTTTTGGAATAATATAAAAGAAGCGGGATTAAAAGGGCGAATAAAAAAAATTGAGGGTGATGGAATATCATGACTCAGCGGAAAATGAGAAAAATCCCTAAAAAAATCAGAATAAA
>JACPXM010000009.1 GCA_016196545.1 Candidatus Omnitrophota bacterium
CATCCGACCTCCCGCTTAACCGTGTCTCCTATCATGCGCATGGATTTTGTGCGTATCGGCCTTGAAAATAATCTTACAAAGCGTGAAGGTAACGACGTGACCGCGGCGTGGCTGCCCGGCTTGGGACTCGATTATCTTTTGCATGAAAACTCCGGGACGCATGCCTATACGAGCTTTCACAAAAGCTTTCAAACTGCGGAGTATAAAGAAGCGGTGGACCCTACTACCGGTACGGCTAATGATTTGGAGGCTCAGGCGGGTTATCACTATGAAATCGGATTGAAGTCTCAGCCGGCAAAATGGTTTCATACGGATACTGCGGTTTTTCTTTTCGATTTTGATAATGAAACCATTGTCGAAGGCAGTGCCCGCACCAACGGACAAGGGACACGGCACGCAGGCTGGGAGCATTCCATGAATCTGGATCTTACGGGGGCTGCCGAAAAAATTTTAAATAAAGACATTCCGGAATTTGTTGGAAATATTTCGACAAATTTCAATTTTACCCTCCTTGAAACCGACTTCCGTAAGGGGCCGAATAATGGCAATCAACTTCCTTATGCCCCAAACTGGCATTACAACTGGTCGATGAACTACGAGCATCCGCTTGGAATCTATGCCAATTTGAGGGCGGAATGGGTGGACGAGCAATTTTCTACCGGCAATGATTCCCGTGTGGAAAACGCAGCAGGAAGTTCTGGAATTATTCCCGGTTATAAAGTTTGGGATTTGAATTTCGGATATGATTTTAACGATCGTTTCGGGATTTTTATGGGCATCAAAAATTTGTTCGATGAAAAATATTTTATGCGCCGCGACACATTTTTTACCGGCATCGTGCCTTCGCCCGACCGGCAAATTTATTTCGGAACCAAAATCAAATTAGGATAAAAGGAGAAAAACAATGGAAAAATACCGGAATTTAAGCATCGCTTTTTTAGCTGGAATCGTGTTGATGATTCCAACGGCACAAGCCCATTATCTCTGGATTGAAGCGCCTTCGAATAAATCCGACGATCCCGCAAAGCTGGAAGTCTATTACGGTGAATTCGAGGAGTCTCTTCGAGAAAGAGCCGGAGGAAGATTGGACGAAGTAAGCAAAATCGATGCTTGGGTTTTGACGCCCCAAGGGAAAAAAGAGATAAACCTTGAAAAACAAGATAATCATTTTGAAACGGTTGTTCCTAAAAAATCCTCGGATGATCCCATCATCCAGGTCCATGAATTAAAGCGCCCGGTTCAGGACTGGCAAAAGTATGACATTGGGATTGTAAAACCCATGTATTACGCAAGCGCGTTTTATTTTCCTCCAGCGGATATCGGATCCGATCTGCCTCTTCCAGAAATTAAAACGACCATGGCGATTTATCCCATCAGACTTGGAAGCGAAATAACCGTGAAGGTTTTCTTTAAAGATAAAGAACTATCGAATGCCAAAGTGAATGTCCACGCCCCTAACGGCTGGTCCAAAGAACTGAAAACGGATGAATCGGGTTCGGTCCGTTTTCGCCCGCTTTGGCCGGGTCAATACGTGATCGAAGTGATTCATCTGGAAAAAACTCCGGGAAAATTCGAAGGGGTTGCGTACGAGGCCATTCGCCACCGTGCGACCTTTACTTGGAATGTAGACAAAGTAGAATCGTGAAACTCAGAAATTTTCACCGCCTGCTTGGATTATTTCTCTTTCTTTTTATTTTAAATGCTTCGCTTTCGGGCGTTTTCCGGGCGAATGCCAAATGGTGGTATTGGAAGGACCGGCCTGCAAAAAAAGAAGCGGCATTTTTGGCGCCTCCAACCGTTGATTTTGAAGAAGCTTTCAAGATTTATCAAAGCCGGTTTCCAGAAGGACAGATTCTCCAGATTGAACTTAAATCCCTTTTAGGGAAACCAGTATACCTTTTTCAGACGGATCGTCCCCAGGCAAAATATGTTTTAATGAGCGCGGCTTCAGGCGAAATTTTATCGCCCATTGGCCTTGAGCTGGCGATTCAAATCGCACGTTCTTTTGTCAATAAAAGTGACGCTCTTGCTCTAAGCGAAAACCTCCCTTCGTTTAAGGCAAGAAAGGCCAATGAGCCGCGCCCTGTCTTCCGCATCGTTTTTAGAGATACCTTAAAAACAGAAATCTTTGTGGACCAAGAAACCGCTCAGCCAATTCTCATCCTAGACCGGGGGAGAAGATTTGGGCTCTGGATCGTGAAACTCCA
>JACPXM010000044.1 GCA_016196545.1 Candidatus Omnitrophota bacterium
ATATTCCTCAGCATGAAAAAATCAAACAGGTTTACGGCATTCTTATGAAAGGATCGGAACTTGCCAAAGACAGCATCGGCAGTTATGGTACCGCAGCTAATATGGGTTTAAGAAATATTGGGAAGGCAGCGCCTTATATCAGCCGCCGTTTTGAAAACGACGCCGAAGTTGTGGCCGACGAGCAGGCGGTGAAGTTTTTAATGGAGGCCGGTTATGATCCCCGTGAATATCAAAAATTTGTGGAGCGGCTTTCGCGCGTTGAAGTGCAAGATTTGAGCCGTTTTGTGATGCTGCTCAACACTCATCCGCCTTTTCCCGAACGCCGCAATCTTTTAAACAACGGTGTCACCGGCATTGATTTTGAAGGCGGAAAAATCGAATTCAAAAAAGATACCCTTAACGAAGTCCGGCAAATGGCCGTGAATGCGCCGGCCCCGGCTTCCGTCCTTTTTTCTCCCGAGCTGGGAGTTCACAATACCGCACCACCCCTCGCGGTGTACCAGGTCCAGCAATCTTCGGACAATGAGGAGAAATCCTTTTTTGTCCGAAAGCGCTGGGGCTGGTTTTAATTCCTCTAAATTAACGTGATTTTGTTAGCGGGGAGATTTAGGATGCTGCCGGCGATTGCCGCGCTGATCAAGCCAGACACCTAGAATTATGACGAAAGTTGAAAAGATGACCAAGAACCATAATGCGCTTTCCATGCGGTCAACCTCCTTTTCTATTAATCCAAAGGGCAAAATAAAGCAGAATAAAGCTCCAGAATAAACCAATAATAAACGGTGCTAATTTGAAGCTGCCTGTCACAAAATTGCTAATGACGAGGGAGCTAAAAAAGATCGTTAACAAATTCACACTGACTTTTTCCAGCGTGTCACGCTGTTTAATATTAAGCAATTTGCTTCTCCTTGACAATCTAATTTCTAAGGAAAGAATATAGCTCAAATATGTAAATAAATCAAATAGATATAATTTTAATTAAATACGGGATTAAATATTGAAATATTTGGCGCGCGGATGGTGGACCACAATCGCGGAGGTCGACTGTTCGGGCACAAGCTGGAATTCTTCGGTGAGTGAAATCCCAATTTTGTCCGCCGGGACAAGCTCGAATAATTTCGTCTGATCTTCCAAATGAGGGCAGGCAGGATAGCCGAAGCTGTAGCGCGAGCCTTGATAACCCTGACGGAACATATCTTCCATATTCGTGCTGTCGGTGCTGGCAATTCCCATTTCTTTGCGGATTAAGGCGTGAACATATTCCGCCAAACCTTCCGCCGATTCCACAGAAAGTCCGTGCAAATAGAGATAATCCGTATATTGATTGCTCGTGAAAAGTTTTTGTTCCACTTCCGAAGCGTGTGAACCGACCGTCACCACTTGAAAGCCCGCCACATCGAGCCCGGCTGATTTCGGCCGGAAAAAATCAGATAAGCAGTAATACGGTTCTTTTTTCTGACGGGGAAAAGTAAAACGCACCTTTTCATTCTTTCCAGATTCATCTAGAACGACCAATTCGTCACCGCGCGAATAACAGGGATAAAACCCGTAAATCGCCGCGGGCTGAAGGATTTTTTCGCGAATGGCGCGCTTTTTCATCTCCTCGTACAAAGGTTCCACTTTTTCCTGGATGATTTTTTCATATTCTTCCGGGCTCATATTGCCGCGGCGGAATTGCCACTGGGCGCGGAACAAAGAGATTTTGTTGATGTAAGGAAAAACTTGTTCCATGCGTATATTTTTTAGGAGCCGGTAACCCAAAAACGGAACTTTGGGGACCAGATTTCCATAAGTAATTCCTGGAATGACCACAGCAGGCGCGGTTCTTTCTTCAATCACGGCTTCCATTTTGGCGCCGCGCGCTTTGACGGTTTTCGTGAT
>JACPXM010000053.1 GCA_016196545.1 Candidatus Omnitrophota bacterium
AAAAAGGAATATTCTTTGAGACGGTTTTCCACGCGCGAAGAAACAAATGCGCCGGCAAAGGAAACAAGCGCATGCAAAAGGCAAAGCGTCATGCTGATGCCGTCCACGCCCACTTGATAGCTGATGCCGAGCGTCGGGATCCATTCGAAGCGGTGAATGAATTGAAAGCCGGGATTACCGATTTGAAATGTAAAAAACATGAGAAGGACAATAAGGAAATCAATCCCGCAAGTGATCAGCACAATGCGCTTTAAAATTTGAATTTTGTCCGCGCGGACAAAAAGAACGGCAAGAGCGCCTAAAAGAGGAATCCAGGGAAGGGCGAGGATCATATTTTTCCCGCCAGGATCAAAAGATAAACCAAAACCGTAACGCCCAGGGAAAAAACCAAAGCGTAAAACTGCACTACGCCGGTTTGAAGCCGCCTCAAAAGGTCGCCGAAATCCCGGGTGAGACGGGCCGTGCCGTTGATGCCGGCTTCGACCACCACATTCCGCTCAAAGGCGTCCGAAATTTTTGCCAGGTTTTGCTGCACGGTGCGAATGAGCCAATCGTAAAAATCATCGAAGAAATATTTGTTTTCCGGAAGAAAGCGAAGAAAATGAGGTACCCCTTCCGTAGGTACAGGGTTCGTTTTCGTTGATTTCTTTTCTGTTTTGAACCCTGTACCTACGGAAGGGGTACCAAGTATGATAAATGCCAGCACAAATCCCGCCGCAATCATACCGAGCGAAGCTGCTGCAAGCCAATGGGGGCCATGTTCTATGTGTTCCGCATGAGGCAGTAATTCTTTAATGGGAAGATAGCCGCCTATTAATGAAAGTACCGCTAAAATCATCAAGGGAACGGTCATGGGCCAAGGCGATTCATGCGCATGGCCGTGTTTTCCGCCGCCGGGCAAAAAAACCACAACACACAAACGGCTCATGTAAAAAGCTGTAAAAAACACCGTAATCATGGCCATATAAAATAAAATGGGGTGACCGTCAGCGGCAGTCGCGAGAATTGCTTCTTTACTGAAAAATCCGCTGGTCATAGGAATGCCCATTAAGGCGATGGTTCCAATTAAAAAGGTCAAACTCGTGACCGGCATTTTTTTGATCAGCCCGCCTTCACGGCCCATTTCAAAAATGTCCTGCGTGTGCATGGCGTGAATCAAACTTCCCGAGCCAAGAAAGAGCAGGGCCTTAAAAAAGGCGTGCGTGGCAAGATGAAACATACCGGCTTCCGGAGACCCAAGGCCAAGCGCCATGACCATATACCCGAGCTGGCTCAGTGTGGAATAAGCGAGAATTTTTTTAATGTCATTTTGGACAAACGCGATGGTGGCCGGAATAAAGGCCGTGATGATGCCGGTCCAGGCAATCATTTGAAGCGTTTGGGCGCTGGCGGAAAAAAGAAAAAACAACCGTACTAATAAAAAGACACCGGCCGCCACCATGGTCGCCGCGTGAATGAGCGCGCTGACAGGTGTCGGGCCTTCCATCGCATCGGGAAGCCAGACATGAAGCGGCATTTGAGCGGATTTTCCCGCGACGCCGAGGAAAATCAAAACACCAATGGCCGTCATCCAAACCGGCGGTATAGCCGCCGAGGCAAGACTGTCGCGGACTTGGGTAAAATTAAATGTGGCATGCCCGGCACTGGCGAGAAATCCGAACAGCATGAGAATGCCAATCATCATGCCGACATCGCCCACGCGCGTGGTGAGAAACGCTTTTTTCGCCGCTGTGCTTGCTTCGGGCTTATGAAACCAGAATCCGATTAAAAGGTAAGAACTCAAACCGACCAATTCCCAAAAAATGAAAATCTGAATAAGATTATTGGCGAGCACAATTCCAAGCATGGAAAAAGCAAACAAAGAAAGCGAAGCAAAATAGCGGCCGTAGCCTTCTTCATGTTCCATATAAGCGGTGGAATAAAGGAAAATCAAAGTCCCGACGCCCGTCACAATTAAAAGCATGAGCAGGCTGACGCCGTCCAAATAAATTCCGATCTCTAACCGGAGATTGGAAAGATTCATCCAATTGATAGAAGACTCCATCACATGCGGATGAAATTCTTTGAGCACGGGAAATTGTAATAAAAGGGAAACGGACAAAAGAAAGCAGGCAAAAAGAGTGAGCGTGGAAATCCATCCGGCGAGGCGCGGTTTGGATTTAAACAGCGCGCTTAAAAGCGCGGCGCCGAGCGGAAGAAATAAAATAAGCCAGCAAGTTGTAATCATGATATTCCTCTGTCATTGCGAACGAACGACCCTCTACGAGGGCAGTACAAAGCACGAGTGAGTGAAGCAATCCCCGACTAAAGCATTCGGGGATGACAACTGATTGTCATTCCCGCAATCTTTTGGCGGGAATCCTCGCAATGACATTACCATTACCCTTTCAGCCATTTAATTTCGTTTGTGTCCACCGAGTTTTGTTTGCGGAAAAGCAGGACGGCGATGGCAAGGCCCACCGTGACTTCGGCGGCCGCAATGACCATCACAAAAAATGCCGCGATTTGCCCGTCAAGTCTTCCATGAAGCGAGGCGCCCGCAATAAACATCAAATTGGCCGCATTCAGCATAATCTCAATCGAAAGCAAAATTAAAAGCACATTGCGGCGGATTAAAATTCCAAGAAGGCCAATCGAAAATAAAAGTGCGCTTAAAACAAAATAATGTCCGATGGGAATCATGAGGGGTCTTTCTTCGCCAGCGCGAGCGCTGCGAAAACGCCGAGAAGCAAGAGAAGGGAAGTCATTTCAAAGGGCAGAAGAAAACGGGTGAAAAGTTCTGTGCCGAAAGCCTCGGCCGTTCCCTGGGCTTTAAGCGCTTGCGGGAAAAAGAACCCTCGAATCAGAAAGGTCACAGTTCCAAGGAAAGTCAGTCCCACAAAAGTGGCGAGCAGGGTATAACTTTTACGAAAACGCTGGGTGAGCAGAATGTCCTCAGCGCCGGTCCCTTGAAG
>JACPXM010000054.1 GCA_016196545.1 Candidatus Omnitrophota bacterium
AGCTGGCGCGTTTTCCATTTTTTACGCAAAACTTTATTCGCAAGCGACAAACGCTGTTTTTTATCTTTAATCCTCAGAAGCAACCTGCCGCAGGTCCAAGGCAATTTTCCACGCGCGTGGAAAATTGGGAAGGCGCGGTAAAATGAAAGCGTGTCATAAACAAGCGTTTTACTCAATTCCAAATCGTCCGACAGTGTTTCTAATAAATTTTCCCCATATTTCGCGCGGTCCCGTCCATGCAACGAATAATGGTGAATGTCACGCCCTATTTCCCAATACGTTCGGGTGCGTTCTTTGTCCACCGCTTCTTCCGCGCGCGCACGTCCGGCGACAAGTGTCTTTCGGATTTTCTCAACAAGGACTAAGTAGTCGCTTTTAACTAGAGACATGATAAATACTCATAAAAAAATGCTTAAAATTAATATTGACACGTTTCTTTAATTCTGTTAAAGTTCGCAGCATGTCAGAAGAAAAATATTACACACCCACGGAAGTCGGAACCATTTTGGAGTCTCTACGCTCCGACATTTCAATTATTGCTGAAAGTGTAAGCACGCTTCGCGAAGACGTCGACATTCTAAAAACCGACGTCAAAGAATTAAAATCTGACATGGTGACGGTGAAAGACGCAATTCGCGTCTCTATTCCAGACCTCCGCTTCCGCGTAGCCCGCCTAGAAAACAAAGTCGGCATTTAAATTTTTTTGATTGTTGCTTCCAGGAGTTTGTCGAGCTTGGGACCGGCTTCGTTCGCGGTTTTAATAATTTCCTTAATATCCACGGGCTCCAAATGGTCGGGGTCGCAGACGTCAGTGACAATACTAACACCCAGAATTTCCATTCCCATATGAACGCCGGCAAGAACCTCCGGGACCGTGGACATTCCCACCAAATCCGCGCCCCAATTGCGAAGCATTCGATATTCGGCGCGGGTTTCGAGATTCGGTCCCAGCACGCCGACATACACTCCGCGGCTCACTGGAATTTTTTGTTCGTGTCCGGCGGCTGCGGCTAAATTCATAAGCCTCGAAGAATAGGGCGCGCACAGGTCCGGAAAGCGGGGCCCCACGCGTTCGTCATTGGGTCCGATTAAAGGATTAATGCCCATAAAATTAATGTGGTCTTCAATTAATACGATTTGACCTTTTTTGTAATTCAAATTGAGACCGCCTGCAGCGTTAGAAACAATTAAAACTTTGGCGCCAAGCTCTTTGAGTACGCGCACTGGAAAGGTAACGTCCTGCGGCGAATAACCTTCATAACCATGAAAGCGTCCTTCCATGGCGGCGACTTTTTTTCCGCCGAGCGTGCCGAGCACAAGTTTTCCGGCGTGGGACTCGACGGTGGAAATCGGAAAATGTGGAATTTCCTTGTAGCCAATTTCGGCCTCGCGTTTAATTCGTGCGGCAAGGTCTCCCAAACCCGTTCCCAGAATAATCGCGATTTCGGGAACGAGCGAACCTTGTCCACGGACCGCGTCGGCGGACTCACGAATATTTTCGAGCATTCCGGCCTTCGCTTTTTTAATTCTTGTCAGGGTCATAATTTAAATCTCCGTAAATTTCAAATGACAAAATCCAAATGAATCGAAAAAATCCAAATGATTAATTTGCATTGAAGGATTCATTGGTCATTTAGATTTATTCATTTTTAATTCTTCCTTTTAAATTTCTTTAATAGGCAGCGCCAAATTGCTGCGCGAGCCCCAGAAAAATCCGCACCAAAACATTCCTCAAAAAAAATAGGGCCACGAAGGCCAAAATAGGAGAAATATCCAACATTCCGATTTGCAGCGGCAAGCGGCGAAAAGGGGCCAAAAGCGGGTCCGTCACCTGAGTCAAAAGCTGCACAAAATTGTTATAGGGGTCCACCGGAAGCCAGGACAAAAGAATGCGCAAGAATAATGCCCAGTAGAGAATCTGACAGATTCCGCTTACCAAAATCGCCATGGCCCCGAAAAATTCACCCAGAATGAACATAAAGACTCCTTTTTACTTTTGACTTAATTCTTTTCCTCTTGTCAGCGCCGCCTGTACGGCTTCCTTTATAATTTCCGGCAACTTTTTCTCATACATGATTTTCAGCGCCGCTTCCGTGGTACCGCCCTTGGAAGTCACTTTTTTACGCAGCTCTTTGGGCGATTCTTGGGACTGCTGCGCCAGAAGCCCAGCCCCCACCGCGGTTTGCACGGCCAGAAGCCGTGCCTCGCGCTCGGGAATCCCACCTTCCGCCGCGGACTGGGCGAGCAGCTCCATTAAAAGAAAGAAATAGGCGGGGCCGCTGCCACTCACTGCAGTCACAAGGTCGAAAAATTTTTCCTCCAGACAAATCGTTTTTCCGCAGCCTTGAAAAATCGCTTCCGCAACTTCAATCGCTGCAGAATTGTCGGAAGTCAACGCGGTAATCGCCTCCCCCACTTTCGCGCCGAGATTGGGCATAGCGCGAACGATTTGGGGTCCGGGACCCACCGAGGCGCGAATTTTCTCAAGGGGAGTTCCCGCAAGAATGGAAATCAAAAGGCACCGGGTACCTTTTGGCGAAAAAGCACCGGGTACCTTTAGCTCTAGCTCTTTCGCAGTTTGGGGCAAATCCTGGGGTTTTACCGCCAGGAGAATGATTTCGGAGTTCTGGGCGAGTTCTTCAAGGGATTTTGCCTCATTCACTTTATAAGATTGGACGGCCGCTTTCACCTTCTCGGAAATCTTGTCATAAACCCAGACTTGTGGATTGGAAATAATATTGTTTCCAATGACGCCTTCCAGAATCGCCATTCCCATGTTGCCAACACCGATTATGCCGAATGTTTTATTTAACATAAAGTTACGAGATGTTAAGAGGGGTTAAGAGAAGTTGCGAGAGGTTGCAGGTTTTTTGTAACCTCTCGCAACTTCTCGTATCTTTTCGTATCCTCTCGTAACATTATTTCCTTTCCCCAAACACCGCGGTTCCGATTCTGAGCAGCGTCGCTCCCTCCTCGATTGCGATTTTGTAATCGCCCGACATTCCCATGGAAAGAATACCAAAATCAATTTCCGGAAAACTTTTTTTGAGTTCCTGCTGAAGTTCACGCGTACGCCGAAAAGCTTTTCGGATTTGATTTTCGGCAGAAACAGGGGACAGGCAGGAATTCTCTGCCTGTCCCCTGTTTCCAACATTAGGGCCTATTGTCATGAGTCCTTTGATTTGAATCGAAGGAATTTGATTAAGCCCTTCGACAAATCCCGAAACTTCTTCAGGTTTTAAACCAAATTTTGAGGCCTCACCCGAGCTATTAACTTGAATGAGACAAGGGACTTGCTTTAATCCTTTAAGACCCGCCTGCTCCCCAATTTCCTCGGCCAAGTCCTCCCGGTCCAGAGAGTGAATAAGCGCCGCTTCCCCCAATACCTGCTTCACTTTATTGGTCTGCAAATGGCCAATCATATGCCAAAGCGCGGGCTTTCCCAATTCTTTTTTTTTCGCAAGAAGCTCCTGCACGCGGTTTTCCCCGAACTCGGAAATCCCCGCCTCGAGCGCTTCCAAAATCACGGAAACCGGCACCGTTTTTGTCACAAGGATAAAGGAGATTTCCTCGGGCCGGCGGCCGCATTGCCTCGCAATTAAATGAATCGATTTTCTCAGTTCTGCAATATTTTCAGCAATTTTCCCTTGAGCCATAAACCCTGCCACCTTAATCCCGGAGTCTTTAACCCCCGGCGTTCCGTCGCAAAACTAACAAACCCTACCGGTTCCAGGTTGCCGCCGGCAACCTGGAACCGGTAGGGTTTGAGTTGGACGCGGCCTGAGACTGGACGAGTTTCAGGAGACTTTGGACATTGGAACGCGCCAGAAGAAGCAAGGCCTTCTCACCTTGCTTGGCCGCGAAATAGGCGTCGCGCTGGGACCATTCGCGTCCCAGATAAAGGGTTGAGGCCTCGCCGGAGTCGTCCACAAGCGAAATTTTGGGTCCCAGCGGGGAAATCTGGGCCTCGGGGTCGTCGGCCATACGCCCATCCAAAAATTCCTTCACATAGATATCGCGAAGCCCGGCCTGAAGATTTTGAATAAACGATATTTGGGCAGTCTCGCCCAAGAGCCCAAGCGGCTCCGTCCAAAACCAAAGCCCCTCTTCCTGGGCCCATTCGTAATTGCCTTCGGCGGTATGCCATTGAATCTTTTTTATCTTGTCCATGGGTTTTTCAAAAATCCGCTTTTGACGAAGGGTATAAAGACTGCGGACAAAAGCCCTTTTGAGCGGGGAATCGAGCATAAAATATTCCGCTTCCTTCACGGCCTCGGCCCCGCCGTCCGGGTGAACCCACCGGGCATACACATAGTCGCCCACCGGAGAGCTGTGCCCAAAATAAAGCGTTTGAGTGCGCTTGACACCCGAGTCTTGAAGCCCCACCTCCACCCAAACCTCCGGCTTGTCAAGACCGTATTCGGCCCATTCCTTTTCACGCGTCAAATTCCTCACTTTTTGTGCCACCGTGAGCGCCATTAAAAGGCCGTCCACCATAACCGGGTCTGCCGCGGAATAAACCGGCTCGGTCAAAAACCAGCCGGCAGGCTCTTTACTTAAAACAATTCGCGGATGATTTTGACCTCCCTCCAATGCCAGGCTTATAATTTCCTCACCCGTTGCAAGAGACAAAAGCCGGCCCTCACTTTGCTCTTCGGCCTCGGGCGCGAGCCGGCGTCCTGACGGAGAAAAATCCTGAAGCAGGGGTCTTTGATTGACATAGAGAAAATAACCCAGCACTAAGAGAAAGAGAAAAGTGAAAACAAAAGTTATAGAGAATTTCATACGGCTTTGCGCCGCGAGGTGAGATAAATCGCACCCGCCAGGAGCACCCCGGCGGGCAAAAGCAATAAATTTACCGCCAAAAGCAATCCATTTTGTTCCCGGGTGAGGAAAAGGGGCTTAAATTCCGGGTGGCGCGCTTGTATGGAAATAAAGCGCTCGTCGCGCACAAGCCATTGCACCATATGGAGCGCGAGGGACTTATTGCCCGAAAGTTCCAAATAGGCATTGGTCAAAAAGTCACTGTCCCCCACGACAATCATACGCCCTTTTTCCTCGGGCGGATTTTCGGTCCGGGCCTGAACCGAAACCGCAATCACAAGAGGGCCGGTTAAATCAGATTCCGGCTGAAAGGCCGCCTCCCCTTTTTCAAGTTCGACTAAATTTCTTTCCGCCCAGCTTTGCTCGCTCGTGAAGGCAAGCGGCGTGACTTCAAAACCCGGCCGCGGGTCCGTGGAAGGCTGCACACTGCGCGCTACAGGAAAAAAAGTGGGTTCATTAAACTCGGCGGTGACGGGATGTTGATTGACGTACTGGCTCACCAAAGGAACCAAAAAATCCCCGCCCACAAGACGGCTCATTTTGTCGACAATGACGTCTTCGCCCAACACCACTCCAAAACGCCTCATAAAATCAATGAAGGGAATTCCCCCGCCCGGGTCCATTGGGTCCATTAAAAAGAAAACACCCTTGGACTGCCAAAAGGCCTCTTCGAGCATTTCGAATTCCTCCCTTTCAAATTCATGGTGAGGCCCGGCCACCACCACGACCTGACACAGGGAAGGCACTTTGTCGCGCGTCAAAAGGATTTCGTGAACGCGGTAATTATTTTTTTCAAGCTCCGTGCGAAAAGCCTTTAATCCGTTGCGGTCTTCACGCACCACCGAGGCCTCCTCGTGGGCGGAGGTAAAACAAATATCGAAACTCCGGGGATTGGCCAGCCTGAGCAGCGCATTGGTGAATTTTTCCTCGCTGGGCTCTACGATTCGTTCTTCGGCGTCGTTGGCGCGGATGAGAACGCTGAATTGTTGTTTGATTTTGTGCTGTTTGGCAAGGCGCGGAAAACGGTCGGGGTCAAAAAAATTGTAACGGAAATCGGGATGTTCGAGCTGGCATTGCTTTAAAAAAACCTCGAAATTCTCACGTTTCTCCGGAAGCTCCTTGGGATAAAAGGCCCAAACTTCAATCGGTCCTTCCTGAAGCTGTTTTAAAAGCTTCACCGTGGTCCCTGAGAGCGTGTAAAGCGCCTCGCGCGTGAAATCCCTCCGGTAATTATTCTGGCTCACGAGGATAAAAAGCAGCGAAAAGGTCAGAAGCAAAATGACGGACACAAAAAGGATTTGGGATTTTAAAAGAAGTTGTTTCATGAGGTCTTCCAATGGCGCGCTTCAATGACGCGCAGCGCAAGAAAAAGAAAGTAGAGCTGAAAAAAAACAAAATAAACCGTGTGGCTGAAATCCAGAATGCCGAGTGTGAAATCCCGGTAATGGGCCAGCGGGGAAAGCGCGGAAAAAAAATGGGCCCAGAGGCCGTCGGCAAATCCTGCCACCCAATCCAGAATCCAGAACACAATCAAAACGCCGAAGGTCACCACCGCACTCACGACCTGGTTTTCGGAGAGTGCGGAGACAAATAGCCCCAGCGAAAGATAAGAAGCCGCCAAAAGAATGAATCCGACATAGCCTAACGCTACCTGGCCCCCGTCCAGCCTTCCTCCCAAAAAATAAATCCAGCCCAAATAAACCGCGGTGGGAAGGAGCAAAAAAGAAAAAAATTGAAGCATTCCCCAGAATTTTCCCCACACAATGTCAAAATCCGAGAAGGGGTACGTGTAGAGAAGCTCCAACGTCTGTTGTTTTTTCTCTTCGGAGAAGGCACGCATGGAAATCAAAGGGACGAGAAAAATAAGAATCATGGCCATATTAAGAAAAAATGAGGTGTAGACAAAGCGGGTCAATCCAAGGGATTGAATCACTTCCTGCGGGTACTTGGAGGCTTCAAAAGAAAACCGGGCATAATTCAAGACCAGGAGGCAGAAAAACAGGCCTGCAATCACAAGAAAGAAAACCGCGAGCAAAACTCCCGTCCACGAATGGAAATACGAACGGAAATCCTTTCGGGCGAGAATCCAAGCGCCTTTCATGACGCCCCCGTCCCTTTTTCCGGTTCGGTCTTTTCTCCCTCGGGCTTGGCCTTGTCTTCTTGAAGCGCTGCTTCGGAGACCACAATTTTAAGAAAAATTTCTTCCAGCGAAAGCCTGCCGGAACGGATTTCAAGAAGCGGGATTTCACGGCTGACAAAAAGGCGGCTAATGGCGGGCCTTAAATCCTGATTTTTTGAAACCGTAAGGGAGAGCGAAACCTGGTCGGAACGTTCGTCAATTACGGAAACTTTTTCCACGCCCACGAGCGCGCGCAAAAATCCCAAGGCCTCGTCTTTTCGGTGGCGCTCGCCCATGACAATATAAATTTCCTGGGTGTCCTTGAGGCTGGCCTCCAATTCCTCCGAGGTACCGCTGGCCACCACCCTTCCCTTATTCATAATGAGAATGCGGTCGCAGACCATGCTCACTTCCGGCAAAATGTGGCTGGAAAGAATTAAAGTTCTTTCGCGGCCCAGTTCGCGAATAAGGCCGCGAATTTCGATAATTTGTTTGGGGTCCAACCCGCTGGTGGGCTCGTCCAAAATCAGCACCTTGGGGTCGCCGACAAGGGCCTGTGCCAGTCCCACGCGCTGGCGAAAGCCTTTGGAGAGCTGGCCCACGAGGCGGTTTTGCACCGTCTCAAGTCCGCAGCGATTTACAATTTCTTTGAGTTTTGTTTTTTTGAATTTCCGGGGCACGCCCTTCGCGGCCGCTGCAAAATCAAGGAACTCTGAAACCTTCATGTCGGTGTAAAGCGGGACCACTTCCGGCAAATACCCGATTTGGCGTTTGATTTCTTTGGGGGATTCAAAAAGCGCTCGCCCGTCAATCCATACCGTTCCCTCGGAAGGAGGAAAAAATCCCGTAAGGATTCTCACGGTGGTGGTCTTGCCGGCACCATTAGGCCCGAGAAAACCCAGCACCTCGCCCTGGCGGACTTCAAAGGAAACCCCTTCAATGGCGGTGAGGGTACCAAATCTTTTTGAAATGCTTTCCACGCGCACCCTTACCGGAGCGTCGGGGGCCACGACATGAGCTTTTTTCATCGAATCCATAAATTTTTATGCGCCGCGTTTAACCCGACGCCTTTACCTTTAAAAATTTCCGCTTTCCCACTTGAAGAAGAAGGGGTTCCGGCCCGAGTAAAATCTGCTTTTTTTCGTCTGAGATTTTTTCGCCGTTGACGCGCACCCCGCCCTGTTCAATCATGCGCCGGGCCTCGCCTTTGCTTGCGCAAAGACCGGTCTCGGTCAATACCTCCACGAGGAGGGCTTCTTTTTTTTGAAGTTTAACTTCGGGAATATCTTCAGGGAGTCCCTTGTCTCTAAAAATTTGGTCGAATTCTTTGCGGGCTTTGAGGGCCTCTTCGCGATTATGGTATTGGGTGACAAAATGCTCTGCGAGGTCGGCTTTGCCCTCACGCGGCTGGGAAGAAAAATCCTTGAGGAAGCTGGGAAACTTGTTCCAGGATTTCTCGGACAAAGAGTGAAAATAACGCGGGACAAGTTTGTCGGGAAGCGACATGATTTTTCCAAACATTTCCCGGGGAGTTTCCATAATCGAAATGGTATTGCCAAAACTCTTGCTCATTTTTTGAACCCCGTCGGTGCCTTCAAGCAGGGGCAGCGTCATGACCATTTGCGGGGTTTGATTCCAGGTCTTTTGCAGCTCGCGGCCCACCAGAAGATTGAATTTTTGGTCCGTTCCGCCAAGCTCAAGGTCGGCATTGACTTTGACGGAGTCATAGCCTTGTAAAAGGGGGTAAAGAAATTCCACCAGCGCAATGGGCGCTCCAGCCTTGTATCGTTTGTGGAAATCATCGCGCTCCAGGAGGCGGGCCACCGTGTATTGGGCACTAAGATGAAGAAAATCTTCCGGCTTCAGGGCCTCCAACCATTCGGAATTATATCGGACTACGGTTTTATTTTTGTCCAAAATCTTAAAGACTTGATTCACATATGTTTTTGCGTTGGCCGAGACCTCGGCCTTAGAAAGCATAGGCCGTGTTTGCGAACGCTGAGTGGGGTCCCCAATGCGTGCCGTGAAATCTCCAATAATAAAAATAACGGTGTGGCCAAAGTCCTGAAATTGCCGCAATTTTCTTAAAGCAACCATATGTCCGAAATGGAGGTCCGGGCTTGACGGGTCAGCCCCATATTTAATGCGCAAAGGGGTTTTTCCCTTTGCCGCGGAGAGTAGACGCGATTGAAATTCTTCGTCTGAAATGAGCTCTACGGCTCCCTCTTTGAGGGCTTCGAATTCGAGACTTACATCGGAGGGCACGATTTTTATCTATCTCTCATGTAGGTAAGAGGTTAAAAGATTATGCATTTTAGCAAGGAACCCCCCTCGAGTCAAAACAAACCCTACCCTCCTACACACCCGGTGTGTAAAAGCTTTTCACACCCGGTGTGGAGGAGGTTATGAGATACGGCTGGCTACCTGGTGCCGGCAGGGGTTTTGTGTTAGAATTCGGCGCATGTCAGAAATACACCCCACGGCGATTTTGGGCAAAAGCGTACAAATCGGCAAAAATTGCGTCTTGGGTCCTCATGTCGTCCTTGAAGACGGCGTCAAAATGGGCTCGGACAATAAAATTCTCACCGGTACCCAAATCTGCTCCGGCACTGAAATCGGGGACCACAACGAAATTCATATGTATTCGGTCATTGGTCACGCCCCCCAAGATTTGGCTTATAAGGGGGAGGCCACCTTCACAAAAATCGGAAATGGAAATGTGATTCGGGAATTTGTCACCATTCACCGCGGGACCAAGCCGGGGACTTCAACCGTCATTGGGAATTCCAATTATTTAATGGCCTACTGCCATGTGGCCCACAATTGTGAAATCCAAAACCATGTCCTTATGGTCAACCAAGCTTCTCTTACGGGTCATTGCGTGGTCGAAGACGGGGCGTTTCTTTCCGGAATGACGGGCTTTCACCAGTTCACGCGAATCGGACGTTTCGCTATGGTGAGCGCGCTTTCGGCGGCCAATAAAGATATTCCGCCTTATGTGACTTGCGGGGGACGGCCTGCCGTAGCCCTTGGCATTAATACCGTGGGGCTTCGCCGCGCGGGATTCAGCTCCGCCTCACGCGCCGAAATCAAACAGGCCTTTAAAACCCTTTACCGCTCGGGACTCAATGTGACCCAAGCCCTTGAAATCATGGAAAAGAATTTATCCGGCGAGAAAGACTCCGCGACGCGTGAGCACCTTTGCTATCTTATTGATTTTATTCGCCGTTCCAAGCGCGGGATTATCGACGGGGCTCAAGAAAGTTTTGAGGACTCTCGGGATACGCTTCGGCCAAAAAAATAGCCCTCAAGGTCCCTTGAGGGCTTTATAACTTCCCGACAATTAAGATTGAGTTTTTCCCGCCAAAGCCAAAGGAGTTTTTCATCGCAATCTGAATTTTTGTTTTCCGCGATTTATTCGGCACATAATCCAAATCGCATTCCGGGTCGGGCACCGAATAGTTTATCGTGGGCGGGATTTCCTGGTGTTCCATGGCCAGGAGCGTCGCAATGAGCTCCACGCTTCCGGCCGCGCCGATTAAATGGCCAATCATAGACTTCGTAGAAGAAATAGGGATTTTAGCGGCGTGCTCCCCAAAAACTTTTTTGATAATCAAGGTCTCGGTCTTGTCGTTTAAATTCGTGGAGGTACCGTGGGCATTAATGTAATCAATCTGCTCGGGGCCAATCCCGGCATTCGTCATGGCCATGCGCATAGCACGCGAGGCCTCCCTGCCTTCGGGGTCCGGCGCCGTCATGTGGTAGGCGTCGCAAGTCATGCCGTGTCCTAAAATCTCCGCGTAAATATGAGCCCCCCGCGCACGGGCATGTTCGTATTCCTCCAAAACAAGCATCCCGGCCCCTTCGCCCAGTACAAAACCGTCGCGGTCTCGGCTGAAGGGACGTGAGGCCTTTTCCGGCTCTTCATTTCGCGTGGAGAGTGCGCGGGCCACGCAAAAGGCCGCCAGAATCCCCGGATAAATGGAGGCCTCTGCGCCGCCCATAATCAGAAAATCCATGGCCCCGCTTCGTATGGCCTCATAGGCATAGCCGCCCGCGTCGGAGGCGGAAGAACAGGCCGTGGCAATCGAAAAACTGGGACCGGTCACGCCCAGTTCAATGGAAACATTGCTCGCGCACGCGTCCGGAAACGAGGCCAGCGCCGTGAAAGGATTAATGCGCAAGGGCCCTTTTTTCATGAGCGTCTCATGCTGATTTAAAATATAACCGTGGCCCGCCATGGCGGTTCCGATAATGACACCCGTTTTTTCGCGGCCGCCGTTGGATTGGAAATGGAGGCCCGCGTCCTCTACAGCCATTTTCGCACAGGCCACCGCCAGTTGGGAAGTCCTGTCCATGCGCTTCAGGCGCTTGGCATCCAGATATTGGGAGGGTTCGAAATCTTTTATTTCACCGGCAAAGCGGGTTGTGAATTCCGAGGTGTCAAAAGAAGAAATTAGGGAAATCCCGGAGCGACCCTCGGAAAGCCCTTTCCAAAATGCTTCTTTTCCGAAACCTAGGGAGGAAAGGACCCCGATTCCCGTGACCACAACGCGTCGTTGAGTCGAGGAGATTTGCTGCGACACAAAAATTAACGGGTCGAAACAGGCTCAAACTTGCAAGAGAGGGCGATTTTTCGAGCCTCGTTATCCACATGAAGAATGCTTACTTGAATCGGGGTTCCGAGCAAGAATTTCTTTTCTAGATCGCTTGTGGAGACGCCGGGAATTTCGGAAACATGCACGAGGCCTTCGAGGCCGTTCTCAAGTTCAATAAAAAGTCCAAAATTGACCACACGGCTAACCCTGCCCGAAAGCTGCAGCCCGGTCATATAATTTTTTGTCAGGTCCGTCCACGGGTCTTCCAAAAGCTGTTTGATTCCCAAGGAAATTTTTTGCGATTCAGAATCTACGGACAGCACCATGACGTCAAGCTTGTCCCCTTTTTTTAAGACATCCCCGGGACGACTCACTTTATGCGTCCAGGAGATATCGGAAACATGCACCAAACCGTCAATGCCGGGCTCAAGCTCGATAAAGGCGCCGTAATCGGTCAAATTGCGAACCACACCGCTCACCCGGTCTCCGACATTATATTTTTCCGAAACATGGCTCCACGGATTTTCCGTTGCCTGCTTCATCCCCAGTGAAATTTTTTTGTTCTCGGCGTCCAGGTTCAAAATCATGGCCTCCACGGAATCCCCGACCTTGAGGATTTCCGAAGGATGTGCCACACGGCGCGTCCAGGAAATTTCGCTAATATGCACAAGCCCTTCCACGCCCGGTTCAATTTCCACGAAGGCTCCGTAAGGCAGGATATTCACCACTTTGCCCTGAATCTGCGAACCAATGGAAAAGCGCTCTTCGACCGTCTCCCAGGGATTGGCGCTTCTCTGTTTAAGTCCAAGGGAAACTTTTTCATGGTCTTTGTCAATTCCAATGACCACCACTTCCAATTCCTGGCCGAGCTTCACGACATCCGAGGGATGCGCAATCCTTCCCCAGCTCATATCGGTAATGTGAAGCAGACCGTCCAAATCCCCCAAATCAATGAAGGCCCCGAAATCGGTAATGTTTTTGACGCGGCCCTTTAAAACCTGCCCCTCTTCGAGGCTTGCGAATTTACGGAGTCGCGCCTCAGATTTTTCTTTGTCGAGATAATCCTTGCGCGAAACCACCACATTTTTTCTCTTATGATTGATTTTAACGATGATAAATTTGCTGGAGAGTCCGAGAAACTGATTCAAATTCCGCGTGGGTTTGCGGTCCACTAAAGAGGCGGGAAGAAACGCTTCCATTCCAATATCCACCATGAATCCGCCACGCACGCTTTTTGTGATTTTTCCCTCCACAATGCTTCCCTCCTGGGCATTGGAGAGCATGTCATTCCAAACGCGCTGGCGGTCGGCCTTTCTTTTGGAAAGAATGACCACGCCTTCTTCATCGTCAAAGGATTCGAATAAAACATCCAGCTCGGTGCCTTCCCGGATTTCCGCGGGGTCGCTGAATTCATCCAACGAAAGAATGCCTTCGGCCTTGTAATTAATATCGATAATGACTTCTTTGCCGCGAATGGCGACCACCCGGCCGTGAACAATTTCCCCTTCCTCAAAATTTTTAATGGTTTTTTCGTAAAGTTCTGCGAATTGGGAACTCATGAAGCCACTGCCTCCTCTAAGGGATTTTTATTCCGACGCCTGGAATGAACTATCGGTGAATGGGAATTATACCATAAGCCCTTGGGATGGAAATAGATATTTGCTTCCCTCCCTTTAGGAAAGTTTATGGCGCCGCGTGCTCGCCCCTTCCAGCATTTTGAGGAGACTTCTTTTTTGGCCCTTCTCTAAAAAACTCCGGAAATACGTGAGCGTCCGTTCAAAAATTTTTAAGTCCTTAATCATATTTTTTCGGTTCGCCAAAAAAATGGGGAGCCAAATACTCGGGTGCCCCGCGGCAATGCGGGTGGTATCGAAAAATCCCGCGCCGGCATATTTCAAATATTTGGCAGAAATCGACAAAATCAAAGCGACCGCGGCCGCGTGCGGCAGGTGGCTCACGGCGCTTACGATTTTATCGTGCTCGTCCGCGGAGGTTTCAATCACACGCGGACAGATTTTTTCCCAGAATTTTTTGACCTGGAAAAAGGGGACAGACGGGTTTCCAAGCCTGTCCCCTTTTTCGGCCTTGACCACAAACGTAAACCCCTGTTCGTATAAATCCGGCCGCGCGGCTTTGATTCCGCGTAAATGCGACCCCGCCACGGGATGCGCGCCAACAAATTGAATATTTTTAAACCGGCGCTTCGCACACCAATTTAAGATTTCCCCTTTGACGCTGCCAACGTCGGTGACAAGCGTGCCGGGACGGAAGAATTTATCGAGAAGGGTTAAATATTTGGGGAATGTCTCAACCGGGGTGCAAAGGATAACGAGATTGGAAAAGCGGGCGGGATTGGGGCGGGTATTTCGAAAAAAAAGTCTGTCCCCTTTTCCGAACTTAGAATACGATTCGTGAATCCATCCTTTTTTTTTTGCGAATCGAAGGGCTTGGGTATCCCGGCTAATGCCCGTAATATACGCCTTCGGAAATTTCTTCCGGCACGCCGCGGCCAGCGACCCGCCCATAAGCCCCAGTCCAATAATTGAGATATTCTTTATCATTTTTTCTTTCGAGACTTCTGAAGGTAAGTAAGGCTGCGCTCAAGCTGTGAAACTGCCTTTTCCAGCGCCGCAAGGTCCAGTTTCATGGCCCTAGATTTCTCTGCCAATGGCGTGGGCAATGGCGCGAAGCTCTTTCATTAATTCCTCGAATTGATTCGGAAGAAGGGACTGGGGTCCGTCGCTTTTGGCCTCTTCGGGATTGGGATGAACTTCCACCATAATACCGTCACAACCGGCGGCTACCGCGGCGCGCGCAATCGGAAGCACGTATTCCCTTTTCCCCGTTCCATGCGAGGGGTCTACCAGGATTGGAAGATGGGTTTCCGCCTTCGTAACCGGAATGGCATTAATATCGACGGTGTTTCGCGTGGCGGTTTCAAAGGTGCGGATTCCGCGCTCGCTTAACATGACTTTAAAATTTCCCTTGGAGAGAAGGTATTCCGCGGACAAATAAAGTTCGTTGAGCGTCGCGCTGAGACCCCGTTTCAAAAGCACTGGCTTTTTGGACATGCCGCATTCCTTCAAGAGGTCGAAATTCTGCATATTGCGCGCGCCGATTTGAAGCATGTCAGAATATTGCGCAACAAGTTCCACCGAGCGCGTATCCATGACTTCCGTAACGACCATGAGGCCGTGTTTATCCCCCGCCTCGCGCAAATATTTAAGGCCTTCTTCCCCGAGGCCTTGAAAGGCGTAGGGGGAGGTGCGCGGTTTAAAGGCCCCGCCCCTTAAAAAGGTGGCGCCCGCTTTTTTCACGGCCTCCGCGGTTTTTAAAAGCATGTCGCGGCCTTCCACCGAACACGGCCCGGCCATAACCACAATTTTTTTTCCGCCGACTTTGACTCCGTTCGGCATTTCAAATTCGGTATTTTCCTGGCGGAATTCACGGCTCGCCAATTTATAAGGCCGGAGAACGGTCACGACGGAATCGACGCCGGGGAAGGCTTCGAGGGGCTTGACGCGAAGTTTATCCTCTTCCCCAATAACTCCAATAATGGTGCGTTCCACGCCGCGCGACACATGCGGGGTTAGACCCAATTCCTTCACCTTTTCACAAAGGTGACTGATTTCTTCCGGTGTCGAACCGTGTTTCATAACGATAATCATAGAAAAATGCTCCTTTGCAGTATCATTTTTGTTTTTCTTTCAAAAATTGCTTCAGCAACCGATAAAAAAGCGCGTTCTCGCCGCGCCGGCCAATCGTGACCCGGATAAAGGTCGAAAGCCCGTAAGCCTTCATCGAACGGACAATCAACCCTTTGCGGAGAAGCGCCTCAAAAACCTCGTCGGCGGCATAACCTGTATCGACAAGAATGAAATTGGCCTGACTGGGAATTGCGCGCAGCCCGAGCTTGGCAAGGCGCTTGTATAAATACTTGCGCCCGGAGCGGACCAAAAGCCTTGTCCGCCACAAAAAAAAACGGTCCTCCAGCGCCGCAGCAGCCCCGGCCTGGGCGAGGCTATTCACATTAAAGGGCTGCCGGACTTTGTGCAAGTAACGGATGATTTCCCCCGCCGCCACCGCGTAACCCACGCGCAGCCCCGCCAGACCGTAGGATTTTGAAAACGTGCGTAAAAGCACGATATTCGGTTTTTCCGTTTTGGCGTGAAAGAGCATATGGGGAAAATCTGCGGCGTCCACAAAATCCACATAGGCCTCATCGAAACAAATCAGGATATGCTTGGGGACCTTCGCGATAAAATCTTCCACCTCCCGGGCCTTGACATAGGTGCCCGTGGGATTATTGGGATTGGCGATAAAAATCATTTTGGTCTTTTCGGTAATCGCTGCAAAAATCCCTTCCAGGTCGTAGCGGAAATCTTTCATCGGAACGGCAATATATTCGGCGCCCATGACCTGGGTTAAAATCGGATAGACCAAAAAGGAAGTCTCGGAGGAAATGACCTGGTCGCCTTCCGAGACAAAACCACGCATTAAAATCTCTATGATTTCATTGGAGCCGTTGCCGACAAGGATTTGATTTTCGGCCACTCCCAATTCCTCCGAAATGCGCTTCACCAGATAAAAGCAGGTACTTTCCGGGTAAAGGTGGGCCTCGCGAAGCGCGTGGCGCATGGCGCGCACCGCCTTGCGGGAGGGCCCGAGCGGATTTTCATTGGAGGCGAGTTTTACAACGCGGCGAAGCCCGAGCTCGCGCTCCACCTCCTTAATCGGCTTGCCCGGTTCATAGGGCCGGATTTTTTCAATGAACTCTTTAAAAATAGGTTTAAGCATAGTCGTCGTCATAATCGCCTACCGGTTCCAGGTTGCCGCCGGCAACCTGGAACCGGTAAGGTTTGTTAGTTTTGCTGCGAACCGAGTCCTGGGATTACACTTCCTTGGCCGGCGAGGCCGGGTAAGAGCCAAGGACTTTCAGGAATTTCACCTTTCCCTCGATTTCCTTAATCATTTTATGGATTTTGGGATGCTGGACATGGCCTTCAAAATCAATGAAGAAAAAATAATCCCAGGCCTTCTTTTTGGAAGGCCGGGATTCAATTTTAGTCATATTGACACCGTATTTTTTAATCGGAAGCAGCAAATCATAGAGTGCGCCCACTTTATCTTTAATGGAAACAATAACGGAAGTTTTGTCCCGCTTCGTGGGAGGCGGGATTTGGCGCGCAATGACGATGAAACGCGTAACATTTTGCGCAAAATCCTGAATGTCGCTTGCCAGAATGGGGAGATTGTAGAGTGTGGCCGCAAGTTTGGAAGCAATCGCGGCGGTACCGTCCTCTTTTTGGGCGCGCTGGGCCGCGGCCGTTGTGCTCGCGGTTTCCATAAGTTCCACGCGCGGCATATGCTCCTCCAGCCAGGCCCGGCACTGGCCGAACACCATAGGATTGGAATAAATCCGGCGCACGTGCTTCCTGTCGGAATTCGACAGGAAATGGTGGGAAATCTCAAAAAGGATTTCCGAACAAATTTTAAGCTCCGAATCAATGAACATGTCCAGGGAATGGCTCACGGCTCCTTCAATGGAATTTTCTACCGGAATGACGCCGTAATCGGCGCGCCTTTGTTCGACCTCCAAAAAAACCTGATTGATACTGGAGGCCGGCTCATAAGCCACGCTCGCGCCAAATTTTGAGAGCGAGGCCAAATGCGTGAAGGTGGCCTCGGGACCTAAGTAGGCAATGCAGAGGGGCTTTTCCAGGGCTAGAGAAGCGGACATGATTTCCCGGTAAATGGATTTTAACGCAGCCTTGGGAAGCGGGCCGCCGGCGGAATCCTCAATTTTCTGATAAATTTCGCTTTCCCGCTCCGGGGCATAAATCTCCTTGCCTTCCTCACTTTTAAGTTTTCCAACTTCGAGCGCAAGGCGGGTGCGTTCATTGAGAAACTTCATGATTTGACCGTCAAGATGGTCAATTTTTTTGCGAAGGTCACTGAGATTCATGAGATTCCTCAACCGCTGCTTGCTCAAAATCATCCGTAGGACTTTCAACCGAGCGAACCTCCGCGGGGGCTTCTTCCTGCGGCATTTCAACCATTTTCGGGGTTCCCAAAAGCGCTTCCCGTTTCACCGAGCTTTCCACCAAATTTTTGATTTCCTGAATATTGGGCAAATTCTCCAGGGATTTTAAACCAAAATGCTCCAAAAATTTTTCTGTGGTGCCGTAAAGAAAGGGCCTTCCGGGAATTTCCTTGCGGCCCACAATTTTCACCAATCCCCGTTCCACGAGCGTGTTGAGCACGCCGCTCACATCCACGCCGCGCAATTCCTCAATTTCTGCACGCGTCACCGGCTGGCGGTAGGCCAGAATGGCAAGCGTTTCGAGCGCCGATTGCGTGACCTGTTTGGCCTTGCGGGCCAATTCGATTTTTAAAATCCAGGGGGCAAATTCTTTTTTTGTGGCGATTTCCCACCCCCCGGCAATCTCAAGCACCTCAAAAGGCCGCGACGCCTGAACGTATTCTTCCCGAATCTCCGAAAGGACTTTTTCAATTTGAGAAGGTGTCAGGGATTTTACGGCCTTGCGGATTTCGGGGACCGTGAGCGGTTTGGAAGACGCAAAAAGAAGGGCCTCAATGACAAGCCTAGCGCGCGCGGGCTCCAGATTTTCCTCCGCCTGAAGCGACTCGACCACGATACGAAGCGGCCCCTCCTTCAGGGATTGGGGGAGCTGTTCCTCGAGCTTTTCTTCAAGCTCTTCGCGGAGCTCTTTGAGCTTCGCCTCCCTCTCTTTTTGCTTGGCCAGTTCTTCTTTATTCATCTTCTCTTCCCTTTTTAATTCTGCCGGCACCCTACCTCCTGCCGGTTCCAGGTTCCCGGCGGCAACCTGGAACCGTTAAGCTTAATCTAGCTTTTCAATGACAATATCCGCGTAGGTTTTATCCTGCGTGACGCGGGCAAATTTGGAACGCACGATTTCAAGGACCGCCAAAAAGGTTACGATTAACAAATTTCGCGTCCAGCCCTCCTGAAACAAATCAAAAAACGATATTTTTTTTGACGCTGCAAGCCGCCCTTTGATTTCATCGATTTTTTCCTCAATGGTAACCATCTGCTCAAAGACTTCGTAGCGCTGAATGCGGCCGGCCTTGGCCAGAAATCCCTGAAAGGCGGAGAGCAAATCGTAAAGATTCGCGCTAAAGGTGTCAATGGAAACATCTTCCGGATTGAGGGAAGCTAAATAATAATCCGCGATTTGGCGTGTGAAAAATTTTCCGCGTTCATCCTCCAAAACACCCAATTCTTTAGCCGCTTCCTTAAAGGCCTGGTATTCCAGGAGCTTGCGCACGAGCTCCGCGCGCGGGTCCTGGCCTTCCTCGTCCTCTTCCTCCATTTTTTCCACCGGAAGAAGCATTTTGGATTTAATGTAAATCAACGTAGCCGCCATGACAATGAATTCGCCCGCAACTTCTAAGTCCAACGAGCGCATTTGCTCCAAATATTCCAAATACTGGCGCGTGATTTCCGCAATCGGGATATTATAAATATCCATTTCATTTTTGCGGATAAGTTCAAGCAGTAAATCCAGCGGACCGTCATAAGCCGCGAGCTTGACGTGCAAGGGATTGGGCGCCGATTCTCCCAAACCTGTATTTATTTCCGGAGTCCCATGGCCTGCATCGCCTCGGCCAGCGTCTTGCGCGCCACGGCCTGGGCCCTCTGGCGGCCTTGGTCCAGGATTTGCCTCACTTCGGATTTTTTCTTCGTCCATAGTTCCCTTTTTCTGCGAATCGGCTCAAGAAACTCATTGAGTTTTCCAGCCAATTCCATTTTGCAGTCCACACAGCCGCGCAGTGCCTCGCGGCATTCTCGGGCCACGGTCTCAAGCTCGGAAACATTAAAAAATCCATGATGAAAATAAACCGGACAAACCTCGGGATGACCCTTATCCTCCCGCCTTACGCGGGCGGGGTCCGTGACCATGGTCCTTAACTTTTTATCGACTTCCGCGGCTGTATCTGAAAGATAGATCGCATTCTCAAAACTCTTGCTCATCTTACGGCCGTCAAGCCCCGGCACCCGAGGGGTTTTCGTCAAAAGGGCCTCAGGCTCCGGGAAAATCTGTTTTCCTTTTCCATAGAGATGATTGAACCGGCGCGTGATTTCTCGTGCCAGCTCAAGATGCGGCAGTTGGTCTTCTCCCACCGGAACTTTCTCGGCTTTATAAAGCAGGATATCCGCGGCTTGAAGCACGGGATATCCGAGAAACCCATAAGTCGTCAAATTCCTTCCCGCGAGCTCCCGCAATTGGTCTTTGTAAGTAGGATTGCGCTCCAGCCAGCCGAGCGGTGTGAGCATCCCTAGCAGCAGCGCCAGCTCAGCATGCTCCGGCACTTCGCTTTGTACAAAAATCGTACACCTTTCAGGATCTAAGCCGCTTGCCAGATAATCGACCATGACTTCCATGATTTGATCCGCAATCTGAGCATGCGTTTCATACTCCGTGGTCAGCGCGTGAAGGTCCGCAATCATAAAGAAGGCATCCTCACCCTGAAGTTTTTTGTAGTTTTCAAGAGCGCCAAGAAGATTTCCGAGATGAAGTCTTCCGGTCGGGCGGGTGCCGCTTAACACTCGGGAAGCCATAAGAGAAGGCATTCTATCGTCCTCAAAGGACGCTGTCAATTGTGCAGCCCCCTCGTGCTTTCGCTCGTAGTGTATACAGAATTGTGTCCTTTGTTATGGAAGCTGCTGGGAGTAAGGCGAAACAATGGTTGATTTTGAGAATAAAAATGGGTACGAGTTCCAACGCCGTTCGAGCGGCAGAAAGGAACACCGTACCCATGAATCAA
>JACPXM010000047.1 GCA_016196545.1 Candidatus Omnitrophota bacterium
ATCAAATTCTCCGGCCACAATGCGCTTGAAACTTTCAATCGTGTCTTTCAAGCGTACGTATTTTCCTTTCATGCCGGTGAAAGCTTCGGCGACCGAAAACGGCTGCGACAAAAAGCGCTCGATTTTGCGCGCGCGCATGACAATGGCTTTATCTTCCGGAGAAAGTTCGTTAATCCCGAGAATGGCGATAATATCGCGCAAATCTTTATAACGCTGCAGAATTCTCTGCACTTCGCGCGCGGTTTGATAATGATCTTCGCCCACAATATGCGGATCCAGCATGCGCGAAGTTGAAGCGAGAGGATCAACGGCCGGATAAATTCCAAGCTCAGCGATTTGGCGCGAAAGGACTGTCACACCATCCAAATGGGAGAATGCCGTGGCCGGAGCAGGATCGGTCAAGTCGTCGGCCGGAACGTAAATGGCCTGCACAGAAGTGATGGATCCGGCTTTAGTGGAAGCAATGCGTTCCTGCAAAGCCGCCATTTCGGTGGCGAGATTCGGCTGATAACCGACGGCTGAAGGCATGCGGCCGAGAAGGGTAGACACTTCAGAACCCGCCTGTGTGAAACGGAAAATATTATCCACGAAAACCAGCACGTCTTGATGCGCTTCATCACGGAAATATTCCGCCATGGTGAGGCCAGTGAGGGCCACACGAAGGCGCGCTCCGGGCGGTTCATTCATTTGACCGAAAACCATGGCCGTTTTTTTAATGACGCCCGATTCCGTGAGTTCCAGATAAAGATCGTTTCCTTCGCGGGTACGTTCGCCCACGCCGCAGAACACCGACACACCGCCGTGTTCCGTGGCGATATTATGAATGAGTTCCTGCACAATCACGGTTTTACCCACGCCGGCGCCGCCGAAAAGGCCGACTTTGCCGCCTTTCGGATAGGGCGCGAGAAGGTCCACCACTTTGATTCCGGTTTCAAGCACGGAAGTGACGGGAAGAAGCTGCTCATAAGTAGGCGCCGGACGATGAATAGGATATTTTTTATTTTTGTCCTTCACGTCGCCTTTTTCATCAATAGGATTTCCCAGCAAATTAAAAATACGGCCGAGGGTTTGCTCACCGACCGGAACAGAAATCGGAGCGCCGGTATCTTTGGCCTTCATGCCGCGCACCAATCCATCGGTTGACGCGAGCGCGATGCAGCGCACGGTGTTATCACCGACATGCTGCGCCACTTCAAGGATAAGCATTTTTTTCTTGCCGCTTTCCTGAGTTTCGATTTCAATCGCGTTTAAAATTTCCGGCAATGATTCCTGATCAAACTGAATGTCCACGCTGGGACCTACGACTTGAACGATTTTACCTAATGCCATTGAAGCCTCCGTTGATACGCCGTCATTTTATTTTTAATGCTTGTGATCCTGAAACAATTTCAATCAATTCTTTAGTAATCGATGCCTGACGCGCTTTATTGCGCTTGAGTACGAGCGAGTCGATCATTTCTTTCGCGTTTTTGGTGGCCTGATGCATGGCCATCATGCGGGCGATTTGTTCGGAAACAATGGCCTCAAGAAAAATCATGCGCACCTTGGCGTCGAAAAATTGCGGGACCAGTTTTTGAAACACAGCCTCGGCGGAGGGCTCGAAAATGTATTCTTTTGCATCCATGCCGTCATTGCAAGTCCCCGAAGGGGACGAAGCAATCTCGCTAGATTGCGGAGCCTGTCCCGAGTCCGAGATTGCTTCGTCGGCCTTACGGCCTCCTCGCAATGACGGACGAGGGATCTCAGAGGATCTCCTCGCAATGACAGGGGTAGGACGTTCGAGAGGCAATAATTTTTCAGTAATGGCTTTAAAAGTCGTCAGCGTTTTAAAATGACTGTAAACCACATAAATGGCATCGACTTCGCCTGAAACATAAAGATTCGCCAAATCGCGGCGAAGTTCCGCCAAAATTTCTTCCACG
>JACPXM010000045.1 GCA_016196545.1 Candidatus Omnitrophota bacterium
ACTCAAGCATCCGATTAAACCTTCCTTATTTGCCGCTACCACGGGACCCTCCGGAGTTTTTCCTAATGTATCGGAAAAATTCTCTCGAAGTTTCCCTACTTATCTCTTCGCCAGATTATCAGTTAAGATGCGTAGGCCCTGGGGGGGGGCAATCAGGTTGCTTGCCGCGAAGGGGGAATTTGACTAGAATGGGCCACTTTATGACAACCGCGCCACTGGCACTCTACGGCGAAGCCCTGATGCGCCTTATCTTTCCTGCCCCGTGTGGACTTTGCAAAACCATGCTTGAAATTGACGAGCGCGGGGTTTGCCCGAATTGCAAATCCTTGCTTTGGAAACTACGCCGTGGCCACGCCGAAGGCGCCGTCCAGCATTCCCTTGCGGGCCTCGTCCATGCCTGGGCCCTTTTTTCTTATGAGGGCCCCTTCAAAGATCTCATGGCCTCCATTAAAATTCTAAAGAAGCGATGGCTGCTCGCTCTTTTTTTTGAGGAAATCCGCCAATTTTCAATCCAACAGCTTCAAAAGAGTCCTTACGATGCTATTGTCCCCATTCCGCTGGACCCGGGGCGATGGCTTGAGCGCGAATTTAATCAGGCGGAAATTTTGGCCGCGGAAATCAGCCGCTCCTTGAAGATTCCGGTCAAAAATCTGCTCGGCAAACATTCCCTTGCCGAAAAACAAAGCCGGCTGTCAAAAAAAGAAAGGCTGATTCACCTCAGGGGCGCTTTCTTTCTCAAAACTAAAAATACTGTCCACGGACTCCGATTTCTTCTTGTCGATGATGTCATGACAACCGGTGCCACGGCCCAGGAAGCGGCAAAGACTTTAAAAAACGCGGGTGCGAAACATGTCGATTTGTGGGCCCTCGCCCACACCCCTCCGGCCGCTGGAAATAGAACGGGCTCCCCTTCATGAAAGTCCTGGACCGCTACACCGTTCAGGAGCTCTTCACGCCGATCCTTTATTCCCTCATCACACTGGTTTTTTTGCTTTTGATCGCCGACCTCTTTGATCATTTGGACGATCTCTTAAGAAGCGACACGCCGCTTTCGATTATCTTTCAATATTATCTTTCCCTGGTCCCGGTCATGGCCATGCAAATTCTTCCTTGGGCCATGTGGTTCGGCACGCTTTTCCTGTTGGTCAGTTTCGGCTTGCACAATGAAACCCTGGCCATGAAGGCCGCGGGGCTGACCATTACGGCCATTGTCCGCCCCATCCTTTTTCTGGGATTTCTTCTCGGAGTCGCAAATTTTCTTGTGGGAGACCGGCTGGTCCCCAAAAGCTACCGAAAGGCGCAAGACCTCCGGGAGACCTACATTGAGAGAAAGAAAAGCCCGGGCGCAGAGAAATTATTGAGGAATCTGGCCTATTACGGCGGCGGTGACCGGTCGTATTTTTTCCGCACCTATTCCCGCATCCGACAGGAAGTGGAGGGCGTCAATATTGTCTGGTTCAGTGACGCCGGAAATGCGGAGCGCAAAAAAATCATTGCGGAGCGCGGCCGCTGGAAGGACGGGATTTGGACCTTTGATCGCGTCACGGAATATCAAACCGATTCGCGCGGGCAAATCCTCGGGGACACCAAAACCTTTGCCCAAAAAAGTTATCCTGAAATTGATTTTTCCCCCAAGGAGCTGGTGGCCGCGGCAAGCGAGACACAGTCTTTAAGTTATCAGGAACTCAAGCAATCCATTGACCGGCTGAAGGAAAACGGCGTCCGTGTGGAGGAACAGTCGGTCGATCTTCATTCGCGCCTCGCGATACCTTGGCAGGGTCTGGTCATGATGCTTGTAACGATTCCCTTTCTGGCTAAAACCGGAAAACGCAAGGAAATCGCCATGAATATTCTCATTTGCGTAACACTCGTTTTTGTCTATCACGTAAGCGGGGCAATTAGTCTGGCCCTTGGCAAAGCTGGAAAGTTATTTCCCTTTCTTGCGGCTTGGGCGCATCATATGGTCTTCGCCCTGGGCGCCCTCCTCGCCCTCGATAAAGCAAATTATTAATTCGAATTTTTTATTTTAGATTTTTGTTATGATCCTTCTCCCCCCACCTCCCCCACACCCGGTGTGGGGGAGGTGGGGGGAGCTGCCGGAATCCCTTTTTCGCAGTCCGAGTGGTGCCTCCAGCCAAGGGCAGTCAAGCGCTGGGAATTATTCTTCGATGGTGACTTTTTTCATTGAGATGTCTTGCGTGGGTTTGTCGTTGGGGCCGCGTGGCGCGCGGCCAATGCTTTTCACCACATCCAATCCCTGCGTCACTTGTCCAAAAATTGAATGCTTGTTGTCAAGCCACGGAGTGGGAGCCTCGGTGATAAAAAACTGGCTACCATTGGTGTTAGGACCGGAATTGGCCATTGAAAAAATGCCGGGTTTGTCGTGGTGCAGCTTGGGAGAAAATTCATCGGCAAAACGATAGCCTGGGCCGCCTGTTCCCGTGCCCGTGGGATCCCCAGTTTGAATCATAAAATCCGGAATCACTCGGTGGAAGATAATTCCGTTATAGAATCCGCTTTTGGCAAGCTTTACAAAATTCTCTACAGTTTTAGGAGCCTCTTGGGGGTAGAGCTCTGCATGAATATCCCCGTAACTGGTTTCGATTTTCACTTTCACGATATTTACCTCCGTACTTTGAGATTGAGTTGAAATGGCCGCGGATGACTCAACCGAGGGTACCTCCGGACCTTTCGCAGCCGTCGCGGCACACCCGGTTATCATAAATAATAGAAGGGTTGTCTGGAGGAAGTTTTTATGAAGTTTGATGATCATTTTGATTCTCCTTTTCGTTAGAATCCTCTGCGGGAATTTCCGGAAGATGGATTTTTTGATTCAATTTTGGAATTTGTGGGAGGGAACCCATGTTTTCTGCCAAATGCTTCATGTGCTCGGCAATCCAGGCCGGAGTTTCAGCGGCTTCGGCGGCAGGCAATACACCCTCTGCGGTCTCTTCCCAATCCACCGCTTTCGCCCTTCCGGAGAAGCCGAAGAGGACAAACAAAATCAAAAAACCGAGCCTCACAAAACCGCGCCGCCCTCGATCCTTGCGCCTTTAGGAATAATCACAATCCCCTCTCGAACATAAAAATTCTTTCCGTCCATTTCCTTGATACGGCGCGGATTCGTAATTTTGACATTATTTCCGATGGAAACATTTTTGTCTAAAATGCACTTCTCGATCACACAATTTTTCCCGATGCCAAGCCTTCCCCCGCGGGTTCTCCGGTCATAGTTATAGAAATCATTGCCCATCAAAACACTTTTGCGGATGACGGAGCCTTTGCCCACCACCGAACGCAGCCCGACCACGGAATCTTCAATATGGGCCCCCTCCAGGATGCAGCCTTCTGCTGCCAGGCAATTTTTGATTTCCGCGGAAAGAATTTTTGAGGGCGGCAAAAACCGCGCGCGCGTAAAGATTCTCCCCAAGGGCATCAAAAAGCTAAAGGAGGGATTGGGCTTGGTGAGTTCGAGACTGGCCTCATAAAAACTGGAGATGGTCCCAATATCGCGCCAATAGCCGTTAAAAACGAACCCATAAACTTTTTTTCTTTGAATCGCCTTGGGAATAACTTCCCTTCCGAAATCGGCCTCCTTGCCCTTCAACACTTCCTGCAGCACCTCGGGTTTAAAGACATAAACGCCCATGGAGGCAAGGTATTGCTCCCCTTTTCCCGGCAGATGAAAGATATTTCGGATATTGAGGGGAATCACATAGGAGCGAATATTTTCCGTGGGGGCGGGTTTTTCCCAAAAGGCTGTGATTTTTCCGCCTGCCTGAATTTGCATAATCCCGAAATGGCGGGTGTGCGATTTTCTAACGGGAACGGTGGCCACCGTCACATCGGCATTTTTATGGCGGTGATAATCTAGAATTTCCTGATAATCCATCCGGTAGAGATGGTCCCCGGAGAGAATCAGGACATCCGTCACGGAATTCAGATGATAGTGGGGCTGATGTTTGCGAACGGCATCGGCAGTGCCTTGAAACCAGTCGGTATTGGCAAGCGTCTGCTCAGCGGCAAGAAGCTCAACGCTGGTTTGATGAAACGGTTCATAAGGATAGGTCCGGTGAATGTGGCGGTGAAGCGATGTGGAATTAAATTGTGTCAGCACAAAGATCCGCGTAATGCCGGAGTTAATGGCATTGGAAATCGGTATATCCACAAGGCGGTATTTGCCGCCAATGGGCACGGCCGGCTTGGAGCGATAACTCGTCAAAGGGAAAAGCCTCTTGCCCTGGCCTCCTCCCAAAATAAGCGCGGTTACATTGCTCGACATTTTCTAAGAATTTCCTCTTTTTGATAGTGCTTCCAAAGCACATTCCTAAAAGTATCGTTTTCTTCCATCAGGAGCTCCAGGCGCCGGCGAATTTTGTGAATAAAAACGGCGCGGTGTGGATATTTTTCTTTATTGATCATGAGGTCGAGACGATTCACAAAGTCGTCGATCAAAACCGTGTTGCGCCGAATCTGGGTTTTTAAGATCCGAATTTCTTCCCAGGTCAAATCTTTGGACTCATGGTCCAGCACGGCAGGCTCTTGAACCGGAAGCTCATTGGCGAGATGAAAAATCATAATGCCTACCTTGCGAGCAAGTGCTCGAGTTCGGTTAAAAATTCCGTCTTCCCAAAAACGCGCTGGCAGCCAGCTCGCAAGGCTTCCTCCTTGAGATGGGCCTTGGGTTTGGAGACATACCCCACGAGGGCCGCACCTTTTAAATCGGCATGAGAACGAATCTCTTTGAGGGATTTAAAAGATTCTCCTTCACAACCATCCCAATCAAAGACAATCAAAAAGGGCTGATGTTCTTTGGCCAGCGATACTAATTTCGAGCTTTCGTCGCAAAGATGAATCCCCAGATGATTCCGTTTTGCGGCCCCGGAAATTTTTGTAGCAAGCAGTAAAGCTTTGACCAGGCCAATCACCACACGTCCGGCCGAGGGGGAAAGCGCTTCGGCCGGCTTGGATTCTTCATGCACGGGATGGACATGGGATGCCGGCGGATGATATTGCGACTGCCTAAAAACCGTTTTATTTTGCCGCCGGTTGATTTCTTTCATATTTTTTTAGAATTTCCACTTTCTCTTTAGCATCTTCAGCCAAGGCGAGAGGAGACTCAATTTGTTTCAGTTTTTTAATAGCCCCCTCGGGATTCCCCTCGCGAATAAGGTCTAAGGCTTCCTCATAAAGCGCGGCCGAGGCTTCCAAGACTTCGGGCTGAAAACTTTCGACAACTTTGCGTTTGGTCTGAATATCTTGTTTCATCGGCGCAAGATCGGCGACCGCGGGAGGAGCCGGCGAAAGCATTTCCGCCAAGGTTGCCTTGATACCGTCATCGACTTTGGCAAATTCTGAGGGATAGGCAGGCGCCTGGCCGGCGGCAAGGCGCGGATTTTCAAGCTCTTGAATCAGTTTTTCAATTTCCAGGATCTGAGCCGAGGCCTCCTGCCAGGATTTCGCATCAATTAATTTTGCCATCTGGGCGTAGGACTCGCTCAATTTTTTTTCCTTTTCCCGAATATTTTTTTCTACCAGCGAAGAGTTAATCGCGCCAATTTTTGAAAGGGTGTCATTGATAAAGGGCCGAAGCATGGTCAACGCCACTCCGCGATGCCGCGACAAATCCTTGGAATATTGTGGAAGGGCCAAGGCCTCGACCCAAAGATTGCGGGCCTTGACCAAATCCCCGCTCCGGAAGGCCTCTTCTGCCAACAGGTATTTTTCTTCGAACAATTTTTCCAATTTTCCTTTATAACTTCCGGGCAGCGGAACTTTATAAAAACGCTCCTGCTCTTTGATCATTTCCTTGAAATTTTCAAGCGTCCATACTTGAGAGGGTAAATTTTCAGAAATCCCGGTATGGAACGGAACCCTCACCTTTAAAATTTCCGATTCCGAATCGCTTAAGGCGCGGTTCTCATCAATGTGGATAACGCGGTTTAATACCGCCTGATCTTCTTCGGAAAGCACGGGAAGGGAATTTTCGGAGAGGGCACTTGCCGGACCCTTCACGGCGATCTGCTTTTTTCGGTTTTGACGGGATAATTCTATTTCCTGCTGAAAACGCTCCACCACCTTGCCCGCAAAGGGCAAGGTCAAAACCATGACTGTTAGAACCGCCAAAATTTTTAAAAGTCCCGGTGGAAATGACATTTTAAAAGCCGGCTTTTCTTGAGAAGTTTCAAGAGGAGAGAGACTCGCCGCCTTGGCGCTCGCCGGAACGTCTTCTTCCCGTTTGACCGTCGAACTCCAGAAGCAGCCCGGGCATTCAAGAGTTTCGCGTTCTTCGGCTTCAAATTTTCTTCCACAATGGGTGCAAACATAACGGCGAGCGGGCATGGCCTATTATCGCCATTTTGAGAATGATTTCTATATTTTCTTTGACCACCCTCCCCACACCCGGTGTGGGGAGGGTGGCGGGCCGAGTTCTTAAGAATTCCAAAATTATGCCGTCACTAGAAACACTATGCCCAAAGTGCTGGTCGCCCCAACGGACCTTGCTTTAAGAACGCGCTGTCATGAATTATTAACAAAAAAAGGCTATCAAGCCATCGCTGTGAATCCCTCCGAGGAAATCCAATCAAAAATTCGATTGGAAAAACCGGATTTAGTTCTGCTTGAGATTAAAGTTTCAAACAAAAAACTTTTGGCGGGTGTCCATGACTTGCGGGAAGCCTTTCGGGATCTTCCGATCATTGTGCTTTCCGATGCGATGAGTCCTGAGATTGAAACCGCGGCTTATGAAGCCGGTGCCAATGAAATCATTCCCCGTCATATTGAAAACAATCAGTTCCTCGAAAAGATCGAAAAAATCATGGGTGCCAAAGAACGGCTATTTTCTAAGGAGTCTCCGAAAGGGAAAATTTTGCTGGTCGATGACGACGAAAACGTGCGCCGCTTGCTCACCGAGTTTTTTAAACGCAAAGGCTTTGATACGATCCAGGCCGAAAGCGGCGAAGCGGCCTTGAAGCAAATCCAAAAGGAAAAACCCGCCATGATTCTTTTGGATATTACAATGCCCGGCATGGACGGCATTACCACCTTAAGAAAAATCCGGGAGATGGACAATCATGTGGGCGTCGTGATGGCCACGGCCATTCAGGATGATGAAATCGCCCGGCAGGCCATGGAACTGGGCGCTTATCACTACGTTTTAAAACCTTTCGATTTGAAATATCTGGAGCTTGTGGTTTTGACGCGACTGGTCATTGCCTCTTAAACCGTTTTCATCTTTTTCTGAAAATACTTATCAATGATTTCAAAAAGCTCGTCTCCACTAAAAGGTTTTGGGAGATAAGGCACCAAGTTTTTCTGAAAAAATTGAAACGCCCCGTCCCCCATTTCCGCAGATCCGCTGATAAAAAGAAACCGGCGGGCGTAGGAATCATTCAGCCCTTTGACGGCTTCGTAAAGTTTCCCCCCATTTAATTTTGGCAGCCGAAAATCGCAAACGATTAACTCATAGGAGTTTTTTCGAATCTTTTCTAAGGCCCCTTCCCCGTCACTGGCCGTATCGACTTCATAGCCTCGGCCGCCGAGGATGGCAAGGAGCAAATTTCGAACCGTCTCTTCGTCCTCAACCACCAGAACGCGACTTATTCTTTCCGTCTCTCGAGGCTGTGTTTTAGAAACCAGATTTTGAGCGGTGGCCTCTTTCGCTTGCTGGGAGGCCGGTTCAGACACTCTCTTGAGCGGAAAGGAAATGCTAAATTTAGCGCCGCCCCCTTTAACATTTTGGGCCCTAACTTTTCCGTGATGTTCCTCCGCCATGGCGTAAACCAAACTTAATCCGAGACCCGTCCCCTTTCCGACTTCGCGCGTCGTAAAGAAGGGGTCAAATATTTTCGCAAGATGCTCTTCGGGAATCCCCGCACCGGAATCGGTAAAATCAAAAATCGCTTGGCCGTCTTCCATCCGGACATCCACATTGATTTGACGAACTCCCGGGTGATTTTCCAATGCCAGGACGGCATTGGAAAGGATATTGACAAAGATCTGCCGCAATTGATCGGGATCGGCCTCCATTTCCGGAAAAGGGTAAGGGTATTTTTTTTCCACTTGAATGTCATTGATTTTGATATCCCCGGCAATCATTTCAAGGCATTCGTTCAGAAGGGCACAAGGATTCACGGGCTCCAGGCGGGCGCGGCTTACCCTTGCGAAAGTGCGAAGGTGCTGAATAATTTTTTCACAGCGGCGGGCCTCGCGAATAATGATGCGCAATTTATCTTCCGGGCCGTCCTTGTATTGACCGTCCAAAAGCATCTGGGCGTAACCGATCACGGCCGTAAGGGGATTATTAATTTCATGCGAAAGCCCCCCCACCAGGCGTCCGATAGAAACCAGCTTCTCGGCCGCCATCAATTGATGTTGGGCTTGCTTTAAAACTTCGTGGGCTTGACGCACTTCCTCGGCTTTTTTTTCAATCTCTTGAAATAGTTTGGCGTTCTGAACGGCCTGTCCGACTTGAGCGGCAAAAATTGTCGCATTCCTTAAATCCCTTTGATTGAAATGATTCTGCGGGGAAAATCGATTGATGTTCATGACCCCTAAGACCTGAAGACCGCTGATCAATGGAATCACCATCGAAGAATGGATTTTTGCGTTGGACTTCACACCGTCAAATTCGGAGTAATGATCGAGTTTATCGATCAATAAATAGGGTTTAGCTTCCTTAAAGGCCCTGCCCGCCACTCGGTCGCCGACCTCCACCTCAATGCCTTTGACAACTTTCTCATCCATTCCCCGGTGCGCCGCAATGGTGAGCTTCCCGCTTTCATTTAACAGCATGAGGGAACAGGAATCGGCCTCCATGACCTTTTTTATTTGTTCCACGGCCCGATCCAAAAGATCCTCCATCTTCATGGAGGAGAAAATGAGGCGGCTTGCTTCATAGAGCCCCATTAAAAGTTTTACTTCGTTTTTTTGCAGGGCTTTTTCGATGACATTTAATAAATTTTCCAGACGATAAGGTTTTTGAACAAAATCAAAGATTCCGTGGCGCATGGCTTCAACCGCGTCATCAATATTCGAAAATCCGGCAATCATCACAATTTCCGCTTCTGGCTGAAGCCTTCTGATTTTTTCGACGCAATCCAGGAGCGGCTCCGAAGACGCGCAATGGATGATAAGGACTAAATCATAAATACCGTCTTTAAGCCTTTGGAGGGCATCTTCAGACTGTTCTGCCCCTTCGGCTTCATACCCTTTTTGTTTCAGCGATGCCAGGAGGAGTTCCCGCGGAGATTTTTCATTATCAATCACAAGAATATGCGCTTTTCGCGTCGTCACGATTAGGCCGCCTTGTTTAAGATTTGAATTTGTTCGGTAACCTTTTGCTTAAGGACTTTGGGTTCAAAGGGTTTTTCGAGAAAATCATTGGCCCCCAGCCTTAAGATGTTGTCGCGGGTCCCTTCTTTGGAAAATCCCGTCATAGCAATAATGCGGGTATGGCCTAATTCGGGAAAACTTTTCAAAATCTGAATCAGCCGGAAACCGTCGACTCCGGGAAGAACGATATCGGTAATGACAATATCAGGTTTCAGGCCATGGGCTTTCCATCCGGCGATAAAGGCATCGGGGGCGTCATCCACTTTAGCCTCGGGGAAATTTTGCTGAAAAAACCAGTACAGCATACGCCGTATGCTTTCTTCATCATCCACAATAAGCACCTTCAGGGGAAGATTCTGTTGAGAAACTAAAAGGGAAAGCCCTTCCGGAATCGGCATGCGAAGCGATGTTAAAAATTGAACAAGGTCGATGTCCTGGATTCGGTGATGCCCGCCGGCCGTAACCGCTGCCTTTAATTTCCCCTCGTGAATCCAGCGAATGACCGAACCCGGAGAGACATGACACATCTCGGCAACTTCAAACGTGCTGAAGAATTGTTCCATCCCGATGAATTTTTCCTTTCATTCAAAGGGTAGCACGTTTGAAACGTTTTACAAGTTTGGAAAGGTTGGGGAATTTCCTTGAAATACGATCTAACCTTTTTGTTTCCAAAGGGTTAGGTCGAGAGAGGAGGCGCCTAGACTTCCTGAAATTCAAATTTAAGGAGCTGCGACAAAACCTTGCCTGCCCAGCGATAAATATTGTTCTGTGCCACGACTTCCCGCATCTTCTGCATCCGCTTCTCAATTTCTGGCTCCGGCATGGAAAGGGCTCCGGCCAAGGCTTCGGCAAAGGATTCCGTGTCGTAGGGATTGATCAAAATAGAGTCCGCAAGTTCTCGGCTAGCACCGGTAAATTGGGACAATAAAAGAATGCCTCTTAAGTCCGAGCGCGCTGCTATGAATTCCTTGGCCACAAGATTCATCCCGTCGTGAAGTGAGCTGACAATGCAAATGTCGGCGGTCCGGTAAAGCGACAGAATGTCGGAATAACTCATATAAGTTCTCCGGAAAATAATGGGAACCCAGGAACCCTGGGAATGCTTCCAGTTGATATGTTCCATGAGCGTATTCAATTCTTCATTTAAGTCCTTGTAGCGTTGAATATGGAGACGGCTGATTTGGCCGAGTTGGAAATAGGTAATTTTTTCTTTGAATTCCGGATATTTTTCAAGCAGGCGGTCAATGGCCCTGAACTTATCCGGCAGTCCCTTGGTATAGTCAATGCGGTCGACTCCGATGATTAATTTTCGGCCTTCCAGCATTAATTCCTCTTTAATCGCCTGCCCCCGGGCTTGGCCTTCAGGCGATTCAGTGGCCGAGGAAATGGTTTGAAAATCCACCGAAATCGGAAATGCCCGAACCAGTGTTTCATGATTTTGATAACTCACGGAGGTTTTTTCCCGGTCAATGCGGCTTTCGAGCTCCAAATCGACGGCCGCAAGAAAATTATCCGCGTGATAGCGGATTTGAAAACCGAGCAAGTCAAAACTCATAAGCGCCTCCAAAATTTCGCGTTTTTGCGGGCAGGTGCTAAAGGTCTCAGAATTGGGCCATGGAATATGCCAAAAAAGAGAGGTAATCACATTGGAGGGGCCTTTTTCCTTAAGGTATTTGGCAAGTAAGATCAGATGAAAATCCTGAACCCAGACGAAGGCCTTACGCTCACCGACTTCCTCCAAAATAGCCTCCGCAAACTTTTGATTCACTTTGCGATAACTTTCCCAATCTGCCGCAAGGAAGGTAGGGCGCGTGTAAGCAATGTGACAAAGCGGCCAAAGACCTTCATTGGAGTACCCGTAATAGTAGCTATCCCTTTCTTCCTTTGATAAAAAAATCCGCTTCAGGCTATACGAAGGATTTTCAGGAGGTAATTGTACTTTTCCGGTTTTATCGACACTCATACGATCGTAGGAGCTTCCCCCGGCCGCAACCCATAACCCCTGCGAGGTCTGCATAACAGGATCTAAAGCCGTCACCAAACCGCCGGGTTCACGCTGGCAAACGATTTTACCGTCCCGAAGCATATGTCCATAAGGCTGACGATTGGAAGCTACGACAAGGAGAAAATCGGAAAGCTTTGACTCGATGGTTTGTTTAAGTTGTTTTTTGGTCCACATAGCGATCGTCGAAAATTAATGTGGTCCCATTTTCCGACTTTCGAGGGTTGGCCGTCAAGAGGTATTATGCCTTTGCCGGTACCCGCGCCTCCCCCACACCCGGTGTGTCAATGCTTTTCACACCGGGTGTGGGGGAGGTTGGGAATGGAGTGCGGGTCTTCAGCGGGCCGGATGGAAAATCTCGGCCCGCTTTTTCATTCGATACGTTATTGAGGGATGGGCATGGATTCAGGAGCTTGGGCCGCTTGCCCTTCTCCAAGCTTAATCGAATCCGCTTCCATCGTCTTCGCATCCTTATCTCCGGATGCCTCGACCTCAATATAATCTCCGACCTTCAGTTCCTCTAAGGAGCTTAGCCCCTCATATTTCACGTCCTCAGGAACTGTGAGCTTCAATTCCTTAAATTGGCCGGAAGTTGCGTCGCTTTGCCTGATGGTAACCTCGCGGGCATTCGAATCCAAGTAGGCGATTTCCCCTTGAATGAATTCCGCAAAGGCCGGCATCTGACTGATTCCCAGCGCCAAGGCCATCAAACCAATGATTCGGAAGATATTTCTCATGATCTCTCACCTCCCTTCGTTTTTGATTTATCCCGATGATGGGAAAACTTTCCTTACGGCATTCTTGTATAGTCTGTTTCCTTCATAATCATGCTGTAAATTCTCCGGGCAAGATTCATATCGGGAAATGCCCGCCACATTCTCCTTGCCTGGACCCTCACAATGACGCTTTTCGCAGTGGCCTGTTCCATTTGGAATTTGATTTTGGAACCTCCCACCTTGGCGTTTATTTTTCCCTGGGTCTTGTCTTGAATCTCAATGACGCCTTGCTTCCCAAGAACCTCGGAGGCCGTTTGCCAGACATGGTCATAGGACTTATCTGAAATTCCCTCGATGCCGTCGCTGGAGATCGCATATCCGCCCGCTGCCCCGGCCGCGCCAATCGCAAGCAAGGCGCAACCGTTCAGCCAGAAAGCGAGTAAAAAAATAACGAACGGCATCTTACAGTTAATGATTCTCATGCCTTCACTCTTCTCCAATTAGGCCGCCTTGACAAAATCAAGCTTTTCCCCGCTCACTGGATCATACAAATAGTAATCGGGAAATCGTTGTCCTGTTCTAGCGTTATACTTTTTATAAGCCTCCACACCCGCCTGTTGCTCAGATGTCAGAGAGGGCTGCGATTCGCTATACTGCTGTTTCATGCTCTCTTCGCGCATTTCCTGCTTTGCTGTTTCCTTGGTATGGTGCATGCCCTGACCAATCGCGGCACCCGCTACCAAACCTATCGGCGCACCTATGGCTGTGCCGGCTGCTGCGTGGCCGGTTGCCGAGCCGATAATCGCACCGGTTCCGGCGCCTACTCCCGCTCCGGCAAGACCTCCGACTTCGCGTTCACTCAGACCTCCCGGGTTTTGAGACGATGCGCAGCCGGATATTCCTAACGCTACTAATGAAATCATAGGAACTGCTAACCAACGATTCGTTTTCATGAAAATCATCCTCCTTTTTACTCCGAGGCCGCTTCTTCCGCCTCTTTCGCCTCATCAACTTCTTCCCCTTGTTTTTTCTGAAGTCCAGGCGGCAGCTTGTTGCCTTCCCACCCCTTTTTCTTTCCCTGAGTCCACCCGTGGGGGACCCCTTCTTCAAATCCCTTTTTCTCGCCCTTCGCAAAGCCAGGGGGATTGCCTTCCGGCTTTCCCTTGGCATAAGCCAATGGCGAGTTCATAAACCCTAGTGCGAAAATTAAGAGCACGCCGATCAAACACTCTATGACTTTCATCATGTCACCTCCATTTTTATTTATTCAAAACCCGTCTCTTCATCGTGACCCTTCAAAATATGAATCGAAACAAATCAGAAACGACCCGAAACGGAAATGCCAAAATTTCTCCCACCACTTGAAATGCCCCGCCCAATAAACTGGGATTGCTTTCCCGCTCCACGGTGGTTGTTGTGCTCGTCTCTTTCTCCAATAAAGTTGTGGAACCATCATCCCCTTGTACTTTTTCTTGTTGAACAACGGTCTTTTGTTCTCTGGCGCAATTCGTTAAAAGGGTGCTAATCGTTAAAATCGCCAAGATCAATGCGACCATTCGAACTTTTCTTTTCTGAAGGATGGCGAGACTCATCGTAGCCTCCTCTTTTTTTAATCCGCGTATGCAGCAAATTTTGAACCTCATCCAGCATCTGATTAAAATCAAAAGGTTTTCCATAAAGCGCAAACCGCCCGCCCTCCGGGGCATGTTTGGCCGGTGTCCCTTCCTCGACCAAGGCACTCATAAAAATCACGGGGACTTCGGGGTCAAAACCCCGCGTGATGATTTCTTCATAGACGTTTGTACCTCCCCCTTCTTCTCCAAGCCAGATATCAAGGACCACAAGATCGGGCTTCTCTTCAAAGGCCTGCTTCCAAAATTCCTTGGCATTACGCGCCGTCACCACTCCGTAACCTCTTTTGCTAAATTGGATGCGGAGCAACTCCAAAATGGCCCAATCATCATCCACAACTAAAATCTTCGCATCCGTCGCATTCATTTTGCGCCCTCCTAAGCGACATTTTTTAAAGTGTTGGTCTGGAGCATCCTTTCAATTTCCTCCTCAAGGTTTTCTAAATCTACAGTTTTGGGAACAAACGAATAGTCGTCGTCCCGGAGGATTTGCCAATTTTCATTGCCTTCGGCAAGCCCGGTCGTGAATATCACTGGAATTTTTTCATTCATGCCAAAATGCAGAAGGCATTGATAAACATCGGTCCCGAGCCTGTTGTTCAGGCAAATATTCACGAGGATCAACGCAAAATCCGCATACGGATCAAAGGCTTGATCCCAAAATTCCTTCTCGTTTCGCGCCGTGAGCACTTCATATCCCTTTTTCTCAAGACGCCGTTTGAGTAATTGAAGACATATCCAATCGTCATCCACGATAAGAATTCGAGTATTCATGACAACCTCCTATCTGTTACTACTACTTTTTCACCGGGGATACTCTCAAGTTACATGCCAAAATTCTATCTCCTGACAGACAGCTAACTTAGATCGATTCGATACCAAAATGGCAATGCGATTTAAGAGAGAAATTGTCTTAGGAATCTGACGATTTGATGCAGCAATGCCACACGGGATAACTCTCGACCCATGACGCGCTCAAGGCAGGGGAGAGAATGGCATAAAGAATGCAAAAATTCCGCTATGTTTATCTTAAGAAAAAAAATGACGCTTTGCTTGGCCACCCTTGTCCTTTCGCTGGTTTCGGCGTTCGATCTCTTTTCCTCTCCCAAGCCGGGGCTTCAGGGTGTCGCTTCCTGGTACAGTGAAGACAGTCCAGGGGTAGGTGAAATAACCGCGAGCGGCGAGCGGTTCAATGATTCTCAAAATACCTGCGCCTCGTGGCGTTTTAATTTTGGAACCAACGTAAGAGTCCGAAATCTAGCGAATGGGAAATGGGTCATTTGCCGAGTCAATGACCGGGGACCCGCAAAAAGACTGAAGCGGCTGATTGACCTGACACCCGCGGCCTTTCGTCAAATCGCAGATTTAAAGCAGGGTTTAATTCAAGTGGGCGTGACGCCGGTATGAGGGAAAGTCCTGCATCTTATATTTTTTCATTTTGCGGTAAAACGTGTCGCGGCTCATTTGGACAAGGCGGGCGGCGTGCGTCACATTCCCTTGGGCGTCTTCAAGCGCTTTTTGAAGAATAACTTTTTCAGTTTCCCCAAGGGTTTTTTTCCGGTCCTCGGTGGCAGGCACTTCAACTTTATTTCGTTTTTCCATACCGTTCAAGGAGTGAATATCCTTTTCCGTAATCAATTTTCTATCGCCCAAAAGGAGGATGAGCCTCTCGACAAAATTTTCAAGCTCCCGCACATTGCCGGGCCAAGCATATTCTTCCAGTTGTTTTAAGGCATATTCATCGGTTTTGACGGGGACTTTTCCGTTCCGGTGTTTGTTCACAAAATGGATGAAGAGTTCATGGATATCGGACTTTCGCTCCCGAAGCGGCGGAATAGGAATCGGAAAAACATTAAGACGATAATAAAGGTCCTCACGGAACTTCCCTTCCCGAAGCATGGTTTTTAAATCTTGATTCGTGGCCGCCATAACCCGGACCTGAACCGGGATGGCGCCAGATCCGCCGACACGCTCGACCTCCCTTTCCTGCAGCACCCTTAAAAATTTAACTTGAAGCGCAAGGGGAAGCTCTGAGATTTCATCCAGAAAAATCGTACCTCCTGAGGCCTGTTCGAATTTTCCGATTTTTCTTGCAACGGCCCCCGTAAAGGCCCCTTTTTCATGGCCAAAAAGCTCGCTTTCAAGAAGATTGTCCGGAATCGCACCGCAATTGACCGCCACAAAGGCGCCTTCCTTTTGAGCGCTGGCCGCATGAATGGCCCGGGCCACTAATTCTTTTCCCGTCCCGCTTTCCCCCTCAATCAAGACGTTGACTTCACTTTTGGCCGCCAAATCAATGGCATGAAAAACCTTTCGCATCGCCGGGCTGCTCCCCACAAGGCTTTTGAATTTATACGATGCCCCCAATTCTTTTTTGAGTTCTGCGACTTGCTCCTCAAGTACGATTCTCTTAAAAATTTGATTCACCTTGGCGTCAAAGGCCTCAAGTTCAAAAGGTTTTTCAAGAAAATCGCAGGCCCCGTGTTTGATGCATTCCACGGCAATTTGCACATCCGCATGCGCACTAATCATGATGATGTAAATCTCAGGCCTTCTCTTTAAAACTTCCTGCAAAACTTCGACTCCGCTGATATCCGGAAGCCGGACATCCAACAGAATAAGGACGGGATGATGATGCTCCACCCATTGAAGGGCCTCCTTTCCGACAGCCACAGAAGAAACTTCGTAACCCTGCTTTTTCATGCGCACACAGATCATGTTCGCAATCTTTGCGTCATCATCCACCACAAGGACTTCGTGTTTCATAAATCCTGTCCGATTAATTCATTTAATTTTTTTTGTTTCATATCCAGCGGCAGGTAAACGGTAAAAGTGGACCCTTTTCCCTCCTGGCTTTCCACATGGATTTCTCCGCCATGGGCCTCGACAATTCTTTTGACAAGGGTCAGACCAAGCCCCGTGCTTTCTTCCCGTTCTGCCATGCCATTTTTTTCAATGTGCTGAAAGGGGTCAAAGATCCTTTGCTGATCTTCCTTTTTAATGCCGATGCCCGTATCTTCGACGCCAAGTTCCACCCGATTTTCGAGATTGCGCGCGAAAATTTTTACCTTCCCGCCGGCCGGTGTGTATTTAATGGCATTGCTGAGCAAATTGTCCATCACTTCGCGGATTTTATCCGCATCGCAGAAAATCTGATTCAAATCCGTTTCCACGTTCATCACAAGGGCGATGCCTTTCTCCTGGGCGTGAGCCTTAAAAAGGGTGATCTCCTCTTTGGTGAGTACGCGAAGATCGGTTCGATCGCGGTGCATTTTTGCCTGACCGGATTCAATTTTTGAAATATCCAGCAGTTCGCGCAGGAGGCGATGCAGGCGGTCTGTGGATTCTTTGACATAACGCAAATATTCCCT
>JACPXM010000049.1 GCA_016196545.1 Candidatus Omnitrophota bacterium
AACCGTGCCTTATCGTCCGGATCGTATCGAGCCGCGAATGGTAAGACGAAGCCATCAACATTATGAAAACCTTAAAATTTCCCGAGCCGAATGGAAGAGTCTTCACACTATGGCTGCTTAAGGAAGCGCCATTCCGGGTAGACACCCTAGGTTGATTCTCTGCTCGAAAGCCCCTGCCTTTTCGAGTAAAATGGCGCCTTATGACAAATTCAAAAAGGGCTCCACAAGATAGATAGTTTTGGAATGTATGAAGCCAGCCCTCCCCGAAACGTGGATCAAATCCATTTATACCCAAGCCGAGGCCGAGTACCCGAAGGAATGCTGCGGCATGATCCTTGGGCCTAAAGGAAAATCAGGGATATCCCGACTTCGGCCTTGCAAAAATCGGCAGGATGATTATCATGCGCGGGATCCAGAAAATTTTCCCCGCAGCGCGCGCGCGGCTTATTTTATTGATCCGCGCGAGTTGCTTGAGATTCAAAAAGAAATTCGAAAGACAAGTGAGGAGATTCGAATCATCTATCATTCCCATGTGGATGCCGGAGCCCATTTTTCTGAGGAAGACAGGCGCATCGCCATCAGCGAAGGCGAGCCTACCTACCCGGGAGTGGATTATTTGGTAGTTTCCGTGATCAAAGGAAAGGCGACTGAAATGAATTTATTTCTCTGGGATAGGGAAAAAAGGGATTATCGTGAGTCGTCATCTGCCAGAGAGCGTTGGCGGATTTCTCGCAATGAGAGCGAGTTGCAACGATGAAAAAAGATCTTCTGAATATTTTAAAATGCGTCGGATGCGGCCAATCGAATTGGGCCTTGAAAGCCGATTTGGAAAATGAGCGGGAAATCCGCCAGGGCGAAGTCCGCTGCTTAAGCTGCACCAGGTTCTACGAAATCCGCGACGGGGTCCTCCTTTGCCTGGCCTCACAGCTGCCAGAAGAAGTCGCGCATGAAAAGGAACATGCGGAATCCTTCGGATATTTGATCACCGAAAAGGGAGAGAAACACCCGATTAATCCCCAAACAATCCGCGAGTTTAAAGATCTTTTTTTGAGCCTCCCTGCCGGAGACGGCAGCCACTATTTCAAGCCCGGCGGCAGTTTTGACAATCAAGCTGGCAATGCAGAGCGGTTTTTCCAAACGTTGGATTTATTGAACCTCACGGGTAAAGAGCACGTCCTTGAAGTGGGTGCCAGTTTTGGCTGGGCCTCGTGGCGCTTCGCGCAAAAAGGCTGCGAAGTCGTTGCACTTGACGTCACCCATTATCTCACGACCGCGGATTTGTATTTTGAAAAAGATGGTACTTATTACGAGCGCGTCATGGCAGATATGAGTACTTTGCCTTTTAGAGACGAGTCTTATGACATTATTTTTTCGCACTCGGTGATTCATCACTGTAAAGACCTCAAAAAGCTTTTTCAGGAATTTCACCGCGTTCTAAGGCCGGGCGGCCGGGTTGTGGCACTTCACGAATGCGCCTTCGGCATTTTTGAAGACAAATCCGGAAAGGCGCTTCAGGAGGCCATTCACGAAGGCTTTAATGAAAATGCCTACACACTCCCCCAATGGAAAAAGGGGGCCCTGGAAGGCGGCTTTAGAAAAGTAAAATTTCATTTTTTTTCCTTTATTGAAGGCTACACCTACCGTAAAAAACTCCGGGGCGCGAAAATGACCTTAAAACTTAAGCTTGCGCTGCGTATTCAAAATACCCCATGGCTTCATGCGCTCCTAAACCGCTTCAGCATGCCGGCCCGCATTCTCCTAAGACCCAAGGCCTGGATGATAATGGCCTTCAAGTAACAAAAGTTTCATACTTTTTAAACCCCTAAAAAGATCTCTAACGCTAGCAATTTGTCTAAGAAGACCGACTTTGTTTCCTTGTAAAATAAGTAGGGATCGAGTACTTTTAGAATTAAGAAGTCCGGCAGGGAAAATTAAGATTCAGGGGTGATGCATGCAGTTCAATCAAAAATGCGTATGGATGTTGGGAGAGATTCTCATTCAGAATGGCTGGGTCACCTGGGATCAGCTGGAGCAAGCCTTGACGGTTCAAAAGGAAAACAACCGAATCCTGGGGGAAATTCTGATTGAGAATCGCTTCGTTAACCGCCCCACCCTCTACCGGGCCCTTGCCGCCCAATACGAAATGGCTTTTGTGGAATTGTCCCATTTTATCCCGCAACCCCAGGCCATTAAAATGGTCCCCAAGCGAATTGCTTATGAATACCGGATTATGCCGCTTGTGCACCGGGATGAAACCCTTTTAGTGGCTATCTCCGCTCCTAATGCGGTGTGGCCGGAACACGCTATTGTCTGGCATCCCAATGTCAGTCAAATCCGAACTGTTTTATGCTGCCCCGAGGATATTGCTACCACCCTTGAGCATTATTACGGCCCCGAGGGTGCCGCCGCAGCCTGAGTCTTTTTCCCGCATTTTGTAATCTCTAATTCCATGTGCTACCTTTTGTTATGTGAAATATTTTTCCCGTTTAGGCTTTTTCTTTTTACTTTCTCTGTTTGTTCCCGAATCAGTTTCACAATCTCAAGATTGGCTTTACCTTTCAGCTCCCGCGAAAATCCTTTACGGAATCGCTTCCTGGTACAGCGAGTCGGATCCTTCTATTAATCGTCATACGGCCAATGGTGAAATTTTTGAGGATTCCGGATCCACCTGCGCCTCCTGGGACTACCCGTTTAATACCTTGCTTAAAGTCACGAATCTAGAAACCCGAAAATCCACGCTTTGCCGTGTCAACGACCGGGGACCGGCCAAAAGACTCAATCGTGTTATTGATTTGACTCAAGCCAGCTTTGCGGAAATTGCCAATTTAAATCAAGGTCTTATTGAGGTTTCCGTAGTTCCCGACCGGCAGGGTTTAAGAAATGATGAAAGATTCAAAAGAAACAGCCGATAAACCTAT
>JACPXM010000050.1 GCA_016196545.1 Candidatus Omnitrophota bacterium
GAGTTTCGAAGCTTGCGCCGCTTTACGGGCTCGCAAAGAGAGGATGACCCTTGCTGCCAGCGCAAGCCCTTAAACCGTAAAACCACAAAACCGGACATTTCTACTTTGCCAAGAATAGGACATTTCTAAATTGCGTTGACAGTCCGGACGCTTCCATTGACAGAGACCCCCCTTTAGATGTATATTATACCCTCAAATTTCACGCTTCTGAATTAATCCTAACTCATTCAATATAAAAGAGATAGGAAAAAATATGAAAGGAATTTTCTGGCCATGAAAGAATCCATTTTTGATTATCCGGAGGCCAAACTTACCCGAGGAGTCACGCTTTGGTTTACAGGGCTTCCCAGTTCCGGAAAGTCCACCATTGCGCGCATTATTGAAAGGCAATTTCGTAAATGGAATTTAAAAGTTGAACTATTAGATGGGGACGTGATCCGTACCCATTTGAGCAAAGGGCTGGGATTTTCAAAAGAAGATCGCGATGCCAATATCAAACGAATCGGCTTTGTTTGCCAGCTTCTCACTCGTAATGACGTGATTGCGATTGCTTCCGCAATTTCTCCCTACCGTGAGGTGCGGGATTTTAACCGTCGTATGATCGGAAACTTTGTTGAGGTTTTTGTCAAGGCTTCCGTGGAAGAATGCGAAAAACGCGACGTAAAAGGTCTTTATAAAAAAGCGAAGGCAGGCGAAATTAAAGGCTTTACGGGAGTGGATGATCCCTACGAAGAACCTCTCAATCCGGAAGTGATTTGCGACACGGAAAACGAAACCCCAGAAGGTTCTGCCGAAAAAGTAATACGCCGGCTGGAAGAGCTTGGTTATTTGCGTCTCAACAGTCACAGCCAGGTGAGATGAAGCGGATTGATCTTCACATGCATACGACCCATTCCGACGGGTCTTATGCGCCGCTCGATTTAATTCGTTACGCAAAGCAGAAAAAACTGGATTGTGTTTCGGTCACCGATCACGATACCATGACAAGTGTCCGCGAATGCCGTGAAGAAGCCGGGAGGCTGGGTTTGGAATTCATCCCCGGTATTGAATTAAGTGCTAAATTCGAGCCCGGCACGCTTCACTTGTTGGGCTATTTTTTGGATGCCGATCATCCGGGACTTCAAAAGAAATTAGTCAAAATTCAGAAGGCCCGCCGGGAACGCAATCCTCAAATTATTGACAAACTGCAAAAACTCGGCGTGGACTTGTCGCTTGAGGAAGTGATTCAAGAAGCTTACGAGGACAAAGAAATTCCCGCGGGTAGGCAGCTGGGTCGCCCTCATTTTGCACGGGCGTTGGTAAAAAAAAATATCGTGGGCTCCCTGCAAGAGGCCTTTCATCGGTTTCTCGCCAAGGGCAGCCCGGCTTATGTGGATAAAAGTCGACTCACAGGCGCGGAAGTGATTTCCATCATTCATGAAGCGGGTGGTGTGGTTTCGCTTGCCCATCCGAAGCAGATGAAATTAGAGGGTGAGGCCTTGGAAGGCGAGATCCGGAAACTGGTGGATCAGGGCCTTGACGCCCTTGAAGTTTTTCACAGTTCGCATGGCCCTGAAGATCATGCGGTCTTTTTAAGGTTCGCAAAGCGATTTAATCTTGTTACTACCGGCGGCAGTGATTTTCATGGGACGAATAAATCCGGGCTGGATTTAGGATTTCTGGGTTCGAATATTCGTCTTAGTTATGAGGTCGTGGAAGACCTTCGAAAAAGAAGTCAAAAGCGTTCGTCCTCTTGAACTTATTTTGTCATTCTTCGTCTTCCCCTTAGAATGACATGAAGAAATTAAAATGACGACAGGAGAAAAGGTTGTTGGCACATCAGCTGGATTTGGAAAAACTCAACGCAGAGTTTGAGACAAAAAACCCCCAGGAAATTATTGCCTGGGCCGTGGCGGAATTTTCGCCCCGTTTTGCCCTGACTTCGTCTTTCGGCCCTGAAAGCGGAACCCTGCTTCATATGGTGAGTCAAATCCAACGGGACCTCCCCGTTCTCTTTCTTGAGACGGGGTATCATTTTCCGGAAACACTTGCGTATAAGGATCAGCTCGTGAAGCTCTTAGGACTTACGAAGGTGATTGATTTACGGGCAGATTCGGGGAAAAAAGCCGCCTTGGTGGCCAAGCATGACGGCGTTCCTTATGAAAAAGATCCGGACAGCTGCTGCCACATTAATAAAGTCGAACCCTTGGATAAGGTCCTAAAAAATTATGATGCCTGGATGTCGGGCATCCGGCGCCGTCAAACGGATTTTCGAAAGTCCATCCGCATTGTCGAAGAATATGAAGGTGAGATGTATAAAGTAAGCCCGCTCTCAAACTTTACCTCGCGGGATTCGTGGTGGTATTTAAAGGAACATAAAATTCCGCAGCACCCCCTTTATGAAAAAGGGTACCTTAGTATTGGCTGCTGGCCCTGCACGCGCCCGGTTCAGGCGGGGGATGATGAGCGCTCCGGCCGCTGGGCCGGAAAAGCCAAAAGCGAATGCGGAATTCACACGTTTAAGGAAGTAAAAACTAAAGAAAAGGCTGAAGAGCCATCGAAGGATAGTTCTTCGAATATTTAAAATCAGTCCTATGTACGACTTACTAGGTACGATGTACGATAAACAATATACGAAATGAGGAGCTATGACAGAGACCATTAAGCCACACGGCGGAAAATTAGTGAATCGGGAGTTGACGGGTGCTCAAGCTGAAGAGGCAAGAGGGAAAGCAAAATCTTTAAAAAGGATTAACCTGGCTTCTTATGAAATTTCAGATCTCGAAATGATTGCAACCGGTGCCTTAAGTCCTCTGGAAGGCTTCATGGGGCTTGCCGATTTTAAATCCGTTCTTGAAAAAATGCATCTGGCGAAGGGTCTTGCATGGTCGCTTCCGGTGGTAAAATCCATCACCGAGGAAGAAAAAAAGTCGATTAAGGTGGGCGATGAAATTGCTTTGTGTGATCCCGCATCGGGGCATGCCCTTGCCCTCATGAAAATCGAGGAAATTTTTCCACACGATAAGGCGGCGCACGCCACCCAGGCCTATCGCACCGAGGAAAAAGCCCATCCTGGCGTAGCGCGCATTTACGGGATGGGAGATACTTTGATTGCCGGGAAAATTTCCCTTTTTGAACGGCCAAAATGTGCAAAATTTTTGGAATACCGCCGGGATCCGGCAGAAACAAGAAAAATATTTTCTGAAAAGAATTGGCGCCGCGTGGTGGCCTTTCAAACCCGTAACCCCATTCACCGGGCCCATGAATATCTTTTAAAATGTGCCTTGGAAATGGCCGATGGCCTTATGGTCCATCCGCTTATCGGGGATACCAAAGGGGATGATATTCCTTCCGAGATCCGCATGAAATGTTATCAAGTGCTTTTGGACAAATATTTTTCAAAAAACAATACGCTGCTATCCGTATTTCCCGCCGCCATGCGTTATGCCGGTCCTCGGGAAGCGATTTTTCATGCCCTGGTGCGAAAAAATTACGGATGCACGCATTTTATTGTGGGCCGCGATCACGCGGGGGTTGCCAAACCCGATGGGAAGCCGTATTACGGATCCTTCGACGCGCATCATATTTTTAATGAATTCAGCGCCGAAGAAATCGGCATTACGCCGCTTTTCTTTGACTTCACGTTCTATTGCAAGACTTGCGAAGAAATGGCATCCACCAAGACATGCCCTCATGACCCTTCCCATCATTTAAGCCTGAGCGGGTCGAAGGTGCGTGAAATGCTTCGCAAGGGCGAAATGCCGCCTCCGGAATTTTCAAGGCCCGAGGTGGCCCAGGTGTTGATTGAAGCCATGCGCGAAAAAGCGACAGCCTAAATAGGAGGAGACTATGACCATGATCCAAACGAAACCGAAATCCCATACCAAACCGCTTGCGGCTCAAAGTGTTCTGGATTTGATTTGCAATACGCCGCTGGTGCGTCTCAATAAACTCGGCGCAAGCGGCGCCGCAACCGTTTACGGAAAATTGGAGGCTTTCAGCCCCGGCTTTAGTGTCAAAGACCGTATTTGTCTAAGTATGATTCGAGATGCCGAGGAAAAGGGATTGGTCCACAAAGATTCCGTCATTGTGGAGCCTACCTCCGGCAACACCGGCATTGGCCTTGCGCTCGTGTGCGCGGTAAAAGGTTACCGCTTGATTCTCACGATGCCGGAAACCATGAGCGTCGAACGCCGCCATCTTTTAAAGCGGTTCGGGGCTGAACTGGTTTTGACGCCGGGCGCTGAAGGCATGAAGGGAGCCATTAAAAAGGCCGAAGAGATCGTAAGGGAAAATAAAAATTCTTTTATGCCCCAGCAATTTGCCAATCCCGCCAATCCCAAAATTCATCGTGAAACTACGGCCGAAGAAATCTGGGACGCCCTGGACGGGAAATTCGACGCCTTTATTTCCGGTGTTGGAACCGGCGGTACCATTACCGGCTGCGGGGAAGTCTTCAAAAAAAGAAACCCGAATATCAAAATCATTGCACTTGAGCCTGCGACATCGCCCGTTCTCTCCGGAGGGGCGCCGGGCAAGCACAAAATCCAGGGGATTGGCGCGGGTTTTGTCCCTGAGATCTTGAACCGGAGTGTTGTCGATCAGGTCATTACCGTAAGCGACATGGATGCCTGGAATACGGCCCTTGCGCTTGCCAAAGAAGAAGGAATTCTCGGTGGCATTTCAACCGGCGCTGCCTGTTGGGCCGCGCTGAAGGTTGCCAAAGAACTGGGTTCCGGAAAAACCGTGGTGGCTATTTTTCCTGACACCGGGGAGCGCTATTTGAGCATGGATGAGGTGTTTAAAAGTTAAAAGTCAAAGCTCAAAAATCAAAAATGAAGTGTTCCTTGTTGTGGAGCAACACCTGATTTTTGCCTTTTGACTTTTTATTTTTGAGTTAATTATGTCCTTTCTTAAATCATTACGTTGCCGCGAATGCGGTCGTGAATATCCCAAGCAGGCGCTTTATGTCTGCGAATACTGTTTTGGATCGCTGGAAGTGAACTACGATTATGATGCGATTCAAAAAGTAATTTCCCGCGAAAGTATTGCCAAAGGCCCCAAAAGCCTTTGGCGTTACCGGGATTTGCTCCCCCTGGAGGGGAACCCCAGTGCCGGTTTTTATTCCGGCTTTACTCCGCTTGTCAAAGCCGATATCTTGGCCAAAGAACTCGACGTCAAGGAACTTTACGTCAAAGATGATTCGGTTTGTCATCCGACCTGGTCGTTTAAAGATCGTGTTGTGGCCGTGGCCCTGTCCCGCGCCCGCGAGCTTGGATTTGATACGGTGGCATGCGCTTCAACGGGCAATCTTGCAAACTCGGTTTCTGCCAATGCGGCCTGGGCAGGCTTTAAACGCTACATTTTTATTCCTCACAATCTTGAAAAGGCAAAAATTGTGGCCTCGCTCGTTTATGCGCCCCAGCTTGTGGCCGTGAATGGGAATTATGATGAGGTAAACCGGCTTTGCTCGGAGATCGCGGCGAAATACAAATGGGGATTTGTGAACATCAACTTGCGGGCCTATTACGCGGAAGGTTCCAAGACGCTTGGCTTTGAAATCGCGGAGCAGCTTGGCTGGCGTGCACCGGATCATTTGGTGGCGCCTGCAGCCAGTGGATCGCTCATCACAAAAATTTGGAAGGCATTCAAGGAATTCGATAAGCTCGGACTGCTCGAAAACAAGCTGAAAACAAAAATTTATTGCGCGCAGCCGCAGGGTTCCTCTCCCATTGCTACTGCGATTCTTGAGAAGGCGGATGTCATTAAACCCGTCAAGCCTCAAACTATTGCCAAGTCCCTTGCGATTGGAAATCCTGCCGATGGTTATTACGCTAAAGACGTGATCCAGGATTCCGGGGGAAGCGCGGCCATTGTTTCCGATGACGAAATCCGCGACGGCATTAAGCTTCTTGCCCGCACTGAGGGCATATTTACGGAAACCGCAGGCGGTGTGACGGTGGCCGCGGCAAAAAAATTGATTAATCAAGGACTTATTCCGAGAAATGAGTCACTTGTGCTCGCGATTACCGGAAACGGCCTGAAAACTCAGGAGGCCATTCAAGAGGCCGTAGGTGCCCCCTATCAAATCGAGCCGAATTTGGATTCTTTCGAAAAAACAGTCATGGGTAGCGAGAAAAAACATCCTGAGACGGTTCGATGAATCCATCAAAAGGTACCAGGTGCCTTTTTGGGGTTTGTTTTTTGTTTATCCTCTTGCCCTTTCTCAACGCCGATGAGGAGCAGGAAGCCAATCTCCCGCGGGATGAAAATGGAGTTGTTGTTAGTGACATTCAACATTTAGATATTCCCCCTGACCGTAAGGTGTTGCAGGTAGGCTCGAATGTGATTCGGCCAGAGAATGACGATCAATTTATTTCGCGGCGCTTCTCAGGTTTTGAGAACAGAGTTCAAAAACTGGAAATCCGGTTGACGGAAGCTGAAAACGAAATTAAAGAATTAAAAGCTGCCCTAGAAGAAATGAAAACTGAGAATAATGAAACTGTCATAATGACAAAGATTGGAGAATGACAATGAGCGTTAAAGTACGAATTCCAACCCCGCTTCAGAAACTTACTTCTCAGAAGGCGGAAGTGGAGGTTCAGGCAAAGGATATACGGGACCTCGTGGGCCAGCTTGAGAAACAATATCCGGGGATCAAGGACAGGATTTGTGATGAGAACGGAAAAATTCGTCGTTTTGTGAATGTTTATTTGAACGAAGAAGACATTCGTTTCTTGAAAAAAGAAGAAACCTCACTTAAAGATGGCGACGAGATTTCTATTGTCCCCGCCATTGCCGGAGGGTAATCACCATGGCTAAAAAGGCTTACCATTTATTTTTCCAAAAGCAATTAATCAAAGAGCCCATTATGTTTGTGGTCGCGCGCGATTTGAATTTACTTCTCAATATTCGCCGCGCCAAAATCACCTCCGAAGTGGGAGAGGCTACGATTGAACTTGAGGGCGATGAAAAAGATATCGCCAAAGCCGAAAAAATATTCCGCGAAAAGGGCGTCAAAGTTGAATCTGTTTTAGGCGATATTGTCGAAGGTTAAGTGAAAGAGCTCATCGAAATTCTCAAAGAGCGCGTTCTAAAGGGCGGGGAAATTGATTTTGAAGAAGCCCTGCGGTTGATGGAAATCGAAAATGAGGGCGAGGCCTTTGACGCGCTTCTGGACGCCGCCCGTGAAATTACCTTTCATTTTAATTCTGAAGAGCCGGGGCTTTGTTCGCTGATTAATGCAAAAAGCTATCTCTGTGGCGAAGACTGCGGTTTTTGTTCGCAGTCGGTTCGTTTTGATACGCGAGTTGACCGCTATGAACTCATGGCTGCCGAAGAAGTCGTTAAACGGGCCAAGGAGTTTGAGAAAAAGGGCGCAAAAAATTTCTGTGTGGTAACAAGTGGCGGAGCGCTTACCGATAAAGAATTTGATCATATTATTGAAATCTATATTCGTCTTAAAAATGAAACCTCCATGAATTTGGATGGATCCCTCGGATTTCTTACGCCGGAGCGTGTGACGCGTTTAAAAGAGGCAGGCGTCAGGCGCTTTAATAATAACCTTCAAAGCTCTCGGGACTTTTATCCGAAAATTGTTTCAACCCATACTTACGACAAAAGGCTTGAAACCCTGCAAATGCTTCAAGAAGGAAACATGGAAATTTGCTCCGGAGGAATTCTCGGAATGGGAGAAACCCGCGAAGACCGCGTCAAACTCGCCTTTGAATTAAAACCCTATGCCCCGCATTGTCTTCCTATGAATGTGTTAAATCCAAGGCCCGGAACCCCGCTGGAAAAGGTGCCGGCTCCCGACCCGAGGGAAATGGTTAAAACAATTGCGGTCTTCCGTTTCATTCATCCCAAATCCAATATCAAATTGGCCGGCGGCAGGGAAGTCAATCTGGGTGATCTTTACCAAGAGCTGGCCCTCCGCGGCGGGGCCAACGGACTCATTATCGGAGGCTATCTCACGACGGAGGGCAATCCGATGGAAAAGGATTTTGAGATGCTTCGCCGGGCCGGATTTCGGGCCAATTCACCCAAAACCCAAAAGGTACCCGGTTCCTCCGAAGCAGAACCTGGTAGCGTCTGATTTACTCTCATCTAAAAATAATGCCCGCTCTTTTCAAATCAAGCCAGGCTGAAATTTTTAGGGCAAACCGCCACACGGCCTTCACGGAAAGATGATGACGCCACGAGTTGTGGTCACGGGAATGGGAATCGTTAGTCCGATCGGCATCGGGCTTACCGCCTTCCGTAAAAGTTTAAAAGAAGGAATTTCCGGAGAAGGACCGATTCAAACCTTTGATCCTTCAGCCTTTCCTTTTAAGCGCGCCTTCGAGGTGAAGCATTTTGATGCGCGCAGCCATGGCACGCACATTTTAGATCCCTTTATTCAATATGCGATTGCGGCCGCGGGTGAAGCCATTCAAAATGCGGAATTTGAGCCGGAACAGACGGACGCCTATCGCATCGGAATTTCTGTAAGCTCAAGCAAAGGCGGAGTCCACACCCTCGATCGATTTAAAGAGCGCTTTATCAAACATCCCAGCGCCATCTTAGGGGCGAGAATTTACTGCAATGCGGTGCCGAATTTTGCAGCCCAATGGATTGCCCGTCGCTGGAAAATTCATGGGCCTGCAAAATGTTATATCGCAGCGTGTGCTACGGGAACCGTTGCCGTTATTGAAGGCGCGAGAATGATTCAGGAAGGCGTCGTGGATTACTGTATTGCCGGAGCCAGCGATGCCTCCATTGTCCCTTTGCTTTTAGCAGGCTATCACAAGATGAAGACACTTTCCCGGGACAGTATTCGCCCCTTTGATAAATCCCGGAGCGGATTTTTAATCGGAGAGGGTGCGGGAATTGTTTTTTTAGAAACTCTGGAAAGCGCCCGAGCGCGCCGTGCAAAAATTTTCGGAGAGATTTTGGGTTCCAGCTATGCCTCCGACGGTACGCATGCGCTTCGTTTTAAAGAAGAAGAAAACGCATTATCAAGGGCCCTCAAGGAGCTTTTGGATAAAACCCAACTTGACGTAAGTGCGCTTGATTACGTCAACCTTCATGGAACCGGGACAAAAGAAGGGGATTTATATGAAACCCGTCAACTTAAAAAGGCCCTCGGAAAACAGGCCTATCACATTCCCATGAGTTCCATAAAATCCATGACGGGCCATATGCTGGGTGCCTCTGGGGCCGTTGAAGTTATTGCCACCCTCCTGGCCATGGAGGAGGGATTTGTCCCGCCTACGATGAATCTTTTGAATCCAGATCCGGCCTGTGATTTGGACTATACCCCCCAGCGCGCCCGGCCAAAAAAAATTTCCCATGCAATTTCCCATTCCATGGGTTTCGGCGGGCATGTAGCGGCCCTCGCGCTGGGGAAGGTGTAAAAAAACTGTCATCAAAGAATATTTATTTATGAATTCAATTTTCCAAGAAGAAATCGAATCGGTCAAAGCGAAACATCTTTACCGCCAGCTTCGCACACTCGAACCCCTTGATGCGGTTCACGCGACTTGGCAAGGGCAAAAGCTCACCCTTTTTTGCGGCAATGATTATCTGGGGCTTTCTCAGGATCCGCGCGTCAAAAAAGCTTTTGGAGATGCCCTTGATGAAACAGGAGCGGGGGCCGGGGCCTCGCGTTTGATTTCAGGGACCACAAAAGATCATATTCAACTTGAAGAAAAAATTGCCGCGGCCAAAGAAAAAGAAGCCGCCCTTGTTTTCAGTGCAGGCTATCTTGCGAATCTAGGCGTTTTAAGTACCTTGGCCGGCCCTAAAGATTTAATTGTGTTGGACAAACTTTGCCATGCCTCTTTAATTGATGGCGCAAGGCTTTCCGGGGCGAGCCTGCGCGTGTTTGCGCACAAAAATTATTTGCGTTGCGAGGAAATTTTAAAATCCGCGTCTGGTTTTCAAAAAAGGATTCTTGTGAGCGACACGGTTTTCAGTATGGATGGCGATCTTGCGGATTTTGAAGCTCTGATCCGCCTCAAAGAAATCTACGATTGTCTTCTTATTTTGGACGATGCCCACGGTTCGGGTGTGCTCGGTGCCACCGGTAAAGGGGCCTTGGAGGGAACGGGGCTTGCGAGTAGAATAGACGTCATGACCGGGACCCTTTCCAAGGCCTACGGATGTCTTGGCGGTTTTGCCGCCACGTCCAAGGAGTTGAAAGATTATCTTGTTAATTTTTCCCGCCCCTTTATTTTCGCAACGGCCCTCCCTCCCGTTCTGGCGCACGCTGCCTTTGAGGCCATGCAGATAGCGGATGAGGACGTCTCGCTTCGCCAAAAGTTGTGGCGCAATATGAGGCAATTATCCCCTCACGCCTTGTCTCCCATTCTTCCGGTTTTAATTGGGGATGAAAAAAAGGCCTTGGAAATCTCTGAAGAGCTTCTCGGCGAAGGGATCCTGGCACCCGCCATTCGCACGCCCACCGTTGCCAAGGGAAAGGCGCGGCTTCGCATCAGCCTGAGCGCGGCTCACGAAATCGAAGAAATGGACCACCTTAAAGAGTTTTTCTTTAAAAAAGGGTATTCTTTTGATTCCTCCGCAAAGGAGCCACGATGATCCTCACAAGACAAAAATTTCTAAAGTTGAGCGAAGGCGAACGCCATCTCTGGGATGTTGAAAAGGCCATTCAAAAAATTTTAATCCTGGTATCGGCGCTGGCCCTTTTGGCAGCCCTTGGCGTGGGGTATATGCTTTACGAGCAGTTAGGGACGCTTCCCGTTCCGATTCGTTTGACTTTAATTTTGCTCTTAGGCCTTTTGGGGGCGATTCTCATTCAATCGATTTTGCTGACGCTGATCGATTATCAGTGGATAAGGCTGGAAAAACGGGGCCTCTCCGATCCTTTGACGGGGCTGCTCAACCGCGCAGGTTTCGAAGAGATGCTGGCACAAGAACTTCGGCGGGTTGGCCGCTACCACGCTCCTTTATCGCTCTGTGTCATCGATCTTGATTCGTTTCGCTCCTTTCAGGAAAATTTCGGCAAGAGGCTCGCCGAAGAACTCCTCAAACGCTTCGGAGATTTTCTTCAATCCAATGTCCGATTTTCAGATTGCATCGGCCGCGGGAAAAACGATGAATATTATGTTTTCCTCCCGCAAACGGATTTGATTCGCGCCGCGAAATTCCTGGACCGTCTCATCCATCAGTCGGAAGACAAATTTGACTGCACCTTTTCGGCCGGTTTGACCGCGTATCGCGGCGGTGAAAGCACCGGAGAAATGATAACGCGCTCAGAAACAGCCTTAGAGCATGCTAAAAAGGAAGGCAAAAGCCGTATTCGCTGCCTCATTGAAAGCGATGACAGTTTTTCTGTTTTGAGCCTTTGAATGAAACAAATGCTTCTGGCATTCCTTTTTTTTTGTACGCTTGCCCCCGTCAGCGATGCCTGGGCCGTGGAGCCGGTTCACGTTTCGGATGTGATGCTTAAAGAGTCAACGGACAAGCGCTACATCATCGAGGGCCGTTTGACCAACATGACGGACCAATCAAGGGATGTTATTTTTAGAACCCAATTAACCCTTTACGATAAAACCGCACCCAAAGGGGATTTACCGGTTTCAATTTTGCGGCGGGATAAAAATATTGTTTTAAAAGCCTGGGAAAGCCGGAAAGTGGAAATTGTGTTTGTCAGTGAAAATCAGCTTCGGGGTTCGCTTCGCTTGGAACCCTCCATAAGGATTCGAAGGCAGAGGGAATGGAATTATTAATCAAAAAAGGGAAAGGGGAGAGGAGACAGTCCCGAGTTTCATCCACCTTAAAAGACAAGGACAAGCGATTTCTCTGGCATCCCTTTACTCAAATGAGGGACTGGCAGGAAGAGGACATCCTTGTGATTGAACGGGCCCAGGGTGTTTATCTGGAGGACATTCAAGGACGCCGTTATTTGGATGGGGTCTCTTCGCTTTGGTGTAATATTCACGGTCACCAAGTGCCTGAGATTGACCGGGCAATTGAAGATCAACTAAAAAAAGTCGCACACTCGACTTTTCTGGGGTTGTCGCATGCCCCGGCCGTTGAACTTGCCGAGAAGCTGATTGAAATTTCTCCCAAAAGACTCACCCGTGTTTTTTATTCGGATTCCGGGTCCGAGGCCGTTGAAATCGCCTTGAAAATGGCCTTTCAGTACTGGCGTCATCGGGAAAGGCCTGAAAAAAAGAAATTCGCAAAACTCACTTTGGGTTATCACGGAGATACCTTAGGTTCGGTGAGCGTCGGAGGGATGGATCTCTTTCACGAAATTTTTTCCTCGCTTCTCTTTGAAACCTATGCGATACCTTCTCCTTACCGATACCGGTGGCCCGGAACAAGGGATACGGAAAAGGTCAAGGAGGAATCGCTTGCAGCGATGGAGGAGGTTCTCGCGCGTCATCACAAAGAATTGGCTGCCCTTGTGATGGAGCCTTTGATTCAAGGGGCTGCGGGAATGATTGATCAACCGACCGGCTACATTTCGCGTGCCAGGGAACTTACGAAGAAGTATAATCTCCTGCTTATTTTTGATGAAGTGGCGACGGGTTTTGGCCGCACGGGGACGATGTTTGCCAGTGACCAGGAAAAGGTAAGTCCCGATATTCTTACGGCGGCAAAAGGCCTTACAGGAGGCTATCTTCCACTGGCTGTGACGCTTACAAGCGAAGAAATCTATGAGGCTTTTTTAGGAAATTATGGGGAGAAAAAAACTTTTTTCCATGGGCACACCTATACCGCCAATCCGCTGGCCTGCCGTGCGGCGCTTGCTTCACTGGAATTATTTAAGAAAAAGAGAGTTTTAGAGAGGCTTCGCCCCAAGATCGCATTTTTAAGATCGCGGCTTGAGGATTTTTATCAAATTCCAATCGTAGGGGATATACGCCAGGTGGGTTTTATGATCGGGATAGAATTGGTTCGGAGTCGGGAGACCCAAGAACCGTTTGACTGGAATGATAAAATCGGCATTCGTGTGATTCAAAAGGCTAGGGCGAAGGGCGCGATCTTGAGGCCCCTGGGTTCAGTCATTGTCCTGATGCCGCCGCTTGTCATGTTAGAACGTGAACTCTCAAGACTTCTTGAGATTACTTATCAATCCATCAAGGAAGTTTCGGAAGAAATAAAGAGATGCTGAAACCGGGTATTTTTATTACGGGGACGGATACGGGAGTTGGGAAAACCATCGTGGCAGCGGGGCTTGCGATGGCGCTTCGCTCGCGCGGGCTTCGTGTCGGCGTCATGAAACCAGTCGCAACCGGTTGTCAAGGGACGGACCAACATTTGGTTTCCATGGATGCCGTTTTTTTAATGGAAGCCGCGGAGAATGAATATGCTGCTTTAAGCTCGCCGGCTCGTTTTCGTCACCCTCTTTCTCCCAACGTGGCCTCCGCCCTAGAAAAAAAACCGATAAAAATTTCGGAAATTGTCCGCGCCTATCAGGAGCTTCAAAGGCACTATGACTTTATCATCGTGGAGGGAATTGGGGGTCTTTTAGTTCCGATTTCCAAGGATTATTTTGTGGCGAATCTTATCAAGGAATTCGAGCTGCCCCTTTTAATCGTGGCCCGTAGCGGGCTCGGGACGATTAATCACACGCTTTTAACCGTGGATGCGGCGGTCGTGCGTGGGTTTGATATCCGTGGAATTATTTTTAATCGAATGCCCACCGTAAATTTTTCCATGGTGGAAGTGACCAATCCTAAAGTGATTCACGAATTAACCGGTATCCCCATTTTGGGATCGCTTCCGGAAATGGATCATGTGGATGTTGAAACCTGTAAATTTGGAAATCTTAAGGAAATTTTTCTCGAGCGTATTCAAATCGACAAAGTTCTTAATCCCTCGGAGGTCTTAAGATAAAATGGCCTCGAGGAGAGCGTCATGACACGGCTTTTGGTTTATTTTCTTTTATTCGGGGTAATTCTCTGGGCGCTTTCCGCCTGGAGCCGGCGGCAAATCATCCCCGCGGAGTTAAAAAACGTAAAACCGGGCCGCTGGTTCCGGGCCAAGCGGAATCCCGCAGAGGTGTGGGTGCAGGTTTATGAAACTGCTACTTTAGAAGAAGCGCGTCCCCTGCAGGCAAGACTTCAAGAAGAAGAAGTGGAATGTGTGGTTTATGAGCAGGGAAAAAAGGATATTCATGGGAATGCCTTAAAGGGGATTGGAATTGCCGTGCCAAGAACCCTGGCGGGTCAAGCCCAAAGAATCATCAGCCGAATACTCACTTAGGATTTTATGCCGATTCAAAAACAGCTTTCGATTTTTATGCCAAACCGGCCCGGAGTTCTTGCCCGGGCCTGCACGGTGCTTTCGGAGGCCGGGGTCAATATTATGGCAATGGCCGTTCACGATACGGTGGACAATGCCGTTGTCCGACTTCTTGTGGATCATCCCACCAAAGCAATCCTTCTTTTAGAGCAAGAAGAACTTTATGTCTTGGAGCAAGAAGTCGTCGTGCTTGAAATTGAGAACCGCGAGGGAGAGCTTGCCCGTATTGCTCAGGTTTTGGCCGAGGCGGATATTAATATTCATTATGCCTATTGCACGGCGACGAAGGGGCAAGAAACCGGGTGTCTCGTTTTGAAAACGGATCAACCGGAAAGAGCCCTTGAAATTTTAAGTCACTGATCTCCCTAAAGAAAAATAGTTCATTTCAAATTTATTTTGACAGGACTCTGCATGAAAATTTTATCCTGGAATGTGAATGGGATCCGCGCGGGCCAGCGGAAAGGTTTTCTGGAATGGCTTGCAAAAGAAAATCCGGATATTTTATGCATCCAGGAAACAAAGGCTAACCCGGATCAGTTGGACGAAGCCCTGCTCCATCCGGCGGGATATCATGTGTATTGGAATAGCGCCGAGCGCAAAGGTTACAGCGGTGTCGCCACTTTCACCAAAGTAAAACCCCTTCAAGTTAAAACCGGTTTTGGAATCCCGCGTTTTGATGGGGAAGGGCGTGTGCTTCTCACCGAGTATCCAGAATTTGTGCTTTTGAATATCTATTTTCCGAATGGAAAAAAGGATAGCGTCCGGTTGCGATACAAACTCGATTTCTATGAGGAAACCCTCCGATTTGTCGCAAAATTAAAAGCCGAGGGAAAACGGGTCATTGTTTCCGGGGACTACAATACGGCCCATCACGCCATTGATTTGGCCCGCCCCAGAGAGAATGAAAATGTTTCCGGATTTCTTTCCGTGGAACGGGCCTGGATTGACCGGTGGGTCGAAGCGGGTCAAATCGATATTTTCCGGCATTTTTGTCCGGGTCCCAATCATTATACGTGGTGGGACATCAAAACGGCGGCCCGCGAAAGAAATGTAGGTTGGAGAATCGACTATCATTTTGTGACCAAAGACCTATTGCCGGATATTGAGGATGCAAAGATTCTTGCCGAAGTTACCGGTTCCGATCATTGCCCGATTAGTTTAAAGCTAAAAAGTTAGGGAAAAAGCATGGGGTCTATTCAAAAACAATTATGGTTTAACGCACCTCTGAATAAAGTCTGGGACATCTGGGTGGATGTGGAAAAAACACCCGAATGGGTGGAAGGGGTTCAGGAAAGCCGGATCACGAGTGCGGTTCGAAGCGGACGTGGTCTTTCCTGGAATGAGAAATGTGAATTCGGGAAAAAGGTCATTCAAATGGATCATGAAATCACCGAATGGGAGGAAGGCAAAAAGACCGCGATTCATAGCGGGCTTCCCATGGGAGGTTCTATGGACCGAAGCGCTCAATTTAAGGCTACCGACCAGGGAACTCAAGTGGACCTCATGCTCGAATGGGATCTGGGCATGGTCGGGGCATTTTTTGATGAGGGAAAATTGCAGCATATGATGGAAAAAAGTTTTAACGCCACCGCTGAAAAATGGAAGGCCAGAGCAGAATCACCAGCCTAAAGACTATAGACCCTGTTGATAGAAAGGAATGAGGAGGTAGGAAACCTATGCCATGGCTACAATCTCAAAGCCGATTACGGCGTTCGATTCGTTTATCCCGGCTGCGTCCCCCGTCGAAGGGGAAGCAGAAATTTTTTAACTATTTTTTACCGGCCTTTGTCCTAGCACTTTTTATTTGGGGGATTGTTGCCACGGAGCTTTTGTTTCAAGCCCGGCAAAGTGCCGAAGAAAGGGCTTTGCTTATCTCCATGATTCAAACGGAGCGGGAATGGGACGCCAAGGAAATTGCGAGGCTCCGAAGTGAAAAAGAAGCTCTGGAAAATAAGCTTCGCGAGAAAAATCAAGAAATTTTTCGGGCCCGGTCCACACAAAAAAGGCTGATTTCAAGGTGGAGTTTCCTCAGAGGGAAATATACGGCTTTAAAGCGTCGTTTTAAAAACGTAGCTTTCCTGCCCAACCCCGTCCGTACCGGAGTGAAGCCGAGGCTTGGCATTTCAAACGCCCCCGAGGATTATCCCCTCGAAGGCAAAATCTTAAATGTCAATCCGGTTTATGAATTTGTCGTGATCGACCGTGGAAGTGAAAATGGCTTAAGGTTGGGAGATAAACTTTATGTGATACGCCAAGGGGCCCCGCTTAAAACAGAGCTCATCGTCGACCGGATGTACGACTATTTCAGCGCCTGCCAATGGCAAGACACTTCCCCCAATGAAACTTTACAGGTTGGGGATAAAGTCGCTCGGTTTAAATAAACTCAGCGCAGAGTTTCTGGGTTTGCTCGGAAGTAATTCCCAGTTTGTGGCTCATCAAAGGTTCCGCAAGGGTGTCTTCTTCCGTTTCTTCGTAGCAGGACCTTACCTTTTGATAAAAAATTCCGGTGGTAATCACATCCTCACGGGAGGCCTGTTTCCAGGCTGCCGCCAGATCCGTCGTGTCATGACCTTCTTGATTGATGTCTTTAACATTATCCTTGAAGTACTGATGCGTATTGATAAGGTTGAAGGTCACGCAAGGGCTAAAAGTATCCACAAGGGCAAAGCCCTGATGTTTGATCGCAGCTTGAATGATTTCGACCAATCGTTTTGTATGTCCCGTATAGGCCCTGGCCACAAAGCCGCAACCCGAACCTAAAGCCAGCGTGAGAGGATTCAACGGAACTTCAGGATTGCCGAAGGGAGTCGATTTGGTTTTCATGCCGAATCCGCTTGTGGGGGAAGTCTGACCTGTGGTTAAACCATAGATGGAGTTATTCATGACCAGATACGTCATATCCACGTTGCGACGCATTGCATGCACCAAATGTCCAACGCCGATTCCATACCCATCCCCATCACCGCCCACGGCGACGATATTCATTTTGTGATTGGAAAGTTTAAAGCCCTGAGCAATGGGGAGCGCGCGGCCGTGAAGCGTGTGCATGCCGTAGGTGTTGATAAATCCGGGCAAATTCGAGGAACAGCCGATCCCGGATACCGTCATCACCTCGTGCGGATTAAGGCCCAGTCCGGCGAAGGCCATTTTCATGGCCGCAAGAAGACCGAAATCCCCGCAGCCCGGACACCAGTCCGGATGAGTTGCCGAATTGAAATCTTTCATTTCAGACATAAGCCAGCTCCTTTTTCACTCGATTGAAAATATCTTCACCCGTGAAAGGTTCTCCGTCAAAGCGATTGACCATGCGTTTGACATCAAAGCCCGTTTCCGCACGCAAAAGGCGGGTAAATTGCGAGGAAAAATTATTTTCCACGGCGACAATTTCTTTGCACGATTCAAGCATTTCACGAACGGCCTCATTCGGAAGCGGATAAACATCGGTGAAATGAATATGATTGGTTTCAATGCCTTCCTGGCGGAGATATTCGCATGCCTCTTCAATCGCATCGTAAGTAGAGCCCCAACCCAGAAGGGTTAATTCGGCGTTTTTGGGACCCGTAAGCGTTGGAAGTTTTATATCTTCGCGCCGGGCCATGTCTAGCTTTTTCATTCGTTTAGGATGCATTTTGTTGCGGATATCCAGAGATTCCGGCAAGCCCGCCAAAACGTCTGAAATCACATTGCCCACTTCATCGTGTTCATCGCTTGGAGAGCAATACATCCCCTTCGGAGCTCCGGGCACAAGGCGAGGGGAAACGCCATCTTCGGTGATTAGAAAGCGTTTGTAACCGCCTTCGGTGTGATCGATTAGTTTTCCGCGCTCGATGGGAAGCAGGCGCTCAAAGGCATCACAGGTTTGAAAATGTTCGGAGAGGAAAAGGTCCGAAAGAATAAGCACGGGCGTCTGATATTTTTCGGCTAGGTTAAGGGCCCGTCCTGCCGTATAAAAGGCATCTTCGGTGTCTTTGGGAGCAAGGACAATGCGCGGGAAATCTCCCTGGGAGGCACCGATAATCATATTCAAATCGCCCTGTTCCTGTTTGGTCGGAATTCCGGTGGAAGGACCGCCGCGCTGCACATTGATAATCACAATGGGTTCTTCCATCATTCCCGCCAGACCCACGCCTTCCACCATCAAGGAAAAACCGCCGCCGGATGTGGCTGTAGCCGTTCTTACTCCTGCATGAGCGGCGCCGATAATAAAATTCACCGCAGCAATTTCGTCCTCCGTTTGTTTGATCACAAGTTTATGAGACCTTGCCTTGGTGGCGAGATAATGAAGAACACCCGTTGAAGGGGACATCGGATAGGCGGCATAGAATTTTAGACCGTGTGCCAGAAGACCCATGCCGAAGGCATGATTGCCGGTAAGGAACATGCGGCGTTTGCCATCCCCTTTAAGATGCACCTCCATTGGCTTCGCATTTTTTTTGACCCAGTCAATACCGCCTTGAAAAACCCGGTTGTTGAGGGCGATTACCTGCTCCCCCTTTTTTTTGAAACGGTCGCGGATAAATTCCAAACCGATATTGGCATCGAGCCCCAAAAGTCCGACCACACATCCAATAAGAAAGGTATTCGCCATCACGGCTTCCACGCCTGCTTCGGTGAAGATTTCCTTAAAAGGAATTCCGTAGCAAGTAACGTCGTCGCGCATTTTGGAGAGATCTTCCTGAATTTGAGAGGAATTGTAAAAAACAACGCCGCCCTTTTTCATCATAGGGATATGGAGGGCAGGACTTGTGCGGTTTAAAAGAATGGCCACTTCGGGTGCTTCCCCATGGCTTAGGGTTTTACGGGAGCCTACATTTAACTGGAGCCATACATGCCCCCCCCGAATGGCGGATTGATAGGCGTTATAGGCCATGACGTGCAGGCCGCTTCGGGCGCAAATGCGTCCAAACACCTCTCCGGCGGAGGCAATGCCATCACCGGCTGCACCCGCAATTCGCACGATAATATTATCTTTAACTTGATTCATGATTACGTTTTCCTTTCTTTTTTTCTTAATCGGGCTCACAGTATAAGCAATTTCCTTTAAATGTCCACTTTGATAGAAACCTTCCAATCACCCTAGAGGAATTTGAATCAGAGGATAGGATATCCGCCGCTAATTTAAAGTGCGTATATTAGCATGTCATGTGACGGATGACAAGATGGTTCAAGAAATCAGGCTGCCTGCGCCTTTGAATCACAGGGTTCAACTTTAGAGTATGTTTCCAGAAGGTTTTGCTTTTCAAAGGAATTTAAATGACCGCAAACCTCATTGAGGCTCAAGAGATGCCGTAAATCCTCCAGCCCCAGTGTAAATTTTTGACTAGGGTCCTGGGAGGCGGTTTTGGATAAAAAATAAAATCGGTAGAGATCGTAATTTTCTCGTGAAACTTTTTGCCGGGCTTCTTCGATATTGCATCGCATTAAAACCGCCGGCGCGTTATTGACATAGGAATATTGGCGCACCTCGCCTATCGGATAAAAGTAAAGGTGACGGTAGATCGCGACATGATTGGGATTGACCGTAATCGCAAGGTCATCAAGGCCGAGGGCACGGGCCGCCAAGAACATTTCCCGGAAAAGCTGAAAAAGGAACTTCATTTTAGAGACATTCCCAAGAACAAAACGCCCATTTTTAAAAATAGCCTTGTTGGTGGCCAGCATGCCCACCTCTCCTATTTTTCTTCCTTGATTTCTTAAGGAATTAAGCTCGTCGGAAAAGATTTTATCGGCCGGGAGTCCATGGGAAGTGTGATCCGGAATGAGGGAAATCGTGCCGCCGATTTGGCCGGTTTTATTTTTTGCGATAAAAGTCCAGGCATAGGGCAAGAGACAATGAAAATTGAAAAATGTCTTAGGATGATTGGCGGCGATGTAGCCACGCTTTAAGTATTCCTGATAAACCAGGCTAAAGCCGCGTTGAAGGTCCTGAAAGTTTTTTACCGGATAAAAATCCCACTGCCCGATTTTTCGCGTGAAGAAAAAAGTAATCAAGCGATCTTTTATCGAATTTCTTCTTTCAAGAAACTTGGCTAATTCCATGGCGCTCCAACGCGCTATTAAAGAGCGCGCTTCGTGATTTGTAAACAAAAATTCACAACCTAGTTGATAGTAGGCATGGCCCTTTTTTTCTTTTTGGGTTTTGAGCAGTGCACCATGCCGAATAACGGCATTGAGTTGCAGATCCTTAAGGAAATTTGGTTTTTTGAAAATGATCCGGATGCAGTCTCCCTTGATAAAGGGTTTTTCAAGCGGACAAGTGAAGCGAAAGCCCGAAGCGCTCATTTCGGGAATCCGAATGGCCGCGGCAATGGGCTGAGGTTCAATGGAGAAATTGGGACCATGTCGATAAACTAAAAGATCCACATTCGGAAAGAAAATCCGGTTGGAGAGACGCCGGGAATGGGTGTTTTCGCGCAATAAGCGCACAATAGGCCTTACTAAATTACTCGCATTTATCATAGCTAATTGCCGTATTCTCCCTACTTTTTTAATAAATTAAAGAACTTTTTTAAAAACATATTAATATTACTAGCGTAACTATAACCGTGGAAATGGGTTATTTCAAGTTGCCTGAGCTAAAAAGATATAGTAACTTATTGCAATTTCTATAGTTATGGCTGGGTATTATTGAAAAAACATGTTTCATAGATTAGTTTTTAAGTTAGTTATATTAGTTAAGATAGATTAGATGTTTTAGGGGAGTGTTCCATGATACGAAGGCTCTTGGGAAGGTCCAATTGGGAATCGGGGATAGCCGTGATGGAAGACAATGTCCTGGGAAATCGGGTCATGGCCTTCCGGTTTCCGATTGAAGAGGATAGTGTCAAAGAGGGCGCTGATTCAATGATTTCCTTTAGCCTTCCTGTGAAGTACAGAAAAAAATCCGGAAGCGTTCTTCGGAACATCGATTCTCATATTGAAGCCTCCCGCAACGGCGTGCGTTTGGCTGTGAATAAACCCCTGGCAGTGGGGACGCGCATTGAATTGAATCTCAAGCTTCCAAAAATCCATCACAGCATGCATTTAATCGGCGTGGTGGTTTGGCTGCAATCTTCCCTAAATCACCTCGCGAGTTACGAATGCGGTGTGGTTTTTGATAATTTGAGGAAGGTCTCCCATAAAGACAAATTGATAGGACTTTTTGCCGACCGTCTTTGTCACTATGCGATTCAGAAGACAAAAAATTTTATCTGCCGGCCCGCCGAGAGCTGGTACGAAATTTCTCAAGCCTTCCGCCTCATTTACCGGCAATATTTAATGCGTGGTTATTGCAGGCCCAATCCTACCGAAATGCATTACAATTATTTTTGCATGTTGCCTCAATCACGGGCCTTCATTGTGGAAAGTGATAAAAAAATTCTTGGCACGATCAGTCTCATTCCGGATTCTCCCTGCGGACTTCCGATGGAATCTCTTTTTCCGATGGAGATATCGAAGTTACGTGCCCCCGGCCGCAAACTGGCCGAAGTCGGATTTCTGGCCCTGGATCTTGACCGGTTTGGGAAAAAAAGGTTTTCCCTGACGGATTTCCGCAAACTCTCCTGCACGTTTCAACTCTTTAAAATCATGTTTGATTATGCGCGTCAGATGGGTGTGACCGATCTTGTCATTGCGATGCATCCTAAGCATAAAGAGCTGTATGAATACCTGACGTTTGAGACCCTCGGCCCCGTCAAATCTTATGAAGGGGCTTGCGGAAATCCAGCATTGCCGATGCGCATGAATATTCCTCAGGCGGAAGAACACACGGCGACCCATCACGGAAAGGGGATGTATTTCTTGAAGGACAGAATTCCGAAAGAAATTCTGAGCCGCCATTTTTGCTGGACCGCCCAAGACATTTACGATTTAACCCTCAAATTTCAGCCCCTTTGGGAAGACATTCCCCAAAACGCCAAAGATTATTTGAAATTTTGCTATCCCAGCCTTCAATTTTCTAATGCCCTCTCGACGGAACCTCACAAAGAATCTTCCTTTCAAAACTTTTAGACTACGGGTGCCTACCCATTCATGCAGTCACACCCTCCCCACACCCGTTGTGAAAAAGCTTTTACACACCGGGTGTGGGGTTAGACTACCTTTCGCTTGACAAGCCAAGTAAATGTCCTAGGATAGGCCGCCATGCCTGCCCCACCTTCGGTTAAAAATATTCGTGTGGGTCACAGTCCCGATCCCGACGATGCGTTCATGTTTTATGCCCTTGCTAAGCAGAAAATTCCGATGCAGGGTTTTCAAGTGGAGCATGTGATAGAAGATATTGAAACCTTGAATCAAAGGGCGCTAAGGGGAGAGCTTGAGGTGACGGCGGTTTCCTGCCACGCCTACGCGTATCTGGCGGAGTCATACGTTATTCTTCGAAGCGGCGCCAGTGTGGGGGACAATTACGGACCGATTCTCATCGGCCGCGGAGAAGAAAAAATAACTTCTCTCAAGGGAAAAAAAATTGCGATTCCCGGAAAACTCACGACGGCCTATCTCGCATTGCAGCTTTACGACGCCGATTTTGAGCCCCTCTTTATTCCCTTCGACAAAATCTTAGATGCCGTTTTGAGCGGGGAAGCGGATTTGGGACTTGTGATTCATGAAGGACAAATCACTTATCAAGAAAAAGGCCTTTCAAAACTCATGGATCTTGGCCAGTGGTGGCAGGAAAAAACAAAACTTCCTCTGCCTTTAGGGATTGACATTATCCGCCGCGATCTTGGAAAAGATTCAATCGAAGCTTTCGCAAAGCTCTTAAAGCAGAGTATTGTTTATGCGCTTCAACATCGCAGCGAAGCCCTGGATTATGCGCTCGAGTATGGCCGCGGGCTTTCCAAGCCTCTTGGGGACCAATTTGTCGGGATGTATGTCAATGACTATACCGTAGATTTAGGCCTCAAAGGTGAAAGGGGCCTTGCCCGACTGCTTGATGCTGCCTATGACAAGGGGCTACTCCCGAAGCGCATTTTGCTTGAATTCGTTGGATAATCCTTTTCCTCTTTTCTCCCCAACCTGCCAAAATTGGGTTCTACAATTCTTCTCGTATTGAGCCGATAACTCTTACATCCCTTTCGATCAAAATAAGGAGGCTTCGTGGAAGAGATAACGGCCATCATTTTTGAGGCGATCAATCAAATTAACCGTCAATTGGATATAGACAAGCAGCTTGTCAAATCCGAGGCTGCGGTCCTTTACGGACCTTCGGGAAAGCTCGATTCAATCGGGTTTGTGATGCTGATTGTCAATATCGAACAGAGGCTAAAAAAAAAGTATAAAAAAGCGATTACCTTGACGAATGAAAAAGCGATGTCGCAAAAAAATAGCCCCTTTCTGAGCGTTCGAAGCCTTACCCTCTATATTCAAAAACTTCTCGCGGAGAAAAGATGAACCCCAATCCCGTCATTTTGATTACCGGAACCCGCAAGGGAATTGGTCGCTACCTGGTGGACTATTACCTCAAGAAGGATTTTCAAGTGATTGGCTGCAGCCGCTCCGAAAGTGATTGCAAACACTCGAATTACTGGCATTTTTGTGCGGACGTGGCGGATGAAAAAACAGTAGAAAAATATTTTTCGGAAATTGACGAACGCTTCGGCGGCCTTGATATTTTAGTGAATAATGCGGGCATTGCCTCCATGAATCACATGCTTCTCACTCCCCTCAAGACGTTAAAGAATATTTATGAAACCAATGTTTTTGGGACCTTCCTTTTTTGCCGGGAGGCCGCAAAATTGATGCAAAAAAAGAAGCGGGGTCGAATCATTAATTTTGCAACCGTGGCGACTCCTTTGGATTTGGAAGGGGAAGCCGCGTACGCCTCCTCCAAGGCCGCGGTGGAAAGTCTGACGCGGATTTTCGCGAAGGAACTTGCACCGTTTGGCATTACGGTGAACGCCGTGGGACCCACTCCCATAAAAACGGATTTGATACGTTCCGTTCCGGAAGAGAAGATGAAGGCGCTACTCCAGAGGCAGGCGATTCGCCGCTACGGGGAATTTAAGGATGTGGCCCATGTCCTTGATTTCTTTATCCAAAAGGAAAGTGATTTTGTCACCGGACAGGTCGTTTATCTTGGCGGCATTTCATGAACCTGGATTTTTTAACCCGAAAATTCGAAAATCGATTAAAATATCCCTTTTTGATTTGGAAGGACGATTCTTATTCCTACGGGTGGTTGCTCCAACAGATCCGCGAATTTCAGAAGACCCCCGCTTATTCTGAAGTGAAACCGGGTTGTCCGGTTTTGCTCGAGGCCGATTTTTCACCCAAGGCGGTGGCGCTTTTTTTGGCGCTGATTCAAAAGGCCGCGATTTTAATTCCTCTCAGCCAAGGTACGGGCGAGGCAAAAAAAAAGGAGTCTCTTGAAATCGCAAAACCCTGCCTACGGTTTTCTCTGAACGCTCAAGACGAGTTAGAAGTTTCCCCTTTCTCCCATGAACCTCATTTCCCTTACTATGAGGAACTCAAAAAAAGAAAGCATCCTGGCCTTGTGCTTTTTTCATCCGGTTCCACCGGGAAAATTAAGGCCGCGGTGCACGACTTTGCCGGAATTCTTGAAAAATTCAAAACCCCGCGGCATGATTTTATCACCATCGCCTTTCTTTTATTTGATCACATCGGAGGCATTGACACGCTTTTTTACGCCCTTTCCAATGGAAGTTTGTTGGTGACTTTGGAAACCCGGGATCCCGAATTAGTTGCTCAGACCATTCAAAAATATCAAGTGGAGGTACTCCCCGTAACCCCAAGCTTTCTTAATCTTCTTATTTTAAGCGGCGCCTATCAGCGCTACAGCCTCTCCAGCCTTAAATACATTACCTATGGAACGGAACTCATGCCGGAAATCACGCTTCAAAAATTAAAAAATATTTTTCCCAATGTTATCTTGTTTCAAAAATATGGGACCACGGAAGTCGGAACGCTGCGTTCCAAATCTGAAAGCTCGGATTCCCTGTGGGTCAAAGTCGGGGGCGAGGGTTATCAAACCCGGGTGGTCGACGGGATGCTTGAAATTAAGGCGGACTCTGCGATGCTGGGCTACCTCAATGCCCCGAGCCCTTTTACCTCGGGGGGCTGGTTTCAAACCGGAGATTTGGTGGAAGTCAAAGGGGAATACGTAAAATTCTTGGGCCGGGCTTCTGAGCTTATTAATGTGGGAGGACAAAAGGTTTACCCGGCCGAGGTCGAAAATATTATTCAGCAAGTGGTGAATGTGAAAGAGGTTACGGTCTACGGAGAAAAAAATCCCCTGCTCGGTCAAATCGTTTGCGCTCAGGTGAGTACGAATCAAGCCGAGGAACCGGAGCAGGTGGCCGAAAAAATCCAAATTTTTTGCCGGCAAAAGTTGGAAAGTTACAAAGTACCGGTTAAAGTTTTAGTGACGTCGTGTCTTCAAACCTCGGACCGGTTTAAAAAAAAGAGAATAGGATAAAGGGAGAATATCATGAAAGTAAGAATCGGATTTTTGGCCCTTTTTTTAGCGGGACTCTTGATCTCGGGCTGGGGTCCCGGTTCCATTTCCTTTGCGCAGGACGCCAGCACTGATCCCGTCAAAATCCTGGAACGAATGGATTACATCCTTCGCGGTGAATCGAGCCAGGCGGATGTCCAATTTGACGTTAAAACGCCGAAATGGGAGCGTCATTATAAAATGCGCGTTTGGATGAAAGGGATTGATTATGCCTTTGCCCGCCTTCTGGCACCCGAAAAAGTGGAAGGCCAGGGATTTTTACGCGTGAAATCCAGGGTCTGGAATTATTTGCCCAGCGCGGAAAGGACAATTTTAATTCCGCCTTCCTTAATGACCGACAGGGCACTCGGCAGTGAATTTTCCAATGATGATTTGGTCAAACTCAGCTACCTTGCCCGTGATTATGAGGCGTCCCTGGAAGGGGAGGAGACTTACGACGCCGAGGCGGCGTATCGTTTTAGGCTCAAGCCATTTCCCGATGCACCGGTATCTTATGAAAAGTTGGAACTTTGGGTTCGGAAGAAAGATTCCGGGCCCCTGAAAATGATTTTTTATAATGAAAGGCTCGAACCGATTCGAGCCATGCACTATTCTGGTTACAAAGATTTCAACGGCGTGGAAAGGCCGACCGTTTGGCGCATGGAAAGTCTAAAAGAACAGGGTCGTGTGACGACCTGGACTGCGATGGAAGCCCACTATGATCAAGCGATCTCGGAATCCATTTTCACGCGCGAAAATCTGGAAAAATATCCCTGATGTTTCTTTTAAAATTTGCTTTGCTTAATCTGACACGCAACAAACGCCGGTCCGCCATTACGGTACTTGCCGTCGGTATCGGTCTTGCGGCGCTGATTTTTTTATGGGCCTTCATGGACGGTTCCCATGAAGAACAGCGCGAAAACGTCACCCGCCTTTTTACCGGCCATGTTCAGATTCACGCTGCGGGCTTTGCGAAAAAAATGTCGGCGGAGCTCGTGATCCCCAATCGCCCGGAAGTTTTGGAAAAAATAAAATCAAATCCGCGCGTTGTCTCACTCGCCCCGCGAAGCAAATGCGAGGCCTTGATTGGAACGACGGCGCAATCCAAAGGGATTGTCCTTACCGGAATTGACTTGGATGCCGAGCCGCTTGTGACTGACATTAAGAAACAAGTCAAAGAAGGAGAATTTTTGTCCGGGGGAGAGGGTAAAGAAATTCTAATTGGCCATGTGCTGGCCGAAAAACTTGAAGTTGGGCTGGGGGACAAGGTTGTGCTGATGACCCAAGCCATGGACGGGACACTTGCTGGATTTGCTTACCGGGTCAAAGGCGTGATTCATTCCGGCGCGCTGCCTCTGGATGAATATTCCGCGTTCATCTCGCTGGCCTCCTCCCAAGAGCTTCTCGGGATTGATTCGGACATCCACGAGATCGCTGTCCGACTGCGAAGCCGCGCCGAGATCGAAGGTTTTAAAAAGGACATGCAGACCGTTCTTCCCTCCGACTCCTATGAAATGCTCGCCTGGAATGAAATTGTCCCGGAAGTGGATCAATGGGCCAGTTATTCCAATGCCATTATTCAAACGATGCTGATTGCAGTTATGGCGGTGATTGCGGTGGGAGTTATGAACACGATTCTCATGTCCATTTTTGAAAGGACCAAGGAAATCGGTGTGATGATGGCCCTCGGGACGGGTCCACGCCAAGTGGTGAGCATGATTTTCTTTGAAACCCTGGTGCTTGAATTTATCGGAATTATCCTGGGCATTGGTTTGGCTTATCTTTTGGTCTTTCATTTTCAGCGGGTGGGAATTCTCATGACGGGTTTTGAGGATGCCTTTGCCGAATCCTTTATGAGTCCGGTCGTGCATCCCCACCTTGCCTTTCACCGCGTGCTGACCAGTGTCAAGACCTTGGTGCTGATCACTTCCTTCATCAGTTTGTATCCGGCCTGGCGGGCGGCCAAGATGGAGCCTGTGAAGGCCATTTATCACTCTTAGGAATCTATTTTATGGCGCTCGTTAAAATTGAGGGTGTCTCAAAAGTCTTTAAGGAAGCATCCCTCCCTGTTCAGGCCTTGACCTCCATTCATGTAGAAATTCAAAAGGGAGAATTTACCGCCTTTTGTGGTCCTTCGGGTTCGGGAAAAACCACGCTGCTTAATCTCATCGGATGCCTGGACCGTCCTTCGGAGGGAAAAGTCCATTTGGAAAATGAAGAAGTAAGTTCTCTGGCTCAAGGAAAGCTAGCCACGATTCGCCGCCGTAAAATCGGATTCATCTTTCAGGATTTTAATTTAATTCCAACGCTCACTGTCCGAGAAAATATCGAATATGTGCTTTGGCTCCAGGGAGAAACCGAATCCCTGCGCCGTCAAAAATCCAAGGCTCTCGCAGAACGTTTCGGCATCGGAAAGCTGCTTTCCCGCAGGCCGGCTCAGATCAGCCGCGGCCAGCAGCAACGTGTAGCCTGCGCGCGGGCCATTATTCATAAGCCCCTTTTGATTATTGGCGATGAGCTTACGGCGAATCTGGATCATAAAACCGGTGCGGAACTCATGGATTTTATTAAAAAACTCAATCGCGAAGAAGGCCTTACTTTTTTGTATGCCACCCATGATCCCATTATGATGGAACGTGCCTCGCGTGTTGTCAGAATGCAGGATGGGAGAATTATCGATGGCAAGGGATAAAATGCAAAGCCAAAGGGTACCAGGTACCTTTTCGATCAAAAGGTACCTGGTACCTTTTGGGCTTTTTTTGGCCTTTCCTTTTTTTCTCCACGCTGAAGAATCCTCCTCTCCCGTCAAGACCGATATCTCCGGCTATCTGAAGACGCTGAATTTTTTTACCCGTACCACTTCCCTCAGTCCGGAGCTGGTAAATAATCCCCTTGCCGTGGAGGAAATTAAGGAAGATTTATTTCAAAATTTAGAACGGGTGCGTCTTCAAATGAGGGCTGGGGTAAAGCTTCCATTGAATCAAAGACTTGTGGCCAAGGTGGATTATGATCATCAAGCCTTTTTTGGAAGCTTCGTCCATTCCGATAATTTTCGATACCGCCGATGGACGGTCGAAGAGCGGCAATTTGGAGATTTAAGTCAAACCCTGGTGAAAAAAAGAAACGCCTTTTATGAGCACCGTCTCTACCGCGCCTATTTAACTTATGAAACGGAAAAGGCTTCCTTGACCGTTGGCCGGCAGCAAATTCCCTGGGGGCTCGGCCACTTTTTCACGCCCACCGACGTCTTTAACCCCTTTAATCCCACCCAAATCGAATGGGATGAGCGGGACGGAACAGACGCCGTGAATTTAGCGGTCAAACTTCCCTATGAAGCAAAGACCCAGTGGATCTATACGCCCCGAGGGGCCCGGAGCCTTCATCCGCAAAGATTTTTTAACCGCACCTCCCGCGATGTCAAAGGTTACGAAATTGGGGTCATCAACGGATTGATTCATCGTGATTTCGCCTCGGGCTTTGATTTAAGAGGGAATGTCAAGGACTCGGCCGTGCGCGGCGAATTTTTGTACCGGCACAAGGATAATGAGGAAAAGGATTTTATGCAATTCACGGTCAATGCGGATTATAATTTGCCTAAAAATATTTATATGCTCCTTGAATATCACTTTAACGGCCTGGGGCGCCGGAGCTTTCGGGATTATCAGCGGGATTTGCAAACGCGAGGCGATTTCACGCAGCTTGCCAGGAATTATCTTGGCCTCCTTCTCGGTTACGACATTACCGCCCTTCTCCGACTCGAGCACCGTACGCTTTTTAATATGGATGACGTCAGTTTTTTCATCCGGCCGGAGCTTCAATATGAAGTCACCTCCAATCTCCTTGCCACGCTCGGCGCCCAGCTTTTTCTTGGTGCGAATCAAGATGAATACGGTGCGCCTGCCAATCTCTATTTCGGAGAAATGAAATATAATTTTTGATTTTTCTTATGAAAATGCAAATTGCATTTATCGGGGCCATGATTTTCTTGAGTGCTACGGGAGAAACTAATCCCTCGAGTCTCCAGACCTCCGATGCCTACCGGCAGTATGTAAAGCGTCCGAAAAACGAGCTTTCCAAACTGATTTATCTCATGGATTTTTTCAAGGCCCAGGACATTAAAGTCAATTATGACGGCTATGATTATGACGCCGAGTATGCCGCCCGCATCGCCAAAGGATACATTGCCAAAAATTTCACCTCTGGCGACAAAGCCGAAAAATGGTTAAAAATTCACGCCTACCGCTCACAACCGAGGGGCAATGTGATCTATCTCAAGTATTCTGACGGGAAGCTGAAGTCCATGCGGGAGATATTAATCCAGGAATTGAAAAAATTGGAAGAGACGGCTTAGAGCTCCAAGACTTTAGGAAGCCGTGTGAGGTTGACACAACCCGTTTTTGTAACAACGACATCATCTTCAATTCGAATACCGCCGGCATCTTCATAATAGAGTCCGGGTTCGACGGTGACGATTTGGCCCGCTTTTAAAATATCCTTGCCGAGGCTAATGCGAGGTGGTTCATGAATATCAAGGCCGAGCCCATGCCCCGTCCCGTGAAAAAATCCCTGCACGCGTCCCCCGATAACCCCGGTTGAAAATCCCAATTCCTCGAATCGTTTTTGAATGGCCCGATGGATTTGACTTCCGTCGGCACCGTGGCGGATCCCGCGATAAGCGATTTTGTGCCCTTCCAAGACTGCGGCAAACATCTTTTTGAGTTTTGGAGACGCCTTCCCTCGAACGACGGTCCGCGTAAGATCGGCGTAATAACGGCTTTCAGAGTGGCGGGGGAAAATGTCCATAATAATCGATTGATTCGCATAAAGGGGTCCAGAACCCTGATTGTGGGGATCCACACCTTGAATCCCGCAGGCCACAATGGAATGTTCGGCCACACAGCCATTTTCCATCAAGCTGACATTGATGATTTTTTTGATGCGCTCCGAGGTTAATTTTTCGCCGCGATCATAAAGCTTGCCTTTTTTAATCACGGATTTTCGAATCACTTCAATGGCCTGCGCCACGGCCTGCTCGGTGAAGCGCAGACTCCTCGTGACGGCCGCGATTTCTTCCCGGGATTTGACCGTGCGCTCTTCAAAAAAGGGGTCAGGCTTGAAATCGATTTTAAAGCCGTGCTTTCTTAAAGGGTCTAGAAATTCAATCGGAAAATTTGCCGGCACCCGGAGTGAGCGGACACGGTGTTTTTTTAAGAATTCGCAAATGAGATCCGTATAAGAGGGCCTTTGGTCGTATTTTTTCCGGTATTCGGCCGCGAGCTTGGAAGTGGAGTGCACATCATCCACACTGGCTTGGGCGCGCGCCCGGTCAAGCTCGAGATCACTCATCAAGAGGTGCTTTTTGCCGCCGATTTGAATGAAAACAAACGCGTCCGGTGCGATGAAGTGCGTGGCGTAATAAAGGTTGGCATCCTGCTCGCTTGCGGCGACGATCAAAATATTGGTTTCGAATTTTTTCATGATTGGTCTATAATTCTAGGGCTTTCACTCGAACTCACAAGTTTTTTTTTCATTTCACGGAGGACGGCCATGGCATCCTATGTAAAAGTTGCGAAAAAATCTGAAATTCCAGACCAAACGGGAAAACTGGTTCAAGCCAACGGCAAAGATATCGCCCTCTTTAAAGTGGAAGGTAAAGTCTGTGCCCTTTACGCCCATTGTCCGCATCAGGGAGGGCCACTTGATGAAGGCGGGCTTGACGGAAAAACCGTAACCTGCCCCTGGCATGGATGGGATTTTGATGTCACGACCGGTGTTTGTACCTTCAACGATTCGATTAAACAACCCGTTTTCAACGTCAAAGAAGAAGGGGATGACGTTTACGTCGAAGCTTAGCCTTTCGGCGTGGCCGCGCCGAATTATTTGCCTCACTGCTGAGACCACGGAAATCGTCTATTTGCTTGGAGCCGGCGAGCGCATTGTGGGGGTTTCCGGCTACAGCGTTCGTCCTCCTGAAGCACGCGAAAAACCCAAAGTTGCCGCGTTTACCTCCATCAAGATCGAAAAAATCCGCGAATTAAATCCCGACCTTATTCTGGGCTTTTCCGATCTTCAAAAACAAATTGCCCACGATCTTATTCAAGAGGGTTTTCCTGTTTTTATTACCAATCAGCGCAGTCTTTCCGAAATCGGTGATGTCCTGCTTGCGATTGGAAGATTAATTGGCAAACCCGAAAAGGCCGAGGAAATCCGCGAGAATTTTTTCGGAGAATTAGAGAAATTGGCTGAGGGGCCGGGCCCGGATTGCTGCCCCCGGGTTTATTTCGAGGAATGGGACGAGCCGCTCATTTCCGGCATCAGCTGGGTCAGTGAGCTTATCGAAAGGCTTGGCGGTGAAGATATTTTTAAAGAAAAAAGCCTTGGCAAAACCGCCAAGGACCGCACGGTCCGCACGGAGGACGTGATTGCAAAAAACCCGGATATGATTTTGGCCTCCTGGTGCGGCAAAAAGGTGCAGATCGAAAAAATCAAATCGAGGCCCGGCTGGGATCAAATCAAGGCGGTAAAAAACAATAAGATTTTTGAAATTAAGTCAGCCGATATCCTTCAGCCCGGCCCTTCGCTGCTTCATGGCGCCCGGAAAATCTCAAAGTTTTTTCGAGACTTTAAGTCCCTTTCACCGAGAGAATTAGTTGACGGTTTTTGAGAAAGAAGATAGACTTTCCTCCCTCGATCATGAATTCAATCAGTCATCCTAAAACATCCCTCGACGAGTTAAAGGCCATAGCTAAACAGGTGCGCCGCGACATCATTGAAACGACGGCTGCGGCGGCCTCCGGGCATCCGGGCGGCTCGCTTTCCGCAACGGATATTCTGACGGTGCTTTATTTTTCGGTGATGCGCCATGACCCCAAAAATTCAAAATGGCCGGACCGAGACCGGCTGATTTTAAGCAAGGGCCACGCCTCCCCCCTTCTTTATTCCGTCCTGGCCCGTTCCGGCTATTTTGACCCCAAACTCCTACCGACTTTCCGACGGATAGGAAGTATTTTACAAGGTCATCCCGACCGCCGAAAGGTCCCGGGCGTTGAGGCCTCTACCGGCTCACTGGGGCAAGGTCTTTCTATAGGAATCGGCCACGCCCTCGCCCGGAGGCTCGATCAAAAGGACTATTACACCTATGTGGTAATGAGCGACGGCGAAACCAATGAAGGCCAGGTCTGGGAGGCGGCGGCCATGGCCGCGCATCACAAGGTGGATTATTTGATCGCCCTTTTGGATTACAACAAATTTCAGCTCGATGATGCCACAAAAACTATTTGCAACATGGAACCTGTGGCGGATAAATGGCGGGCCTTCAATTGGCATGTGCAGGAAATCGACGGACACGATTTGAATCAAATTTTAAAAGCCCTTGAGACCGCAAAAAAAGTGAAGGGCCAGCCGACCATAATTATTGCCCATACCATTAAGGGAAAAGGCGTTTCGTTTATGGAAAATAATAATCATTTTCACGGCGTGGCCCCGACCCCGGAAGAGGCCCAAAAGGCGTTAAAGGAATTAGCGTAGAGGATCCATGGAAAAAAAATTAGGAAAGGCCACACGCGATGCCTACGGGCAAGCGCTTGTGGAAATCGGAAAAAAGAATCCTCAGGTTGTTGTGCTGGATGCCGATCTTTCCAAATCCACGAAAACCGCGGATTTCGGCAAGGCCTTTCCAGATCGATTTTTTAATGTCGGGATTCAGGAGGCCAATCTTGTGGGCGTGGCTTCGGGCCTGGCAGCCTCCGGAAAAATTCCCTTTATTTCCAGCTTTGCGTGTTTTTTAATTTGCAAGGGATTTGACCAATTGCGCATGGGGGTTTCATTCTCAGAGCTCAATGTCCGGGTGGTGGCCTCGCACGGTGGAATCTCGGTGGGTGAGGACGGCGCCTCTCAAATGAGTATTGAAGATATTGCGCTGACGACCACGCTTCCTCATTTTGCGGTGATGATTCCCGCCGATGAGGTTTCCACGCGTGCGCTTGTGGAGCAATCGGTCAGTTATCCCGGTCCCATTTTTATGCGCACCGGCCGCCCGAAGGCGCCGCTCATTTACGATCCCAATCAAAAATTTGAAATCGGAAAGGCCATCCGTATTCGCGAGGGCCGTCAAGTGAGTCTGATTGCGACCGGCCTTTTGGTGTTTGAAGCGCTTCAGGCTGCCGAGGAATTGGCCCAACAGGGAATCAGCGCTTCTGTCATAGATGTGCACACGATAAAACCCCTTGATGCAAAACTGCTTGTGGAAGAGGCCCAAAAGACGGGACATATCGTCGTCTGCGAAGAACATCAGATTTGGGGCGGCCTTGGAAGTGCGGTCTCGCGTGTTTTAGCCGAAAGGCATGCGGCTTGTCCTATGGAATTTATTGCGATTCAAGACACTTACGCGGAATCGGGCCAGCCGGATGAGCTGTTTGAAAAATACGGGCTTACTTCAAAGCATATCGTCAGGGCTGCGAATAAAGTCCTTGGGCAAATGTAAGAAAAGCTGATGGTACCAGGTACCTTTCGAGACGAAAAACGCTTCGAAAGGTACCTGGTACCTTTAGCCCTTCTGTTTTTTTTCTTCCTTCCCTCTAATCTATTTTCCTCCCAATCCTCCACCGCTAAAAGTTGCATGGTGGTAACCGCTAACTCGCATGCCACACGCGCTGCGTTTGAAATCCTCCAAGATCGGGGAAATGCCGTAGATGCTGCAATTGCCGCCCAATGGGTATTGAATATTGTGGAGCCTCAATCCTCTGGGATCGGAGGGGGAGGATTCTTTCTCTATTATGAAGCCGCGACCAAAAGAATTTATACCTTCGATGGCCGTGAAACTGCCCCCCAAGAAGTTTATCCGGAAATTTTTTTGGAGGGTCAAGACCAGCCCGTTCCGTTTAAACCGAATCGCATCACAGGGGGCCGTCCGGTAGGAGTTCCCGGAACCTTAGCATTGCTTCAAGAGGTGCATGAGCGTTTTGGAACCAAGCGGTTTAGTTTCTCCGGTCTTTTGAATCCCGCCATTGAAATTGCCGAACGCGGTTTTCCAGTTTCCAAGCGCCTGGCTTATTTTTTGAATCAGGAAAAGGAGCGCCTTGCGCTTTTTGAAGCCAGCCGCGGCATTTTCCTAAAAAAGGACGGTTCCCCTTACCGTGAAGGGGAAATCCTCCTGCAAAAAGATATCGCCAAGACCTTCCGTCTGATTCAACAGCAGGGAATGCGTGTCTTTTATGAGGGGGAAATCGCCGAGGCCATTGTTCAGGCGGTGAGAAACTCACCGGTGAATCCCGGCCTTATGAAGCGTGAAGATTTGGCTCACTACCACGCGGTGGAACGCATGCCGGTTCACGGCCGATACCGTAATTATGATGTTTTCAGCATGGGGCCCCCTTCTTCGGGAGGCGTCACATTGATTGAAATATTGAATATTCTTGAAAATTTCCAGCTCGATTTACTGGGAAGAACGCCCAACGGGGTACATGTTTTTTTAGAAGCCCAGAAACTCGCATTTGAAGACCGCAATGAATTCCTGGGTGACCCTGATTTTGTGGAAATCCCAATCGCAGAGCTTCTTTCAAAACCTTTCGCGGAAAAGAAAACCCAGGAAATTAATTACCAGACAGCCGTTCCCACAGGCCGGGAAGGTATCCGGACTTTGATGCTTGAGCCGGCCAATACCACGCATCTGTCCATCGTGGATGGCTGGGGGAATATGGTTTCGTTTACTTCCACGATTGAAGAAATCTTTGGCTCCGCGATGGTTGTGCCCGGATATGGTTTTGTATTAAATAATGAGCTGACCGATTTTGATGCCGAGCCGACCGCTCGCCGTACCGACCGTACGGCACCGCAGGACCAAGCGCCCGACCGGCGCTCATTCAAGCGGCGGCACCGAATGACCAAGCGGTCGTCCGCCGCTGAACCGACCGGTGCGGAGTCCAAAAAATCAGGGACGATTCTTAAACCCAATGCCCCCGAGGGAGGCAAAAGACCCCGCAGCAGCATGACCCCCACCTTTGTTTTTAACGGCGGAAAACCGGTTCTTGTGTTAGGATCACCCGGCGGATCGGCGATTATCGGGACGGTTTTAAATCTCATCGTGAACCTGCTTGATTTTGGGATGCCTGCAACAGAGGCGATGAAATTGGATCGCATGATTCACCGGGGAGAGGAAGTGGAACTTGAAAGCGCACTTTTCCGTAATCAGGAATTAAAGCGTGAGCTCATGCGCCGGGGACATCGAGTGATGGAAAAGGAAGCCATCGGAAATGCCCAGATGATTTATTTTGATCCGGAAGAAAATATTTGGGTGGGTGTCAGCGACCCGCGCGGCGAGGGGGAGGCGCTTGGCCGGTGAAACATAAAACGAATTTAGTCTGGATGGATCTGGAAATGACTGGTCTTGATCCGGAAAAAGAGCGGATTATCGAAATCGCTACCTTGATTACCGATAAAGACTTAAATGTCATTGCCGAAGGGCCAAACCTTGTTATCCATCAGCCGGCCAGGGTGCTCAGGGCCATGGATGATTGGAATCAAAAGCATCATAAAAAATCCGGTCTCCTTGATGCCGTAAAGGCCTCCCGCGTGAGCATAAGGCAGGCGGAGAGGGAAACGTTAAGATTCATTAAAGGATACTGCTTCCCCAAAAAGTCCCCGCTTTGCGGCAATTCGATTCATCACGACCGCCTTTTTTTGCTCAAATCGATGCCGAGGATTCACGACTATCTGCATTACCGCATTGTGGATGTAAGCAGCCTCAAATTTTTAATTCAGTCTTGGTATCCGAAAGACAAAAAATTAAAGAAAAAAAAATCGGCACACCGAGCGCTGGAGGATATTCAAGCATCCATTGATGAATTGAAGCATTACCGCGAGCATTATTTGGTGAAAAAGGATTGAAATTTTTCGCTTTTCTCTTTCTTTTTTTGGCAAACCTCACGCAA
>JACPXM010000055.1 GCA_016196545.1 Candidatus Omnitrophota bacterium
GCCTTGATCCGGCACAATGTTCCAATATTATTCTCACCACCTTTACGGATGTGATGGGATTTTTTTCGCTGCTCGGCTTTGCCGTCCTTTTCCAAAAATATTTAACGTGATGATATCTCCCCAAACCTTAGAACGTTATCAGACTTTTCTTTCTTCTCCTTCCGCACAGGCATGGAAACGTTTTGGACTCCAAAAACGATCCGGTGTGGCGGCACCGCTTTTTTCCCTTTATTCGAAACAAAGTACCGGCATCGGAGAAATCCCGGATTTGAAAATGCTGATGAACTGGTGTGTCTCCACCGGCATGAGCTTGATTGAGCTTCTACCCATGAATGATGTGGGCTTTGATTTCCGTCCTTATGATGCTCAAAGTACCTTTGCGCTTGAACCCATGTATTTATCGCTTGATCAGTTACCGGATGTTGATTTAAAGCCGTTCAAATCCAAAATAGATGATTTGCGCCGCCGGTTTCCCGCCGGAACACCGCAGGTGAATTACGGAATTAAAAAAGGAAAGCTGAATTTACTCCGGCAAATTTTTGACCGGCAAAAGGAACGGAAAAAAAAGCCGCAAGAAAAATCATTCTCAGATTTTATGAATCAAAATAATTTTTGGCTGGAGGATTACAGCCTTTTCAAAGTTCTAAAAGAAAATTTAGACCAATCCGGCTGGGAAAGCTGGCCGGATGAATTTCGCGGAAGAAATCCCGCCGCCCTGCAAGCCTTCAAACAAAGTCACGGGCCGGACATCGAATTTCAAAAATGGCTTCAGTGGCAGCTTTTTGAACAATTCCGTTCCGTGAAACAGGAAGCTAACAGTAAGAAAATTTATTTGATGGGGGATTTGCCCTTTCTGGTTTCACGGGACAGCGCGGATGTGTGGAGTCATCAGGACTATTTCAAATTGCATTTGTCCTCCGGGGCCCCGCCGGACATGTATTTTGCCAGCGGCCAGCGTTGGGGAATGCCGCCTTATAACTGGCCGGCTATCGAGTCGCATGGCTATGATTATTTGATTCAAAAATTAAAATACGCGGAAAATTTTTATGATCTTTTCCGCATCGATCATGTGGTCGGAGTTTTCCGGGTTTGGACCATCGCCCTTACGGAACCTCAGGAAAGCGGCGGCTTGCACGGTGTTTTCGACCCTCCGGATGAAAAGGTTTGGGAAGAACACGGCCGGAAAATTTTAAAAGTCATGGTCGAAAATACTGCGATGCTTCCTTGCGCGGAAGATTTGGGAACGGTTCCTCCCTGTTCTTACCGCGTGCTGGAGGAATTCGGAATTCCCGGTATGGAAATTCAGCGCTGGGCCAAGGATTGGGGCAAAACCTATGATTTCACCAAGCCGGAAGCTTACCGTCATAATTCCGTGGCCATGCTTTCCACGCATGATTCTTCTTCTTTTAACGGCTGGTGGGAATTTGAGGCGGGAACGGTAGACGCCGCCCTTTTCAAAAGAAAATGCGAGTCCCGGGGGATTACGTTTGAAGACACAAAAAATTCCCTTTTTGATCCGGAAAAATCTTTTCATGGCCGGCTTCGCTGGCGCGAAGAAATCGATTCCGTGCAGAAACTCGTGATGATTTTGAAACGTCCGGAACATGAAATTGCGGATTTGATCGATCTCTACCTTGGTTCCTGGCACGAAAAAAATAAATTCTGGAAATTTTTAGAGCTTCCGGGACCCTTCAAAGAAAAAAGTTCTCTCCAGCTTGTGAAAAAGGCTTTGCTTAAAGCATCGCAGACGGCTTCTATTTTTAGCGTGCAGCTTTTGCAGGATTGGCTTTCCCTGGACCCGTCTTTTGCGGTAGATTCCTGGCAGTTCCGTATTAATGTTCCCGGCTCTATGGATGAGCGCAATTGGTCCGCGAGAATTCCTAAGTCTTTGGAAGAAATGAAAAAACTCTCAATCAATCATGAAATCAGGACGATCAACACTCAAGCCAATCGTCATTCTGAGGCCGAAGGCCGAAGAATCTAAAACGAGATCCTTCGCTTCGCTCAGGATGACGTAAGAAAAGAGGTTTTGTGAATCCTCGTTACATTATAACGGGTGCTTTGTTAGTCGTTGTGCTTGCGGGAGGAATTTATGCCTTGCGCAAAAATCAGGCGCCTCTTTCTGCCGGGCCCCGGGAAAATAGTTCGGCTCATTCGAAGGGTCCGAAAACGGCTCCGGTCACCATCGAAGAATTCAGTGATTTTCAATGTCCGGCCTGCCAGAAAGCGGAGCCTACGCTCAAAAAAATTATGGCTGATTATCCGGACGGGATTTATTTTACATTCCGTCATTTCCCTTTGGCCGGTCATCAGTGGTCGGGCATTGCCCATCAAGCCGCGGAATGTGCAGCGGGGCAAGGAAAATTCTGGGAATTTCACGACAAACTTTATGACGAACAGCCGCTTTGGTCGGGCTCGGCCAATCCCGTGGAATTCTTTCTGCGTTACGGCCGCGATTTGGGGCTCGATTTGGATCCATTCGCCGCCTGTTTGAATGATCAAAAAATAAAACGCCGCGTCTTGCTCGACAAAACCGAAGGGGAAGCCATGAAGGTCCAGTCGACGCCGACTTTTTTTATCAACGGGGAACGGGTCGTCGGTCCGGTGGAGCTCGAAAATAAAGGAAGAGCTAAAGTGGAATCCCTTCTGGGGAAACCCCCGGTTTTGATGTCGATCCCGCCGGAGAAGACAACATGAAGCAAATACCGCCTGTTCTTTTATTTATCCTGCGCCTATGGATAGGCTTGGTTTTTGTCTATGCCGGATTTTCCAAACTCATGGAGCCGGTAGAAAATTTCCGGGGAATTATTGCCCAGTACGAAGTCATTCCTTATGCCTTAGTCCCTTTTTTGTCCGTGGTTTTGCCTTGGATAGAATTTATTTTTGGAACATTTATGATTTTGGGTTATGCCACACGTCTAAGCGCGCTTGTTTTGACGGCATTATCCTTTGGCTTTTTGATGGTGCTCGGATCCAGCCAGGTTCTTTTGGGATCGGTCCCGGTCTCTTGCGGATGCTTCGGGGAAGGCGGAATTCATCTTAGCGTACGCCAAATTTTTGTTCTGGATATTCTTAATACCGCGATCGGCATCAAACTTTTTTCGATCAAAAATCATCCTTTCAGCCTGGATTCACGATTTAAGTAACCCTGTCTTGACACCGCTTCAGTGCTTCAGTATGATTGCCCAACCTTTTCCCTTTTACCTGGCCGGGTAGCTCAGTGGTAGAGCGAGGGACTGAAAATCCCTGCGTCGGTGGTTCAATCCCGCCCCCGGCCACACTTCTAAATTATCCAAACTTATGACAGCGAAAAAAATTGGTGAAGCAAAGGCCTTCGTGGAAACAGGCATGTGGGGCGTAGAGAAAAAACCGGAGCGGTTCCTCATGAACGAACGCTTGGTTAATTTGCGTCCGGACGTGAAGGCCATGAAAAACGCTTATTCAAAACATATTCATACCAAACCTCCTTCCCAGACTCGCCGCACAGAGCGCGCCGAATATGATCAAGAATCAAGAAATCTTAAAGCAGAACAAAATAAACTTTTGGCGTGTGTTTATGCGGAAATTTTAACACAAAGTTTTTCTTATCCGATTCCCTTAAGAAAAGACCGGGATGCCGATCACCGGAGTGACTGGCGTTACTGCCTTTATCAGGGGGTGATTTATCAGTTTGATCGTCCGGGTTATAGTGATGATGAAATGATCCAGCAA
>JACPXM010000046.1 GCA_016196545.1 Candidatus Omnitrophota bacterium
CGAAGAAATTGAGCAGATGCAGGACAAAGTTTGCCAGGAATACGGCTTCAAACTTCTGTTTCATGATCATCGTCTGTTCGGCATATGCGCCGATTGCCAGAAAAAATACAGGAGTGCAAGAGTTTAACTTAACCAACCAGCCAGGGAAGTTCAATCTTTCATTGAGTACCCAGCCAAAAATTCAGAATGAAACGAAAAAAAGGATAGAAACAAATGAAGAAATTTTTAAGTTTTTGGCTGGCATTTTTTGTCATTACCCTCAATCTCACGGTTGCTGTTTCAGCGCAAGAAGAAACGGTGGGTAAACCTTCCGCGGATACCCAGACTTTACAAGAAGTTACGGTCAAAGCCCCAAAGGCAGATCCTAACAATCCCTTCCTGGCGGATGTGCAAGGCACGAAGATTTATGCGGGGAAGAAAACGACTTCGATTCGTTTAAATGACCTTCCAGAAACGACCAATAATAATTACCGCCAAGCCTTGGTGAAGATTCCAGGACTTTTAGTAAGCGAGGAGACGACGCCGCTTTTTAGTCTTGGATATCGCGGCCTGAATCCTGACCGCGCTCAATTTATGCAAGTCCTAAAAGATGGCATCCCCATCCAAGCCGATATGTTCGGCTATCCTGAATCGTATTACACCCCGCCGCTTGAAAGTATCGAGAGAATCGAATTTATCCGCGGGGGCTCGGCTTTGTTGTACGGCCCTCAACCGGGAGGTGCTCTTAATTACATCACTCACGAGCCTATTTTGGATAAAAAATTTACTGCCTATTCTCAAAATGTTTTTGGCTCCGACAATTATTTTTCAACCTATGAAGCTATCTCCGGCAGTGTCAATCCCCTGGGCTATTATGCTTATTTTCATGAACGCCAAGGTGATGGATTCCGCCTTGCGAATAGCAACTTCGAAGTTATCAGTTCCGGAATTAAGGCCACGATCAATCAAACCGGTGATTCCCGCCTCAAAATGACTTATGACGAATATCATGAAGAGCATGGGGAACCCGGCGGGCTGACGCGCGCCCAGTTCGACAACGATCCGAGTGTGAATACTCTTCGCTTTGATCATTTTAGAATGGAACGTTATTACGGCACGCTTGCCTATGAAAAGGATTTATCAGACACCGGTCGTTTCGATTTTAAGCTTTATGGCGGCCGTTACCGGAGATGGAGCAAACGTCAAACCGGCTCCGGTTTTGGCACAACGCCTACCGGCAATTTCATGGACATTCAAGACCAGAATTTTTACAACCTGGGTTTCGAGCCTCGTCTTCGCCTGGACTATGAGTTTTTAAATGGCGAACATACCCTGACTTTTGGAACCGATACTTTTATGTCCCATTCTCCCCGTGAGGATTCGCGCGGCAGTCTCGATGCCGACGCGGGCGCCATCCGTCAATCGGCGAGGCGCAATACTTGGTATTTTTCCGCTTTTGCAGAAAATCTTTTTAAGTGGGGCAAATTTAAAATTACCCCGGCGGCCCGTATGGAACATGTTTGGCAGCGGACGCATGAAACGATTGACGTAGTCCAAACGGGAAAAGGTCTTGATGAGGGAAAAAATTTTGATTTCGCCCCTCTTTTTGGACTGGGCATTGCTTACGAAGCGGCGAAGACCGTGGAAGTCTACACGAATATTTCCCAATCGTACCGGCCGAAGCTTTTTACCCAATTTGTTCCTACCGGCTCCGGCGAAACCGTAGAAGGCGACTTGGAAGAGGGGAAGGGGTGGCAATACGACATCGGTTTGCGCGGCCGTCCGAGGCCTTACCTTAGCTGGGATATTTCTTATTTTATTCTCAAGTTTGATAATCAAATCGGAAAGGAAGGCAGCGTTTTCCGTAACGGTGGGGATGCTTTCCATCATGGCGTCGAACTTGCCAATGAAATTGACTTTGTGGGTCTTTTGGATGACATGAATAAAACAGATCATGCCAAAACCATAGGGTCACTTTCAGCCTTTTCGGCCTTGACCGTTTTGGATGCGGAATATAAAGAAGGACCGTTCAAAGGACGCCAGCCCGCTTTTGCGCCCAAATACAATCTGCGTTTTGGAACGAATTACCGCTGGCGCGACCGTGTCAAATTGAGTTTAATCAGTACTTTTATCGGCGAACATTTTGCCGATGATGCCAGTACGGCTAATCGTTTCATCCCTTCCTATAAAGTTTGGGATCTTTTGGGTGAAATCAATCTTCTGAAAAATCTCTATGATCAATTTGATCTGGGTATTTTTGGAGGAATCAATAATCTTTTCGATGAGCATTATTACGCACGCGTGACAAGCACCGGAATCGATCCGGCCTATGGACGCAATGTTTATGGCGGCGTGAAAGTTAATTGGGGCTGATATGTTTTGGGATCAAACACTGATAGGGCTTTTTCACAAGGGTGGCTTCGCCATGTGGCCCCTCTTGGCGTGTTCTGTCATCGGCGTAGCCATTATCATCGAACGCGCACTTTATTTTTGGCAGCTTCGGTTCAGTTACTCCCGATTTGCGTCGGAGATTAAAACCTTACTCTCCAGAAGAAAAATCAAAGAGGCTTTGATTTTATGCCGCCGCCATTCCAATCCGGTTCCAAGGATTGCTGAATTTTATCTCAAAAATATGGATGGCGATTCTTTGAGGAATGAAATTCTCAAAAGAGAAGGTTCGTATGCCTTGGAAAAAGTCGAAACCCGTTTAAGGGCCCTCGCGGCCATTACTCACTTGGCCCCGCTTTTGGGACTTCTCGGAACCGTCACCGGCCTTGTCGCCGCTTTTCATCAAATCGAAATTTTGGGAGGGCAGGTTCAACCCGGGGATTTGGCCGCTGGAATTTGGGAGGCTTTGATCACGACCGTGTTCGGTCTTATGATTGCGATTCCCTGCATGGCCGCGTATCACGGCTTTGAAAGCGCGGCGGATAAAATCGCGCGAAGAATGCAGTTTATTATTTCCGAGCTTGATGAATTCTTCGGCAAACATTCGGCCGGTGATTTTAAATCCGAAGATATTGAGGCGACGGATCAAAGCATGAGGGCCATTCGCTGATGGAATTTATCCGCCCCCGCAAATCCACAATCGGCCTCGACATGACGCCCATGATTGATATTGTGTTTCAGCTCCTAATTTTTTTCATGCTTTCCTCATCCTTTTTGAATCCTTCCCTTAAGTTGACCCTTCCCAAAGCTATTCAAAAGGATAGACAAGAGCCTCAAAGGATTGTCTTAAGTATGGATAGGCCGGGGAATATTTATCTCAATACCCTCAAAGTCTCGAAGGAAAATTTGAAAAGCGAACTCGAAAAGCGGTTTGCCGGCGGCTCCAAGAAGGCCGTGCATTTAAGAGGCGATGCCGAAATGCCCTATAAGCTTTTTGTTGAAGTGATGGACATTGCCCGGCAA
>JACPXM010000048.1 GCA_016196545.1 Candidatus Omnitrophota bacterium
AACCGTGCCTTATCGTCCGGATCGTATCGAGCCGCGAATGGTAAGACGAAGCCATCAACATTATGAAAACCTTAAAATTTCCCGAGCCGAATGGAAGAGTCTTCACACTATGGCTGCTTAAGGAAGCGCCATTCCGGGTAGGCACCCTAAATCAAACTGAAGCCGATTGACAAATCTAGGGCATTCCCCTAAATTGCGAACATGAAAAAACCAGGGGGGGACATCGTCTGGCTCACAGCACTTATTTTGCTGGCCCTCCTTCCCCGCCTTTTTATCCTTCACACGCGAGGCTTTGAGATTTTTCATTCCGATCAAGCCATTGTCGGACTTATGGGAAAACACATTCTCGAAGGAAAACCCATGGTGTATTTCTACGGTCAAGCCTATATGGGATCGCTTGAGGCCTTTATGGCGGCGCTTATGTTCAGCCTTTTTGGAATGAGCCTTTTTTCGCTTCAGCTCGCCCCGCTTATCTTTTATCTCGGTTTTCTGGTCGTAAATTATTTCCTTTTCAAAAAATGTTTTGGAAAACCAATGGCCATTCTTACAAACTTTTTCCTGGCCCTCTCGCCCGCTTATCTGACGGTTTTAAGTATGACGGCTTTAGGTGGCTATCCCGAAACTCTTTTCTTTGGCTCACTCGTACTTTTAGGAATTATTTATAACCCAAAAGCTACCAGGTTCCTTTTTGAAAAAAGGAACCTGGTAGCTTTTCTTACAGCCCTCGCGGCGGGCATTGGATTTTGGGTTAACAACTTGATTTTGATGTATTTTATTGCGGCGGTTCTTTTTATCCTATTCCATGGCCGTCCTCCTGAGTCCCGCCCCACACCCAGTGTGTTACCCGCCGGGTGTGGGGCGGGACTCAGGAGGATAAAAAAAATCTTATTTTTGGAAGAGTTGAACCTGCCGCGTATCCTAAGAGTGCTTTTACTGCTTTGGCATATTTATTTGGTTTTTTTTGTCGTATTGAATCTGCTTTCCTTTATTTTGGGACCTAAGGAATGGCTCCCGAATCCTCCCTTTCATGTAAAAATTTTAAAACATTTATTTTTGATACTCGCCTTTGAGATAGTGGGGCTTTGGCTTTTCAAACAAGGCCTTCGGAAATTTGCCCAAGTAATCGCCTCCTATGCCCCTTGGATTTTGGGATTTCTCCTAGGGTCTTCACCCGCATGGCTTTATTCCCTGCTCGGAGGAGAGGGCATGAGAATGATTCACGCTTCCTCGATGATTTATGCCAAAGATTTGCCGCATCAGCTCTTTCATGTTTTAGGGGTTGGCTTCGTACGCGAAGTCATGGGAATCCCCTTTCACTTTCTTTATCAATGGAAAGGCGCAGAAAGCCTCGCGGCCTGGGGCATGGTGCCCGTGGTGTTTTTCCCGGTGATTTATTTTTTCACCTTGGGGAAAAGGGGACAGGTCTCGGAATCCACTCGGTCAAAATACTTATCCGCTTTTCCCATTTATCTCCTTTTTGTCGTACTCTTCATTTGCCTCTTCAACAACCTCACCGCCGGCCGCTACCTTTGCCCCCTTCATGCGGTTGTGGCCTTTTTTTTCGCCTTTTCGATCGTTCATCTTTGGAATCAAAAGCGAAGGCCGCTGGCGATTATCCTCTTCAGCCTTATTGTTTTTAACCGCCTTTACACAAACCTTCAATATTTCATCACGCTCCCCTCCGGAAAAAATTTCCGCCAGGGCATTGAAAATACAATTCAATTCTTACAAGGTGAAAGAATCAAGGCTGCCTATGTCCCGGGGGATTTTAGCTATTTGCTAACCTTTTTCAGTAAGGAAGCTGTGGTGTTTGCACCCTATCACAGTTATGACCGCTACCCGCGCTATAGCGCACTAGCAGACCGGGAAGAGCGCGTCGCGTACCTATTTGAAGAATCCAACGCCTTTTATTCGATATTTCAAAATTCCATCGACAGTCATAAAATACCCTATCAAAAAACCTGGATTATGCCGTTTCTTATCTATACGCTGGATCGAAGCCTAAAGAGCGAAAAGGGATGGGTGCCATGAAGATTTCCGTCGTCATTCCGGTCTTTAATGAGTCCGGGACTCTTGAAAAGGTGGTGGAAAGGGTTCAAAAAATACCGCTGGAGATAGAAATTTTAATTGTCGATGACGGATCTTCAGACGGAACCCGCGAGAAACTAGCGGTGCTTTCTAAAAAACCCGGGATCAAAGTTTTCTATCACGAAAAAAACCGGGGCAAGGGCGCCGCCTTGCGGACGGGCTTTCAGGAAGCCTCCGGTAAATTCGTCATTGTCCAAGATGCGGACCTTGAATACGATCCCACTGATTACGGAAAACTGCTGGGACCGCTGGAAGATGGCCGTGCCGATGTGGTCTTTGGTTCCAGATTCCTCGGCGGCCCACATCGTGTTCTTTTTTTCTGGCATTTCTTAGGTAATAAATTTTTGACGCTTCTCTCGAACGCCTTAAGCAATTTAAATCTCAGCGATATGGAAACCGGTTATAAGGCTTTCCGGCGGGAGATCCTCACACACCTCCATCTTCGCGCCAACCGCTTTGCCTTCGAACCGGAATTCACCATGAAAGTGGCAAAAAAAGGGTTCCGGGTTTATGAGACTCCAATCAGCTACAGCGGCCGCGATTATTCCGAGGGAAAAAAAATTACTTGGTGGGACGGAGTGAAGGCAGTGTTCGCCATTGTCTGGTTCCGGTTTTTTGACTGATGAAAAAAGCATTGGCCTTTGATTCGGTTATCTTTGATATCGACAATGTCTTGATCGATACGCGCCGTTCCTACCTTGAGGCCATACGCTGGACCGTGGATCTCTACCTCACCTCGGGGGCGGTTCCGCTTTTCCGCCGCAGTACTTCTTCAAAATCAAAGACCCCCTACCTCATAAGCCCTGCGGATGTTGAGGCCTTTAAAATGCTCGGAGGATTCAATGACGACTGGGACTGCTGCTACGGCATGCTTTGCTACCTTTTGAGCCTTCGGGTAAAAACGCATGAACTTTCAGAATTAAAAAAGCAGGCGGATATCCCGGGGCTTGCCCAAAGAATTCGTAGGAGACCCCTGCGCGTAAGGGGCATCATTGAGCATTTCGGACGCTCCTCGGCCGTGACGATTGAAAAGGTCTCAAGGATTTTCCAGGAGGTTTATCTGGGCAGCGATCTTTTCAAATCCCTTGAGAAAAAAAAACCGGTTTACTGGAAAAAGCGCGGGCTCATCCACAAAGAAAAATCCCTGTTCCGGAAAAAGACCCTGCAAAAACTCATCCGGCTGGGCGTCCGCCTCGGCATCGCCACGGGAAGACCGCGTTTTGAGGCCTCCTATGCACTTCGCGACCAGGGGCTATTTAACTTTTTTTCTGCGATGACAACGATTGACGACGTGAAGCGCGCGGAATTGGAATTTCGAATGTCCTTGCGCAAGCCTCACCCCTTTTCCATCCTGGAGACCGCAAAAAAAATTGGGCGCGAACACCGTTTTCTTTATGTGGGAGACCTCCCCGATGATATCCTTGCCGCCAAAGGCGCAGCCAAAGAGATTGCAATTCAAGCCGCAGGCCTCCCCCTTTGCGCAACCAACCCGAAGGCGGCCCAAGGCGAACTCGAAAATTCCGGCGCGGATTTCATTTTAAAAAAGCCGACCGACCTCGCTAAAATTGTCATCCAGGGAAAGCTTTAGAGGAAGCGGCTGATTTCCTGTTGAAGCCGTTCAAGGTCAAAGGGTTTTTGCAGAAAGGCGTCGCGGCCCAACTCTTCGGCTTCATCAATCAACGCCTGATCCACATAGCCGGTATTCACAATCACTTTAATGGAGGGGTGGGATTTTTTTGCGTAACGCAGCACTTCAAGCCCGCATTGATCCGGAAGCTTGATGTCCAACACCACGATGTCAGGATTTACTCTATCCAATTGGAGGATTCCGTCGCGAACCGTATCGGCGGTGTGCACTTCAAAGCCCTCTTCCTGAAAATATTCCCTCACCTCTTCGACGATGCCCGCTTCGTCATCGACAATGAGGAGCCGTTTCACGGTTTTAAGATCACTCCCCGCTGAATTTCACCTGAAGAGGTCACGATTTCCTCATAGACCGGTAGCCGTATTGTGAAGGTTGTCCCTTCGCTGGGTTTGCTTTCCACGGAAATCGTCCCCCCATGAAGTTCAATAATGTATTTGCACATATAAAGGCCCATCCCGGAACCTTTGCCCGGAGGTTTGGTCGTAAAACCATAATTAAAGATCTTTTTAATGACGTCTTCGTTCATGCCGCAGCCATTGTCCTGAAAGTGGACGCTCACAAAATGGCGATTTTCGGGATCTTGAACTGCCCAGATCTTAATCTTGCGGTGCCGCCGTCCCTGCATGGCGTGATAGGCGTTGATAAAGAGATTCAGGAAAACTTCTTGAAGCCTCTCAAGGTCTCCGCGTACAAGCGGCAGGCTGCCGGGCATGTCAAATTCTACTTCCGTGCCGCTGAGATTGTCCAAATACGTTTGGAACTGAACCAGCGGGAGGGTTTCTTCCAAGATGAGTTTGAGGGAAAGCGGCTCAAATTTTCCTTTTTCCGATTTCTTCAGAAGACCGGTGAGCGTGTTAACGACGGCCTTGATTCGACCGATATTTTGTTCCATGCGGGAAAATAGATCCAGGATGTCCCCGATTTTGGTCTCAGGATCCTTGCGGTATTTGAGAATCGCGCGGGAAATATTCATCGATAAAATTGTAAGGGGATTATTAACCTCATGACCCACGGAAGCGGCAAGACGACCCAGCGTGGCCATTTTTTGCTCATGAATGAGCTGGGCCTGAGTGTCCTGAAGCTGCTTGTTGGCAACCTCCGTTTCCTGGAGCGCCTTGACCAGGAGCGTCTTGGAATATTCCAGCTGATCATTGATGCGTTCAAGCTCCCTCGTTTTCACCACGGCTTCGTCATAAAGCCTTGCGTTTTCAATCGCAATCGCAGACTCCTGCGCGAGCGAAGAAAGCGTACTGATATCCTCAGCGGTGTATTTGCCACCCGACTTTTTTTCGCCGAGAATCAAAATATGATTTAGCTCTCTGCCCAAAAAACTCGGAATCAGACATTCCGCGCCGAGCTCCTTCATGGTCTGCGCCATGGAGGGATAATCATAGACCGGGACACCCGCCGTTGCTCCGGTTTTCTGCAAACCCGCTTTGAGACGGTTTTTAATTTGATCCCGCGTGAGGGCAAGCTGCTCCAAAGTTAAAAAACAGATAAGGGGATCGGATTCTTCGAGGAAATATTCGAGATAATTTTTTTGATACCCCCTTTGATAATCAAGGCGGAAACGGCGGCGCGCAGGGCCTTTGTCGCGGTTTAGGACGGCAGCGTTTTTGACGTCCATTTTCATCGTAATAAAATGGACAATCAGCCCCATCAGATGATTGAGGCTTTCGATTTTAGACATTCCCCTCGAAGCATCCTTGAGGAGTTTCTGATAGTCTTTGCGGGGAGAAGCCAGAGACTTCTCCCAAAAAGACGTGATCGCATTTCCAATGACGTTTTTCAATCAGCGGCCCATTCGGTTCATTCGTTACGATTCAGGTGAATTGGGTTTGAATGATTTCCAGCAAATAAAAGGCATCAAACGGCTTGAAAACAAACGCGACCGGTTGTAGGGCTTTGGCCTCGTTCTCCAGTTTGATATCGGCATAGCCGGTCAAAAAAATGACGGGAAAATCGTTTTTGCCCGCGGCCTGACCTATTCTCTTCATTTCCCGCACGGTTTCAACACCGTTCATCCCCGGCATCCGGATATCACAGAGCACCAGATCAAAATCGGTTTTTTCAATTAAGGAAAGCGCCTCTTCAGGTTTTGTCAGGGCGGTTACTTGATATCCCTTTTTCCCGAGCAGCCGCGAGAGGGTCCGCGTCAAAATTTCCTCATCGTCGATGACAAGAATTTTCTTTTCCATGAGCGTGCTTCAAACTGCGGCGACGGCACCCTTCAGCACAGGAAAGCTAACCCTAACTTCGGTGCCCATCCCTCTTTCGGACTTGATTTCGATTTTGCCGCGATGTTTTTGCACAAGACTGTAAGAGACCGAAAGCCCAAGCCCTGTGCCCGTGCCAATTTCCTTGGTCGTAAAAAAGGGGTCGAAGACTTTTCTCAAATTTTCTTTTTCGATACCAACGCCGTTGTCGGCGACCGTCATAAAAATTCCTCCGTCCCGGGCTATCCCGGTCCGGACCGTGATTTGCCCCACACGGCCGGGACCTTTGACGGCATCCCGCGCATTGATTAATAAATTCGTCAAGACTTGCTCGATTTCATTGGCAATCCCCTCGAGGGGCGGGACTTCTTGTAGCTCGAGCGTGAGCCGTACATTCTCCTGTTTCATTTGATAGGCCAAAAGGGAACACACATTTTTCACGGCGAGATTGAGGTCCACTTCCCTTGTGGCTACCTGGTCCATGGATTTTCGGGCATATTTTAAAAGGTTCTGAATAATCACCTGGCATCGCTTGGCACCTTCTTCAATGAGTGAGATGGATTCCGCATCGTCGGGGGTGGCCATCATTTTCAAAATCTGGGCATTGGTCAGGACCGCCGTAAGCGGGTTATTAATTTCATGAGCGATACCGCCGGCCAGGGTCCCGATCGTGGCGAGTTTTTCCGCCTGCACGAGCTGCGCCTGGGTTTGTTGCAATTGCTGCGTCCGCTCCTCTACTTTTTTTTCAAGTTCCACATTCCATTTGCGGAGATTTTCCTGCATCGCAATCAGGTGAAGCGAATTGGAAAGGGCGATGGCGGCGCTTCGTCTCAGGTCCGTCAAAAAATTGATTTCCGAAGAACGAAAGTTTTGAAGATTCTGCTTTTTCCCGATGTTCAGAACCGCAATCAATCGTTCATTAATCAGAAGTGGAACGGCGATCACCGAATGGGTTTTCAGGAAATACTCCCGACCGTCCGAGGCAATGGCCTCAAAACGGGGGTCGATTGTCATGTACTCTTTAATCACGAGGGCATCATTAGCTTCAAGCCAATCCAAAAAAACATTTTGAACTCCAAAGGGCCGGGCATTGGTTTTTCCGACGGAGTCAAAAATCATAAACCGTTCCGTCTCCCCATCCCGGACCAGGAGGGAGGCCGCATCCACATAAAGGATGGTACGAATCGTCTTTAAAATATGGGCTGAAACTTCCTCCAAGCTCCTAAGATAAATCAGCTCATCGGTAAAATTTTCGAGGGCGCGCATCAAATCCCATTGACGGCGCTGAAACCAATGGTCAATTTGGGGCTGAATATGGCGCGTGTAAAGTGCGAAAAGAATGAAAACGATCGAGGCCGCCAAAATAAAAACCCAGGGGGGCCAGCCAGCCTCCGCGCTCCAGTTCTTAGCAAGATAAATCACAATCACAGCGGGAGCACCGCACAAAGAAGAAGCCGTCAGCCACATCAGCGTCTTATGAACCACGGTTTGAATGTCCATGACTTTGTAGCGGACGATCGAATAGGCGGTGAGCATGATCCACGAAAAGACAGAAATAAAGCCAATCGGGTAGACGGGGATGTAGGTCAGCTTCGGCAAATAATCCACGGAGCCGGTCAAGGAAATAAAAAAAGCAATCGCAATGAGTCGAATTTGAGTTTTGCGTATGCTTTCTTTTTCCTGAAGATAGGCCTGGATAAAATTAGAAAAGGCGGTAAGAAAAAATCCGAAAAAGTAAAGAATGAAAATCTGATTCAAAATTCCATACCTGGGATAATACCCCCAGTAATACTGGTAGACTCCGGGAAAACTCAAAGGAGAAAAAAGCCCCATGAAATAAAAAAATGCAGATCCCAAGAGGGCAACTGCGATAAGGGCGCGCTGCCTTTCGACAAGCCTCAGCCAAACGGCCGAAAAAACATAAACGAGAGTGGATACAAAGGATACTCCCAAAAACGTAACGGCACGGTACATCCTAAGCGCCATCGAGGGTTCCACGGAGGAGTACATGAGCGCAAGCCCGTAAAGCCAGGCGTTGACGCAAAGGCAAATCAAAAAAAATAAGGTGTTGGAGGCGGATTTTCGGTTCTGCAGAAAGATAAACATTCCGATGAAGAAAATGACCGTGCTGACAAGGGCCACGGGAACGGCATGCCAATTCAGATAAAAAAGCTCCGCAAGAGATTTCATGGGGGTTTAAGCCTTCGCCTCCTTTGCGTTTTCTTTGATCTCGTCCAGGGTCTCATCGGTCAACTGCCGGCTCCCCCAGAAAAATGGTGCCAGTTCAAATCCGTGTTTGGAAGCCATGGAGCGAATCAGGTCGATGCGCTCGCGCGTAATATTGCCCTTGCCCCAGGAAAAGTTTTCATAGTGCTGTTCCAAATCCAGCACAATGGCTTCGGCAAAACAACCGTAAAGGGCCCGGTGGGACGGCATGCCGATATCAAATCCAACGTTAAAATCCGAGGGAAGAGAGGCAATACCTCCGGAGAAAATTAAAATATCATTGCGGTCACAGGCCGTATAAGAAATATTTTTGGGATACCCGACGTCACAGATAATGGCTCCGGATTTGAAGTGTTTGAAATCCAAGATAGAATTGGAAGCACTCGCCGCCGCAATCACAATATCCGCCCCCTTGACGGCTTCATTGTTGTCACAGCTTGTCTTGATTTGCGCCTTGCCCTGATAAGCCAAAAGCCTTTCTGCCTCCATTAAATTTTTCTCGTTACGGCTGGTAATCGTCACTTCTGCGGCCTCCTGCATCAAGGCCCTCGCGCAGGCACTGCCGATATCCCCCGTTCCTCCGATAATCGTCACACGGGCTTTTGAGAGATCGAGTTCCATTCTCTTGGCCGCTTTCCGAACCCCCTCAAGCACAAAGGCCACGGTCAGCGTATTCCCCGTTGTGACGGGAACATTCACGAGGCTCGAAAGCGATTTTCCATACATCTCTCCGGCAATCGAGGTAAAGCCACCGAGTGTGACAATCCCCGCCCCCAAATTTTCCGCCACGCGGCAGGCCTCCACCACTTTTTCCACCACTTTTTCAGGGCTAATAATCAGCATGTCAGGAATAATGGGGCACATAATGAAATAGCCGCTGGCAAGCTGGCCCGTCTTGGATTTAAAATTTGTGACGTCATAGGACTTATAAGAAGGCGTTAATTCGAAAAGTTTTACCAAAAATTCTTGGGAGGGAAGGCGGAAATCCGGTTTAAAGTATTGAAAATAACGGACGAGATGCTGCAAATTATAAGGGTGCCCGATGACTCCGAATCCCCCAAGGTCACTCCATTGCCGGTTGTGGATATTTTTGTAGCGGCGCATGGTAAGTTTTTCGCACATGAGCTGCAGCATGCGCTCAAATCCCCGTTCGAATTTTTCAGCAACCACCTCACCGATAATGTTTTCCACCATCGGAATGCCGAGTTTAATGGAAAGTTCAAACGTTACCATCGTATTTTTCTCCTCGTGCTCCTGGAGCAGCCATTGGCCCTCCAAAAGCTCGAGATCGCCTTCCGTGGCTCGAAATTGGATCGTAAAATTTTTAAAATCGAAAACGTCCTCTTCTTTCCAAACAAGCGGAATTCCTTCAATCTCAATGCGCCACTGGGTGAGGGAGGAATTTTTCTTTTTTTCAAGCACTCGGCACTCTTTGACATTCGGCATATAAAAGGGAAATTCCTGGATTTTCGTGATGAGGCGCAGCACTTTCCAGCGCCGGGCGGGGAATATTTTGGTTACACGGATGCGTAAGGGTTCTTGCATCATGATGAGGTATCGGCCAAAAGGAAATTGGGATGAAGACTGAAATCTCTGGGGACCGATTCTCCTTGAACAAATTTTTCTAGCTCCGAGCGATGAATTCTCCAGCGTGTTCCGCCCATTTTATGGGCCCGGAGGGCTCCCGTGCGAATGTGCTTCAGAAGCGTTTTGCGCGATCTTAAACCCAGAAAAGACTGGGCCTGAGCAAAGGTCAAATACGGAGCCGGAGAGCCTTTTTCTCTTCCTTCGGGGTTCATATTTATCCTTCCTTTTTTATCCTTCATAGTTTCTATTTTAATCGGGTAATTAAAGATAAAAATGGGTATTTTTAGGTAGGCGTATTGTATCGGAAAACCTGTAAAGATCAATGCCTAATTTAAACCAAAAGGTACCAAGTTCTTTTTTGCAAAAAAGAACTTGGTACCTTAAGCATTCTTACCACCCCCACACCCAGTGTGAAAAGCTTTTACACACCGGGTATGTAGGAAAGGACTAGACTTGGACTTCTTTCTCTTGGCGGGCCTTTTGAATGTCGAGGTAATACTTCATTTGGAGGCGTACTTCAGGCGAATTAATGATAGCATCCTGCATTTGATTCACCGCATTGCGCAGCGCATCAACCAAGGCGTCATTAGGCCCCAAACCTGTCCCAAACTGAGGATCCACCTGCACAAATCCGTCTCCGCGAAAGGCCTTTTGCCAGAAAATATGGCCGCTGGGGCTTTTCATGGCCACCGCAAGGGTTAACTGGCCACGATAGGTTTCGGCTTCATTAAAGATATCGTTGGCGACATCCATAATGCGGACTTCAAAAACAGCGGGTACTTCCGGAGCTTCAGTTTCAATGTGAGGACTCTTTTCCCGAACCTCAACTTCATCAAACATTTCTCGGAAAGCATCTTCAAGGATCACCGGAAAGGTATGCTGCACATGAAACGACTGAAGGTCCCCTACGTCGTAAGTGGACTGGGGCGCTTGATACATTTCATAATCATCGGGGACTTCCAAAATAATTTTTTGATGAAATTCGGGAGGGACTTTCAGTTTTCCGGTTCCGAGCAACTCTTGCGTCGAGGCACAACCCGAAAGGACGCATACCATCAATATCCAGGGGAAGATTTTCATGGCCAAAAAACCAAAAAGGGCCTGACCCGCTTTACGGATCAGACCCTTCGGATGAAACTTCAACAATTACTCTTTGCTAAATGTAATGTGATCGATATAAATCGTTCCGCTTTTGGGGCTTGAATTAATATCGTCAAAGACTACAACGAATTCATTCATGCTGGTCCAATCTTCAATGCGGCGGAACTTATCAAACGGGACAGAAATTTTTTGCCACTGGTCCGAAACTCCCGAGACAATATAAGGAGACGGCTTGTTGGCCTTGTCTTTCAACTCGACTTTAACTCTCTTACTAAAACCCTGTTCCGCGTTTCCCTTGATGTAAAAACTAAGGGTATTGTACGTGGAGGCATCCTGACCATTGAGTTTCATCCAAAAACCGTTGTAGGCAGGGTTCGGAGAATCAACATCATAATCCAAACGAATCGAATAGCCGGCTGAATCCCCCAGCGCATCGTCCGGTTCAAAGGACATTTGAGTCCCTTGGGTTTCATCATTGGGGTCTTTGTCCCAACCTCCAAAATCTCCACCCAGATTATTGGGTTTATCGCCCGTGTCAAAATCTGCAACGATTAACTCTTCAGCAAAGGCCTGGGATCCAGAAAGAACACCAACGGCCAAAACCAAGGTGAGCATGCAAAGGAAGGGTGCTACTAATTTTTTTGACTTCATCATTGAAACTCCTTTCTTGCCAGCATACCGGATGTTGGAAGGATTCAAATAACTGCTGGACACAAGAGCTGTAATTATACTCTTTTAAAAACCTATTTCCAGAACAAAAATTGATAAAAAAAGAGACGGGATTGAAATAGCCCCGTCTCTCTAAAATTTATTAAATTATTTTAATGAAGACTATTCGGACTGCGCGGTCTCACCCTTGCCACTGCCTGGGCCACCCTTAGGTCCCGGAGGATTTCCCCCGAATTTTTCTTTCATGACTTTCTTGGCCTTGGCCTTTTCCTGCTCGTCAACAAGACCATCCTGATTCTGGTCGGCTTTTTCTTGAAAGCGCTCCTTCATTTTTTCCTGGGCCTGTTCCCGTTCCGTATCATCAATGACACCGTCTTGATTTGTGTCGGCGCGTTTTTTAAAATTTTCAAAGCCGGGAGGTGTATCGGATCCGTCCCAGCCCGTTTTCTTACCCTCGTCCCAACCCGGAGGCCTTTGCCAATCGGTTCCCTCACCGCCTGCGGGACCGGGAGAATTATCTCTTTTATTTGGATTATCTGTCCAGCGCGCTCCTGCTCCCGCTCCTCCTGCTTTTCCCGGAGGATTACCCCAATCGGTTCCTTTCCCTCCCATGGCTCCCGGAGGATTGTCTCTTTTATTTGGATTATCTGTCCAGCGCGCTCCTGCTCCCGCTCCTCCTGCTTTTCCCGGAGGATTACCCGCATTGTGGTCCTTTTTCGCATAGACAAGATTTGACCCTGTCACGAAAAATAATGACGTAGCAATTATTAGAATTTTGCACTTTAAATTTTTCATCAAAAATACCTCCATGAGAATTTTCTCAATAAGAAGGAATCACAAATTCCGGATGCATAATAATGCGGTAATCTTTGGGAAGCGGAACCGGAAATGTAACGGTTTCATAAACACCCACGGCGATTCTTAACGCACCCATCACAACCCCTTTGGGAAGACCCCCTATGAGGGCTATGGGCCATCTTTCTGTTTTCGCCATTTGAACCGGCTGATTGAAAATTTCAAGTGCCCCAAATGCGACATTGCCGCCCCCCCGGCCCAGCTTGCTCCACATATCCGCAGCGTGAGCCGCGGAAGCGGAAAAAAAGAAAATTGCCGCTGCGAGATAAATGATTTTTGAAGGTGTTTTCATAACCTTATATATCGGCACAGCACTTTCAACCTTAACCCTCTTCCCCCACCACCCAGACACCCGGTGCGCAAAAGCTTCCACCACCACCCCCCACCCTGTGTGAAAAAGCTTTTACACACCGGGTGTGGAGATGGGGGGATTGCCAATCCAAAGGTAGCGGGTTCCGATTTTCAAAAAGGAACCTGGTATCTTTAGGTTGCTTCCCAAACACTTCGGTAAGCCCCAATAGACTCGGCATATTGAATGAAATCGCGGTAGAAAGGAATGCAGGCAAGAGTGGCGCTGTCTCCCACCACAAAGAGTTTACGCCTGGCCCGCGTCATGGCCACATTCATACGCCGTGTGTCGGTTAAAAACCCCATTTCCCCTTCCACATTGGAGCGGACCAGGGACAAAAGCACGGCTTCCTTTTCCCGGCCTTGAAAACCATCCACACTATCAATTTCCAAATCCGAAAATTCAATCATACTGGAGAGGAGTCTCACTTGAGCGCTGTAGGGACTGATGAGCGCAACCTCTTGGGGTTTTAGTCCAAGTTCCAAAAGACGATTTAAATGACGAACAATCACCGCGGCCTCCTCGCGGTTGAAACGGCTCTCAGATCCCGGCTCAAGGGCCTCTTCAAATCCCCTGCCTGCGGTATCAAGAAAGATGAAGGATTCTTCGGTTTCAGGTGCGTGTTTGACATGCGGGAGGTCGGCAAGCGTGTGATGCTTCACCGATTCATCTGCTATCAAGGCGCCCTCATAAAATTCACGTGATGAGAAATTCATGATTTTTTCATTCATCCGGTATTGCACCCGTAATAATTTTTTCCATGAATCCCCGACAAGTCCGTGAATCCTTTCAAAAAGTGTCCGGTTAAGGCCCCTATCTTCCGCTTTTTTTGAAATCACCGTCGGCGGCAATTGAAAATGGTCCCCCGCGAAAATGACCTTTTCGGCGTGAAGTAAAGGAATCCAGGAACTGGGTTCCGTGGCCTGTGACGCTTCATCCATGACTAATAGATTTACTTTTTTCCGTCTTAAAATGGAATCGGAGGCACCCGTGTGTGTCGCAATGATGACCGGAGCCTTTTCAATCACCTCAGCAAAAATTTGATTCTCGAGCATTCGAATTTCCTGTTTCGTGTCCCGAAGGCGGTCGGTAATCTCTTCGCGCTCGATCCGGCTTAGCGCGCCGCGGTCCCGCCTCCGGCCGCGCTGCTTTTCCAACCTTTCCATTTCAGCCTCAAGCTCATCCACGGTTCGGGCCAGCCGATGATGCGCGAGTTTGAAATCAAGCGTATGATCCCTGAGATTTTCCATAATGCGCGCGGGATGGCCCAATCTTAAGGCGTGTACGCCTTCCTTTACGAGACACTCCAACATATGATCACAAGCCGTATTGCTCGGAGCCGTCGCGAGAATAAATTCACCCTTCGCAATACTTTGACGGATGATTTCCACAAGTACCGTTGTTTTTCCCGTTCCCGGAGGGCCGTGCACAATCGCGATATCCCGCGAACTTAGCGCCATCACCACGGCTTCCTTTTGCCATTGATTCAAACTCGAATTCAAAAAAGCAATGTCTTCGGGTTTTACTGTGTCATAAGATTCCGGTTTTTTTATTCCCAGACTGATATCCCTTAAAAACGCCAGCCGCCCGTGCGGCTGAGTGGCAACGGCTTTAAGGGCTTCGCGCATTTTGCGGTAACTGCCGCGATTGCCCGCGATACTTAAATCATAAAGTTCGTCTTCATTAAACCAGTCGGGCGGATGACGGTCCAAGGCTACAGTAATGATTTCATTTGTTTTTTCATACACCGTCGCGAAAAAATTATCGGCGAGGGCACTTCCCGTGGGAGCTACCGTCACAAGATCTCCCGCATCCGGAGAATAAAGCGGAATGGGTTTTTTGATCTGGTATTTAAAACTCAAAAGCATGTGGCCCGCACCGCTGTAATGAATTTCATGCACGGCGAGACGCAGTAGTGCGAATCCCGTGAGCTCGCGTTCTTCGGGTGTTTTATTGAGAAAGAATTCCTTAAATTGGGCGATTTCCTCAGCTTCTTCAATTTCAAGAAGCTTGGCAAGATGGGTAAAGTGCTTTTCTGAGTTTCTGCTCACGTCATTGCGAGCGAAGCGAAGCAATCTCAAAAATAGATTGCTTCGTCGGGCCGACAGCCCGGCGCCGGAAGTCCAGGCGGCTGTCTGCCGCTTGGCCAACCGGCGTCGCTACGCTCCTTGTCATGACAGTCATATTAAAGATATTCTGTTTCGTGGGAAAGGATTTCAATATCACTTTCCTGCCGGGCAAAATCCAGGATTTTTTGAAAAGCACTTTCAAGCGCTTTACGATCATTGGCCGCCATGGCGACTCCGAGATCGGCGCGCTGCCATTTGTCCAAATCGCCCGCTTCGGCAACGGAAACATGGAATTTCGCGCGAATGCGGTCTTTTAAACTCTTGAGAACGAATCGTTTGGATTTTAATGAGAGGGCGTCGGGAATGCGTAAATCAAAATGAAGAAACCCGAAACAAAGGCGATTCATTACATAAATTCGCGCCGCAAGGCGGGCGACATTTTGCTGCGGTCCCAGGGGGGATCAAAGGTAACCTGCACGTTGCAATCCTTCACCGTGGGAATGGTGAGGATTTTATTTCGCGCGTCCTTGGAAAGCCAGTCACCCATGCCACAGCCGGGCGCGGTGAGCGTCATCACAATGCTTACTTTTTTATCACCAGCTTCGTTAATCGGCTCAATTTTGCATTCATAAATCAAACCCAAATCTACGATATTGTGGGGAATCTCGGGATCATAACAGGTTCGGAGCTGACCCCACACGGCCTTTTCCACGTCAATTTCCCCGGCCTCGGTTTTCGGCAGGGAAATTTCCGAAGCCTTGTCTTTGCCGAGGGCATCCGCGTCTTTTCCGGAAAGACTGACCATTTGGCCCTGGTGAGTGATGACGGTAAAAGTCCCTCCCAAAGACTGAGTCAGCGTGACTTCCGTTCCTTTGTAGAGGTTAATCTTTGTCCCGTAAGGGATTTCCGTCGCCTCAACATCCCGGAGAAGCGTGATTTTTTCCTGTTCTTGAAATTTCATAATGAGTCATTTTAACCTAAAATCTCGCCGTTTTTTAATCTTTTTATGGAATTTTATTTTCCAGAATAGTATCAGGATTCATCCTTTTTCATCTGCAATCGTCCATTGGAAATTTAGTATTTTGAAACATCGGTGCGCTACATTTTGGGCATTTTCTCATGTATTTTGTCTCCTTACTCTTGAATCCGTTTTGTCCAAGCAAGAATACGTTGATAGATAATCGCGCGAGGACTAAGATCAATGACCTGGACTTCAATACGGCTATGTTCAATTCGATAAACAATCCGGTAACGGTTTACGCGGTAACTCCACAATCCCTTAAGCTCATCCTTGAGAGTTTTACCCATATGAGGATTTTCTTTAATTGCCTCGAGTCCCGCTCGAATCATTTTCTTTAGTGTGGGCGGCAGAATGCGTATTGTCGCTTCTACCAGCGGAGGAACAATAACCTTGTATTTCATGCCGCTTTATCGAAAATTTGCTCAAGGGTCTTTCCTTTTCCACCTCGATTAAAATAGGCTGCGTTCTTTCGGATACGCGCTAGGGCCTTTGGGTCTGAGAGAATCTCCACCGTTTCTTTCCAGCTTTCCCATTCTTCATAACTCATGATAACTGCTGCGGGATGTCCATTTTTCGTCACAACATACTCCTGCCCTGCTTCTTGTGCCATGCTGATAACTTTTAGAATTTGAGGCTTCAATTTGGTCACCGATACAATTTTGGCTTCCACACTTACCTCCTATGGTCCATTATTATGGACCACTTAAAATATAGCGCCGTCCCGCTTTCTGTCAATCTAGGCTTTCAGACGTTTGAGTCCCAAAAAGGAAAGAAGGAAGGCGTAAATCACGATGAGGGTAAATCCCGGTTCCCAGCGCTGCCAGCCATAAACCACGGTTTCTTTGGCAATCGCAAGAAAACCGAGATAAAAAACAAGAGAAAGCGCGGTAAACGTCACCGCCTTTTCATTTCCCTTCACTAGTTTCCACAACATCAAAACACTTCCAAAATAAATCAAAGAGATGAATGCGGTGCCAAGCCAAATGATTTTAGAAACTCCGCCCGCCGCCTGCCAGTGATAGGAAACATTGAAGGCATTGGGAATGGCAACCCCATAAAAGAGAGCCATCAAGCCTAAAACCTGTTTGGGCCGGGCCCCAGAAGTTGTGGGGCCTGGCACCGTTTGGTTTTCGCTTTTCGCTTTTCTTTGACAAGCAAGCTCAAGCATAATCCCGCCTAAGAATCCGATGATTTGATCCCGCAATTGCCACCAGGGACAGGAACCGAATACCCCGTGGCTGCCCAGAGAAAGTAAAAGGCCTGAAAAAAGAAATGCCAAGCCAAATCCTAACGCGCCAAAGACTCCGAAGAACAAAATATTTTTTGATTTATTAAAAATAAGATTGATTAAATGAATCGAAATAAAACTCGCGGTAAAGAGCGTCCGGTCCCAAGACTCTAAATTTAAAATTCCAAGCAAAATCACCCAAGAAAAAATAAGAATCGATAAATGAACAAAATCAAATCGAGAAAAAGGCTTTTCTTGCAAAGCCCAGCCGAGCAAACTCATCCCCAGCCCGCCCCACAAAAATCCCGTCCCAAAAATCTTTATCGCGGGGAGCAGTATCTCGACGGCCTGTTGGGCTTTCAACATTTGTTCAAAGAGCCTGCCGTAACTCATATGCCCGCCAAGCGAAAAACCGAGGACGGCTAACGCGGGAATTAAAAAAACTCGGTTGGAATTTTCATGAAGGGAGGCCGGCGTCCGGAGCAAGACCCTAAGGCCGACAAACATTCCCGGAATCATGGCCCCTTTCAAATGCCCGAATTGACCCCTCAGTGACCAGGCGAGGCTTAGGAGGACTCCTGCCATCAAATAAGAAATAACTTTTACGGAGACTCGATTCATTATAGGATTATGTCTCCAGCGGGTTCCAGGTTGCCGCCGGCATCCTGGAACCGGCAGAGGTTAAAGGAGGAGCAATGCCCCCGGGAAAAGTGACCATTCAATTCGGAGGACGGGACGCCGAGGCCGTCCTGGTTGAAGTCAATCAAGCGAGCGAAAAATGGAATGAATATTTCCTCGACGACGGCAGTACGATTAAAATGAAGCTCATTCTAAAGAAGGTCCTCAAAGTCGAAAATGAATTTGACGGCGAAGGTAATCCAGTTTATGTCATGCAGTCGACGAATGTCACTTCCGTGTCGGCGCCTCAGCAATTGCGGAAAAAAACCCCTTAACCGCTACCAAATCGACTTTCTCCACACTTCCGGTTCCGCGGCGCTTGATTTCCACTTTGCCTTCTTTAAGATTGCGCTCGCCCACCACGATTTGAACCGGAATTCCGATTAAATCTGCATCATTAAATTTCACGCCCGCCCGCTCGTCGCGATCGTCAAAGAGGACTTCCATCCCTGCTTTCGAGAGCTCCTGATAAAGTCTGTCCGCAGCCTGTACCGTTCCCGAATCCGCCTGATTCACCGTCACAATCTCGGCTTCAAAAGGCGCGATCCCTTGCGGCCACTGGATTCCTTTTTCGTCGTGATGTTCTTCAATGGCGGCCGCGAGAATGCGGTTCACCCCGATTCCGTAGCAACCCATAATGGCCGGAACACGCTCGCCTTTTTCATCCAAAAATTCCGCGCCAACGGATTTAGAATACCGTGTCCCCAGTTTAAAAATATGTCCGATTTCCATAGTTGTCGTCAAACGAAGCTGGCCTTTCCCCTCCGGCGCCAAATCCCCTTCCTTGACGTAACGAATATCGCCAAATGCCGCAGCTTGAAAATCGCTTAAATTCACATTTTTTAAATGCTTGTCCTTTTGATTGGCGCCTGTGACAAAATCCACCATGCCTTCAATATCCCAATCCGCGTAAACCGGAATTTTGAGTCCCACAGGCCCCGCGAATCCGACGGGAGCGCCCGTGGCTTCCTGAATTTCCTTGGACTCTGCCTGACGCATGCTTTCTGCACCGATTAATTTTCTCAATTTCCCTTCATTCACTTCACTGTCTCCGGAAATCACAGCCGCAACCGCTTTTCCGTCCGCTATATAAATGAGGGTTTTTGCCATCGACGCGGGTTTGATTTTAAATTTATGGCTGATTTCTTCAATCGTACGAAGATTCGGCGTATCAAAAATTTCCAGTTTCTCGGAAAGGGTGCCCGCCAGCACCTTTTGCGGATTTCCCCTCTGAGCAATGTCCAAACTGGCAAGGTAGCCGCCCTCCGAAGTTGCCACGCGGTCTTCGCCGTAAGGGCATTCCACCATAAATTCCTGGCTCATTTTTCCGCCCATCATTCCCGGATCCGCATTCACAATTTTATAAGTGAGGCCGCAGCGTGAAAAAATCCGCTGATAGACTTCCGACATTTTATGATAATTCGCATCCAAGCCCTTTTCGTCCCGGTCAAAGCTATAGGCATCTTTCATGATAAATTCCTTGGTGCGAATAACACCGAAGCGAGGGCGGGCCTCGTCGCGGAATTTGGTCTGAATTTGATAAAGCGTGAGCGGTAAATCGCGAAAGGATTTTACCGAGCCCCCCACAAGTTCGGTAATCACTTCTTCATGCGTGGGACCCAACACAAATTCATGGCCCGCGCGGTTTTTAAACGCAATTTTATCTTCCCCCAGAGTTTCGTAGCGGCCGGATTTTTTCCAAAGCTCGGCCGGATGAAGCGCGGGCATTAAAACCTCAACGGCCCCCGAGCGGTTCATTTCGTCACGGATAATCCCGATGATTTTTTGAAGCACTCGAAAGCCGAGCGGAAGATAACTATAAACTCCGGAAGAAAGCTGACGGATGAGACCGGCGCGAAGCGCGAGCTTGTGGCTTGCAGCTTCCGCGTCTTTAGGATCTTGGCGAAGCGTGGGAATTAGGGTTTGAGACCAGCGCATAAAGAGCAGAATCTAGAAGCAGGAATCAAGAAGCAGGATAAACTGATTTTTTCTTGTTTCCCGTTTCTTGTTTCCTGTTTCATGGCTTAATAAAAATATCTTTTACCTTTTCAAAAACATTGAGGTTCGCAAGATCGTTATAAATAATCACCCCCATGAGCATCAAAAGGAGCGCAAAACCTACTTGCGTTGCCCGCTCTTGAACTTCGAGGCTCACCCGTTTTCGGCGAATTGCTTCGATCAGAAGAAAGAGCAAATGGCCGCCGTCAAGGGCCGGCACGGGAAGCAGATTAAAAACCGCAAGCGAAATACTCAGATTTGCGGCGAGCTGTAGCACATAGGAAATCCCAAGCTGTGCCGCGGTGCCCGCCATTGTGATAATACCAATGGGGCCCTGCATATTTTTGACAGACAGTCTTCCCGTGGCAAGATAAAAAAGGGCTTTATGGGTTAAAACCGTAAGCATCACACTTGTTTGCCAAGCCTTGGCTAAGGATTCCATCAAACCGAAGCGCTCATATTCTTGGGCCTGAGGATGAGGTGTTACGCCGAGCCGCTTGACTCTCGCCTGTTCCCCAAAAAGATCGCTCAGCACTTCCAATCGAGGTGTGATTCGGAGGGAAAGGATGGCCGCTACTCCTTCCGACTTACGCTCAACAAGAATTTCAATTTCTCCTTCCGGAGCCGCGTCAAGTGCTTGGGTCATCTGAGTCCAAGTACTCACGTCCTGACCTTGAATTTGAACAATGCGGTCTCCCATCAGAAAACCGCTTGTTTTTGCAGGGTAGCCTTCCACAAACCCGTTGATGACGGTTCCCGGAACCGGACGACCCATCATAAAAATGGCTGCAAAAAGTAAAAAGGCTAAAATATAATTCATCCCAACACCGGCAACTACGATAAAAATCCTTGCCAAAAGAGGAGCCGCAAGATAATCCCCGGGCTTGGGGCCTTCCGGTCCGGTTTCTGAAACCGATTCCCCAGCGGGCTTCACAAACCCTCCAAGCGGAAAAAGGGAAACCGCGTAGCGTGTTTCTTTACCCTGCCAATGAAAGATCTCGGGACCAAATCCGATGGAAAATTTTTCCACTTTGACGTGCGTTAAGCGGCATGCAATAAAATGGCCGAACTCATGAATAATAATTAAAATCCCCAAAACGAGAATGGCAGGGATTAAAGAAAAAAAGAAACTCATAGACTCACCCTCGCTAAATCTGCAAATCGAAGGGCTTCTTCTCTTGCCCATTCATCTGCTTCTAAAATGTTTGAAAGGGTCGGTGACGAAATCAGCCGGTGCAACGACATAACTTTTTCAACGACACGTGGAATATCCGTAAATGTTATTTTCCCTTTGAGGAATAATTCTGCAGCAACTTCATTAGCCGCATTCAAAACCGCGGGCAGGGTCCCGTCCGCATGCGCGGCCTCAAAGCCGAGCCTCAGGCAGGGGAAATGCTCCAAATCCGGAGCAAAAAACGTAAACTTTTCAAGGGCGGCCAAATCCAGCCGCGGGCATCCATTGCTCAAACGTCCCGGATAGGACATCGCATATTGAATCGGCAATTTCATATCGGTGACGGAGAGATGTGCTAGATGGGAACCATCCACAAATTCAATGAGGGCATGCACAATGGCCTCCGGATGAATTAAAACTTCAAGGCGCTCGGGAGGGATACCGAAAAGATTGGAGGCCTCAATCACTTCAAGGCCTTTATTCATCAGCGTGGCCGAATCGATGGTGATTTTGGGGCCCATTTTCCATTTGGGGTGGCGCAGCGCTTGCTCGGGAGTAATGGTTTCAAAATCGCCCGCCCATTTAAAAAAAGGTCCTCCTGAGGAAGTAAGAATTAATTTTTGAATAGTCCCTTTCTCCTTGCCTTCAAGCAATTGCCACAAACCGGAATGCTCACTGTCAATCGGAAGCACCTGCGCACCCTGCTTTGCAGCCTCTTCCATCACAAGTTTTCCGGCCATGACCAGAGGTTCTTTATTGGCCACCGCCACATTTTTTCCAGCCCGAATCGCGCAAAAAAGGGGCAGAATGCCCCGGGCACCCACCATAGCCGAAATCACGAGGTCCAAGTCGGGAATTTGAACCGCTTCACAAATCCCTTTTTCGCCCTCTAAAACTTGAAGACCAAGCGGGGCGACCTCCCGGCGAAGCTGAGAGGCAAGAGAGGCGTCGTAAATTGCCACATAGTCGGGACGGAATTCATGGGCTTGCTCGGCAAGCCTTTTGATATTCTTGCGCGCGGCCAACACCCGGACTTTAAATTGGCCGGGATGCATGCGGGCAATCACCAGCGCGTTTTCTCCAATGGAACCTGTAGAACCCAAAACTGCAATCGACTTCAAACTCTCTCCTTTAACCTCCTGCACACCGGGTGTGCAGGAGGTTCCCTAGATGCTTGGAAAAGCGATGATGTAATAATAAACAAAAGGGAGCGTTAAAAGCAAACTATCTAAAATGTCCAAAATTCCGCCCAGCCCGGGAATGGCGCCCGAATCTTTAATCCCGACATTGCGTTTAATCAAACTTTCCGCCAAATCACCCAATTGCGAGAGAATGCCCAAAATAGCCCCAAGCAGGAAAAGATGTAAAAAAGGGACATGCGGAAGAAAAATTTTTGAAAGAAGCGACAAGGCAATGGTTGTGGCAAAACAGCCAATAGAACCCTCTACGGTTTTATTCGGACTAATCGATTCAATCAGTTTATGCCTTCCATAGCGGCCGCCGACGAAATAGGCGCCCGCATCCCCGCCTTTCACAAGCAAAATAGAATAGAATACCCATGCCGGACCATGTTCCAAATTTTTAATCTTCACGATGTGGGAAAAAAACCAGGCGACATAAACAAGGCCGAGGAGTGTGACCGCAGTTCCTAAAAGGGCGTGGGGGCGGTAGCGGGGATGCACATGCGAGCCAAAGATCACAAGACAGGCCGAGGCCAAGACCACGGAATCCGCTTTAAAGTAAAGGGAAATCGGGATGAGGAATGCAAAAAGGAGTCCCAGGACAATATTGACTTTAAGGCCGCTTTTTTCCGACATTTTTAAAAATTCATACACGGCGGACAGACAAAAGGCCTCGACGACGAGCACAAAAAACCAGTCCGGGGCGTAAAAGATCGCAAAGAGGGAAAGCGATATAAACAGGGTTGAAAAAATGAGGCGTTTGACCAGTGAGGACATTCCCTTAGAGGACCGGGCTTGTTCTTCCAAAACGGCGCTCCCTTTTTTGATAATCTTCCAAGGCTTTGAGGAATTCTGATTCAGTAAATTCCGGCCAAAATTTTTCCGAGATGTAAAGTTCCGCATAAGAAATTTGCCACAACAGAAAATTACTGATGCGAAATTCTCCGCTGGTGCGAATCAACAGGTCCGGGTCGGGAAGATTCGCAGTATAAAGATGCCCGGCAATAGTTTCTTCCGAGATTTCCTCCAGCTTGATTTTCCCGGCCCTTACCCCTTCGGCAATCCTGCGGCAGGCCTCTGTGATTTCATAACGGGAGGAATAGCTGAAAGCAAAGGTCACATGCACTCCCGTATTGGCGCGTGTGTTTTCCATTCCCTGCGCAATTTTTTCTTGTATCATTTCTGGCAAATCGCTCAGATTTCCAATCGCGTTAAAGATCACATTATTTTCCTTCATTTCGCGGAGTTTTTGGTCCAGGTACAGGGAGAGAAGCCCCATGAGAAAGGAGACCTCCTCCTTCGGCCGCTGCCAATTCTCCCTTGAAAAGGCATAAAGGGTTAAATATTTGACGCTGTATTTTTTCGCGGCGCGAATGACCTCTTCAACACGTTTGACCCCTTCTTGATGTCCTTGGACACGCGAAAGGCCTCTCGCCTGGGCCCAGCGGCCATTTCCATCCATAATAATCGCGATATGACGCGGTACATTAGTGTTTTTCATTTAGAGAAAAATGGTCTGGGAGCGCTTGCTCCCCACAGAAAGAATTTTAATGGGCGTCTGCATGAGGGCTTCTAGGCGCTTGACATATTTTTTGGCGTTTAGGGGAAGATCCTTCCAGCGCCTCACCTGTTGCACGTTTTCACTCCAGCCCCGCATCGTTTCATAGACGGGCGTACAGCGCGAGAAATCACGGATTGACGAAGGGTATTCTTTTAAAAGGCGGGAACCCAGACGGTAAGCCGTCGCAATTTTAATTTGTTTGAGGCCGGAGAGCACGTCCATTTTCATGACCGCCATTTCATCAATCCCGTTGATGCGAATCGCATAGTGCGCAATTACGGCATCGAACCAACCGCAGCGCCGCGGCCGACCCGTGGTGGAACCAAATTCCTCACCCTTGGTTTGAATGAGCTTCATTAAATCTGAGGGAAATTGAGAAGGGAAAGGGCCTTCTCCCACACGTGTCGTATAGGCCTTGACCACGCCAATTACGCGGTCAATTAATGTGGGGCTAATTCCGGAGCCGGCGATGGCGCCGCCCACGGTGGCATTGGATGAAGTCACAAAAGGGTAGGTTCCATGATCCACATCCAGCATGGTTCCCTGGGCACCTTCAAAAAGAATGTCTTTGCCCTTTCGCGCCGCTTCATACAAATAAAGCGGTGTGTCACACAAATAGTTCATGAGACGGGACCGGTAAGATTTCATTTTGGGGAAAATCGAGGCAAAAGATACGCCTTCATGCTTGTAAATTTTCGAGAGGATTCTATTTCTCTCACGCAACACGGACCAAAGACGGTCTTTAAAATAATCCAAATGCCTTAGGTCACCGGCCCTCAGCCCCACACGTGCCATTTTATCCGCGTAACAGGGGCCAATTCCCTTTTTGGTGGTCCCAATCACGGATTTTTTCTCCGTTTGGCTTTCGCGCAACTGGTCCATAAGGCGATGATAAGGGAATAAAAGATGCGCCTGTTCGGAGACCCGCAACCTTCCTTTGACTTGAATGCCCTTGGATTCCAGCATTTCAATTTCCCGAAAGAGCGCCTCCAGGTCAATCACGACGCCGTTGGCAATAACACAGATTTTTCCGGGATTCAAAATGCCAGAAGGAATTAAATGGAGGACAAATTTTTCCTGGTCAAATTTGACCGTGTGGCCGGCGTTATTGCCACCTTGATAGCGGACAATGATGTCGCTTTTCTGGGCCAAAAGATCAATGATTTTTCCCTTGCCCTCGTCCCCCCATTGGGCCCCGATGAGGATGCGAATCATAATTTTACGACTTTGACATCAAGGATGGGCTTGAATTTCTTGATTTCGGCGAGCACCTTGTCGGGAATGGCGTTATCGGTATTAATCGTGGTAAGCGCCAAGGTTTTTTTGCCCTTACGAATGCGGGCGAGTGACATTTCGGCAATATTGATTTTCGCTTTTCCAAGAATCGTTCCGAGGGTTCCCACGACGCCCGGCTGGTCTTCGTTTTTAACAATCAACACATAGCCCTGCGGGTCAATATCCAGGCCCCAGAACTCGTTGATATTGACGATACGCGGAAGCTTGCTGCCAAAGAGCGTCCCCATAATGCGATTGGCGTGGGTATTAGAGCCGACTTCCACTTCAATATAATTGGTGAAGTTTTCCGTTTGTGTGCTCGTACTCTCAGTGACCACAATGCCGCGCTCTTTGGCCATGGCCGGTGCATTGACAAAATTGACGGTCTCTCCGCAAATCGGGGTCAAAAGCCCTTTGATCACCGCAATCGTCAAAGGGGCCAATCCGTAGCGCGTGACCTCTCCGCCATAGCGGATCGAAACGCTTTTCAGTGTGGCCGGAAATAGCTGCACATGCAGCATTCCAATTTTTTCCGCCAAGTTGAGCCAGGGACGGAGGGCATGAAGCGTTTCAGGATCCAGATTCGGCAAATTGACCGCGTTTTTGATGGCGCGCTCATGCAGCGCATCCACAACTTGCTTGGCCACTTCTTCAGAAACATTTTCCTGCGCCTCCTGTGTGGCAGCCCCCAAATGAGGTGTGCAAATCACCTGCGGAAGCTTCAGAAGCGGGTTGTCTCCGGGAGGTTCCTTTTCAAAAACGTCGAGCGCCGCGCCGGCGACCCTGCCCGTCTTAATCGCCTGGTAAAGGGCCTCTTCCTGGATAATTCCGCCGCGCGCACAGTTGACGATTTTCACTCCCTTTTTACAAAGTTTCAGCGTATCGGCATTCAGGAGGTATTTTGTTTCCGCGGTAAGCGGGGTATGCACTGTGATAAAATCCGCGATGTTCAAAAGCGATTTCAAATCCATAAACTCCACCGCAATTTCTTTGACGCTTGATTTGGAAATAAAAGGATCGAAGACAGCAACGCGCATGCCGAAGGCCGAGGCCCGCTTCGCCACTTCGCGGCCAATGCGTCCAAAGCCAACAACGCCGAGCGTTTTTTGATGGATTTCCGCGCCCAGAAAATCGTGGCGCTTCCAATCGCCTCCCTTGACCGATAAAGCGGCCTGAGGAATGTTGCGCGCTAAGGAAAGCAGCATGGAAAAGGTATGTTCTGCCGTGGAAATCGTATTCCCCTCCGGCGTATTCATCACAATAATGCCGCGCTTTGTGGCGGCTTCAAGATCCACGTTGTCAACCCCGACACCGGCGCGACCGATAACGCGCAGCTTCTTGGCCGCGTCAATAATGTCTTTGGTGAGGCGGGTACCACTGCGAACGATAATGGCGTCGTAATCGGCTACGATTTTTTTCAGTTCCTCTGCCTTGATTCCTGGCCGCTCGTCAATTTCAAGGGTTTTTTCTTTGTTAAAAACCGCAAGGCCCTTTTTGCCCAACGGATCCGCGATGAGTACTTTCATTTCGCTCCTTTAACTTTCATTTCATTCAATGTCTCTTCCAAAAGTACAAGTCCTTCTTCCAAATCCTTCTTTGTAATCGCCCCCATATGGGCGATACGAATAATTTTTCCCTTCATTTCGCCCTGTCCCCCGGCAATCGACACCCCTTTTTGGTCGCGCATGATTTTTACGATTTCCTCACCGTTGATTCCGGCTGGAACCGAGGCAGCGCTGACGGTCGCCGACGGGGCCTTGGAAAAAAGCTCAAGGCCAAGGGATTTGAGTTTCGCACGTGTAAATTCACCCAGCAACTGACAGCGTTTAAAAACGCTCTCCAGCCCTTCCGCTTCAATCATTTCAAGGGCTTTATTCAATCCGATCACAAGTGTCAGTGCCGAGGTAAACGGAGTATCCCAGTCCGGCATTCCTTTTTCATAAAGCGCAAGATTCAAATAAAATTTCGGAAGCCTTGCAGCTTTCATCCGAGCCTGGGCCTTTTCACTCACACTGATAAAAGCAAGTCCGGGCGGAAGCATCAGCGCCTTCTGAGAAGCTGTGACCACAAGGTCCACACCCCAGGCATCGGTTTCAAGTCGGTCCGCGCCCAAACCTGAAATGGCATCGACAATTAAGAGGGCGCTACTTTGTTGAACAACTTTTGCAATTTCTTTAACATCATGAAGAGCCGCTGTTGAGGTTTCGCAAAGCTGGGAACAAACGGCACGAATCAAAGGATTTTTTTTAAGGGCCGCTTTCACCTCTTCAGGCTCCACGACATCCCCATAAGGGGCCTTCAAGACGGTTACCTTTAGTCCGTAGGCCTTGGCTAAATGAGTGAACCGCTCGCCGAATTTTCCCGCCTCCAGCACAAGGACTTCATCCCCCGCGGAATGAAAATTCACCAGGGAGGCCTCCATAGCTGAGGTGCCGGAGCCGGTAATCGTGTAGACCGGACCTTGCGTCATAAAAACTCTTTTAAGCCGGCCTGTGGCCTGTTCAAAAATTTTTCGGTATTGCGGCGTGCGGTGATGAATGACAGGCTCCGCCATCACCCGGCGAACGGCTTCCGGGACAGGCGTAGGCCCAGGAGTTAAGAGAATATTACGTGAAGGCACGGAATTATTTTTTAGAACTAAGTTCGGACCGATTCGTAATCACTTCATCTACAATCCCGTAAGTCTTGGCTTCCGAGGCGGCCATGAAATAGTCGCGGTCCGTGTCTTTTTCAATGCGTTCCAGAGGCTGGTTTGTGTGTTGGGCCAGAATTTTATTGAGCTGTTCGCGCATCTTTAAAATTTCCTTGGCCTGAATGTGAATATCCGAGGCCGATCCCTGGGCCCCGCCCCACGGCTGATGAATCATCACGCGGGCATTGGGAAGCGCGTAGCGTTTGCCCTTGGTGCCCGCCGCCAGGAGCAGCGCGCCCATGCTGGCCGCCTGTCCCACACAATAAGTCGCCACATTACATTTTACAAACTGCATCGTGTCATAAATCGCAAGGCCTGCGGTAACGGAGCCCCCCGGCGAGTGAATGTAAATATTGATGTCCTTTTCCTGGTCCTCCATTTGGAGAAAAAGGATTTGGGCAATAATCAAATTCGCAATCGTATCGTCAATTGGAGTGCCGATAAAGACAATGCGGTCTTTTAAAAGGCGAGAATAAATATCATAGGCGCGCTCACCTCTGCCGGTTTGTTCAATCACCATGGGAACTAAATAGCCGCTCATAAAACCTCCTGTAATTTTAGCCTGTTACTTTGGCGTTTTTTTTGATAAATGCAATGGCCTTTTCATTACGAATTCGGTCGCGAAGTCCCTCCATTTGGTCTTCGTGAGACTCATAATACTTTTGAAGTACTTCAGCGGGCTGGCGTATTTGCGATGCCAGTTCTTCATACTTTTTCTTTAAATCTTCGGCGGCAGCCTGAAAATTTTCTTTCAACGCAATTTCGTCCAGCAAAAAAGCTAGGTGGACTTGCCTTCGAGCCTCTTCGCTAAACTCCTCATGAAGTTTTTCCCGCTCTTCTTTAGAAATTTCCCCGGTTTTGCCATGACGCGCGCGGCTGTGCTGCAGAAAATCCTGGACAAGATGATCAATCCTACGGGCCACCAAACCCTCAGGAAGATCAATTTTATTACGCTTTAGAAGCTCTTCCAGGAGCGATTTTTCAAACGCAGCCTCCGCTTCTTTTTCTTTTTGAGCTTGAAGGTCTCTTTCGATTTTTTCCTTTAACTCCGCGAAGGTCTTAAACTCACCGGCCTCCTTGGCCATTTCATCATCGAGGACAGGAAGTATTTTGGATTTTATTTCTTTAACGGTGATTTTAAAAATCGCATCTTTCCCTGCGACTTCCTTGGGCTGGGCGCTTTCGGGAAGTTTCACTTTAACTTCTCGCTCCTTGCCGATTTCAGCCCCTACCAATTGCGCGGAAAATCCAGCGATGAATTCTTTTTCCCTCAGCTCAAACCATTCATCGCTTCTTTTTTCAATCTCTTTGCCTTCGGAAACACAAATATAATCCGCAATGACCACGTCGCCCATCCCCGCGGGACGGCCCTCTACCGCTTGAAACTGAACTAAGGATTCCTGAATTCGCTTCAGGGCCTCGTCGACTTCCCCAGCTTTGAGCTCTGTTATCGCTTTTGCAGCCGAAAGGCCGGTCACCTGAGAAAGTTTTATTTTGGGACGTATTTCAAGCCGGGCCTTGTAAGAAAGCCGGGTGTCTTTAAAATCCACGTCCTCAAGAGTCGGAAAACTAATAGGATTCAGCGATTTTTCCTGAATGGCCTTGCGATAGGATTCTTCCAAAAGACGTTTTAAAACGGATTCTCGGGCCTCGTTTTGATAATGCATCGCAAGGACGTTGCGGGGCGCTTTTCCAGGACGAAAACCGGGTACCTTGGCCTGCGGGCCAATCGATTTATAAAATTCGTCGAATTCCCTGCGAATTTCATTCTCATCGACTTCCACATTCAGAATTTTTTCGCAGGCCTTTCCGTCTTTAATCGAAACTTTCATTGTGATTGTCATAATCCCTTCGAATAGGCTTTGAATTCAGCGAATGGAGGCAATCGGCGCTTCGTCCGATTCCCTCTCATTTTCAAATTTAGCGAGTGGAGGGAATCGAACCCTCGTAACTGCCTTGGCAAGGCAGCGCATTACCACTATGCTACACTCGCATAAGGCCAAAACCCTCTGTAACTATTGGAAACTGCGTATTTTAGAAAACGAGAGAGGCTTTGTCAATGAGTGCCTGAACGCAAACTCTACCGGTTCCAGGTTGCCGACGGCAACCTGGAACCGGTAGAGTTAAAAATGCGGCTAGAGGGAGTTGAACCCCCACCCCTTACGGGACTAGATCCTAAGTCTAGCGCGTCTGCCAGTTTCGCCATAGCCGCATGGATAGATTAAATAGGCGAAAAAGAAAAGCTTTTTTCGCATATTTAGCTTGAAGATTGCGCCGAGCAGGGATCGAACCTGCGACCCAGTGATTAAGAGTCACTTGCTCTACCAGCTGAGCTATCGGCGCATGAAATAAAACACGGAATTGTACTCGAAGCCCCGAACAATGACAAGTTACAGAGAAGCTAAAAAATTTTCCCTTAAGCTTGGTACATTTCCCTGATTCCGCGTGTCATTTGACGGTAGGTATTGCGATTCGTGGAAAACGTTTTATTCGCAAGAGGAAGGTGCAAGAAAACCGCTTGAATCATCTGCATCCGCTCTTCGGTAATGGGCCGGGATTGATAATAATCAAAAAAATAGGGCGCGACCTGTTGATTGGCATGCAAAAATTTAGACATCACATCAATAAGCCCTTGAGGGTCCTGCCCCGCCTCGACCATATAATGGAGAGCGCGTTCATCGGCACTAAGCAACCTCTCCTCGGCTGATAGCTGGCGGGATTCCACAAGAGAACTGGCCATAGCCAGTCCCACCACGGCAAGCACGCCAATTTCGCCTAAAGCGCCTACCGCAGGAGCTGCCTTTTGTAAGGCCTCAAGAACCTTATAACTTCTAGAGAGCCGCGGGTCCGCATATTGAAGTTCCCCGATTTCATGAGCAAGAACCGCCGCAAGTTCGGATTCATTGTCTAGAAAATTGACGAGCCCCGTCGTCAAATAAATAAATCCGCCCGGCGCGGAGGTGGCATAAATTTTTTCATTGAAAAGGAGGGTAAATCGATAAGGAAGGTCTTTTCTTTTGGCAAAAGCAGCGAGCGAGGCACCGATGTGGTTGATGTAGGCCACAACCTCAGGTTCCGTATAAGGGTAGAACTGGGATAAAATCTGGGCGTGAATCTGCTCTCCGATTTTGACTTCTTCGCTGGCGTAGTCCTGAACCGAGGCCGTCGGCTTTCCGGCTTTGGGGGCCGTGGCGCAGCCCGAAACCAGACAAGTTACAAGAGTCATTAAAATTAGGCTGTAGCGAAATTTAATCATAAAAAATTGCACCCGCCATGAGGGGTGACGAAAGTTGAACGATGTGCTCAGAATGAACTATAAACCCTATGCCCGGAATCAACATGCTTGGTTTTCTTTTCCCTAGTTCCTCAAATTTCAAAGTATGCCTGACGGGGTTTGTCCAATCGTAACCAATTTTACGAACGACCTAAAGCAGTCCTCTTGGCCGCTTTTCCACCTACAATTTAATCCACAGTCTATTGGAACTTTTCGGTCAAGGCAACCTCTTTGAACTTCGTGTGGATAAGGTCTCTGACTCTACACTTTCCACTTCGAACTTATCGCTCCCGTAGCGTCTCAAAATTCCCTCTGCCGTTTGAGAGCGGCAAGAGTTCCCGATACAAAGAATCAAAACTCTTGTTTTCATAGCTTCTTTAACATCCCCGAAAATAAAATCGCTAGCAAGCCGCCCATAAATTGACTAGGCCAATAAACGAAGACAGCTGAGGCTGGAATTCTTTTTGCCACAACAAAGGAGAGCGTTACAGCGGGGTTAAAATGCGCACCTGAGACATGGCCGACAGCAAATATCATCATTACAATTGTCAGTCCCCAAGCAAATGGAATAATAAACACCGGGAACGTTTGAGGGAATCTTTCAGCCAGGAGAATACTTCCTGCCCCGACGAAGATCATCGTAAAAGTACCGATGACCTCCGCCAGGACTTTTTGTGTTAGCAGCAACATTTGCAGCACCGACATTCTTTGCAACATTCTTTTATCTTTTTAATAAGTTTCTTCATTTCATCACCTCCCTTTGTATCTGCTTATCCAAATATAGTTAGCTAAAATAAAACCTACTTACAACAGGCTACTAAGCAATTTCTATTTTTGTTAAGAGCCTTCAGGTCTTTTCCAAGTTCGTTAGATTCTGAACGACAACAGGACACCGCTTTCAGCAATACTTCATAGAGCTTGGCGGTTTGACGTGATAGACGGTAATGCATCCATAGACCTTCTTTTCTTCCCTGCACCAATCCTGCCCGTCTTAAATAGGCTAGATGCCTTGAGATTTTAGACTGAGGCTCTTTTAAAACCTGCATGAGATCGCAAACACAAAGCTCCCCTTCGTTCAAAAGGTTTAATATTCTCAGGCGCGTCTCATCCGCTAAGGCATTGAATAAGTTCTTGGAATCTTTCAATTTCATAGCTAAAGTATATCTGCTTATCCACATGTAGTCAAGCCTTTAAAAATGCGCCCGACAGGAGTTGAACCTGTAACCCTTTGCTCCGAAGGCAAATGCTCTATCCAATTGAGCTACGGGCGCACGGAATATTGTTGCAACTTAAAAGTCGGCCCGCCACATGCCAACATTAGCAAGCCCGCCTGTGCCGGCAGTCCCGCGTTGCGGGACGGGCGCACGAAATGATATTTGCGGCAACAAGGTTTGACGGCCATAATAATAAATTTTCAAAACCCATCATTGCCCGCCGTCCTTTAGGACGCAATTTCCGCGCTAGTCGACGTTCTCAAACACTACTGCAAGCGCACCGAGATCCCCAATACGGTCTTTTAATACCGAATGCTGGATTTTCACAACCTTGAAGGCCGTCGGCCAGCTGGCCTTTTTAACACTCTGCATCATTGCTTTCCAAAAAATAGGGGGTGAAGATTTCCAGACCCCTCCTCCCAGCACAATCATACCTGGATTGATTAAATGCAAAAGATTTGAAATCCCAATTCCCAAATGAAACCCGGCTTCGCGGAAAATTTCGAGCGCAAGCCCATCGCCTTTTTTCGCCGCAAGACCGACTTCTTTAGCGCTAAAGGGCTTCCCATTGGGAACAAATGAAGGGATCTTTGATTTTTTTCCCTTGCGAATGGCCTCCCGCGCCGCTTCGGCAATCGCGGTGCCTGAGGCGTAGGCCTCGAGGCAACCGTATTTTCCGCATTTGCAGCGCCTGCCCTGCGCAACAATCTTCATATGTCCGACTTCCCCAGCCGTATAACTTTCACCCTCGATAAGTTTCCCATTCGCGATAAGGCCACCTCCGATGCCGGTGGAAATAGTAAGGTAGACAAAATGCCTTTCCCTTTTCCCGTCGCCAAACATTTGTTCTCCAAGGGCCGCAGCATTCGCATCATTCATCATAAAAACAGGAATGTGACAATGCTGTTTCACAATTCGCCGAAGCGGAATACCTGTCCAGCCCGTCATATGCGGAGATTTGGGGACAATGCCTCTTTTGGAATTAACAGGACCTGGAATTCCGATGCCTATCCCTGTGATTTGCGACCATTTAAGCGTTGATTCTTCCCGGACCAGATAATCAAGGTGTTGGAGAATATCCCTGACGGATTGCTCGGCAAGAACCCCTTTTTGGGTGGGAAGCGTCTGGCAGGCCAAAATTTTCCCGCGGCGGTTGCCGAGTACAATGGAAATCTTTGTGCCCCCAATATCAATGCCAATGGCGTATTTCATCAGAGAACAGAGAACAGAAGACAGAATTCAGAAAACACAGAACAAAAAAAACTGATGAAAGCTATTGTACGGAAGGAATCAACCATTAGGGAAATCTTAACCATCCTCGCGCTCTTCGCTAGAACCGAAGGTATCGTTTCTATGCCAAACAAATGCTTGTTCGTAATTTCTTTTCGAAAATCTGTCTCGCTCTTCTGAAAAATGGCCGGGGACGGGATTGAACCGCCGACGCAGGGATTTTCAGTCCCTCGCTCTACCACTGAGCTACCCGGCCATGTCAGAAGGAATTGAAGGGTTGATTATAAAGAAGGTGTAAAGAAAGTCAAAACCTTAGTATGGCGGGACTTTTTAACGGGCGCGGCGAAAAAAAGTATCAAGACTCCAAGGGGTACGCTTACGAAGATAAAGCTTTATGCAGATGAGAAAGTTTAAGAAATCCATTGCAAAAACCTGTCGGGGACTTAAATGAATGGGGCTATTGGCGCCAAAACAGCCGCAGTCTCCACCGCCTTCCAGCAAAACATTGCTGGATCCAAGGATCAGTAAAAAACCCAGTGTTACGGTACCGAGCACGGCCGCTGAGACCGTTTCCCAATACCCCAAAATAAGAAAAGTTCCGAACACGAGTTCGATCCAGGGCAGGATCAGAGCAATTGCCCCCACCCTCTCATAGGGAATGACTTGATATTGAGCAATGACACCGCGGAAATTTTCGACCGGCTCAAGCAATTTGGAGAGGCCGGCATAAAAAAAAATGAGTCCCACCCAGATCCTGGCAAAAGTCCAGACAATCCGATAGGGGCGAGGGCCCCTCGGGATTCGGGATAAAGAGGGTTCGTTTACGGATTCCATTCGGGCGGATTTTGTGCGTTCACGGTTTGGGAAGGGGGCGCCTCGGATGCCTCCATGCCGAGAAATTTTTTAAGGATGAGAGGGCCTTTGGCCTGTAGTTCAATGGGACCTACCAAACGCTCCCCGTTAATAAACAAAGTCGGTGTGGAACTGACTTGGAGTTTTTGGCCAACAGCTTTTTCCTCCAAAATCCTTCGTTTCACCTTTTCACTGGAAAGACACTGAACAAAATCATCCAATTGAAGCCCCATTTCACCGGCGTCTCGCAAAAAGGTTTCGGCAGGATTCATGAGCTTCGACCAACTGCTTTGATTTTGATAAAGCACGTCGTGGTATTCCCAGAATTTTCCCTGCTCATGGGCACATTCCGCGGCTTGATGAGCCATTGCGGCCCAACGGTGCGAGGGAAGGGGGAAATGATGGAACACAATGCGGATTTTTTCCGGATATTCCGCGAGGAGCTTTGTGAGGACCGGCTGGGCGTCACGACATGCCGGGCATTGAAAATCGCTATATTCAATGATTTCAACAGGAGCTTCCGCGGGCCCTTTGATTTTTTCTCCCGCACTTAAAACCGTTGAAGGCTTAAGGTTTGAAGGAGGCATTTTTTTCTTTAAAAAAAAGACGCCGGTCGCTAAAATGAAAATAATAATAAGGCCTGTGAAAAGATAACGTGAATTCATAAACGCCCCGTTGTTTGATTGATTTCCCTAATTTTTAAATTGACCGCTAAATCCATCATCTCTTCCAACGCAACCGGAAAGGCCAGGGTCCAATTGTTCGGGGAAAGAATCCCGGGGAAGTTAATGCGATAATCCCACGCATCCGGAGAAAAATTTTCGTCCATAGAAAACCAATCTTGAAGCAAATGAACGGAGAAAATGGACTGCGATTCACAGGCCCGGAGCAGCGCCTTTTTAGCAAATTCCGGCGTCACATCGTCGGGACTTGATTCCATTCCTATAAAATTTAAATATTTTTCCTTTTCCCCGTAAGAGGCATGGTAAAGGTCTAAGAGATCATTTACCGATTGCATCGATCGCCCGATTTTCTCGCAAAAAATATCTTCATTTGCAATTTCCTTTCGCCACAGAAGACGTCCGTGGGCTGAATTTTCTAAATCAAAAAGCGCGGGAAAAAGTTTTTCGCAATTAAGCCCGTGCTCTTGAAATTTTCTTTTCATCATTTCTCCGTCAACAGTTCCCGCTTCAAAGCGCCACCACCCCTTAAGGGAAGTCGAGTCATGTGTTCCGAGCATGGAAACGGCGGCGGCCCGGTAGCCCTCCGAGCTCAAAAAATCATAAGTTTTTCCCCAGTCTTTCATCCAGCGCTGAATTTCCATTCCGGGAATTCCGAATTCACGGAGCACACGCGACGAACATTCCGGAATAACCCCGAGGTCTTCTGCTGAGGCCAGCATGCTCGTATTTTCGACCAGAATCGAAAATAACTTGCGCCCATGGGCCTCCCAAAGTTCCTCCCCGGGGGGATCAAAATGTCCCTTCAGGCCTCCGTTTTCAAGAGATTCCTCCACAGGAATTGTCCACAAACGGAATACTCCGACGGCATGATCGATGCGGATTAAATCATAAAAGTTTTCATAAAACCTAAGTTTTTCCTTAATATAGCGGAAGCCGTCCCGTTCCAGTGCCTGCCACTCGTAAGGGGGCATGCCCCATCTTTGCCCCTTGGCCATATAGGCGTCGGGGGGGGCGCCGGCCGCAAGATTTAGCTTAAAATAATTTGTATTCGCCCATACATCCGCACTGTCCCGTGAAACCAGAAACGGCATGTCCCCTAGGAAGTATTGATGCTGGGCGGCGGCATATCGCCTCGCATCCTCTAATTGCAGGGCAAGCTGCCACTGTAGCCACTGGTGAAATCGCAAAGACTGTTCGTATTGATCCTGAAGAATGCGCAGGGCCTTGGGATCCCGATTTTTAAATTCTGAAGGCCAGCTTTCCCAGCTCGATTCCTTGTGAATTTCTTTAAGGACCTTAAAAAGTGCATAATCAAGAATCCAGAAGGAGTTTTGTTTTACAAAAGATGAAAAGTCACCAATGTCATCCTTCGTCCGGTCCATCCGTGGGCCGTCCTCAGGATGACATAGGAAATTGGTACGAAAAATCTCAAAAAAAAGTTTCATTTTTTCTTTTTTAATTTTGTAATTGACGCGAAACCCTCCTAGGGGGAATTGCTTTCGAAGCCCCGAGATTTTCTGCCTAAAGGGGCGGAGGTCAACTCCCTGGAGCCTTTCGGGAGACAGGTACATGGGTTCCACTGCAAAACTGCTCGCAGCATCATAAGGTGTAAAATTAAATCCGACATCATTGAGCGGAAGCAATTGAATCAGGCTGAAGCCAACCTTGGTGCACCAATCGACCAAAAGTTTCAAATCCGGAATTTCCCCGATGCCGACACTTTGTTGGGAATGCAGGGAAAATAGCGGGATAGCCATTCCGGATCGACGTTTTATCCCAAGACGTTGCCATTGACGGGCTGATCTCGTTGAAACTAAAAACTCGTACACGGAACCCTCTCTAGACCTCGGGGTTTAACCCTTGGGTTAAGGCAGTGAATTACACAAGATAATTTTGGAATAAGACGGCGAAACCAAGAAAGGAAAATATTCCCATGACATCCGTGATGGTGGTCAAAATGATATTGGAACACTGGGCAGGATCAAGTCCAACGGATTTCATGGCAATCGGAATGAGCGCTCCGGCCAGCCCTGCCACCGCCATATTCACAATCATAGAAAACGTCAGGACAAGCCCCAAATAAGGATTTCCGTGCCAGGCCCAAGTTACCGCACCCGTCACAACCCCGATAATGATTCCGTTCATGAGCCCCAGCCCCGTTTCCTTGGCAAGAAGCTTAAAAACCTTTTTCTGAGGAATTTCCCGCATCACAAGACCTCGCATGACAACGGCCAGGGACTGGGCTCCGGCATTTCCCCCCTGCCCTGCAACCACCGGTAAGAAAACCGCGAGAATCGTAATCCGGGCGATCAAACTTTCAAATAAGGCAACGGTCGCAGCCGCCAAAAAGGCCGTCGCCAGATTGATATGAAGCCAGGGAAGGCGCATACGCATGGAAAATCCGAGGGGCGAAAAAACCCTTTCATCACCTCCAGCCCCGAACATTTTCTGCAAATCTTCCGTGGCCTCTTCCTGAACATCTTGAATCATTTGTTCTGCGCGAATCACTCCCAAAAAGCGGTTCTGAGCGTCCACCACGGGCACGGCAAAAAAACGCCTTTTGCTGAGTTCCCTCGCAATTTGTTCCCGGTCCGTAAAGGCCTGAATAGAAAAAATGTCGCGTCGCATCACAGACTCAAGCCTTGCCTCGGCAGGGGCCATCAGCATGTCCCGCATATTCATCACCCCCACCAAATGGTTTTCTCGGTCCAACACATAGGCGTAGGAGGCCGGTGTTTTCTGGCGTGCCGATTGCCGGATTTTTGAAATCGCTTCCCGGACCGTAATGTCCGTGCGAAACGTCATTGCATCGGTGGACATGATGCGGCCTGCACTGTCTTCAGGATAATTTAAAAAATCCCGAACTTCCCGTTTTGCCTTTTCGGTAAGCTGATTTAAGAATTCCTCTTTTTTATCCTCTGGAAGCCTTAAAAAAACCGAGGCGCCGAGGGCTGGCTCCAAATGACCGGCAATGAGAGCAGACAAAGCGGACGGCATGTTTTTCAAAAGCGAAGCTGCAAATTCTACCTGTAAATGAGGCATGGCCTGGGCCGCAAGAGAGGCCGGAATGGAAGAAAGCACCTCGACAGCCTCCTGGGTAGGCAGGGATTCCAGACTGTGAGCCGCCCGAGGCAGATCGGTTTCAAAATAACTACGGACGATGGGAAGTAATGAATTTTTTCGTGGACTCATAAGGCAATAATTTTCTGATTAACTTAACAAAAGGGAAAACGAAGAGGGCCGCTTTGTTTGATTTTGAGACGTTTCTTAAGTCTCTCCACCAACTGCCTTTCCGCTTTTCGCCATTTTCTCTCGGAAACCTGACGTCCCATGCAAAAGCTTCCTCCCGCAACCGTATCGTGACCGCCGGCCTCTCCCCGGCGGTCAGAGACACTCCGTAAAATCTCGCCAGCATTTGCGTTCACTCGGGAAGCCCTTAGCGAAACATGCCCTCGGCCCTTAAAACGGCCGGTGACCAGAACCCAATTCGCACCTTGATAGGTTAAAAGAAAATCGGCGATTTGAGACACAAGATCGGGATTTTCTACAAAGCGTAAATGCGACACCACTAAATCCGAAAAAAGGTGGGCACGGTGTACCCCGCGCGCGAGGGTCTGAAAAAACTTCTTAGAGCGACTTGGATTCTGAATTCGGGCAAGTGCTTTAAGATCGGAATGATGAAGGATGTCCAAATAAGTCTGAAGGACATCGGGCCGGTCGGCCCGATAAAGGTTCAGGGTGTCCGATAAAATGCCATAAACCAAGGCCGTGGCCACAGGGGAGGGAACCGGAATCTTTTTAAGCAAAAGGGCCTGCGCCAAAAGAACGCTCGTCGCTCCGCATTCGGTGTCTACGATCGAAAGACCCGCCCTCAGTTTTTTGACGGAGGTATGCTGGTCAATCACAATCGTTGGATTCACATCGGAGGGAAGAGAGTTATTTTGAAATCCGGGCTGAGTATCCAAAAGGGCAACATGCTTGAAGCGCTTAAAATCAGAGGGTTTTAATTTATGCACCGGCAATTTTAGGATTTTTACCATTTGACGATTTTCCATACGCCCGATAATGCCACCGTAAACAATGTGAGAATCCACCCCAAAACCTTGTTGGGCGAGGTATTGAAGCGCGCAGGCGCTGGCCAGGGTGTCGGGGTCTGGGTAATCGTGCGTTAAAATCAAAAGCGGAGAAATTTTCTTTTTATTTCGGGAAAGAAACCGCAGAATTTTTTGGGCATTCCTGCGGTATTTAGGCGACAATCGGAGCGGCATGCGGATACCTTTCTTTCCCGATTAAGGGATTAAACCCCATAGCGGCAAGAAAACGCGGCCCTAAATCCTTCTTGCGAAGGACGCTGGGCCAACGATCAGGCTGGCTATTCCATTCCTGAATACGGGCAAATAATTCGTTTTGCGCCTCCCTGATATCAATGCGCCAATGGAGCTTCTCGGCCAGCCGGATAAAGTAAAGGGCTTGTTCCATACGCCTCTGGGAAGGCGAGTGACAGAATGCATGAATCAATTGAAAAAGGCGCTCCGACAAAAGTCGGATTGCATCTTCATAGCTCAAATGAATTTCCAGGGATTTGGCTTGAGCGAGTATACGAAACACCCTTAAGGCCTTCCGAAAATGATATCCTTTCATTAAATCCTTGAATGCTTCCATAAACTGGGGCCCCAGAGAATGTTCTGCCGCAAAACGCATCTCCCGAGGCAGCGGCAAATGCACGGAGCGGTAAATTTCACTTAGGGATTCGTTGATTTGATAAATTTCTTGATACACTCCATGGATGCCCCGTACCACCTCCTGATGAAGCGCCGTCAATAAGTCCACCCTTTCTTGAAAGGGAATATCGGCCAAAGTAAAGAAAGAATTTCCAAATATTTTTTTAACTTCTCCCAAAAGGGGAGACAAAGAGAGTCGGACCTTCCATTGGCGGTGGAGCCTGTGGAGCCCAGGATAAGATTCTTCAGAACTAACGGATTTGACAAACGCCTTAAAATCGGCACCCGATTTCATCACCCAGAAAATCTGATGTCGCTCCTCCCCCGTTCTAAGGTTACGGATTTTTAAACGGCCGCTTGAAAAGACATGCCTTTCCTTGCGTTCTTCATGAAATTGAAGGGGTTCCAGTTCATACCCATAGAGCCGCTGATTCAATTTTTGAAATTTTTTCCCGGGGACGAGAAGTCCCATCCCATAGGCAGCGGTAAGGTGAGAAAAACGATAAAGCCGGGGCTTGACCATCCTTTCACAAATTACACGGCCGTTGCGCAGTTCCTTGATATTGCTTTTCGCATGAGACATGCGCTCCAAAAATGCAGGTTCACAATCTTCGCCGGTAAGTTCCTTCAAAAGGGCAATGGCCTCAAGGGCGTAAAAAAGAACTTGGGAGGCCTCAATCCCGGAAATCTCATCAAAAAACCAGCCGCAACTTGTAAACATAAAAAGGGAAAGGCGCTGGGATTCGAGCCACTTGAGGCAAAGAATTTTTTCCTCTTTTTTTAGTTCCCTTGAGGCATGCGTTTTGAAGAATATTTTTTTTGTTTTTTCCGTGCCCTCAAAAAGAATTTCAATAGAATCGTTTCGTGCCTTCCAGACATCCTTAAAGTACGCGCCGGCACAGAGTTCGTAGCGACTCGCCATTTTATCTCTCAGCCATTCAAGCGTCTGCCGAAGCGGTTTTCGCCACTCCTGCGTCCATTCCGCCGGCCCCCCACTGCGGCAACCACAATTTTCCGCCCACCGCTTGACGCCGTGCCGACAGCTCCAAGAACTTCCCTTCCCGTCTTCCCCTAAATGGATTTTGACTTCATACTCCGGTGGGTTCTCACTCAAAAATTCTCCGTAATTTACAATTCGCAAATGGCGGCGGGGGGCCTCGACGCTTAAAAGATAGGCGAGCGTCCTGTCACCGAAAGCCTTATGGTGGCCGAAGGTTTCACCGTCTGTGGCTACATGAATCAAAAGCGCTTGCCCCGTGGACGCACCTTTCGCCAGTTCAATGCGGTCGGCAAAAGCCCGGGCGTCAAAGGCAAGGCTTCCAAACCCCAAATCCCCTGCCAACGGCCCGTCATAGAAAAAAAGGTCAATGAATTTTTGAGGGTCCTTGGGAGAAAAAAATCGGTAGGCATGGCGGGGGTCAATGGATCCGTCGGAAACGTCTTTCCAGACCCCGCCTTTGAGGGGGCGGACACGGGCCGCCTGCTGCGGCGCCAAGATCGTAAATTTTATTTCGTGTTCCATTAAAATCTCAAGGGTTTCTTCATCGCAAGCCGTTTCAGAAAGCCACATCCCTTCCGGCTTTCGCTCGAAATGGAATTCAAAATCGCGAATGCCCCAAATCACCTGCGTTTTTTTATCCCGCAAATTTGCGAGGGGCATAATCACGTGATTATAAATTTGGGCAATGGCATTACCATGTCCCTTGTGGCGCTTCACGCTTTTCCGGTCGGCCGCGAGAATCGCCCGGTAGGTACGCGGATGGTTACTCTGGAGCCAGGAAAAAAGCGTGGGGCCGAAATTAAAACTCATTTGCTCAAAATTATTCACAATATTAATGATTTTTCCGTGCTCATCTAACACCCTCGCCATGAAATTGGGCCGGTAGCTTTCATGATGAATCCGCTCATTCCAATCATGAAAGGGGGCCGCCGCGGCTTGTTTTTCAATGACTCCAATGCCTGGATTTTCGCGGGGAGGCTGATAAAAATGGCCGTGAATCGTAAGGCATACATTTTGAGTCGTCACGGTTTATTCCCTCTGCGTGAGTGTCTTAAGGCCTTCGGCAATCAATAAAAGGCCGAGCCCGAATAAAAAAAGTGCAATCATCGCAATCAGGTCAAAGGTGGGTGCCGCATGAAAGAAACCCGCGGCCACGGGCCGGAGCAATAAAAAAAGCGACCAAAGCGTCATCGTCATCATGAACATCATGGGCACGGCACAAATCCACCAGGGTTTTTTGATCTTTTTAAACCAGAGCGTCAAAATCATCAAGGTCAGCGCAGCAAGCAATTGATTCGATGTTCCAAAAATTGTCCAGAAAAGCCTCCAAGCCGGAATGAGTTGGCCGCTTGAATCTCGCATTTGAAGGCTCACGCAAAAAAAGGGCAGTGACAAGCTGAGCAAAGTGGCGCTCATACGCCCGGCGCTTCCCTTCCAACCCGTAAGTTCTTGAAAAATATAGCGGCAAAGCCGGGTGGCAACATCGAGAGTATCATAAATGAACGTCGTAAAGGCAAGAAGGACAAATGCCCGGGCAAATTCACGCGGAATTCCGAAATGGGCCACCAGGCGGCCGAGTCCTTCCGCATAAATACGGTCGGGGGATTGTCCGGTCAGGGTATCCGTTTTAGCTAGAATCATCACCGTAGACAAAGCGAGAAATGCCACGAGTCCTTCCAAAAGCATTCCACCGTATCCGACGGCATGGCAGTCAGGTTCGCGATCGATTTGCTTGGACGTAGTGCCAGAGCAAACAATACCATGAAAACCGGAGCAGGCGCCGCAGGCTACCGTCACAAAAAGAAGCGGAAATAGAGGCAGGCCCTTCTCATTGTGAAATCCCAGGAACGCGGGATAGAGCACCTTTTCGCCTCCCAGCAAAAGCCCGATGACTCCCGCCGCAAGTGTCCCATAAAGAAAAAAACCGCCCAAATATCCGCGCGGCTGAAGCAACATCCAAACGGGAATAATTGAGGCAATGAAACAATAACCCAAAAGCAACACATTCCAAAGCTGACGCTCAGTGAAAGGCCCCGGACTCAGGCGCAGCGGAAAGGAGGGTCCCAGCCAAATTGCAACGACCACCAGAAAAATAAATAAAGGCGTGGCCACGGAAAGCGACATTTTTAATTTTTGAAGCGAAAAACCCATCAAGAGCCCGATAAAAAGATAAAGGATGGAAGAACTTGCCACGGCCCCACCTAGCTCCGCGTCGGTGAAGGAGGCAGCGGTTAAATCGGTAAAGGCCGTGATGACATAAATTAAAGACATCCACACAAAGAGCATAAAAAAAATGTGGCCGCGCGGCCCCAAATAAATACGGACCATTTCAACAACCGACGAGGCGCGGTGGCGTACGGAACCTAGAAGCGAGAAAAAATCATGCACCGCGCCAAAAAAAATCGCGCCTGTGACAATCCATAAAAGAACCGGTGCCCAACCAAACCAGACGCCCGCGAGAATAGGCCCAACAATGGGTCCTGCGGCCGCAATCGCGGAAAAATGTTGCCCTAAAAGAAATCCCTTGGGCGTAGGGATATAATCAACGCCGTCCTTAAGCTCATGGGCGGGAGTTTTGACGGAGGGATTTAATTTTAGAAGGCGCGACAAAAACCGTCCGTAGGAAAAATAGGCTGCAAGAAAAATCAGACAAACCGCTATTGCGATGGGATAAAGGCTCATGAAAACCAGAAGGTACCAGGTTCCTTTTCGTGAAAAGGAACCTGGTACCTTTTGAAGTTACGCTTTTTTTAGAATTTCTAGTTCTTCCGCTGTCGGTTTGGGATTATGCAGGATTAGAAACAAGAGAAAAACAGTCGCAAACAAAGCCATCACAAAGGCCGTGGGAGAATCTTGAAAGCGAACCACCATGGGGATCGCAAGCAATGCCACCATATTCATGACTTTGATTAAAGGGTTCAGCGCCGGCCCTGCCGTATCTTTGAGAGGATCCCCTACCGTATCCCCCGTCACAGAAGCTTTGTGGGCATCAGAACCCTTACCCCCGTAGAGTCCGTCTTCAATTAATTTTTTTGCATTGTCCCAGGCGCCACCCGCATTCGCCATAAAGACAGCCAGAAGCTGACCGGAAAGAATCATGCCTGCGAGAAATCCTCCAAGTGCCTCCTTCTTCAAAATAATCCCCACGAGAAGGGGCGTCAAAATGGCCAGAAGCCCGGGACGAATGAGCTCTCGCTGGGCCGCAGCCGTGCAAATGGAAACCACACGCGCATAATCAGGAAGCTTTTTACCTTCCCAAATTTCCTTGTCTTTTAGCTGCTCACGCACTTCATGGACAATTAAAAAAGCGGCGCGCCCCACAGCCTTGATCGTCAGCGAGCTGAATAAAAATGGGATTGCGCCTCCGATCAAAAGGCCGATAAATACCTTGTGATCGGCCACCGAAAGCGAGGAGGCAATTTCAGCATAGGTTTGGTGGGTGATATGACTGATATCGGTGATATAAGCGTTAAAAAGCGATATCGCGGCCACGACGGCGGATCCGATTGCAATGCCTTTGGTAATCGCTTTGGTGGTATTTCCCACCGCGTCAAGATTCGCGAGAATCTGGCGAGCCTCTTTGGGCAAATGGGCCATTTCACCGATGCCGTTGGCATTGTCCGAAACGGGACCAAAAACGTCCATAGAAATATTGTTGCCGGTAAGCGTCAACATGCCGATTCCGCACATGGAAACACCGTAGGCAATAAACGTTGGATTCGTCCCCTGATAAATCAATGCAGAAACCAGAATTGAAACCGCAATGACCATAATCGCCCAAACGCTGCTTTCAAGCCCCACGGCAAATCCGGAAATAATATTGGTCGCATGTCCGGTCTGACAGGACTGTGCCACGGCCTGAACGGGTGGCTTTTTGGTATCCGTGAAATATTCCGTCACGCGATTAATCGTGACGGCAAGGAATATTCCGCAAAGGGTGGTCCAGACCGGACGCATATCAAGGCCTGCGATGCCCAGATTCATCCAATAAGGTGCATTTGCGGCTTCAGGAAAGCGCAAGTACTTAAATCCCACAATCATGAAACCCACAATCGATATCATCGCAGAAGAAATAAAACCCACATTGATTGCGCGCATCGCGTCGCGGACTTCCTCCTTGGTGCGTACCGCATAAGTTCCGATGATAGAGCTGATCACCCCAATCGCCCGCACAAGCAGAGGGAAAATAACGCCTTTATGCCCGTAGGAGGCCCAGCCAAGAATCATGGCCGAGACAATGGTCACTTCATAAGATTCAAAAATATCAGCCGCCATCCCAGCGCAGTCGCCCACATTATCCCCCACATTGTCGGCAATCGTCGCGGCGTTGCGCGGATCGTCTTCCGGAATATTTTTTTCGATTTTGCCTACAAGATCGGCGCCCACATCGGCAGCCTTGGTAAAAATCCCACCACCCACGCGCATAAAAAGCGCTAAGAGCGTACCGCCGAAGCCAAAGCCCAACAGAACTTCATAAGCCTTCTCGCCATAAATCATAAAAATCAAGGTACCTCCAAAAAGGCCCAGGCCATCTGTAAGCATGCCGGTAATAGTTCCCGTCCGGTAGGCGATTTTTAAGGCGTCAGAAAAACTTTTTCGATTTGCGGCCGCGGCAACCCGAACATTACCGCGCACCGCCAGATTCATACCCACAAAACCCACGGTCGCGGAAAAAATGGAGCCCATCAAAAAGGCGCAGGCACGGCCAATAGCCACATTCTGCGAACCGGCTGTGAAATAAAGGGCAGCGGTCAAAAGCAGGATAAGGAAGGCAATGGTTTTAAACTGACGGTAAAGATAGGCGTTGGCCCCAACGCGAATCGAAGCGCTGATTTCTTTCATCTTCGGCGTTCCCTGATCTTCGGAGAGCACCTGCACCATCAAAAAAAACGCGTAAACCAGTCCCACAATGGCAGTGGCCAAGACAAGCCAGAGGGCAATCACTTCCCCCTGCGAAAATTGCTGAAGTACAGCCATGAAACCTCCTTATTGCCCTAATTAAATCGGCTTTAACCGGGTCATTCTTTACCCGCCTGTTTTTGGGAAGGCCAAATGTAGGACGCAATGACAGAAAGGGCCAGAACGGTCGCGATAATCCCAAGTGAGGTCTCGACCGGAATATGAAAATAATTGGATCCCAGCATTTTGATACCGATGAAAACCAAAATCACCGCCAAACCGTAATGCAAATGGTGAAAAAGCTCCATGATGCCCGAGAGCGCAAAATAAAGTGCTCGAAGCCCTAAAATGGCAAAGATATTGGAAGTATAGACAATGAAGGGATCCGTCGTCACGCCTAAAATTGCGGGGATGGAATCAATGGCAAACACGACATCCGTCGACTCCACCACAAGTAAAACCACAAAAAGGGGTGTCGCAAACAACTTTCCACCTTGACGGATAAAGAATTTATTCTCTTCATAATGATGCGTCACTGGCATCAACTTTTTAAATAATCTCAAGACCTGATTTCTTTCAGGATTGATCTCTTTGTCTTTTTCCAGGGCTAATTTAATACCGGTCAAGATGAGAAAGGCTCCAAAAATATAAATCACCCAGTTAAAACGATGGATCAGCACCACCCCTGCCCCGATAAAAAAGGCCCGCATGATCACCGCTCCCAAGATCCCCCAGAAAAGCACGTTGTGCTGGTAGCGACGCGGAACCTTAAAATAAGAAAAAATCAGGAGAAAAATAAAAAGGTTATCCACGCTGAGGGATTTTTCCAAAAGATAACCCGTGAGGAATTTGATCGCTGCATCGGGACCCCGGTCAAAAAATACCCAGACATTAAAAAGAAGGGCCAAGGAAATCCAGGCCGCACTCTCCAAAAGCGCCTCTTTGATCTTCGCCTCGTGGCTTTTGCGGTGAAAGATCCCAAGGTCCAGAGCCAAAGAAAGAAGCACAAAAGATCCAAAAAAAAGCCAGCCGGTTATTTCATGAGTCATTTTTCTTTTTCCGATACTTGTCCCAGAGCTGGCGAATATCCCCTTCGGCCTGGCGAATCATCTGATTGGCGGTAAAAACCAGAATGGAAAACTGCCACACGTCTTCGGGCCCAAGAACAAGGCCGGACGAAGTATTTTCCCGGCATTCGAGTTCACGGCGGTAAAATTGAATCGCATCTCCAAGCCCGCCTTCGCGAAGGTCCAGGGATTCGACCTTGTTATTGTATTTCAAGGAAGGAAATTTTACGCCGCGGACGAAAAGAAAATTCGTAAGCATGTCCAAATCAAAGGTGCTGACTTTTTCCGATTCAAATCCCTCAAATTGAGGCATGTCATTGGGAAGAACAATCGTGGGCTTATCCACCATGACCTCGCCTTTGCGTACCACCGTGTCCCCGCGGTTCAAGGAGGATTCCGCCAGAAAGATATAAGGAAGGTGCGTGGAACCAAAAACCGAAAGAGGAAGAACGCGGGGGCGAATAATTTCCGTTTTCTTTAATGCCTTTTCCCACAAATCTTGAATATCCACCTAGACTTCCACCCTCTTCTGATATTCGACCGTCGTGGGATAAGCGAATTCAATTCCCTCCCGTTCAAAGGCTTCTTTAATTCTGTAATTGATTTCCTGTTGAATATCCATGTACCGATTATAATCCGCGCTCAACACAAAATAAACCACTTCAAAATTCAGGCTGTAATCGCCGTAGGAGGCAAAGTGGGCCCGGTCAAAATAGACTTCCTTGTTGGCCTCAATAATCTGGCGAAGCAATCCCGGGATTTTCTTCAGGGTTTCGTTGGAAGTTTCATAAACCACACCGATTTTAAAGAGGATGCGGCGCTGCTGCATGCGTTTATAATTTCGGATTTTCCCGCTCGTCAAATGCGAATTTGAAATCACTATCTGTTCGCCTCCGAGGGAGCGTAGGCGTGTGGATTTAATGCCGATATGCTCAATCGTTCCCATGTAATCCTCCACAATGATAAAATCTCCTTCCTCAAAGGGACGGTCAAAAAAGATGACAAAATAATTAAAAAGGTCCCCCAAAATATTCTGGGCCGCAAGGGCCACGGCAATGCCACCAATCCCAAGGCCGGCAATAATGGCAGAGACATTGAAACCAAGATTATCGAGGATGAGGACGACTCCCAAGCTCCAAACCACAATTTTTAAAATTGAAAGTATGCTGGTAGAAATCACCCGTGAAGGTTGGCCATCCTTGCGTTTGGAGAGTACTTCTCGGGCTGCGTAAAGCGCCACGGCCACGACGAGCCGCGTTGCTTGTACAATCACGATGACGACGAGAGCTTTGTGCAGGAGATCCGCCGCGTTCGGATTTAATTCGAGCGCTCTTGTGGAAAAATAAAATGCGGCCACATAAAGAAGAGGCCACAGTGCCTTATCCACAAGTTGAACTAGAAAGTCGTCGATTTTAGAAACAGTTTTCTCGGCATAGGCCTTAAGCCGCTTTAATAAAATAGCGTTCAATATCCCCAGGCTAAACACCAGTCCGATAAAAATCGCCGCGGCCAAAAGATAGTTCAAAACTGAATTACCCAAAATTTGAGTTTCCAGCATTTCTTAGACTTATCCTTTCCTGTGGACAGCATCCCCCTTGGCGTAGGCTTTAAAAGCCAAGATCAAGGGGTTTTTATGCGAAGAAAGACACTTCCAAGATAGCAAGAAATCTGCCTTCCCGCAACCTGAAAAATTCGCCCATTTCTACGAAAAAAATTGCGAGGATTTGATTTTCTTAAGGGCCAGAGGAAGAGAATCTAAAAGATCGGAGGCAACGAGACTGGCCTCGCCCATTTTTTTCGCGGCAAGGTCGCCGGCAAGACCATGAAGATAGACACCGAGCGAGGCGGCCTCGAATAAGGAAAGCTTTTGTCCGATTAATGCGGCGATGACTCCGGTCAAGACATCGCCCGTTCCACCACTCGCCATGCCAGGATTTCCCGATTTATTAACATAAGTTTTTTTATCCGGGGCCGCGACAACAGTGTGATGTCCTTTTAAAACCAAAACGATTTTAAAGCGATGGGCAATAATTTCAGCCGCTTTTTTTCGAAACAAATCACTCCTCACCCTGCCCTCTCCCCTGTGGGGGAGAGGGTAAAGATGAGGGGGCAAAACCAACCCAAACGTTCTGACAAATTCTCCGGGATGAGGAGTCAGGACGGCCCTTCCAGAAATTTCCTTTAAGAAATCGGTGTGACCTTTTAAGGCGTTTAAACCGTCGGCATCCACTACAACGGGGATTTTGTTTTTTTTAAGGAGCAAACGAATCAGTTTTTGGGTTTCGGGATTTTGCGAAAGCCCGGGGCCAAGCGCCAACACATCCTGAGTTTTTAGGAATTTTTCAATGGCGGGCAAAGCTTTGAAGGCAAGTGTTCCCTCACCCGTGGAGGCAAAAGGCCTGACCATAACCTCCGCTTCGCGGCGGGCAACAATGGAATAAACCTTTTCCGGAACTCCGACTGTGACAAGCCCAGCGCCGGCGCGGAGCGCACCCATTCCTGCTAAGTGGGCCGCTCCCGTGAGGCCGCACGAGCCCGCGAGAATAAAGACGCGGCCAAAATCCCCTTTGTGAGAGGTGGGAGAACGATGTAAAAAAGGTACCCTGTTCCTTTTCTTAAAAAGGAACAGGGCACCTTTAGCTTTTTTCTTCAATCTTTTCCCTCATTTCCAGAACGGCCTGGCGAAGACCGACAAAAACCGCACGGCAGATAATCGAATAGCCGATATTAAACTCTGAAATTTCGGAGATTTTTTTCAAGGGTTTAATATTTTTATAATTAATCCCATGCCCCGCATGCACTTTTAAACCCAGTGAGGCGGCCTCGCGCGAGGCCTGACGAATACGCTCAAGCTCCTTTTTCTTACGGCTTCCCGTGGCGTCCGCGTAAGAACCCGTATGAATTTCAATCGCCGGAACACGCAGTGTTGCAGCCGTTTCAACTTGTTTTAAATCGGGATCGATAAATAAACTGACTTCAACTTTTTTCGATCGAAATTCTGGAATAATTTCTTTAAGCTTATGAAATTTTAGGGTGGCATCCAGCCCGCCTTCGGTGGTGAGTTCCTGACGTTTTTCAGGGACAATACAGACTTTTTCAGGCCTCACCTTGAGGGCAATTCGGATAATATCCCAATGAAGCGCCATTTCAAGATTCAGCGGCACACGCAAAATCCGCTTTAAATCGGAGAGGTCATGATCCTGAATGTGTCGCCGGTCCTCACGCAAATGCACCGTAATGCCTTCTGCCCCGCCCTGCACAGCCTCGCACGCAGCCTGGCAGAGATTCGGAATTTCACCTCCCCGGGCCTGGCGCAACGTAGCCACGTGATCAATATTCACACCCAGCTTTTTCTGCATGATTACTTTTTAAGATGGACCTGAATACTAAGAGGAGTGTTTTCCTTTAGGGAAACTTCTTCGGGAAGCCTTAGAGATACCGGAACATCATGCTCGCCGGAGGGAAGGGACGTTAAATCCACATAGGCCAAAATATCATTAAGAATCAATGTGTCGAGCTTCCGTTTGGGACCCTTTAAGGAAAAAGAAATTTTATTTGGCTCAAGGACCGCTCTGCCTCCATCCCCCGAATTGTTTAAGACGCGCACCGGAACAGCCTCAAAGATTTTTTCCGCCAATTCTTCCCGAATGGGAATATAGGTATCCACAAGGGCCTCGCTTAAGGCTTTGACATGGGGAGGAAGATCAAGGGCTACGGTGCGTCGAAAAGGGCGAATTCTTCCCACCAAGTCAATTCGCTCCGTAGCAATGGCATCCAGTTTTTCAATTTTTCCCTTCGGCCCTTCCACGAGAATCGCATTGGGATCGATTTGAATTTCGGAATCAATCACTTTGTATCCAATGGCCGGTTCGCCCACAAACACGGGTTTCACGGAAAGCTTTTGCACAATCAGCTCATCCAGGGTAACCGTCACCACCTCCGGTTCAATCCGTCCGATGCGCACTTGCGGGCTTGGAACATTGATGTCGCGTGCCTCCAAACGGAAGGAATAATCCCCAGGTTTTTTAACCTCTTCACCGATCTCATGAACCGCGAAAATTTTTTCAGAGGCAAGGTCCGAGAGCGAAGCCCTCGGCGCCAAAAACGCAACTTGAATCGAGTGCACGGAGGTCTTTAAAATGCTCATCTGTGAACTTTTGATTTTGATTTCAAGGGGTACCTGGCGCGTGACTTCGATGTCTTCCTCGCCGGCGGCGTAATACCAGAGGCCAATGGCAAGCGCCAGCGAAATCAGCTTGAGTCCCCAGTCTTTCGTAAGCCACTGCATCATTTTTGATTTTTCTCCCGGAAAAGTTTCCAGTTTTTTTCGATAAATTCCCTTATCGTGGCTTTGGTTTCGGCGGGTTTAAAAAGACTCGCCAGCACCCTCTTCAACCCTTCGCTGTCAAGTGCTCGCGTTAATTTTCCATAAACGGCTACAGAAATATTCCCGGTTTCCTCAGAAACCACGACACACACGGCGTCCGTTTCTTCGGTCAGGCCGAGTGCAGCCCGGTGGCGCGTTCCCAGGGATTTGTCAAGGTCCGGATTCTGGCTCAAAGGAAAAAGAGAGCCGCAGGACGCGATTCGGTCGGATTGCACAATGACTCCCCCGTCATGCGTCGGAGTGTTTGGGAAAAAAATCGACATCAAGAGCTCGGCGCTGACTTTCGCATCGATTCCAATACCACTTTCAATATAGTTTTTTAGACCCACGTCTCTTTCAATCGCAATGAGGGCCCCAATTCGGGAGCGTGAAATTTGCTCGCAGGCCTGTACCAACTCGTCTACAGTTCCACCTTTTTTGAGAATTCCTCCGGCCAGCGTGTTCTGCCCGATTCTTGCCAGGGCACGGCGAAGCTCGGGCTGAAAAATAATCAGAATAGCCAAAACTCCAACCGCGAATAGTTTGGTCAACACCCAGTTAATCGTGCTGAGATCAAAGATTTTAGCGATATTAAAAATGACCGCAAGAATAATCAGGCCCATCAGGACCTGAATCGCACGCGTGCCTTGAAAGTAACGGATAACATAATAAATGAGAAAATAAATAAAGACGATTTCAAGAAGGGGGCGCCAAATGACAAACAGAAGATCAATCACGCTATTTTTTCCCGAAAAGGGTGAACACCACGGTTAGAATAAAACTTAAAATTAAACACGTCATCAGAGGAAAATAAAAGGTGAAACTTCCCTTCCGAAAATAAATGTCCCCCGGCAACCGGCCCAGGCCCGGGATTTTCCCGAAAATCGCGGCGATGACACCAATCGCAATCAACATGATCCCAAAAAAGATAAGGGTTTTAGAAAAATCATTCATCCCTAAAATAAATCGGCTGTTTTAACGGGAGGCTTGCGTTTAAAATGCTCGTAAGAACGCCGCGTCGCCATACGACCGGAAGCGGTACGCTTCAAAAAACCTCTTTGAATCAAATAGGGTTCATAAATTTCTTCGAGAGTCTCCGATTCCTCTCCTACCCCCACGGCCAGGCTTGCAATCCCCACGGGCCCGCCCTCGCATTCATTCATAATATATTCCAGAATTTTTTTATCCATAGCATCCAAACCTTCCGAGTCCACTTCAAGCTTCCCCAAGGCATGATTGGCTACTTCTTGATCAATTTTTCCCTGGGCTTTAATTTCGGCAAAATCACGCACTCTCCTAAGAAGGCGGTTTGCCACCCTCGGCGTCCCGCGCGCGCGGCGAGAAATTTCATGGGCACCTTCTGACTCCATTTCCACTTTTAAAATGTTTGCGGAACGTCGAATAATTTTCCTCAAATCCTCCTCAAAATAATAATCAAGGTGCTCGACAATGCCAAAACGAGAACGAAGCGGCGCAGTCAGGAGCCCGCTGCGCGTCGTAGCACCGATTAACGTAAAGGGGGGAATATTAATTTTAACCGAGCGCGCATTCGGACCTTTATCGATCATAATATCAATGGAAAAATCTTCCATGGCGGGGTAAAGATATTCTTCCACAACATGTGAAATGCGATGGATCTCATCGATAAAAAGAACGTCTCCTTCCTTGAGATTCGTCAGAAGGCCCGCCAAATCTCCGGGCCGCTCCAAAACAGGGCCGGAAGTGGAACGAATATTAGCACTCATGGTTTTGGCAATAATGTGTGCGAGTGTGGTTTTCCCCAGGCCAGGAGGGCCGAAGAGAAGAACGTGATCCAACGGCTCTTTTCTTTTAAGGGCCGCCTGGGTATAAATGGCTAGATTTTCTTTAAGTTTTGCCTGGCCGATAAATTCCGAAAAAGTTTGAGGCCGTAAGGCAGCCTCCCACAAAGCATCTTCTTCGTGTTGGATTTGATCGACGAGACGCTCTTCCGTCATTGAGCAGTGGACATCACGGGAAGGCGGCGTTCGGCCACTTCAGAGCGATCGACCAATGCTTTGGCGCCTTGCAAAGTCGAAAGCTTGTGAATAAAATTTTTTAGAACTTCCTGGTCCCCGCGAGAAATTTCCAGAAATGCCGCGGAGATATAATAAATATCTCTGGATTTTCCCTGAACTGCGCGAACAACGCGCCCAAGCGCCTTGACCTGACAATCAACGGGCGGAATCCAAAGCAACACCTGGAGGAGAGACCCTTCCGGATAAAATTTTTCGGTCCAGAACTTCATTCCCCCGGGGCTTAGGTCTTTAAGATTGGAAATCCTCCAGTCCTCTTCAGAGCCGGCAAAACGATGCTTCATAAGATAAGGCGCTTTGACACGTCTTTCTCTTCGTTCATTAAAAACTCGGTAATGCTTTTCCTTCACGGTAAATGGAAACATGCTTGCTCCTCCTTAGAAATTCTGCCCTCCGGGCAGTTCGTCTTTAAACAAATTTCAAGGAAACCCGGATGAGCTCTTCAACCGAATACTTTTTATCCGGATTTTCGCCAATCGCCCTTTCAACGGCTTCCTTGGCATTTTGACGCCGGTATCCCAACTCCACCAAGGCCCTCAGTGAATCCTCATGCACGCGGGCTTCGGTTGCGGATTTTGAAAAAATCGACCCAGCCGTCCTTCTTTCTTCCACCACAATCTTTTCTTTCAGTTCCACAATCATGCGCTCTGCGGTCTTTTTCCCAATTCCTGAAATCGCAGTTAAGACAGGAAGGGCCCCTTCGACAATCGCCTGTTTAAGTTCATTTAAAGGAATGCCCGACATCACGACCATCGCCATTTTCGGGCCAATACCCGAGACCCCCAGCAAAAGCCGGAAAAAATCGCGCTCCTCTTCGGTAAAAAATCCATAAAGCGAGTGCGCATCCTCACGGATCACAAGGTGTGCCAAAACTTTCACCGGCGTGCCAACCGAGGGAAGCGCCTCGAATGTGGAGACCGGAATATGGAGTGCATATCCCACCCCTTGAACCTCCAACACGATCGCCGAGGGTGATTTTTCGATTAATTTTCCTGTAAGGTATTGGTACATAGATTAAAACGTTTTGAATGCAAATGGCAAATGGCTACGGCAAGCGCATCGGCCTCATCCGGACTGGGAAGTGCTTTCAGACCCAAAAGCGTTTTGACCATATGTTGCATTTGGTCTTTGGTCGCCCGGCCGTTTCCGGTAACGGCTTGCTTGACTCTGGCCGGGGCGTATTCTACCACAGGAATTCCGAGTTCGGAAGCCGCAAGCATGGCTGAGGCCCGGGCTTCTCCGATTTTAACCATGGCCCGCAAATCTTTCCCAAAAAAAACATTTTCAAGGGACAATACTTCCGGCTTGAATTCAGAGATTAAATCTTTTAAGCGGCGGTAAATCTGGAGAAGCCTTTCGGCAAGCGTTCTCCTTGAAGGCGAACAGATCACCGTGCTTGTGACTAACACATAAGCGCTGTCGTGAGAGTCAAGAATTCCAGCCCCCGTGCGCAGAGTACCTGGATCTACGCCGAGGACACGCATTCAGCTAATCTCCTTCATCACCTCGTCCGGGATTTCACAGTTGACGGAGACGTGTTGAACATCCTCGTGGGCCTCTAAGGCATCCGTTAATTTTAGAAGATGGCGCGCATTGTCGGCGGAAATTTCTACCTGATTTTTGGCTATCATCATCACCTGCGCTGACTCCATAGGAATTTTTGCCTTCTCAAGGGATTGACGAATCGCTTCAAAGTCATGGGGGTCTGAAGTGATTTCAAATTGATCTCCCGAAGGACTCATGTCCTCAGCACCGCTGGCGAGTATGATTTCCATAAGCGCATCCTCGGAAATTTTTTGTTTGGAAACCCCAATAAATCCTTTTTTTTCAAACATCCAGGCCACGGAGCCCGCACCCTCCATCGCCCCGTTATTTTTGGAAAAAATGTTCCGGATTTCAGAAGCTGTTCTATTTTTATTATCTGTCAAACAATGAACAAGAATCGCGACGCCTTGGGGTCCAAAACCTTCATATTGAACTTCTTCATAGGTAACTCCTTCAAGCTCGCCCGTTCCCTTTTTAAGTGCGCGTTCAATGTTGTCGCTCGGCATGTTGGCTGTCTTTGCAGTTTGAATGGCGGTTCTAAGGCGGGGATTAGTATTCGGATCCCCTCCGCCATTTTTTGCGGCCACCGTGATTTCACGAATAATTTTGGTAAAAATTTGACCCCGTTTGGCATCCGCTGCGGCTTTTTTATGCTTAATCGATGCCCATTTAGAATGTCCCGACATAATTTTCTCCTCGAAGGGCCTCCGCCACTTGAATGGCATCGCGCATGGCCCCAACCTCATGAACCCGCAAAATTGAGACCCCTTTAAAAACTGCAGCCGTGGCACACGCGGCAGTTGCAAATTCACGATCTTGAACGGGTCGGCCCGTGATATCCCCCAAGAATCTCTTGCGGGAAGGACCCATCAAGATTGGCCGTTTAAAAACCAGAAATCTTTCAAGCTCCCGTAAAATTTGCAAATTGTGTTGGGTGGTTTTAGAAAATCCCAGGCCCGGATCCAACACAATGTGATCGCGAGAAATTCCCTGAGCCAACGCCCTTTCCAGGCTTTCTTTCAGTTCGGCAAATACTTCTGCGCTCACATCTTCATACTGGGCAAGTTCCATCATGGTACGGGCATTTCCCCGGCGGTGCATTAAAATTAAACCCGCCTTGAATTGATGAACCGTCTCAGCCAGGGCCGGTCCCGACTGACGAAGGCCGCTCACATCATTAATAATGTGGGCCCCTTCCAAAAGACACGAGGCCGCAACAGGGGCCTTCGTGGTGTCAATCGAAATCGGAATATTAAAACGCCGGAGAATTTCCTTCAATACCGGTAGGAGGCGCGCGAGTTCTTCTTCAGCCGAAATTTCCTCAGCCCCGGGACGGCTGGACTCAGCGCCCAGATCCAGAATATCCGCGCCCTCTTCGATGAGCTGCGCCGCACGCTCCACGGCCTTTTGGGGTTCCCGATAAGCTCCGCCCTCGGAAAAGGAATCAGGTGTTAAATTTAAAATCCCCATGATCAGCGTACGGTTGATTGAAAGAATGCGGTCGCGAATTTTCCAAATCATGGATAAAATTTATGAAGGAGAGGTCGAAGGAGTCCCGGGGGACTGAATTCCATTCAATCCTGCGATTTCCTTGATTTCCTCGGCATCCAGCACTTCTTTTTCCAAGAGCCGTACCGAAACTTTCTGAAGTTTTTCTTTATGAGAAGTCAAAAGCTCATGCGCTCGCTTGTAACAAGAATCCACAATTCGGCGCACCTCCTCATCAATCAAAATGGCGGTGCTTTCCGAATAATCTTTTTCCCGCATCAAATCTCGCCCCAAAAAAACCTGCCGGTCTTTTTTCCCAAAGGTGAGATTGCCTAGTTTTTTGCTCATACCAAATTCACAAACCATGCGCTGGGCATATCCGGTGGCCACTTCCAAATCATTGTGTGCCCCCGTTGTGATCGATTTAAAAACGATTTCTTCAGCCACGCGGCCGCCGAAAAGGACTGTGATTTTATCGTAAAGTTCCTTTTCAGAAACCAAATAACGGTCTTCGAGCGGCAAATGAAGGGTATAGCCCAGGGCCTGCGTTCCGCGAGGAATAATAGACACCTTATGAAGATGATCGGTCGCCTCCATCAAAAGCAAAGTCAAAAGGGCATGTCCGGATTCATGCACCGCGACAATTTCTTTTTCTTTTTTAGAAATGACGCGGCTTTTTCTTTCCGGCCCCGCCATTACCCTTTCGATGGATTCTTCAAGTTCGGATTGAGTCACCGCCTCTTTGGCGCGCCGCGCAGCTAAAAGGGCAGCTTCGTTCACAAGATTAGCGAGGTCCGCTCCCGAAAATCCCGGCGTCTGGCGGGCAAGTTTCACAAGGTCTGCTCCGGGCCCCACCTTGATTTCACGGATATGCACTTTTAAAATTTCTTCGCGCCCTTTGATATCCGGCCGGTCGATCACCACTTGGCGGTCAAATCTTCCCGGACGAAGCAATGCGGGATCCAAAACATCAGGCCGGTTTGTCGCGCCGATTAAAATCACGCCCGCCTGAGTATCGAAACCATCCATTTCCACAAGAAGCGCGTTAAGTGTTTGTTCGCGTTCATCATGACCTCCGCCAATACCGGCAAAGCGCTGACGACCCACGGCATCAATTTCATCGATAAAAATAATCGCACCGCGGCCGCTTGTTTTGGCTGCGCGTTTGCCCTGTTCAAAAAGATCGCGAACACGAGCCGCGCCCACCCCGACAAACATTTCAACAAAATCCGAACCGCTGATCGAATAAAAAGGAACATTGGCCTCACCGGCCACCGCCTTGGCAAGAAGGGTTTTCCCCGTGCCCGGAGGCCCCATCAAAAGCACTCCTTTGGGAATACGACCCCCCAGTTTTTGAAACCGCTGTGGGTCCTTTAGAAATTCGATGATTTCTTGAAGCTCCTCTTTGGCCTCTTCCACCCCGGCAACATCCTTGAACGTAATACGATTTTTATCCTGACCCGAAAGCTTGGCGCGGGATTTTCCAAAGGAGAAAAGTTTTCCGCCTCCTTGCGAAACTCCCCGATAGACAAAAAACCAAAAAAAGGTGATCAAAAGAAGAACGGGGAGAACCGAATAAATAAGATTGCGCCAAAAAACCTGGGGTGGGTTAATGGTAAAGTCTTTAACATTGCTCCTGAGAAGGGGTAAAAGTTCCGGATCATGCAACGGAACATTGACATGAAAATTGCTGCCATTTTTTAAAATTCCACGGACAACATCCTCGACAAGTTCGCATTTAACAATTTCGTTAGTCTCAGGATTCCTTTGAAGCTTCTGAAAGAATTCAGAATAGGAAAATACCGTAATGTCCCATACCGGCGATACAAAAACTTGAAGAAGAATAAAGACGCCGAGCGGAATTAAAAAAAAGGCGAGCATCTTTTTCTTTTCAGGGTCGCCTCCCGGAAGCCCTGAACCGGAACTTGGCCGGTAGGGGGCCCTGGGTGGAAATTTTCTCGTAGGTTCACTCATAAGTATTCTCTTTTTCCCAATTAGGATACGTAAAGAAAAGGTAGTTTATCATCCCCACTCTAAGATAGCAAATTGATTGACCAAAACAAAAGGGAATAAAACCTTAAATCAGGTCATTTTTTATAAAGCACGATACGAGAAGGAGTTAAAAAGAGATCCACGTCCTTTTTAAGGGAATGGCGGTAACGCTTGAGCGTGAGGGCCTTGCGTAACTCATTCCAGGTACGATAGTTCAGTCCACTTTGGACATCTACCTTTTGAAGTGCTTTATTTAAAAGACGGTATTGGAGCGCTGGACCGAAATTGAGGAAAATCTGTCGGTCTAAATAAATCCTGCCTCCGGCATTTTTTTTAAAGACCTTTTTCCAGGCATCCGATTGAAACCCTTCGAGGATTTCTTGTTCTTCTCCAAGGATGTGGGGAACCCTTGCCAGCGCGTGAACCACTCTCGGATTAAAATCATGCTCCAAAAGAGGGATGAGTTGGGAGCGGATTCTGTTTCTTAAAAATCGATTTGACCGATTCGTTGCATCGATTCGGAAAGAAAAATGATGTTCCTTGAGAAAACATAAGATTTCTTTTTTTGAAAAAGAAAGCATGGGACGAATGACTTTTACACGGCCTCGCAGCGCCACAACGGGACGAATTCCGCACAGCCCAGCAAGCCCCGTTCCTTGCACGATACGCATCAAAATTGTTTCTGCCTGGTCCTCGAGGGTATGTGCCGTGACCAGCTTATCCACGCGTTGAGTTTTCGCCTGATTCAAAAAATAGTCATAGCGCGCTTTACGGGCAGCTTCTTCGAGAGAGAGTTTATTTTTTTTAAAATTCTTTTTTTGCCGCGCCGAAAATTGTCCGACGGTGCAAGGAATATGAAAGTTCGCGCACAGTTTTTCAACCCAGCGGGCGTCTTTTTGGGAATCTTTCCCTCGCCAGCCGTGATCATAATGAAGAACCCCTATTTTGAGTTTCCAAGAAGGGACGAGGAATCGGAAAAGATGCAGAAGCGCCGTAGAATCCGGACCGCCGGAGCAGGCAATAAGAATTTTATCGCCTGGGAAAATTAATCGGGATTGGTTGAGGAGGATTTCGAATTGGGATAAAAGATTCATAATGAATGGTGCCTTGCGCGAAACCGAATGGCGGGGGGGAGAATCGAACTCCCGACGCGAGGCTTATGAGTCCTCTGCTCTACCAACTGAGCTACCCCGCCAAAAAAGTGTGTGCCCGGATGCCCTCACGCACTTGCGCGAGGACTGCTCGTGAGAAACTTGAGGTTTCTCTACGAGCAACACATGAGCCCGGATGGATTCGAACCATCGACACCGTCCTTAAAAGGGACGTGCTCTACCAGGCTGAGCTACGGGCTCACGGAATATCGAATTCAAAATGCCGTTTTACTGCCACCCATCTTTAATTTGCAGATCCGCTATTACCAGCAGTCCCGCAACGGGACGGGCTCATAAAAAGGGCTAAATAGGCAAAATCAGCACAAGAGGCAATAGCGCGTATATTTTGTATCAAAAGCGGTAGGCCTATTAGGCTTTAGATTGCGTGAATTTCGTTTTCCTTGTGTTTCAGGGCCTCGTCCGTCTGGGCGATAAAACCGTCTGTGATTTTCTGGATTTCTTTTTGAGTGGCGTGGGAAACGTCCTCAGGAATGGTCTTGGCCTTTTCAAGTTTCTTCACCTGCTCGATACCTTCATGACGCGAATTGCGAATCGAAACGCGCCCTTCTTCGGCCACTTTGCGTACCAGGCGCGTCAACTCCTCACGCCTTTCCTCCGTAAGTGGAGGGATTTGCATGCGAACAATCTTTCCATCATTGATCGGCGTAAGTCCAAGCCCGGATTTTTGAATGGCCTTTTCAATTTCGTTAATGACCGTGATATCCCAAGGTTGAATTGCAATCGTTTTCGGATCGGGCGTGGAAATGCTGGCCAGCCCCCGAAGCGGTGTCGGCGTATTGTAATAATCCACCTGAATACCTTCCACCAACGCAATGGAAGCGCGTCCCGTCCGGATATTCTGGAATTCCTTTTTTGTGGCTTCTAGGGACTTTGACATTTTTCGCTTTATGTCTTCGGTCACTTTTTTCACATCAAGTGTTTCAACCATAGATTCCCCCCTCTTAAAAAATCATCGTCCCGATTTTATCGCCTCCCATGACGCGGCGGATATTGCCTTCTTTGGTCAAATTAAAGACAATCACGGGCAGCTTGTTATCCATGCAAAGCGAGATGGCGGTGGAATCCATCACCTCTAGTTTTTTTCGAAGCACGTCAATGTAGCGAAGACGCTGATATTTTTTCGCGTCTTTGTATTTCATGGGATCCTTGGTGTAGACCCCATCCACTTTCGTTGCTTTCAAAATGACCTCCGCCCCGATTTCAATCGCCCGCAACGCGGCAGCGGTATCGGTTGTAAAATAGGGATTACCCGTTCCGGCTGCGAAAATAACGACGCGTTTTTTTTCCAAATGACGCATGGCACGGCGGCGGATATAAGGTTCGGCGAGTTCCTTAATTTCAAGTGCCGAAAGAATGCGGGTAATGACACTGACTTTTTCCAGGGCGTCCTGAAGCACCATGGAATTCATGACGGTGGCCAGCATCCCAATATAATCCGCCGTGGAGCGGTCCATGCCCGCCTTGGAGGCTTGAATACCCCGGAAAATGTTGCCTCCTCCAATGACAATCGCGACATCAATTCCTAACTCAAGGATTTCTTTGACTTGAAGGGCGATAGAATGGGCTACTTTGGGGTCAACGCCATATCCCAGCTCTCCCTGAAGGGCTTCTCCAGAGAGCTTCAGCAAGACACGGTTGTACACGGTTTTTTTGGCCATCTTAGCGCTATCTGGGTTTCGGAAGGACGCTAGTTGCCGCCAAGTTCAAAACGGATGAACCGGCGAATCACGATATTCTCGCCGATTCGCGCGATGGTTTCCGTCAAATAATCCTGAACCGTACGGGAATCATCTTTAATAAATTTTTGATTCAGCAAACAAATTTCTTCAAATCGCTTTGCCAGCTTTCCTTCAATGATCTTTTCCTGAACTTGCGCGGGTTTCCCCTGAACTTCCTTCAGATAATTAGCTTTCTCATTTTCAAGATCGAGCGCCGGGATCTGCTCGACTGAAACGTAAAGTGGATGCGCCGCAGCAATCTGCATGGCCATATCACGGGCAAATGCCTGAAATTGCTCATTCTTTGCCACAAAATCGGTTTCACAATTGATTTCAACCATCACACCAAGCTTTCCGCCGCCGTGAATGTAGGAAATCACCTGCCCCTCTTTGACCTCACGTGTGGATTTTTTCTTAGCGATGTCAAGGCCTTTGCGGCGCAGGATGTCCTGAGCCTGCTTTAAATCCCCTTTCGCTTCCGCGAGGGCATTGCGGCAATCCATCATTCCGGCCCCCGTAAGCTCGCGAAGTTTTAATAGGATTTCTTTTTGGTCCGTAGGTGCCGACATAGTCATTGTGTCACTTAACTTTTCCCCCTTCTTTACGGGGATTGCGTTTGGGCTTCACTTTGGTAATGGGCTTGATTTCATTCAGAGAAACTTCCTTGGTCCCAAAACGAGAGGCCAGTTGTTCCTCGATCGGATCTTCCACTGTTTCCGGAACGACCTCGGCCGATAAAATATCTCCGGTTTCAGAAGCTGCTTCCGGCGGAGCTATTGCCGAGGGTATTTCTGTCTCAGCTTCTTCGGAGCTTGGCTCCTCTGAGGGGGCAGTGGTTTGAAGATAAAGCGAGCGGCCTTCTTTAATCGCTCCCGAAATTAAATCACAAAAAAGTTTCACGGAGCGGATCGCATCATCATTGCCTGGGATGGGATAATCCACAACATCGGGATTGCCATTTGTATCCAGCACCGCCACCACCGGAATACCAAGTGTAACGGCTTCGTGAATCGCAATTTCCTCTTTTTTAGAATCAATCACAAATAATGCGGAGGGAAGGCTTTTCATATTTTTCACACCGCGCAAATTTTTTAGGAGTTTTTCCCGCTCTTTTTTGAGCATCATCACTTCTTTTTTCGTTACAAACTGAAAATTGCCCTCGCGCTCCATTTCATCGATGGACTCCAGTTTCTTTACCGATTTGCGCACGGTTTCAAAATTCGTCAGCATGCCACCAAGCCATCGCTGGTCCACATAGGGCATTCCGCAAGAATCAGCCGCCAGACGAATGGGTTCCTGGGCCTGACGCTTGGTGCCTACAAAAAGTACTTCTTTGCCCTGTAAGGTGGTTTGCTTTAGAAAATTGAGTGCTGTTTCCATGCAGCTTAATGTGATTTCGAGATTGATGATGTAGATGCCATTGCGCGCCCCGAAAATGTATTTTTTCATCTTGGGGTTCCAACGCTGGGTCTGATGCCCGAAGTGGACACCGGCTTCGAGAAGCTGTTTGATCGTGACTTGTGACAAGAGAAAGTTTCCTCCTTATGTAGGACCACCCATAGAATCCGCGAATTAACGGAAGGAAGTATTTATGGATAATCTGGCGATTAAAATCGACGCATTCTACTGAAATTCGCCCTTATCGGCAAGTGCTTTTTCTAAAAGCTGCCCCGCTAGGGCTGAACGGCGTCTAAAACCTCTTCGCAATGGCCGTCTACCTTGACCTTAGCAAAGATTTTCGCAACTTTTCCCTGCTTATCAATAATAACAGTGGTACGCTCAATTCCCATAAATGTCTTTCCATACATGGATTTTTCCTTCCAAACCCCGTACATCTTGACGACCTCTTTAGTCGTATCGCTCAATAAGGGAAACGACAAATGGTATTTGTCGCGAAACTTCTTATGGCTTTCTACGGAATCTGCGCTGAGTCCCAAAATAACCGCGTTCTTTTTTGCGAAAATCTTGGCCTCATCGCGAAAACTGCAGGCCTCTTGGGTGCAGCCTGGTGTGTCGTCTTTGGGATAGAAATAAAGCACGACGTTTTGCCCCCGATAGTCTGAGAGTTTAACGTCTCTTCCTTCAGTAGAGGCAAGTGTAAAATCCGGAGCAAGATCTCCTTTCTTAATTTGCGGCATAGTATTTTTTTTTAGGGCCGTTTTCACTTTACCTTCGGTTGTGTCAAATTTTCCGGGGAAAGAATTTTTTCGATTTGGGACTTGTTTAAAAACCCTTTTTCCAGCACAACTTGACGAAGTGTTTTTCCCGTTCGCACCGATTCTTTGACGCATTCTGCGGCTTTACTATACCCAAGGGTGGGGTTCAGCGCCGCGGCAATCCCGTAGCTGGTTTCCGCATACTCACGGCATCTTTCGGGATTTGCGGTAATTCCTTGAATGCAAAGCGCGGCCAAAACGCGCGTCACATTTTTTAAAATTTCAAGCGACTGAAGTAGGTTATGGATAAGGACCGGCCGCATCACATTCAGTTCCAACTGCCCCCCGCTCGTGGCAGCCGCAATGGCCGCGTCATTTCCAATCACTTGATAGGCAACTTGGGCACTCACCTCAAGCATCACCGGATTGACTTTTCCGGGCATAATGGAAGAACCGGGCTGTCGTGCCGGCAAATTGATTTCCGAAAATCCGGTTTTTGGACCTGAGTTTAAAAGGCGCAGGTCATTGGTTACTTGAAGAAGGGAAAGCGCGTAGACCCGAAGGGCGCCGGATAACGCGGCAATGTCCGCATCCGACTGCATGACTTCAAACATATTCTTTGCACTTTGAAGCGAAAAGCCGGTCAAAGAACGCAAATTTGCGATCACATGTCTGCGGTATTCAAGCGATGTATTGAGGCCTGTTCCTACCGCAGAACCGCCAATCCCAAGCTCCCGCAAAAATTCTGCAACAAGCTCCGCACGCTTTCTTCCCTTTTCCAGCTGGCGGGCCCAGCCGCTGAATTCCTGTCCCAGCGTAATCGGTGCCGCGTCCTGCATATGCGTACGACCGGCCTTAACAATTTTTAAAAACTCGCGGGCCTTCTTTTGTAATGACAATTCCAAAATTTTGGAAGACTCGCAAAATGCCTTGAAGAGTTTAAGTGCCGAAAGCCGCATCGCGGTCGGAATCACATCGTTCGTGGATTGCCCCATATTGACATGATCATGGGAATGAAGGAATTCGTAGTCCCCGCGCTTTTTGCCCAAAAGCTCCAGCGCACGGTTGGTGATAACTTCATTAAAATTCATGTGTGCAGAAACACCCGCTCCGGATTGAAGGGCATCGGTAACAAATTGATCCTGAAGTTTTCCGGAAAGGATTTCATCACAGACGCGGATAATGGCCTTGGCCCGGCGCGTATCTAAACGTTTGAGGGATAAATTCGCATGGGCGCAGGCCTTTTTAAGGACCGCCATGGCCCAAAAAAAATCCGGGTGAAAGCGAAGGCCGGAGATGGGGAAATTTTCAAGGGCGCGGGCGGTTTCCGAGCCGTAATAAACGGAGGCGGGCACGGCCTTGGAGCCAAGAGAATCTTTTTCAATACGTGTCTTCATGAAATCATCCGGAAGATTAATCGAAAGTTTACTGAAAGCTTTCAAGCAGCTTATTGAAATCCGGTGTTCCTTTGGCCTGGGAGCGTTCCTGAGTTGTTTTTATCCGTTCGCTAAAACTGGTGCGCTGATTTTTGTAGATCACGCCAATCGGAATGGTTTCTTTTTCCAGTGCAAGTTTCATGGCTGCGAGTCTGTCTGTCGGATCATGCGAGGCATCCACAAATCGTATGCGCTGGGACACCGGTTTATAAGTGTCATGAAACGTGGTGCAGGGGCTGATGACCTCAAGCAAAGCAAACCCTTTATGATCGACCCCCTGCGTGATAAGTTCCGTCAATTCCTTGGGTTTTCCCGAATAACCGCGCGCGACAAAGGAAATATCATAGGCAATGGCCATCGCAATGGGATTGAGCGGATCATCCAGCTGACCAAAGGGTGTCGTGCCTTTTACCATTTCCACAGGCGCCGTGGCCGAACCCTGGCCTTTGGTAAGACCATAGACTTCATTGTCCATAACAATGTAACAAACGTCAATATTGCGCCGCGCCGCGTGAGGAATATGCCCGGCGCCGATGGAATAAGCATCTCCGTCTCCCCCCACGGCAATGACCTCAAGATTCGGATTAGCCGTTTTCACACCCGTCGCTACCGGAAGCACGCGCCCATGCACCGTATGAAATCCATAGGCATTGACATAAGCCGGAAGCCTCGAAGAGCAGCCGATGCCGGAGACGATCACAATATTTTCTGGAGAAAGCTGCTTGGTTGCGAGCATCCGATAAATGCAGGTGAGCACCCCAAAATCTCCGCATCCGGGGCACCAAACGGGATGCACGTCGGTTTTAAAGGGGGCGATATTAATTGCGCCGCCAGGAGGCTGGGGTATTGTTTCCGAAGCCATAGAAAATCTCCTATACATGATGCACGATTTGCTCGTGCACCTCTTCAATTTTTTTCAAAATTTCATCCGGAGTGAAAGGAAGTCCCGCCAATTTGTTAAAGCAAACAACGTCCACTCCAAAGCGCGCACGGATTTCACGCGCGAATTGACCCGTGAAATTAAGTTCGGGGACAATAACCTTTTTGCAAGAACGGATAAAAACTCCGATTTCGGGGAGCATCGGATTGAGAAGCCTTGGGTGAAAGGCCGCGACTTTAATCCCGCGATCATTCGCCTTCGACAGGGCTTCGCGAATCACGCCTTCGGAGGACCCCCATCCGATAATGCCGATTTCCTGATCATTGACGCCGTGACGCCTGTAAATATCCGGACTTTTTAAGACAAGCTGAAGTTTTTTAAAACGCTTTTCGGTCATGCGCCAGTGATTTTCTGGCTCGTAGCTGAGCTCACAGCCTTCGTCGTGCTCAATCCCGGTAGCGGTAAAGACACCACCCTTTTCGCCCGGTACGGCCATGGGTGAAACGCCTGATTCGGTCAACCGAAAGCGTTTGTAATTTTCACAGTCACTCGCGGTGGGTTTGGTCCTTTCTTCAATCACAAGTTTGGAAGGATCGGGACGGCGAATGGTCGCCGTGCGCTGGGCCAAATACTGATCGGAAAGTACAATCACCGGAACCTGACAGCGCACTGCAAAATTAAAGGCGCGAATAATTCCGTAGAAGGCGTCTTCCACGCTTGAAAGAGCCATCACAATTCGCGGGGCCTCCCCGTGACCCGCGTAGAAGGCGTGATTCAAATCACTTTGTTCCGTTTTCGTCGGCATGCCGGTGCTTGGCCCTGCGCGCTGGCAATCGACAATCACCGCGGGAAGCTCCGCCATGCCTGCCAAGCCGATCAGCTCGGCCATCAAAGAAATACCGGGGCCGGAGCTGGCCGTCATGGCCTTCGCACCCGTGTAAGCCGCACCTAAGACCATGGAAAGCGCCGCAATTTCATCTTCCGCCTGCACGACGGCACCGCCTTGCTTGGGAAGTTCACGCGCTAAAAGCTCCATAATATCCGTGGCAGGCGTGATGGGATAACCTGCATAAAATTTACAGCCTGCGGCAATCGCTCCGAGGGCCAGGGCCTGGTTGCCCGACAAAATAACGCGCTGCTCCTGAACCGGAACCTTCTCCACGAAATACAAATCCTTTTTCGGGATATTCTGCTCGACATATTGATATCCCTTTTTAAGGGCCTGGAAATTTAAATTTAAAATAGCTTCGCCTTTTTTCCCAAGTTTTTGTTTGATGATAGTTTCAAGGATGGGATAATCAATTCCAAAAAGCTTGGAGAGAACGCCCAAGAAAATAATGTTTTTAGTCAGGTAGTTCCGCAGTTCCAAACGGGCCAAATCTGAGGCGGGAACACCATAGGCGTGAGTAGGCAGCGTACCGGAGGGCGTGCATGAAGAAGAGTCGTAAATCACCACCCCGCCCTCTTTACGCACGTCTTTGATGCTCCGGTCATACGCTTCTTGATTGAAACAGACCTGAACATCCACCGAGCTCCCCTGAGAGAGAAGGATTTCCGTGCTTGTTCTTAGCTGATACATCGCATAGCCGCCCTTGATTTCAGCAGGATAACTGCGAAAGGTATAAATTTCGTTTCCCATGCGTGCGCAGGCCAGCGTCAAAATCTCCCCGCAGCTAATCACGCCCTCTCCGCCTTCCCCGCCAACTCGAAACACTACGTCTTTCATCATAAATGCTCCCTCATTTATTATTCTGAATCCCACCGCGGCCGATCTTCCGATTTTCGGATTAACCCGAGGATTCTTTTTCTTCGGAATCCAAAATTAAAGGCTGTCTTTGACTGTAGCCGCGGCCGATGTCATGCCAATGCGTAATCTCCGCTTCTCCTAATTTCCAGCAAAGATAAACCATGCGCTCTTGATAAATCATACAAAAATCAATGAGCCCGATTTCCACATCCTTCAAATAACATCCGAGATCGTGAATTTTATCCAAAATCTCATAAAAGGCCGTCACCCTTTGATTGTATTCCTCTACCTTTTTCGCGATTTCGGGGGATAATCCTTCCTCCGGTTTTTTCGTCACCAACTCCAAGGCATCAATTTCAACTTCAAACGCAGCCAATTGTTTTTGCCTTGCATGCAGATCATGAAGCCATTCGGTTAGCTTCGGTATAAGCCGGTTTGCTTCTTCCACCGTGAAGAGTTTTACCTGTTCCATTTCGCTCATTTTAGGATACCCACCTTATGTTTCGGCCCTTCTGGGTTTTAATTAACATCTTTATTAGTAAAGAGTTGTATCTTTTTTAATAAAATTACAGACCAACCCCTCCCTGACAATGAAATTATATCATAAAGGGAATTGGGAGTCTTGTTTCTTGATAAGCTGTAACCGTCACCACCATCCCCACACCCGGTGTGTAAAAGCATTTCACACCGGGTGTGGGGATGGTAGGGGGGGGTGGGGGTGGAAATCCTGAAAATAAGAAAGGCAATGGGGCAGCCCAGAATCTTCACCGTTCTCCCCCATTGCCCTTTCTCGTTCCTCTTAAAAACTACTTCAAAAGCTTCTTCAGCTCCGTCCCTGCCGAGAAGGCGGGGACTTTACGGGCCTTAATTTGAATCGTCTCTCCCGTTTTTGGGTTACGGCCCGTACGGGCCTTGCGGTTTTTCACCAAAAAGCTTCCGAAACCGATGAGAGACACCTTTTGACCTTTTTTTAAAGAGCCCTTAATGGATTCAAAAGTGGCATTAATCACTTCCCAAGATTTGGCCTTGGAAAGCTTTGTCCGTTTGGCAATTTCACTCGCCAATTGTGCTTTGTTCATGATTTCACCTCCTTTCCTAATTAATATTGTTTCCATTCTTCACGCGCATCGCGATGAAGCAAATCCTGCACGGCCTGTTTTGCATCTTTATCTTTAAATAGAATAAGATAAACTTCATTGAGGATCGGAAGTGTTAAGCCCACTTTTTGGCAAAGTTCATGAACGCTTTCCGCGGAATCCACACCCTCCGCGACCATTTGCATCCCGCTTAAAATTTCGCCGATTTTTTTCCCCTGCCCTAATTCATAGCCCACCCGGAGATTCCGGCCGTGCTTGGAAAAACAAGTTGTGACCAAATCCCCCAAACCGGAGAGACCAAAAAAAGTATTGGGATTGGCACCCATGCGGATGCCGATTCTCGTCATTTCAAAAAGACCGCGTGAAATCAGTCCCGATTTTGTGTTGTCTCCGAACTCGAGCCCGTCGCAAACTCCGGCCGCAATGGCAATCACATTCTTCAAGGCCCCGCCGAGTTCTACGCCCACAACATCGGATTGAACATAAATGCGGAAAAAGGTATCCATAAAGGCCTGCTGGACCTTGATCGCGTGGACCTCGTTTTTGGAAGCCGCCACAACCAGGGTGGGAATATTGCGCGCAACTTCTTCGGCGTGGGAAGGCCCGGACAAAACCACCACCGGACAATGAGCCCCTAAGGCGGAATGAATAATTTCACTGGGCCGCAAGCAGGTTTTCTTTTCTATTCCTTTGGCAACGGAAACCAAAATTTTCCCCGAAAGGTCGAGGTCTCGCATTTTGTGAAGAATATTGCGCAAAAATTGGGTCGGAATCGCCAGGACAATGATTTGTCCGAATTGAACAGCTTCTTTTAAATCCGTGGTGATGCGAATAGAAGTCGAGAGGGGGACTCCTGGAAGAAATTTGACATTTTCCCGTTTCGCTTCGATGATTTTTGCGTAATCCGGGAAGGCTGACCACAAAACGGTATCATTTTTGCGCCGTGCATTAACCACCGCAAGCGCAGTCCCCCAGCCGCCGTCCCCTAATACGGTCACGCGAAATTTTTCAGTCATGTCTTCCACCACTTTAACGGGTTAAGAAACACCAACTCGCGAAAATCCTTGAAGGACAAGGGTTATTGGGGCTCGTACTCTAACATGGAAATAAAATACGGTCAAAAGAAAATTCGAAGAAATTATTTTTTGAGCAACGAAAAGACGGTAACGACTTCCCGAATCTCGTTGGGAATACGAACGGGTCTCATCGTACGGTCGACAAACACATGGACGGAAAATCCAGAGGCAGCCAGACGTGCTTCGGGATTTAAAAAAACTTGATATTCAAATCGCAGAGAGCTTTTCCGAAGTTCTGCAACGCTTGTTCGGACAAATATTTGATCGTCATAAGAAGTCGGAGAAAAATATTTGGCCTGCGTCTCCACCACGGGAAGAAAAAATCCTTTTTTTTCGCATTCGGTGTAGGGATGACCAAGTGCGCGAAAATATTCCGTGCGCGCGGCCTCAAACCAAACAAAATAATTAGCATAATAGCTGATTCCCATTTTGTCGGTATCGGCGTAACGAATCCGATAGAAATAATCAAAATGATTCAAAAGCCCGCCTGACGTTTAAAAAGTATCAAAATAAGCAACGCCGCGCCGGCGCCTCCCAAATCTGCCATAAAATCCCAGAATTCCGGGGCCCTTCCAGGCGCGTAGAACTGAACCGCTTCCGTCACCAGACCCATAATCAAGGCATACAAAAAAGCATAAAACATCACGGCCGTGCGCAATCTTACGCTTTTCGCTCTGCGAAATGCGTTGAGAGCAAGCCAAACCAAAAGAAAAAATTCGAGACCATGCAGGATCTTGTCATTGAAGCGAAAAAGGATTCGCGGAAGTCTCGCCGGACTTTCAATAGCGCCCTGAATCATTAACGCGCTGTAGACCCAAAACGGGAGCCATCCCCAAAGGTACCGCTCTCTAAAATCAGAAACTTTCTTTAAGCTGATCAAAAAATCCCTTTGGCTTAACCTGAATTTTTTCCTGCCGTTGACGCGCCAAATCCTGCAGGAGCTTTTTTTCGGTGTCCGAAAGCTTGGACGGAACTTCGATCTCAATCCGGATGAATTGGTTACCGCGAACCCCACTATGCCCTAAAATTGGAAGTCCAAATTCTTTTAATTTGAATATTTTTCCGGAAGGGGTGCCCGCGGGAACCTTTAAGGAAGTTTCATCTTCAATCGTGGGAACAGCGACTTCCCCCCCGAGAGCTGCGACGGTAAACGGAATCAGAATTTCACAATAGAGATCTGCGTCACGGCGTTCAAAAATCGGATGATTCTTCACAATCACGTGAAGGTATAAATCACCCCGCGGGCCTCCCAGTTCGCCCGCTTCGCCCTCGCCGGTGATTTTTAGTCGCGCATCCGATTCCATTCCCGGAGGAATTTTGATGCTTAGTTTGCGAGTCTTCTGAATACGTCCTGAGCCACGGCAGGTGGTACAGGGCTTTTCAATTTTCTCACCCTCGCCGTGACAGCGAGGGCATGTCCTGCGCAACGTAAAAAAACCTTGAGAAACCCGGATTTCGCCGCGGCCCGCGCATTCCTGGCAAACGGTTTTCTTAGATCCCTTAGCAGCACCGCTTCCCTGACACTCATTACAAGTTTCTCGGCGCGGAATTTCAAGCGGCATCTCCTTGCCTTTTAAAACTTCTTGAAGTTCGATTTCAACGGAAAACTCTAAATCGCGGCCGCGCCGGGCGCGCGTTCGGCCGCCACTGCCTCCTCGGCCTCCCCCGCCGAAAAAATCATCAAACAGATCCCCAAAAATATCATTAAAGACACGGAAGTTGTCCTCATAGCCTTCAAAACCTTGAAAACCGCGCCCTCCCAAACTGTGCCCGAATTGATTGTATTGGGCTCTTTTATCAGCGTCGCTTAAAACCGCGTAGGCTTCGGCTGCTTCTTTGAATTTTTCTTCTGCAGATTTGTTGCCATGATTACGGTCCGGATGATATTGGAGGGCAAGCTTGCGATAAGATTTTTTTATGTCATCTGCCGAAGCGTTTCGTGAAACACCCAGCACTTCATAATAGTCGCGTTTGGAAACCATAAGGGCGGCGGGAAGATTAGGTAATCTCTTCCTCTTTTTCCTCTTCGTCGGATGGCGTTGGAGGGGCAGAGCCCGATTGACCTACTCTCACCTTGGCCGCGCGAATTAAGCGATCGTGCAAAAAATAGCCGGCTTCCACCTCTTCCACCACTTTATCTTCTTTTCCCGGCGCCTCAACATAACCGATGGCTTCATGCTTGTGAGGATCAAATTTTTGATCTATCGCCTCCACCCGGCGCACTCCCTCCCGGCAAAGCAAATTCAGCATTTGCTTGTAGACCATTTGGATGCCCGAGACGAGCGATTTAAGCTGATATTCCTTAGCCTCATCGGCGTGAGCCAACGCACGGTCAAAATTGTCCAAAACAGGAAGCAGAGACCGGATCAAAGATTCCTGGCCAAATTTGATGAATTCTTCTTTTTCACGCACCAATCTTTTCTTCGCGTTTTCAAAATCTGCCGCGCTCCGAAGCAGTTTTTCCCGCAATCCCTCCAGCTCGGTTAAACGGGCCTGCATTGCTTCATATTCTTTTCGCGGAATCTCGAGGGACTCCTGTGGCCCCTTGCTAGAATCTGGGGTGTTTTTTTTTGAGGGATCGTTTGTCATACGGAGTCGAGATTGAGGGAATCAAAAAAACCTTCAATAGCCTGCGACATGGCTTTCACAAGTGGAAGGAGACGTCCGTAAGGCATGCGTGTGGGACCAATTAAGGCAATCACACCTTTGCTTTTATTTTCGACATGAAAGTCGGCCGAAACTACCGAGCAGTGCTGAAGTTCGCAACTTTCATTTTCAAGCCCTATCGTTACAGACAATCCCCGTCGGCATTGATTTTCAATCCATGGAAAAAGCCGGAATCGGTTTTCAAAAAGCTGGAAGAGAGGACGCGCACTGGCCGGCTCATGAAATTCCGGCTTGTCCAACATTTGGCCCGTTCCCTTAATAAAAATTTTATAATGGCCCGGTAGGCCCGGACTGCTGTTGGGGATGGCAAATAACGCGACTTCATCGGCGAGCTCTGACAAAATCTCGGAAGCCTTCTCTGCAAAATTTTCCCTTTCCCGCTTTTCCTCAGAAAGTTTATTCGAAATATGAAGTATCGTTTTCTGAGAAACGGGTTCAGGGGTTAATCCGCGATCTACGTAATAACGGTAGCCGCGATCGGTCGGAATGCGCCCGGCCGAGGGATGGGGATGGGTCAAATAGCCCCGTTCCTCCAGCATCCCCATTTCATGCCGTACCGTAGCCGGCGAGTAATAATCCCGATAAATTTCGCGGTAGCGATTGGTAATGAACCGGGAGCCTACGGGTTGGCCGGTATGAATATGTGTATCGACAACCCGATTGAGTATGGATTCTTGTCTCGAAGATAAAGGTTGCATAAGCTTGGCATCTTATCAAATAAGGGGGGGTTCTTTCAACTACTGAGAACTAAATTCTGGGAAGAGACAAAAGTCCCTGCAGGTCGATTTTTTTACGGCGGAACAGCTCCAAGTCATCCCGGCCAATAATCCAAGCTGAGGACTCCTTAGAAAGATTAAGGTTCAAAGACGTATAATTGCCGTAATCGTAACTGCGTAAAACATCAACGAATTCCCGAGATGCAAGCGTTAGCAAATAGAGCATGTCCTCATGATAGATCAGGGGGCCCAAAGACTCAGCTGAATGATCTCTTAGAAGGGCATCCACATTTAAAGAAAAAAATGAATCCCCTGCCTCTTCATAGAAACTGAACTCAAGCTTGACTTCATGAAACGTATTTTGAATCCGTTCATCCATCGAGACAATCGCGGAAGCACGCCGCGTCAACTGTTCGGCAAGAAAATTCCCCAGTTTGATAACCTCCAAAGGAAATTCTTCTTCCCATTTTTCGGAGTTTTCCTCGATTTGGAGACCCTTGGGGAAATCGATTTGCTGCAGGAAACCTTCCTCAGAAAGATATTGAAAGGGAATAATCCTTAAAATCCGTGCTTGATTTTCCTGAATGGCCAGCATGAAAAGATATTTTAAAGGTTCAGCAACGGCTGCGTTGGAAGAGGCATCCCCCGCATTAGGATCTTCCCCTTTCGCTTTCGGCTGCACCTTCGCAAAGACGAGCACTTCATTTTTTTGAATCGGGGCCGAACGCATTTCCAAGATCTCCCAATGAAGACCCGCTGTCACCTCATGGGCCCGTATGGAATTAAAAAAAAGAGTTTGAATGGCGGCAGGAGGCAAATCCTTGCTGAAATACTTTTCCTGAATCTGGGAAAGCGTCATGCTTTCCAAATCCACAAAAAATTGCCGCACCGGCTTGTGGAACAAAACGGCGCGGTTTAATCGCAGTTCGTGCATCATACGTTTGCGGTATTCTCCCCTTGAAATATCAGAGACTTTGACGCGCTTGATGTCATCGACAAAACCTTTGATAATCAGTTGCATGCCGGTATCTTCCATGTCCGTAGCCTGTAAAATATAGAATTTAAAGGACCTGTCCGTACTCAAGATCACGCGCGTAATGGAGAAAATAACGTCTTCGATTTTTTCGAGGGCCTCGGGGGAAGGTTCAAAAAGTGTTTCCATATTTTTAATTTGGCCCGAGGAAAAGGCCTCTTTTAAATCCGCGGCAAAAAGCTTCTTAAGCGGCAAATAGACCCCGATCGTATCCCCTGCAATTTTTACATCCACACCCGTGATACCGTATTCTTTCTCACACATCTCGACAAGCGATTCTTTCACACGCGACGCCGGATAAGATGTCTTTTGCAAACACCCCTCCATCCCCAACGCGCCGGCTATCAGAATCGCTGTGATCGAAAGCCATCGTAGCTTCATTTGATTTCTATTTATCCCCCACCGTATTCGGCGCAGACTCCGTGGTCGTTTCAGGTTTGATTGAAAACCGCCGCGGATTGGCCTTCCCGTATTCAGAAAAAATAGCTTCGATCTCATCATAATCGAGTTCTTGCTTGGTGAGAAGCTCATGCGCAAACCGCTCAAATAAATCCCGCTCTTTGGTCAATAATTCCTCAACCGCATTCATGCAGTCCTTAAGAACTCTGTCCGTATCTTGGTTTAAACGGGTTTTTACTTCTTCAGAAATTTCAGATTCTGGAATCATCGTGTAATCCCCCACAAGGCCCGAGGGGCCCATGCCCAGTTTCCAAACCATGTTGTGGGCAATAGCCATCGCAGTACTGAAATCAGAGGAAACTCCACTTGTCGTGGTGTTGTATTTAATTTTTTCTGCAACATAACCCGCAAGGGCGGATTTAATATTGGCCGTCAACATTTCGCGGTCATGACTGTAAATTTCCTCGGTGGGATTGTGATGCACCACGCCTAACGTTGATTTGCGAGGAATGATTGAAGCCTTAAACACATCATCCGTGGGATGCAAAAGGTAAACCACCATTAAGTGCCCCGTTTCGTGATAAGCCGTCATTTCCTTTTCCCGATCGCGCATATTAATTTTTCGCTTCACGCCCAATTCAATGCGCTCCATGGCCTCCGAAACATCTTTAAGGGTAACGATGTCCCTTCCGTTACGGGTGGCGATGAGGGCGGATTCTTTGACGATATTTTCAATCTCTGCCGGAGTTTTCCCGATCGCTTTTCTCGCCAGTCTACCGATATCCACCGTAGCATCGTGCTTCACTTTATTAAAATAATAGCGGAAAATTTGCTCACGGCCTTCAAGACCCGGTTTTGTGATATAAACTTTGCGGTCAAAACGGCCGGGACGTAACAGGGCAGGATCAAGGCTATCTTCGGGAGCATTGGTCGCGCCAATAATAATGATATTATCTCCCGCGCTCGTTAAGCCGTCCATCTCCACAAGGATTTGGTTTTGGGTAGAATTAGTTTCCGAATTCCCAAATTGATTGAAGGTACGGTTTTTACCCATCGCATCCAATTCGTCGATGAAAATCACACAGCCGCCAAAACCATAGGCCAGTGCACGGGCCTTTTTAAAAAGCGTCCGCACCCGGGAGGCTCCCACACCCACAAAGATTTCCACAAATTCACTGGCGGCCATTGAAAGGAAGGGAAGCCCCGCTTCCGTGGCAATCGCCTTAGCCAAATAAGTTTTACCGCATCCGGGAGGCCCAATCATTAATATACCGCGCAAAATTTTCCCGCCGATTTTTTTGATACGGGTGTGGTCTTTGATGAGGCGAACCACTTCCCAGCATTCTTCCTTGGCTTCATCAATCCCCATAACATCGGAAAAACGAATGTTGACTTCCTTGGCGTTTACACTCTTTTTGTCGACCTTGGCAAATCCGCCGCGCATCAGGCCCATATAGAGATAAGCGAAAATCACGGCATTCATTCCGGCCATCAAAAGCGAAAGCGGGAGCTGGGCAAGAGTAATATTGCGATAATAACTTTCCAGCGACATCATTCCCCAAATGGACAGAATGATGAGAAGAATCACACCGAAGATCACAAAAATCTTAGTTCGGTGATTCAGAAAATGCATTTTCCAACGCCGATAATAATTCATAGATTCCCTTTCTTTGATACGACCTATCTCCAGACTGCTAAAGAAGATAAATTTGACCCAATCCCCTAAAAATTTAAAGGTTCTCTGAAGAGATCAGTTCAACTGGGTTTCGTCCAAATTCCCATCTTCCTTTACCCCTTTTTCATCCCCTTCTTCCTCAAATTCCTCCTCGAAAATATCGTCTTCCCAGAACTCAAGACTCTCCTCTTCCTCATCGAATGAAATTAATTCCAGTTCTTCGTCTTTCCAAACGGCCTCTTCTTGAGAAGACTCTGAGGCTTTGACTTCTTTCTGGCCAACGGCAGATTCGGTAAAAAAATCCTCTCCCGAGTAATGCTTATGGCTCGGGGAGGGAGCGCTTTTCACTCCCCCTTTAATTTCTTCCATTTTTTCTCTCATGGAAATGGGGTCGGTTTGAGTCTTTACGACAGGGTCATCTTTCTTTAAAACCGCTGAAAGATGCAGGCAACCGCAGAAGAGAACCATTAGACCAATCTGAGTATGACGTCCCCCATTCATAGGTCAACTCCGAACACAACAAGAATACACTCTTGAAAATAAAAGATCAAATCAAGGTGGGGGGATAACCTTGCCCGCGATAGAAACGAAATAACTTACATAAATATCCCCGAAGAATCAAGATCGATGTTTCGAGATTTCTTCAATATTCTGTAAATATTTACCAGTAAATGAATTAGCTATATATTGAATACCTTCCCGGGGTCCCTCATAGACTAAATTTCCGCCTTGTTCGCCACCTTCCGGGCCAAGATCGATTAAATAATCCGCAAGACGAATCACTTCCATATTATGTTCGATTAAAATGAGGGAATGGCCCCGTTCCAGCAACTCATTTAACGCGTTCATAAGATGCTGAATGTCATGATAATGCAACCCTGTTGTGGGTTCGTCAAAAAGATATAGGATATGTTGCGCGTTTCGCGAAGACATTTCCGAAGCAAGTTTGAGGCGTTGGGCCTCGCCCCCGGAAAGTGTTGTTGCAGACTGGCCAAGACGAAGGTATCCCAATCCAACCCGTTTCAAGACCTTCAGTTTTTCCAAAAGCGCATGTTCCCCCTCAAAGAAATGAAGGGCTTCTTCTACCGTCATCGCCAGGACTTCATCGATATTTTTCCCGGCTTGACGCACTTCCAAAACCTCGGCTTTGAAGCGCTTTCCCTGACAGGCTTCGCAAGGGATAAAAACATCGGCCAGAAAATGCATTTCCACTTTAATACGGCCGTCTCCTTTGCAGACAGCGCAACGGCCCCCTTCGACATTAAATGAAAAATGCCGAGGTTCAAAACCATGACGTTTGGCGGAAGGAGTGGAGGCAAAGATGCGGCGAATGTCATCATAGGCTTTCATATAAGTTGCGGGATTCGAACGCGGAGTTCTTCCGATAGGAGACTGGTCAATCAAAATCATTTCATCAAGGGCATCAAAACCCTGAATCGATCGAACTTTCCCCAGCTCCTGAACCGGCCGGCCGCGATAACGCTGATAATGATGGTAAAGGATATCGTAGAGAAAGGTACTTTTCCCTGAGCCAGAAACACCGGTCATCACCACAAACTGATGAAGTGGAATTTTAACATTGATTTCTTTCAAATTGTGCTGACTCGCTCCTTCAACCTCAATAAATCGGGTTTTTTTGGCCCTGGTTTCATGGGACGGTCTCTCGACTTTCATGCGTCCGCTTAAATAATCTCCGGTGAGCGTGCCGGATACTTGAGCCAGTTGCGAAACCGGCCCTTGAAAAATTATTTTTCCTCCGGCCTCCCCGCCTCCTGGCCCGAGATCGATCACTTCATCGGCGGCTTCAATCATGGTCCTATCGTGTTCCACCACCACAACGGTATTGCCCAAATCCCGAAGCTCATGCAAAAGACGGATCAAAAGGCGGTTGTCGCGCTCGTGAAGCCCGATACTGGGCTCGTCCAAAACATAAAGAGTGTCCACAAGGGATGAGCCCAGTGAAGTGGCTAGATGAATCCGCTGAACCTCACCGCCTGAAAGCGTTCGTGAAAGTCGGGCCAGACTTAAATAACCTAATCCCACCTCGTTTAAAAACCGCAGGCGGCGCTTGATTTCAAGATAAATAGGCTCCACTTTTTCCTTTTCTGCCGCTAAGAGCGGTAGTTCTTCAAAGAAATTTTGAAGCCCTTGAAGGCTCATGGATTGAAGCTTAAAAATATTTTTTTGATGGACCCTGACCCAGAGCGCTTCCTGCTTCAAACGGGTTTCCCGGCAAACCTCACAGGGAATAAAGGTCCGGTATTTGCTCAAAAAAACCCGTACATGCATTTTATAGGTCTTTTTTTCCAGATAGCGGAAAAAATCCTGAACGCTGAAATAATCGCCTTCCTTCCAGCGTTCGCCCACTGGCCTATCCCCAAAAAGGATAAGCCCTTTTGCCTTTCGGACAAATCCTTCCACGGTTTTTCGAGGGGTATTTCATTTTTTTGACAGAATTTTAAAAGGTGTTTGAATTCCCACTCCGCGCTGGGCTTAGTCCAGGGTTCCACCGCACCCCGGGAAATCGACTTTGTGACATCGGGAATAACGAGATTCCAGTCCACGGTAATCACCCGGCCAAATCCCTGGCAAACCGCGCAGGCCCCGAGAGGGCTATTAAAGGAGAAAAGATTGGGCGTGGGTTCCTTAAAAATTTTTCCGCATCGGAAACAATGAATATCATAAAAAAACCGTAACGCATGACCTCCGATGACCGCCTCCATTTTTCCCTTCCCTAATTTGAAGGCAAGCTCCAGCGACTCCAAGAGTCTTTGTTCGACCTGGGAATGAAGGCTTAAGCGGTCCACCACTACGGCCAAGTCTTCCTTGAGTAAAGACTCGCGCTTCACGGCTTCCAAGGGCACGATTTTCCCTTTCCTAAAAAATTCCGTGAAACCCTGCCTTGCAAGTTCTGGGAGAAACTCTTTAAGGTAATTCTTTGTCTTTCCCGCCAAGGGGATCCGGAAGAACAAAATCGCTTCACGCCCGCCGAAACGTTCCATGAGAAGGGTTTTCACCCTTTCCGGATCGCTCGCCCGCGCCTCCTCCTGGCAGTCCGGGCAAATGGTTTTTCCGATTCGTGAAAAAAAGACTCGCAGATAATCATTGATTTCGGTTTGTGTCCCAACCGTGGAACGGGCATTGGTAATTACATTTTTTGCCTCGATCGCAATAGCCGGGGGAATGCCGGAAATTGCCTCGACATCCGGTTTTTCCATGCGCTCCAAAAACTGTCGCGCATAGGCTGAAAGGGATTCCACATAACGGCGCTGGCCCTCCGCGTAAAGCGTATCAAAAGCAAGGGAGGACTTTCCGGATCCTGAGACACCTGTAATCACATAGAATTTGCGATGCGGAAGGATTAAATCAAAATTTTTTAAATTATGGGTTTTGACACCGCGAAGGATAATGGCATCCATGCAACTATGATGTCATTGGGAAAGAAGCGAAGCAATCTGTTTTTCTGTTCTTCGGAGAGTCGGAGAGATTATAATTCTCTGGAGATAAATTCAGAAACACGCATGAGCAATTTATCCGCTCCAGGCGTAATGCGATTTCGGGGAGCCAACTCCACGGTGGTCATACTACGGTCCACCCGCTTGATAATCAAAGTAACAAGCCGCATGTCCGAATCATCCAACCTGCCATAATTGACATTACGGATATTGATATAGCCTTTTTCCTTGACCGTGTCTTCAAGCTCCCATCCTTCAACATTGTCCACTGCCTCCACGGTCCTTAAATAAACGAGGTCGTAAGAAAGCGGGTAAACCAAAACCTCGTCATGATAAGGAATAATTTTTTTTCCCCAATGCAAGCACCCCGAAAGGAGAACGGCCATTATGAGTATTCCAAAACCTTTAATTATAGGATTCATTGTAAGGAGTCTCCCGCCTTGTTAGAATTTACCCGTTAAACGGACAAAGGGGCCATGGCTGTTGTAATTATTGGCCCTCCGTAAATCATCGTCAAAATCCGTAAAATTATAACCCACCCCCAAACGGACATAATCGTAAAATTCCCGGTCAATTTCAACAAGTGGCCCATGCCGGAGGCTGTCGGCAATCTCGCGCTGCCAAAGGGCTCGGTATTCAAGGGCCACATCCCATTTCCGAGTCACATGAAAATTAAAGCGGTGAGCCCACAGGAAATTACTCACACCCACTTCATCGGAAACAGCTGTTGAGAAAATGCCGCGCTTATACGCTAGTTTTTCGACCACTTGGAGGAATTTATAAAGGTCATAGGCAAAATCAACACTCCAGATATGGGCCGTCTCATCCGTCGGAATAGCCTCGTAAAGGTCGGTAGAAAATTGAAGGTCATTGGCAATGTCTTTGACAAAGGTATAGCGCGCCAGAGCATTAAAGCGGTCATGCTCCATGGGCCGAAAGGCAAAACCGGTACTGAGCTGGGCGAAGGAGGCGGGAGTTCCTTCAGGATCCAGAAATCGGGACTTTCCAAAATCAAATTTCCCCAGAAAACTTAAATCCTGATTCACCTGAAACTCCACGGAATCCCTCGTAACCCATTGCCAGGCCTCGGGGGCATCCTGATCCCTTCGGAATTCCCAGAAGGTGCGCGCCCTGAGTTTTTTGCCCTCGGCATAAGCCAAAGCGCCGGACCAGGCGTTGAATGTATTTGCACGCAGAAACGATTGACTTGCCTGGTCATCCAAAAGCCGCGTGCGGCTGTTATCCAAATGACGGCGCTCGAATTTAAGATCATAATCCCACCGATCCGTCATTTTCCCTTCATAACCCAAAATATCCGCGTAGCCGTCCTCGGAAAGATAACTGGAGTATTCACGTTCGGAATAAACCCGCGACTTTTCAGTCAGTGAAAAGGAATTTCCAACGGTTGTGGAAACGGTTTTATTTCCAATGCCTCGGTCAAAGGTTCTGAGATTCACATAAGAGCGTGCTCCGTTTTGATGGAATTTTTCAAATCCAAAATACGTAGAATCGCCGTTGTTTCCCAGCATTTGTTCCAGGTAGGCAAACAAATCCTTCACGATTTCATAGCGGACGCCGCCGCCCCATTGATGATTGGAAATGCCGCCAAAGCTATATTGGGTTTTAAAATAAGGCAGCAATCTTTCATTGAAATGATAACCGAGCTTTCCCCCTACGGCATGATCATAAGAGATTTCACTGAAAGGACTGGGCAGAAGATTTTCAATGGGAAGCTCGCTGTCTTGATTCAAATACTCGGCTTCGGCCAGCCATTGGCCGTCATCATAGGTCGCCTGCGCGGTATGAGAGCGCATCCTCTCGAGAGGAGCAAACACCTGTTTTTCCTGAAGCGGCCTAAGTTGACTTGCGAGCTCTCTTGTATCGTGGCGATAGCGAAGACTGAAATCGTCGGTGAATTTATATTTGGCGGCCATTCCATATTTGCGAAGACCTTCCTGGCTTAAGGAATGATGGGTAGAAAATCCCGGTTCTGTAATTCCCCAATAAGCAGAGGTTTCAAGATTTTTAACGGGCTTGGACTCTCCTTTGATCCAATAAGCCGATTCACGCAGGCGGCGGCTTCGCTGGAGACCCACATCGCGAAAACTGAGACCTCCGTTATACGAAACTGACTGCAAGGTTTGCTGGCGTTGGGTTTCTGCATATTCGGCACTTATTTTCGTATTGCGGCCGATTTTGACCGTGGCATCTACGCCACGCAAATCATAATCCACGTTTTGTCGCTTTTCTTCGATGGCGGTAGCGCCGATACGCACATGATCTCCCAAATGCGTGTAGCCGCGAAGGCCGCGATTATCGGTTTCAAAGGCGCTCGGATCCGCTTCAAATTCATAATCCGCAATTAGGTAGACGGGACTGCCGTCCAGCATGTCGCGGGAAATAATCGTATCGGAGGCCGCCACGGAGGAAAGCGGACGGGAGAGAAGAATTCTTCCTTCGTCGTAATCAATTTCATAATCCTGGCCCTCTCTGAGGTCATAACTTTCTAAGGCAATATCCTGAATTTTATCGCGGATTTCGACTCTCAACTTTTCACTTCCCTCAATCAAGCGCCGGTTGCGCAAATAGTAAAGGGAACCTCCGGTGGCGGCAAACTCATTGTGATCGGCCCGGTGATTCGCCTTCGAAGAAAATACTTTAAAACCTCTTTTCGGATCCCCGTAGGCCGTGGAGGATAATGTTTCATAGTGAAGTTTTAATCCGGAAAGCGTGCGGTTGTAAGTGGAAAGTTCGGTATCGTTAAATTCGGTTTTAAAGCTTCCCCATTTCACAAAAGAACGGTCCATTTCCACAACCAGATAAAAACGGTCCCGGGAATCCTGCGCTTCATAGTCGCGCGAGGAGGCATCGCCATAAACCGGGTAATAGTCTTCCGGGTCCAAATTTGTAAAAAGCGCCGAGCGGGCATCGGAGGTATCGTAATGGGACTTCACGAGAAATTTCCCCTTGAGCTTTCCTTTTAAATAATAGGAAAGTCTTCCCTCTTGATAAAATCCGTTGCGGAAGACGTCGCCATTGCCCGCACTTTCAATATCACCGTCTTGAAAATTCACGCCCAGCTGTTCTTCCCCGAGCGCCACCATAAAAAACGTACTGTCCTTCACGTTCACGGTTTCCCGATAACTGACAACGTCGCCTTCGGGACTGGCGGAGGTCACTTGAAATTCTTTTTCCCCGGGTGTGGCATAAAACTCGGTTTGAAAACGGCCGCTTTCGGCGTCCACGCTGACACGGCGCCCATTGATAGAAACTTCATGACCGGGACGGGTGATGCCTTGAATGCGCACCGTGGGTTTGGCAATAAGCGGAATGCTCTGTTTGCCGTCTTTAAAAAGATTGAAATCGCCAATGGGCGGTATTTCGATTTGCTGATTTTGTTTGGCCAGGGAATCCGCTTTGGAAACAATGCGGAAAAAGGAGAGGGGGGTCCAGTCTTCACGACCAGCCTTATCCTCGACACGGAATTGATAGGAATAAAGGCCCGGTTTCACAAAAAGCCCGGATTCGTCATGACCTTCCCATGGGACTTCGGCAGGCGGGGAGCCCACCCCAAAACCGGTCCAGATTTCGTGGCCTAATTCGTCACGAATTTCAAGCCTCCAAATTTTGACATAATCGGGATAGTTGATCGTAAATTCGAAGGTCGGCCGAGTTTCAAATACGCCGACACCCGCCTTTAAAAGCGTCGGTTCCATTTTTACCCCTAAATCCGGACGCGAGGTATCAAGGCCCTGGGTTATCACGACGTTCAAATCCTTTTGAAAACTTTCCGGAAGTTTCGACGGCGGCAGAAGGACCGCAAAGTCCACTTTATTTAAAATGCCGGGAGTTGTTTTAAAAAGATAACTTTCTTCCGTAATAAATTGAGTCCCCTCCGGAAGCGAGTGGCCGTCAATTTTTATGATATGACGTCCGGATTTGATACCCGGCACATGAAATTTTCCATGCTCATCGGTCACGATGACAATACCTTCTTCGGTGGCGAGGCGAATCCAGGGAACTCCCTTTTCTCCCCGGTCTTGAACGCCATTTTGATTTTCATCATGAAAGACCTTTCCGATTAAAGTGCCGTGATCCAATAAAGGGTCTTCTTTAACACGAAGCCTCACATGACCCGACTCGGAGAGATTCCCTCCGTTATTGACAAAGACCTCAATTTCATATTCCTTGCCTACGGTGACGGCGGAAGTCACAAGCGTTTGGAACACAATCTCAAAACGCGCGCTGGGACTTAGAGTTCCGATCGTTACAATAAGCGACCCTTCCCGGAATCCAGCTTGGCCCCCATTAACACGCACCGTGTCGTTCACAAGATTGAGTCCCTTGGGGATCGTGGCCACCAAATCCACATTATTAAAGGCCGTAAGCGAGCTATTAAAGAAACTTGCAGAAACCGTGACAATATCGCCGGCCTTCACCTCAGATTTGGAGGCAGCGACATGAAGCTTGGCTGGCTTAATTTCCGCATGCGCGCTGTCAAAAACCAAATCTCCGGCCACACCGCCCGTTCCGCGAAGAACAAAAACCACGCGGCCTGTTCCTTCCGGTGCGGTGCCTTGAGCGCTAAATCGGACATAACCTGCACCTGCGGGTGCACTCCCACCTCCGCCGCCTGTAATCAAAGCTGAATTGACTGCGGAAATTAAAGTGTCCGTGTCATTATGTAAATGCCGGCTTTTGAATTCAATGCGCACCTGTCCGCCTTGAGCGCCTCCTCCAACCGCCACCGTGGATTCCGCAAGGGCCGAGAAGACGACAAAGTCTCCCGGCTTCACATTGTCAAAGGTCTGAAAAGTGAAATCGGTAGCGTTTGCAGCTTCAAGGGCAAAATTTCCCTCCGGGACAGCACTAAAACCTCCTCCCGGTAAAGTCGCGGTTGTGACTCGAGTCATGCCATTAGTGGAATCCCAATCCTGGCCGGTACCACTGCCTATATCTTCTTCAAAACCCGGATTGCCGAGGATATTCGCGAAGGCCGGAGAAGAGAAAAAAAGAAAAATAAAAGCAAAACCAACCGGTACCAGGTCCCTTTTCACAAAAAGGGACCTGGTACCTTTTTGGTTTTCGTTTTTCGCTTTCCTTCGCCCCTCTTCCCTGACCCCTCTCCCCTGCATCTAAAACCGCCTCTGCGAAATGCTTACGCCGAATCTTAAATCGTGTTCAATCGCATCTTTGGGCTCGCCATCTTGTTTCGCATATTGTGTGTCGCCAACTCCCACATACTCCGCAAAGAGTTTCGTTTTGGAGAGCCATTCGTTTTCCTTAAAGCGATAAGTGCGGAAAGGCATCCAGCGAATCCCCGCGGCCAGAAAATATTGATTTTGATAGGAAAAGGAAAATTCCGTATTATTGACATGCTCAAAACGCAAATAAGGCATTAAGACAATTTCATCGAGGGGGCTAACATCCGGCAAGGGAATACCCGGCAGTTTAAGACCGAGATGAATCGAGGAATTCAAAATCCAGGCGTTGAAATCCTCTTGAGAGGTGAAGTTGGTTTTTTCAAAACGATAATTTCCAAAATATTCCCACCAGCCGTATTCCCGCAGGTAGTCACCGAATCCTGAAGGCGGACCTTCAGAAACCGGCGGTAAATCGATGCCCCCTTCATAATAAATTTGGACGCCATAAATAATTTCATAGTCCTTTGAGTCCTGAATCTCATCCTTAAGATTTTTCCGGTCGCCATATTGAACATACAAGCGGTAATTGCGAACCCAGTCCAAAAGCGGAAGACCTGCGGGCCGATAATTATAAAACCAAGGATTACGAGCAAAGGGCCTCCATTCTGCGCCCGCAAATAAGTCAAGATGGCTGGAAAAATCCTTTCCATGGGACTCGAGCGCCGTTGTCGCTTCCACATAAGGATCAATGCTGCTTAAAGGAGCTTTAATCCCCTTAAAAACGAGGCGATTGGTCCAAAACCCAACCTGAGCGTTAAACCGATTTCGGTCTAAATTCGTCGCGCGCCATGTGGTTTCACCAAAAGATTGCCAGGTAATCGGTTCGCTGGTTCCCTCTCCCTGAAAGGGGCCGAACATTTCATTGCCGATATCAAGCTGGTCCGCGAATTTAAGAAACAGCTCTTCTTCTTTTTGAAATTGTGCGGGGGTTTTGATTTCTACGGGTTCCTCCTGTTCTGGAACGCGCATAGCATCTTTAGCGCCTTTGACCATTTCTGAAAAATTCAGGCCCTGAGTTTCGGCAATCGACTGGACAAGGACAATTTGGGCCTTGGCGGTTTCCGCAGAATCAAAGGCACGATGACCCACCCAATAAATTCTTTTTTCCCGGTCTTTTGTTTGAAACACCAGGCGTTTAATTTCTACGCCTTCAAATTCCGCGGTTTTTAAATTTTCATCAAGAAAGACCCGGATTTCTTTGATATCTTTCAGTCCCTGGAGCTGCTGCGTTCGAAGGGCTCCCTTTCCAAAATCCGTGACGACCGAATATTTGACGAGCGCTTGGGGATTTTCCGATTCGACGATGAGCAATCCCTTTAATTCCGTGATGCGGTAGGGCAAGCGTTCCGAGGGTTTCATAAAAAATTGCTCGGCAAAGAGATTGGGAGACGGAGGTTCTGCGGTTTTAGAAGAAACTGCGGTGGATTTACGGGGAGTGACCGCATCAGGCATTTCGTCAGCAAGGAGGGGAAAAGAAAAACAAGAAAACAAAACCAAAAGGTACCAGGTCCCCCCAAAAAAAGCGGTTGTTTGCGGGGACCTGGTACCTTTTGGTTTTTCTTTTGCCTTTAAATTCATTTGCCTCGGCGGAATAATAAAATCTTCCTTAAAGCATGAAATAAGTGGCCAAAAAAAATTAAAAGATCAAACGAAAGGCTATGATTCTTCGGCCTCAAAATGACATTTCTTAAACAATTCCAAGAACTTGCGACATATTATAAAGCCCAGGCTTTTGTCCCGCAACGAATTTTGCCGCACGAAGAGCTCCTTGCGCAAAGGCTTCGCGTGAGGTTGCGCGATGCGTGAGTTCAATCCGTTCTCCGTCTCCTAAAAAGGACAGAACATGGTCTCCCACAACATCGCCGCCCCGGAGTGCGAAAACTCCGATTTGACCTTGGGGCCGCTCCCCCACCTGACCTTCACGACCATAGATGGCGTCGTTTTGGGGATTTTTCTTGCGGGCCTGGGATAAAACTTCTAGAAGCTTCATGGCGGTACCGCTCGGCGCGTCTTTTTTCATACGGTGATGGGTTTCCGCGATTTCAATGTCGTAGCTTTCATCCAAGGCCTTGGCCGCAAGTTCGGCCAGTTTAAAAAGGAGGTTCACGCCGATGCTCATGTTCGGAGACTGGACAATAGGAATAATTTTGGCTGCCGCCGAAAGTGAGTTTACAAGTTGATCCGATAGGCCCGTTGTGCCCAGCACATAAGCAGCTTTATTTTCCACACACGCTTTTAGATGCGCTGCCGTAGAATCAGGATGTGTAAAGTCAATAAACACCACCGACCCCGCCCCGGGGGTGGGAATCATTACCGCCGGCGTGTAAGCAGTAATTTTTACGCCTAACGCAACCTGACCAAGTAAAGCTCCAACTTCCTCGCCCAAAGCCGGACTTTTGGCCTGTTCCAGCGCTGCTTTGATTTTGAAGGCATGGTCTTTTGCCGCAAGACCAAGAATGGTTTTTCCCATCCGCCCCGCGGCACCCGCCACCACAAGCGAAATCATCACAATACTCCTTTATTTTTTAAAACAGAAAAAAGTTTTTCGTGATTTTCTTTTCTCATTTCACAAAGCGGGAGGCGAAACTCCGTTTTGATTTTTCCCATTAAACCCAGTGCGGTTTTTACGGGGATAGGATTTGTTTCAAGAAACAGGACCTTGTGGACCGCGACAAGATCCCGATGAATTCGGCGTGCTTCCTCCAATTGCCCGTTCAACGCTGCATGCACCATGTCGCGCACCGCCTCCGGAAGGATATTTGCGGTAACCGAAATCACACCACAGGCACCGGCTGAAATCATGGCAAGCGTAAGGCCGTCATCCCCCGAAAGGACTGTGATATCACACAAGTCCAAAATTTGGTCGACTTGTTCCAGACTTCCGCTCGCTTCTTTGATTGCTACGATATTCGCAAGCTTGGACAGCCGGGCCACGGTTTCAGGCGCCATGTTCACACCGGTTCTTCCGGGCACATTGTAAAGGACAATGGGGATATCCACTTTCTTGGCCAAAAATTCAAAATGGCGGAATAGCCCTTCTTGTGTAGGCTTATTGTAATAAGGCGTGACGACTAAAACTCCATCGGCCTTGATTTTTTTGGCATGTTGAATAAGGCCCAGCGCTTCTTCGGTGTTGTTGGAGCCGGCGCCGCAAATCACGGGCACGCGGCCCGCGACATAATCCACGACAAAAGACATTACATGACGATGTTCCTCATGCGACATCGTGGCCGACTCGCCCGTCGTACCGCAGGGAATAATCACATCGGTGCGCGCTTTAATATGAAAATCCAAAAGGCCCTTAAGCGCCTTTTCATCAATTTTTCCGTCACGAAAAGGCGTGACAAGCGCCACCATGGAACCTTCAAAAATCGGCTTTTTCTTCATTGCAAAAGCTCTCCTTTAAATACAAAATGCGCTTCGCCTTGCAGCGTGACATCGGTTATTTTTTTACCCTCGATTTTAAAATTCACCGTCAACACTTCCCCGCCACGGGTGCGCACTTGAATCGGAGGCTCGGTATATCCTTTAAGGGTGCTTGTGATCGCCGACGCGCTAGAGCCGGTACCACAGGCAAGCGTCTCGGCCTCCACGCCGCGCTCATAAGTGCGCACGCAAATGGAATCTTTGCCCAAAACCTCCACAAAGTTGACATTCGTGCCGGCCGGTGCGAAGGTTTCATGAAAGCGGATTTTAGGACCGAGGGCCACAACGTCGATTTTTTCAAGCCCCTCCACAAAAATGACGGCGTGAGGAACCCCGGTGTTGATGCATTCATAATGAAAATCGCGGTTCACGATGTCTTTGAGAACTCCGCTTCGATAGCCTACCGGTTCCATGAGCTGAACTTTAATGCTCGCGTAATTAACGTGAGCTTGAATTAATCCCGAAACAGATTCAAATTGAAATTCCGATGGAAAATTCAAAACCTCTTTGGCGAATTTTGAAATACAACGGAAACCATTTCCGCAGGCCTCGGCTTCCGAGCCGTCGGAATTAATAATTCGCATTTTGAAATCGGCTTTTTTAGAGTTTTCAAAAAAAAGTACGCCGTCCGCGCCAATCCCTGTATGAAGCGCGCAAACCTTGCGGGTAAAGGCAAGCGAATCGCGCACCGCTCCCTGGCGGTTATCCACCACCACAAAGTCATTTCCCGAAGCCTGCATTTTATAGAAAGGGATTGCTGTTTTCGTCATAAGCGGGGGGTATTTTAGCAGAAAAATCCCTTTCTGTCAGGGGCAAGGATTAGTAAAACCGAAAGGTACCAGGTTCCTTTTTGCACCACCACCGCCACACCCGGTGAGGCAAAATAGTGCTGAATCAGCGGGAAGTCTTCGGCTTATACCGGCCGGCGGGGACAATCGTGACATAAATAAGGCCTTTTTTGGGATTGGCGATTTTTTTAAAAGCCGTGCGTGTCAAATCAATTTCACGGTTTAACCGCTTATGCGGCCCTCGGTCATTGACGCGGCAGGCCACCCATTTTCCATTTGCCACATTGATGACGACAAGCCTTTGATTAAAAGGATAATCCCAAGTCGCGCACGTCAGCTTTTTATCATTAAACTTCTCCCCGTTTGCCGTGAATTCCTGAACCCCCTTATCCGTGCGACTGTACCAGGAAGAGACTCCAAATTGCGCCTTTGAAAAATCCAATTTTGGATAATGACTTTTAAGATCGTGAACCAAAATCCATAAAGAAATTCCCACATCGAGAACAAAAATAAAAACTAAAATTGCGATGACTTTTTTAAACCACTTGCGCATAGAGCTATTTTATAGCGGGTATTAAAAATTTTTCCGGAAGGCCAAGGCGAAATACAAAAAATATTTACGCCAAGAATTTTCAGAAGATTGGTATTCATTGCTGCCAAAGAAATAATCCGCCAAAGCTTCGCGGACTCGAGCAATCTCTTTTAGAGATGGAAATTCTTGAGTGCTGGCGAGGCTCCAATCGAGTAATTCTAAGGCACGTGCTGCAGCCTTTTGACAAAACAGGCCGTTATTTTTTGTCTTCCAATGAAGTGCGCGGTCGACTTCGCTGCCAATATTCGACATTTGTTCCAGCAATGTCATTTGTTTCCATCTTTCGGCTAATTCTTGATCATGAAAACTCATCGTTTAACCCACTTTTCTACCACTTCGAAAATTTTTTTTTGTATGGCTTCATTTTCAACTCCGCGGCTTCGATTCCCAACCGAGGGGCGTATATTGATCATAGAATCGAGTTCAACGAAGTCTTCCAAAGGAGCTTCTGGATAAAGATTGATTCCCCAAAGATTTGCCTGTTTGGAACCGTCTTTGAGCAACAAGGCCTCCAGATCCGAATGCAGCTGGGCATCTAAAGCCAGCAATTGCCGGTCAACATCCACCACTCCTTTGACCATGTCGCCGAATCCTGCAGCTGCCATTTGAGTTAAATCTGGAAGACTGATTTTGTTATGAATAATTTTCATCTTGAGGAAGGTATTGTACTCTATGCCAGCTTCAATTTTCCATATCCATTTGACGTACTATTTTTTGAAGATAAACTGTCAAAAAAATAGTGCCCGCCAATCCCAGAATTAATAGCAGCCATTCTCCGGGCGTTCTGCCATGATTCGCCGAGTGAAGAGAGGCCAGGCTTCCTGTCACAAAACCCGCGTAAGTATAAACTGCGGCCGAGGGAATGCTACCCAGAACCGAGGCCAAAAAATATTTCCACGCGGGAATGCGGGTCACGCCAAAAGCGTAGTTACCAATTAAAAAGGGGAACACGGGCGAAACCCTGGCAAGAGCAATCATTTTCCAGCCTTTTTTTTGCACCGCTTGAGCAATCCTTTCGAATTCCCTGCGATGGGCGAACTTTTTTTCCACAATATTTCGAGCCAAATACCGGCCCATCAAAAGAGCACACACGGAGCCCGCTCCATTTGCAAGAAGACTTAAGACCGTGCCTTTCCAAAGACCAAATAAAACCCCGCCGGAAAAAGTAAAAACAAAAGAAGGAATAAAAAATAAAATACTTAGAATGTAAACTCCGATAAAAATAAACGGGCCCCAAATACCACTGCCCTCAATCCAATTTAACGTTGACTGCAGCGCACCCGTTTTATGGAATGATACCACCGCCGCAGCCACAAGAATCACAAGCGACACGCGTGCTAAGATCTTTTTTTTCATTTTTTTAGAGCGGAAAGCGCATTTGAGTGAAGAAGGCCGTTCGTGGCAAGGACGCCGCGATTTCGCGCGAGAGTTTTGCCGGCGCCAAAATCCAAATCTTTTCCGTCTAAGTCGGTGATTTTGCCACCGGCTTCTTCAACGAGAAGCGAGCCAGCCGCTTGGTCCCAGATTTTAATAAAGCGGTAAGGGTTGGCGGGATTCGTAAGATAAAAAAGCAAATCGCAGGCACCCGATGCGACCACCGCGTGCTTGGCTTGACTATCCATCAAAACATTTCCTTTTTGAATCCCGAGTCGGCGCAGGAGTTCATCCGATGCTTTGGTATCCTTGTGCGCGTCTTCATAAGATTGAACCACGCGGGCCTCGTTTGCCTCACTCCGGGAGGAAACATGCAGCGGTTTGAAGGCATTGATCGGGGCCGCAGATCCTAGAATCGGAGCGGTCCAGGCACCTTCCCCTCGCACGGCAACAATCAGAGAGCCTTCGCCCTTTATTTTTTCAGAGGCGGCCTCGCAAAGATTGGGGCATCCCAAAACTCCGATCTCCACTTTTCCGTTTTCAATCAAGGCCAGGGCCACCGCATATTGCCCGCCTCTGACAAAGCCCTTTGTCCCGTCAATGGGATCCAGTGTCCAGAATCTTTCAGAGGGTTCGGCGAGGCCGCGATCAATCCACCGGCAAATGCGTTCTGGATCCGCGTGGCGGAGATGGGGTTTGACAGTGTCGCAAATTTTGGAAAGCAGATTTTGACCTTCTTTAGATCTTAAAATTTCGGAACTTTCCTCTCCCACAAGAGCATCGCCCGGAAAATCCCGGTCTAGACTGTAGGCAATAAAGGCCTGAACTGCAAAATCCGCAATCGTCACTGGAGAGTGGTCAATTTTTGCAACCGAGCTCGCCCCAAATTCCTCCCGGATTTTTCGCGCGATGAGGGCTCCTTCCCTCACCGCATTCACCGCAAAAGCAGCTTCTGAATTCAGGCTCAGCATGCTCATCTTAAGTAGGATGTCCTTTGCATTTCCATGGATTCAAGCCGCGCAATACGGTCCGGGGTGGGCGGATGGGTGCTCAAAAATGCGAGCGGCGAGGCGCTGCCGGTCTGAAGTCCCTGAAGCTTTCTTAAAAAACGTAAAAGGCCATCCGTTTTATAACCGCTTGATTTTAAAATTTGATAGCCGATTTCATCGGCCTCGTATTCATCTTGGCGGCTGTAACGGGTGAGGATGCCGCCGCCCGCCATTTGAAGCGCAAGGGTTTTCAATTTCCCCTGAGTATCCTTAAATAAAAGCCCGGCAAGCTGCTGGGCGCCAAGCTGGCGCGAAATTCCCTTGGCGGGATGACGCAAATAGGCATGCGCAATTTCATGGCCGATCACGCCGGCAATTTCGCTTTCATTATCGGCGAACTGCAGGAGTCCGGTGTGCACATAAATTTTTCCGCCGGGAATCGTGAAGGCATTGGGGTCTTTATCCTGTACCACGAAAAACTCATAATTGAAATCACGGCGATTGAGGGAAGCAACAAGCCGCTGGCCCACCTTCTGAACCCGCTGTTGAGCAGCCGCATCCCGGGAAAAGGCCATTTCCCCCTCGATTTGCGCGGCCATTTGCTCTCCGAGCTGGCGCTCCTGATCCACGGAAACAACGTTAAAATCCTGAATCAAAGGGTCCACATAGGCACAACCGTTCGCCAGGCCGGATATTAAAGCTAAAATTAGAATTCGACGATGCATAAAATGTTCCCTTTGAGGAGGCATTATATCAAAAAACACCAGGGATTCACTTTAGTAGAAATTATGATTGTCGTGGCAATCATTGGCCTGCTTGCGGCCATCGCCATTCCCAATCTTTTGCGCGCGCGCATGACGGCCAATGAAAATGCCATGAAGAAGGATCTGCGCACTTTCAGTTCCGCCAACGAAAACTACCGCGCCGCACAGAATCCCATGGAATACGCAACCGCAATCTCGGATCTCACGGGCCTTTCTCCTCCTTATATCGATTCGAGCTGGAACACAAACCCCAAGCATGGCTATGATTTGGCTTATTCGGGGGGAGGCGCCGGCTCCACAACCTACGCGCTTTTTGCGACGGCGCGCACGAATGAATCCCTCAATAATTTCTGCGTGGATCAATCGGGAGTGATTTATAATGGCGGCGCTGGTGCCGCCTCAGGCTGTACCGGCGGAACTCCCATTACCTAAAGTAAACTATACAAACTCCGGAATGGATTCACCTTCGATTAAATCCTGGATTTTCTGGCGCTTGCGGATAACGGAGAATTGGGAGCCTTTAACCATAACTTCGCAAGCCAGAGGACGGGAATTGTAATTGGAAGACATGACAAAGCCGTAAGCTCCGGCGGTCATAAAAGCAACGTAGTCGCCCGCATGAAGCTCCTGGATGTGCCGGTCCTTGGCTAAAAAATCTCCGCTTTCACAAATGGGGCCGACCACATCGTACATCCACTTGGAGGCCTTCTCATTTTTTAGAAGCGGCCATACCTCGTGATGTGCCTCGTAAAGTGTGGGCCGGATGAGTTCGCTCATCCCGGTGTCCATAATCGCAAAATTTTTTAGGCGCGTCTTTTTAATATAAAGAACTTTTCCCGCCAGAATTCCTGCATTGGCAGAAACAAAACGGCCGGGCTCAAAAATAATACGGTATTTCTTTCCTTTAAAGAGCGGCAGGATTTTCTGGGCGAACTGGGCCGCCGTCTGCGGATTTTCCGTGCTGTAAATCACGCCCAGCCCGCCGCCCAAATTGAGGTATTTGATTTTGATTTTCATTTTTTCAAGCGATGTCACAAAATCCAGAACTTTCCGGAAGGCCTCGACAAAGGGCTCTCCGATCACAATCTGGGACCCGATATGCACATGGATGCCGCAAAGGGAAAGATTCGGAAAGTCCGCCTTTTTCAGGAATAATTTCCGGGCAATCTCCAGCTCCATTCCGAATTTGCTTTCGGCCTTTCCCGTGGCGATGTGGTCATGCGTGTGAGGGTCCACACCGGGATTCACGCGCAAAGACACCAAGGCCTTCTTTTTCAGGCGGCCCGCGATTTTCTGAATCGTGGCCAACTCGGCCTCGGATTCCACATTAAAGAGGAGAATCCCGTAACGAAGGGCCTCTTCAACTTCCTCCTCTGTTTTTCCGACACCGGCATAGACGACGCGCTCCGCCGGACACCCGGCTTTCCGGGCCCGGAAAAGCTCCCCGCCGGAAACAATGTCAAGCCCTGCGCCTTGGTTCACGAGCGTCTTTAAAATCGCGAGATTGGAATTGGCTTTCATCGAGTAGCAAATCAAAGGTTTCACAGAACGAAAGGCCTGCTTAATCTTATGGATATGCTCTACAAAGGTGCGATGGCTGTAAATATAGACCGGTGTTCCGCATTTTTCGACGATATCGCGGACCCTTACCTTTTCGCAATAAAGTTCGAGTCCCCTATATTGAAAATCGTGGAATTGGGAATGACTTTCAGTGTGCGTCAAGCCTTATTCTCCACTGTTTGATCTGAGCCCTTACCCGCTCGGGATGCGTGCTCCCCTTTGTCCGCTTCGCCGTAACCGAAACGGTTTCATTAAACAGATTGTAAACGTCCGCGCCAAAGGCCTTAGAAAACCTCCTAAATTCATGTAGGCCGAGACTCTCCAGCGGGCGGCGATGATCGATCGCAAATCGCATGGCCCGGCCAACGGCCTCATGGGCCTCGGAAAACGGGATTTTTTTCTCTACGAGATATTCCAGTAAGTCGGTCGCATAAAGCGCATCCTCTTCCACGGAGCGCTTCAGCGCCTCGGCATTAAACGTCACGCCGTTGAGGGTCAGAGAAAGGACGTCAAGTGCCAGCCCGGTTTTATTTACAGAATCAAAAAAGGCGGGCTTATCTTCCTGAAGGTCGCGCTGATAAGTCAAGGGAAGGCCTTTTTGAAGAACGAGAAGAGTCTGCAAATGCCCGAAAATCACCGATGCCCTTCCCCGGATCAACTCAAAAACATCTGGATTTTTCTTATGAGGCATTAAACTTGAACCGGTTGCAAACGCATCATCGATTTCGATAAATCCCAAATATTCCGAATTCCACAAAATGAAATCTTCGGCAAGCCGCGACAGATGCATCCAGAGAATCGCGAGGCCGGAAACAATTTCCGTCATAAAGGCCCGGTCGCTGACGGCCGCCATGCTGTTCGTCACAATTTTTGAGTAGCCTAATTCCCGTGCCAAAAATTTTTGATCGATCGGAAGGGAAGTCCCTGCCAGCGCCGCCGAGCCAAGCACCAAGAGATCAAGGCGTGCCATCGCCGCGGCCAGTCTCGCGCGATCTTCTTCAATCATTTCCAGATAAGCCAAAAAATGATGCGCCAACAAAACCGGCTGGGCCTTTCTAAAATGAGTCATCCCCGCAATTTTTAAATCCCGGGAGCGGGCGGCAGCACTCAAAAGGGATTTTTGAAACACTAGGATCTTCTTTTGAATTTCGCTGAGTTTTTTCCGGGCCCAAAGCCGCGTGGAGGCCACCACCAGGTCATTGCGGCTTCGGCCTGTATGAATTTTTTTTCCGAGACTTCCGGCTTTTTTCTCAAGGCGCGATTGAATCAGCGTGTGAACATCTTCATAATCCTGGAGCCAGGCCTTGGGAAGTTTGTCGTGGGGGTCGGAGGGAATAAGTTCCCGCATAAGCGACGCAAGCGAGCGCACGAGTTTGGCGGATTCCGACTTTGTGAGCAGGCCCGTTCGGCCCAGCATTTTCGCCCAGGCAATGTCGATTTCAAGCTCCGACTCAAGCAGCTGATAGTCCACATAAAGGGAATAGCTGAAGCATTTAAGCACCGGATGCATCCCCTTTTTGAATCTCCCACCCCATAGTTTTTTCATAAATTCTCCAAGAGGCTAGAAGTTAGACGCTAGAAGCTGGAAATTTCTAGCTTCTAGCTTCCAGCCTCTAGCTTCTTCTTTTTAAGCCCTCATACGGCAATCCCCAGAGTTTCACAAAGCCTTCGGAGGAACTCCGGTCAAAAGTATCGCCCTTGGAATAGGTCGCGAGCTTTTCAGAATAAAGCGAATGCTTGGATTGGCGCCCGACACAAATCGCGTGGCCTTTATCCAATTTAAACCTCAATTTCCCCGTTACGCGGAATTGATTCGACGCAAAAAAAGAATCCAGCGCTTCTTTAAGCGGTGAAAACCAAAGCCCGAAATAAACCAGCTCGGCGTATTTTTCCGAAAGCACCTTTTTATAATGAAGAAACTCGCGGTCCATCACCAGGCCTTCAAGCTCTTCATGGGCTTTAAGTAAAACATCCGCGGCCGGTGCTTCATAAACTTCACGGCTTTTAATGCCCACAAGTCTATTTTCAATTTGATCAAATCGCCCAACACCATAAGCCCCGGCGATGGTGTTCAGAGAATCAATTAATTCGACTAAGCCCTTGCGCACTCCATTCAATTTCACGGGAATGCCTTTTTCAAAATCAATTTCAATGTATTTGGGCTTGGCAGAAACTTTGGAAATGGCCCGCGTCATCACATAAGCCGCTTCGGGCGGTTCCACCCAAGGATTTTCTAAAATGCCTGCTTCAATGGCAATGCCCCAAATATTCTTATCTATGGAATAAGGACTAGCCTTGGTAGCATCCACAGGGATTTTATTCCGTTTTGCATAATCAATTTCTTCATCCCGAGTTTTAAATTCCCATTGCCTTAAAGGGGCAATAATTTTTAAATGGGGGTCAAGCGTCCGGACGCCTACCTCAATGCGCACCTGGTCATTTCCTTTTCCGGTACAGCCATGGGCAACATACTGGGCCTTTTCTCTTTGGGCTGTTTCCACGAGATGTTTTGCGATCAAAGGCCGCCCGAGCGCCGTGGCGAGTGGATACTTTCCCTCATAACGCGCATGGGCCCAAAGCGCGGGAAGGATAAAATCCCGGGCAAATTCCTCTTTAAGGTCTTCGATATAAATTTTTTTGGTGCCCGCTGCCTCCGCCCGCTTTCGAAGTTTGGTTTTGTCCGAAACTTCGCCGATAAAGGCGGAAAAGCAGATGACCTCAAGGCCGAATTCCTCCTGAAGCCACTTCACGGCGCAGGAAGTATCCAGACCGCCTGAATACGCGAGAACCACCTTTTTCATTTCTCTTTCCCCTTCCGAGAACACAAATGGAGCAGCAGCGCCTTTTGCACATGAAGTCGATTTTCCGCCTGATCAAAAACAATAGAACGCCGGCTTTCCATTACCTCATTGGTAATCTCTTCCCCGCGATGAGCCGGCAGGCAATGCATCACGAAGGCATTCTTTTTTGCTTTTTTAAGAAGCTTGGCGTTGACCTGCATTCCCAAAAATGCTTTGATTTTTTTCGCGCGCCGCTTTTCCTCCCCCATGCTAACCCATACATCGGTATAAATCACGTCCGCGCCGTAAACGGCCTCCTCGGGATCTTGTGTTCCAAAAATTTCCGCGCCGCTTTTTTGGGCCATCGAACGCGCCTGCTTCAGGAGGGAAGCCGAGGGTTGATGCTTGGGGGGCGTGGCATATCTTAAAGGAAAGCCCAGGGTCGCTGCAAGCAGGATCAGGGAGTTCAAAACATTGTTTCCATCGCCAATAAAAGCGACGATCGGCTTCACGGACTTTGGAAATTTTTCTGAAAGCGTAAAATAATCTGCCAGGGCCTGGCAGGGATGCTCAAAATTGCTCAACCCGTTCACGATGGGCCGCTCAAAATATTTTCCAAACTCGGTAATCGTCTCATGCGAAAAAGTTCGTAAAATCACTCCCGCCAGATAACGGTTTAAAACGCGCGCCACATCCCGCACCTCCTCACGAACGCCCAATTGAATGTCCTCGGGACCAAGATAAATGGCCCCTCCCCCCAATGAGAAAATACCGGTTTCAAAAGATATCCAAGTCCGCGTGGAAGGCTTTTCAAAAATCAGCCCGAAAATCTGCCCGTCCAGTGCATTACGATACCGTTTGGGAAATTTTTTAAGTCTTTCCGTCAAGGCAAAAACTTTTCGAATTTCATCCAAAGAAAGATCCGAGATAGAAATTAAGCGGTTGTGATTCATGACTTCCTAACGGTCAAGATTTCTCCTATAACTTTTTTTAAAATCATACAGCCGGTATCAATTTGTTTTTTTGTCACCGTCAGTGCCGGCATAATTCTCAAAATCTTTTCCTGCGTGCAATTGATCAGAAGTCCGTTTTCCCGAGCCCGATCTGCAATTTCTCCGGCGGGGCAATCGAACTCAACTCCTCGCATCAGACCCATGCCTCGAATCTCCCGAATGGCCGGAAATTCTATTTTTAATTCGTTTAATTTCTTGGCTAGGTAATCCCCCAAAACGACGGCTTGATGCAAAAGTTTTTCTTTTCGAATGGCCCGGAAGACTGCGAGCGCTGCCGCGCACACCAAAGGATTACCTCCATAAGTGGAGGCATGAGTTCCCGGCGTAAACACTTCCGGCTTCACCTTTCGATTTACGACGAGGGCGCCGATTGGGGTGCCTCCTCCCAGAGATTTGGCGAGCGTCATGACATCCGGCTCCACGCCGTAATACTGAAAGGCAAACATTTTTCCCGTGCGGCCCATTCCTGTTTGCACTTCATCGAGCATCAGAAGCAGTCCATTTTCATCACAAAGCCGCCTCAAGCCTTTCATAAATTCCTGAGTTGCCACATGGACCCCGCCTTCGCCTTGGATAGGCTCCAGAAAAATGGCAATTGTTTTTTCAGTCACAAGACTTTTTACGGACCCAAGATCATTAAATTCAGCGTAACGAAATCCTAAAGGCAGCGGATCAAAACCCTTTTGAACTTTATCTTGTCCGGTCGCTGTAATCGCGGCCAGCGTACGACCATGAAAGGAACATTTCATCGTAATAATTTCATACCGCCCGCCCTCATGCCCGAATTTTCGAGCGAATTTAACCGCCGATTCTGTGGCCTCGGCACCGCTATTGCAGAAAAAAACGCGGCCTGGAAAGGACGCCTTGATAAGGGTCTGCGCAAGCTGGGCCTGCTTTAAATTGAGAAAATTATTCGAAATATGGAGTATTTTCCTCGCCTGGTCCTTGAGTGCATTCACCACTTGCGGATGGCAGTGTCCAATCCCGGAAACCGCCCAGCCCGGAAAAAAATCAAGATATTCCTTGTTGTGAATGTCCCAAACCCGCGAGCCTTTGCCCTTGACCAGGCAAACGGGGACCTGGGTGTAGGTCGGGAGAATAAAGTCGCTATAGAGTTTTTGTACTTGTTGAGTATTCATAACGTCAATTCAAAAGGTACCGGGTTCCTTTTTTTAAAAACGACCGCCATCATACCGGGTGTGGAGGGGGTGTTCGGTTATCGCCAACAACCAGACACCGGCACAACGAGTGGCTAAAGATAAATTTCCGTTCCGATTCCTTGATCCGTAAAAATTTCAAGGAGCAGCGAATGTTTGATGCGGCCGTCGATAATATGGGCCTTTTTGATTCCACCTTCCAAGGCCGTCATGCAGGCGCGCACTTTGGGGATCATTCCCCCGGTAATGATTTTCTTATCGATAAGATTTTGAACTTCCGAAACATGAATGGAGGAAATCAGGGTAGCGTCATCGGCGGGATCCCGTAAAATCCCTTTGACATTGGTAAGTACCATAAATTTTTGCACCCCCATTGCGGCTGCGATTTTGGCAGCGGCCTCATCGGCATTCACATTGTAGGAGTCTCCGTGTTTATCGATCCCGATAGGATAAACCACAGGAATAATATTAAATTCCGTGAGCTCCTTTAAAGGCAAAATATTCACGGAGGTCACATTTCCCACATAACCCACGTCTCCCTCGGCCGTATGTTTGATAACATTTAAAATTTCAGCATCATGGCCGGAGAGGCCGATCGCACGCGCACCAAAGCGATTGATGTCATGGACAATACTCTTATTCAGCTCGGCGAGAGTCTCCACGACGACTTCGATCGTTTCTTTACGGGTAACACGAAGACCATTCACAAACTGGCTCTGAATTCCTTTTTTCTTCAGATTTTCCGTAATCGTGATGCCGCCGCCATGAATCAAAATGGGTTTGATCCCGACATAATTCATGAACACGAGATCAAGCAATACATTGTCCCGAATATCTTCATAGGTCAATGCCGCGCCGCCATACTTAATGAGAATTTCCTTGCCCCTGAATTTTTTAATGTAGGGAAGCGCCTCGATTAAAATGCTGGCTTTTTCAACAAGTTCTTGCATGGGTTTAAGAGTAGGAAGAATTGATGAGGACATATTTGGTGGTCAAGTCCGAGGTTACAAATTGCGCCCTTCCCCTTCCCTTTCCGATCACAACGTCAATCGTATATTCCTTTCTCTGAAGAATCCTCCGGGCCTTGGGTAAATTCAATACCCGAAGCCGGCCGTGGCTGACAACCGCCGCACTGCCAAATGAAATATTCAAATGGTCCGGATTAAGAGTGATTCCGCTGGCTCCCACTGCGGCGGCAATGCGTCCCCAATTGGGGTCGGCGCCGGCAAGCATGGTCTTAAAAAGCATAGAGTTGGCAATCTGCCGGGCCGCTTTTTCCGCTTCGGTCGGATTTTTGGCTCCTGAAACCCGGAGCGTGCAAACATGCGTCACCCCTTCCCCATCCCTTACCATTTCATAGGCCATGATACGGCAGACTTCTTCGAGCACTTCCCGAAACATGCGATAGTCCTTGTCAATTTTCTGAATGGGGTTATTTTTAGCCTCCCCGTTGGCCAAGAGAAGAACCATATCATTAGTACTCATATCATTATCAATCGCCATTTGATTGAAAGTGTCGTCGGTTGCATGACGGATAGCCCTCCGCAAGAGAGGCTTCGTGATGGCCACATCCGTCGTGATGAAACAAAGCATGGTGGCCATATTGGGGTGGACCATGCCGGCCCCCTTCGCCACAGCCCCAATGGTAATTTTTTTATCCCCGAGAAAAAATGAAAGCGCGACTTGTTTCACGGAAAGGTCGGTGGTCATGATGCCCTTTGCCGCCCTCAAACCACCGTCTTCGGAAAGTCTTTTGACGAGCTTGGGAATGGCCCGTTTAAAACGAGTCACGGGAAAGGGGACACCGATTAGACCGGTTTGGGCAATGAGGATTTCCTCAGGGGTCACGTTTAATTGCCGCGCCAATTCATAAACACTCTCTTCCACGGCCTGTTTTCCGTTAGGCCCATTCATACAATTGGCGTTCCCGCTGGAACCCAGAATGGCCCTGTGTTTCGGCGCGTGAATCGTCTTCATGGAATAAAGGACGGGCCATGCCTTGACACGATTGACTGTAAAGGTGCCCGCCGCAACACAAGGCGTCCCGGAGGCAATCAGGGAAACATCGTATTTATGCTTCTTCTTTTTAATGCCGCAATGCATTCCACTGGCATAAAATCCGATGGGAGTCGTTACGGTTCCGCGCCGACGTTTTTCCCAAAACGGCTTTACCATGTCCGAAGGCCCTCTTCTTCCTGAAAACCGCAGCGAATATTCATGTTTTGAACGGCCTGTCCCGAGGCCCCTTTGATCAAATTATCGATGGCCGTAATCACAATCACCTGGCCGCGCTCTTCGTCACAAAAAAGACCGATGTCGCAAAAATTTGTCCGTTGAACATCCTTAAGGCTCGGATAGGTGCCCGGAGCCTTTAGCCTCACAAAGGGCTCCTGGCCGTAATCTTCCAGATAGGCCTTCTGAAGATCCTCGGTTTTAACCGATTTTTTTTTTTGCAGGTAAATCGTGCTTAAAATTCCCCGCTCGATCGGAAGGAGATGCGGCACAAAACTTACTTCAATTTCCTCACCCGCCACTTCGGAAAGCGCCTGTTCGATTTCGGGTGTATGCTGATGCCGGCCGACTTTATAAGCATAAAAATTTTCGTCGACTTCGCAAAACTGAGTTTCAGGTTTTAGTTTCTTGCCCGCACCACTCACCCCTGATTTTGCGTCAATCACCAGCGAACCCTCGTCAATGAGATGCCTTTTGAGAAGAGGCGCAATGCCGAGGATAGCACCTGTCGGATAACAACCGGGATTGGCAATTAAATCCGATTTTTCTATCTTTGAGCGAAAAAGCTCGGAGAGGCCGTAGACGGCTTCTTTTAAAAGTTCTTTTTGCCCATGCTTTACGCCATACCAGCTTTCATAAACACGCCAACTATTCAGCCTGAAGTCTGCGGACAAATCGATGACGATTTTTCCCGCCTTTCGAAAGGCGGCCGCTTTTTCCATGGACTCGGTATGGGGAAGGCATAAAAAAATAAGATCCGCTTTTTTTTGGATTTCTGCAAAACGAAAAGGGCGAATTTCTAAATTCACGTCCTTGGGCAGCGTTCCAAGAACCTGCGTTAGCGGGAGGGCCTGCTTTTGTCCCGTTACAAGATGGCTCAAACGAACATGCGGATGCCGGAGCAGAATTTTTATCAACTCAATTCCCGTGTGGCTCCTTGCTCCCAAAATGGCACAATTTAACATAAGAGCTGTGTATTATAGGGAATTGCTCTATCTTTTGTCAATTTAGAGGGTTAGGAACAGAAATCATTGACATCCGGAAGAAAAAAAATTATTTTGTACGCAATGAATCGAAAAAAGCAGGACCCCTATCTCGTCAAGGCACGTCAAGGCCTCCAGATCCGCCTCAAAGACCCTGAACTACTCGAAGCAGCCATGACACACCCCTCATGGCGCAATGAAAATCCCCCCAAAAAACTCGATGATTTCGACCGCATGGAATTTTTTGGAGACGCCATTCTGAATTTTGTCATCTGTTGCAAGCTTTATGTCAAATTCCCAGAGGCCGACGAGGGACTTCTAAGCCGCCTCCGTTCCATTCTAGTTTCAAGGAAAATTCTTGCCCGACTTGCAAAAAAAATTCGATTGTCCAGCTTCATTCGAATAGGAAAGAGCCTGCGCGAGCAGCAGGATTTCCCGCAACATAAGATTCTTGCGGATTCCCTGGAAGCCCTGATTGCTGCAATTTATCTTGATTGCGGTTTTGATGCCGTGCGCCGTTTCATTTTGCGGCTTTATGACGGCCTTTTCGATAGCCGTAAACTTTTCCGGCTGGATCCAAACCCCAAAAGTACACTCCAGGAAATTTCTCAAAAAAACTGGCAGAAAATCCCCATTTATACGAACCGCCCGCTTTCCAATGGTCTTATTCAATCCCTGGTAACGATTGATCGGCGACGCAACAAGAAAGCCAGCGCACGTACGCGTAAGGAAGCCGAAGAAAAGGCGGCCCGCGACCTGATACGGAAAATCCGTCAAGAACTGCTACGCCGGTCCAAAAAAGTCTCTTCGGGAAGAAAGTTACGAAAAATCTTTTGAATCTTTTTCTTTTCTATTTCTTCCAAAATCTGGGGTAGAAGGGCAGGGTCAGGTTTTAATTCCGGCTGTGAAAGCGGACCGGATAAAAGAAAAGGGATGGGACCAAGGCGTTTTTCACCTTCCCTTTTTATTTGGACGATCAAGGAAGCCAGGGTCTCCTCCATTCGCATGGGCGGAAGGTAAACATTGAATCGATAATTTAATATTCCCTCGCGCAAAACATCCCCTTCTCCTTCCACATAAAGATCGTCTGAAAGAAGAACCAAGTTTCGGGTAATAAACTTTTTATTGATTTGTTCTTCATCTTTAACCCCATCCTCCTCGGCCCATTTAAAGGAAGCCTGAATGTCATCAAAAGGCGTTTTTGAATCTTTGCTCTCTAAATTTTTCAAATAAGAGAATTTCGGAATATCCGCAAGGGCCCCTAAAAGATCAATACTTGCAAGTTCACCCTGGGTAATCGAAAATCGGCCTTCGGCCTTGACGCGTTCCTCCCATCCTTCAGGATCAAACCCAAAGCCTTCGAGGGACCCTTTCAAAAATAAATTTCCCGTAATCAAATCTTGCCATTTCCCTCCTTCCAAAAGCCGGGCAAGACTCCAGCGGTCAATTTCTCCACCCACTTTATAAAGGGGTTCCGGGGCAGTAAAATCCATTTCTCCCTTAAAGCGGGCCTTTCCGTCATAGGCATCGAAGTCCATGGAATCGATGAGCCATTTTCCGTCCTTGTAGTTGACCTCCATTTTTAAATCTTCGAGGGCCTTCCGGTCCGGAAACAGAGAGCCAAGCGCTTGCTTTACTTTTTGATAATACCCTCTCTGATTTTCATTAAGCCGGCCAAAAAGAAGTAAATCAAATTCTTCGAAAAAGGTTTCGGGAATAAAATGCGGGGATTGAATTTGCGCCTTGATCGCAGGCTTGTCAGGCAATCTACGGACCCTTGCCTTCAATAAGACTTTGGATTCCCCGAGTTCCACGCCTCCCTTTCGGATTTCGAGGGCCATGGGACTATAGTCCAGATAGAAACTCATATTTCGAGGCCCTGTTCCGTCTTCCCGCAGGAAGGAACCGTTCTCCAAAATTAAGGTGATGACTACCTGAGAGGATTCGGGATCAAAAAGCCGTCCATGCCAATGTGCCAGAAATTTTGTCTGGCCGTCGAGTGCGTATTTTTCCAAAAAAGGGAATAGCGGCTCGCGCCCCTTGAGCGCAAATTTATTGGTCAAAAGGTTGACATCGCCTTTTGAGATGCCCAGATTCACATCCGTCAAGGTTCCTTTCATCACGATCTCTGCCATGCGAATCGAAAAACTTCCTGAAAGCTTTTCTCCCTTTTCAAAAAGAAACTCCATATTCAAACTCATGGGCATGTCCTTGGGTTTTGAAAAGTAGCGGGAGTAGTTCAGATTCATGCTGCCCATATCCCAATGACCATGCCACGTCAAGGAGCCTTCCAAGGGCCCTTCCAATACTCCCTGAAAATTACTTTTTCCTGAAAACCCCACATTGATAGGAATCGCTTTTTTCATCTCGGGCCAAATTAAGGGAAGGGCTTCCAGGGCAATGCCGGTTCCTGTGACTCTCATTTCCTTAAACTGGCGCTGGGCTGCCCTAAAACCACCGGCGAAATGCAGCTCCCCCAGCGGAGAAAGAATACGCATCGGTTTGAGCGAAAATTCCTCCGAACTAAAGTCCCAGGTGGCATCCGCGCTGATTTCGAAAGAAAGAGGTGGGACCGGAACAAACGTTTCCCGGTGCCGTACTTCATAAGCCATTTCTTGAAATTTTAAATCCATTTGGAGGGAAAGCAAATCTTGCCCCAACCGTTTTATAAAAGCTGCCCTTCCAGTCAAATTTCCGGATTTAAGACGAAACCCCTGACGCCCGGAAATCGTCTGCTGAAGAAACTCCAAGGGCAAGTCTTTAATTTCAAATGTGGATTGCAGGTGACGGTCCTTTAAATGCCATAGCGAGTCCAAGGGATTTTTCGCTCGTAATGAGCCCCGGCCCTGCAGATAGCGTCGCCCCTCTTGTTTGGCAGACTTAATTTGAAAATCCAATACCCGGCGCCCCTGGCGGAATTTGAAATCCATTCCCAAGCCTTGGAGTCGGAGTGTTGGCACAAAACAGCCGGCACAGATTTTCTGAAGCACGGGATACAAACGGGGAGTTTCTAAAGAAGCGTTTTCCACTTGAAACCGTGAAATACGAATATTTTTTCTGAGAAGCTCCCAAAGATTCAGTCCGATACGAACGTTATCCGCTTTCAAGGACGTGGCGTTGTCCTGGGGGAAAAACCATTCCGCTTTTTTTATTTCAATCTGAAGGGAAGGAAAATAAAGAAGACGGTATTCTCCGGCTTTAAGCTCCCCACCCGTTGTCTCGCGAATATTTTTTGTGACTTCAGAGCGTATCAGCGAAGGCGGAAAGGCCGTCGTGATAAAAATTCCGAAGCTGACTGTGAGGACACAGGAAAGGATAAAGAGGGAGCGAACTATTTTCTTTAAACGAGGCATAAGACGCTCTTGTGTCATCCTTCGGGATTGATGCCCTCAGGACAGCGGGCTCGACCTTTCGATCGCCCGTCAATTAATAGGAACCCGAGGAAGAGGTTGAGCCTATCGGATTATAATTGTAATCTTCTAGAAAACCCTGGCAAGAGGATACCAGAAAAGGAATGAGAAGAACAACTATTGTGAGAAGAAGGCTTCGCATTAACGCTTGGTATATTGAAAGCTTCTGCGGGCACCCTTGCGGCCAAATTTTTTTCTTTCTTTTTCCCGCGGATCCCGTGTCAAAAATCCACCGCGGCGAAGTGTCGAACGAAGATTTTCATCGAATTTTAACAAGGCCCGGGCAATCCCCAAACTGACGGCACCGGCCTGTCCCGCAAGCCCTCCACCCGTGACGCGGGCACGAATGCGAAATTTGTCTTCGGCTTGGGCCATTTTCAAAGGTTGCTCCACCAGCATTTGGAGATTGGCGCGCTGCAGGTATTTGGGAACTTCACGCCCGTTAATGGAGAATCCCTTTTGGCCGGGGAAAATCCAGACGCGGGCAATGGCTTGTTTGCGTCGTCCGGTTGCATAAAATGACGTGGGTGCAGAGGAAGGCATGGGAATTAGTCCTTTAAGGCGATGGGCTTTTGGGCTGCTTGATTGTGATTTTGGTCCCGGAAAACGCGCAGCCGTCTCAACATTTCCCGGCCCAGCTTGTTTTTGGGAAGCATGCGAGAGACGGCCCGAATAATAATTTCTTCCGGTTTTCTTTCCATAAGCTCTTCATAGCGATAAGTTTTAATCCCGCCGGGATAACCGGTGTAATGGGAATAAGTCTTTTGTTTGGTTTTTTTGCCGGTCACATGAACTTGGCGCGCGTTCACAACAACAACATTATCCCCGGAAAGCTGATCGGGAGCAAAGAAGACCTTCCCTTTCCCGATTAAAAGTGAGGCAACCCGCGTCGCGAGACGTCCCAGGGTTTTTCCCGAGGCATCCATGAGATAAGTTTTGCGGTCAAAATCTTTTTCTTTCGGTAAATAAGTTTTCATGGGAGATCTCAAAAGAGGTGGGAGTATAACAAAATCCGTAGGGGATGTCAAAAACAAATATTGGCGCGAATTGACTCAAATTAAAGGTAACCGAACGGCGATTTAGGCTGAATCGTTGACTCATATTAAAAGGTAACCCAAGAAAGGGGTTACTTCTATGAGTCCAAAGTCTAAAAAAGAGTAT
>JACPXM010000051.1 GCA_016196545.1 Candidatus Omnitrophota bacterium
AAAAGGATACTTGCCTTCTTCCCCGAAAAAGTTCGGGTAATCACGAAATCCCGATGCAAGTTAAACTGAAGGTCCGCCTAATTTCTTGGGGGAAATAACAATTTCCACTCGGCGATTTTTTAGCCTTCCCTCAGAAGAGTTATTGTCAAATAAAGGATGAAATTCCCCGTAGCCGGTTGCCGCGAGGCGTTCCGGATCAAGCGTATTTTCTTCCACAAAATAATGCACCACTTCCGTAGCCCTTGCCGTAGAAAGCTCCCAATTGGAACGCCATCCGGATACCCGTATTGGAATATTATCCGTGTGACCTTCTACATAAACCCTGTGGGATTTCACACGATCCTGCAAAATCTGCGCAACTTTATCCAAGGTCGACTTCGAGGACTCTTTAAGCTCGGCCCTTCCGGAATCAAAAAGCACGCGGTCCAACACCGTCACCACCAAACCCCGCTCTTGCATGGAAACAGAAAGATTTCCTGAATCCATTTCCGATTGGAGTTTGCGTTCCATGTCCGTCTTGGCCCGGTTGAGCTCCTCTTTAGAATGCATCAACTGGTCTAACTCTTGATTTAAGCGCGACACTTCAGCTTTTAAATTTTGAATCGTGCGGGATTGATCCCGATTGACTCGTTCAAGCTCTTTTTCAGCAGCACAGCTGGACAAAAAAAAAGTCAAAATAAGGAGGGAGAAAGGATAGAGGCGATTCATCGGCCCTTCATAAAAATGAGAAAGAGAGAAATGAAGTTTAAACCGTAAGAAAAGACAAGTAATGCTTGAAAAATGAAACCCAACGCGGGCCTTTGAGATTTTAAAGAAAGAGATCTTGATGAACCAGCCTGGAAAAGCGGCTTTTCGATCCGGATGCTTCTTTTTGAGGTCGGTAAGAGAGTCGGCCTTTCCATCAGCAGTTCACTCATTCATTTTTTTCCCTTTTTCGGGGAGGCCTCTAGAAGCCCAGGGCTCAATGCCAAGTTTTCGAGATGAAGTTTTTTTATTTTGTCGAAAATTTCTTTACGACGGACAACCTTCAAAAAAGCTTCAACCACCTTGGGGTCAAATTGAGTACCACTGTTAATTTCAATTTCGTGCAGCGCCTGATCAATGCCTAGAGGTTCCCGATAACTTCGTCGGGAAATCATTGCGAGAAAGGAGTCTACCACAGAAACAATTCTCGCGCCAATGGGGATTTGATCTTCCGCAAGCCCTTCCGGATATCCTTTACCGTCAAAGCGTTCACGGTGATGTAAAATGATAGGAATGATGGGTTTTAAGGAAGATATGGATCTTAAAAGCACGGCGCCTTGCATTGGAATTTTTCTTACCTGATCAAATTCCTTTTTCGTTAATTTGCCCTTTTTGCGCCAAACCTTTTCAGGTAAAACCAGCGTCCCTGTATCCAATAAGACAATCGCACGCTCAAGTTGAGTGAGCTCCCGGCTTGAAAGTTCCAATGCCTTGCCCACTTCAAGGATCATTTCACCCATCACGGGAAGTTCTTCGCGACTGCCGCCAAAATTCATTTCCAAAAGCTCATTAATGGTCTTGATGCTCCCGAGTGTCAGCTGTTCGGTTTCTTCATAAAGCTGGGCATTTTTTATCGCCACCACCGCCTGTTCGGAAAGCGACTTTAGGATTTCCAGGTCCGGCTGCGTAAAAGGTTGATGATCAATTTTATCCCAAAGGATAATGAGCCCTACCACGTCATCTTCAATGAAGGGGACGCCGATAGCGCGCCGGGAAAGATAAAATTCCCCCGTTTTCGCAATCCTTCCCTCAAGTCCCCTGCCAATTCTGAGGCGGTTTTGATGAATATATTTTTTATTCTCCCCAAAGGAAAAATAAGGCAAAAGATATTCGCGAGGTGCATCGCAAAGCATAATGGAACACCCCTTCGCTTTAAGCACCTGCGCGCTGAGCCTTCCAATACGGGGCAAAAGCTCGCTCAGTCTAAGCGAAGAACTAATCACCCGATGTACCGAATGCATGGTGGAAAGTGCAAGGGCTCGGGGGTGCACGGTTTCATAGAAATTATTCAATTCAAACGTTTTGTACGCGAGCTCCACATGACTCTGAAGAAAATGATCAAAGGGAATCAACAAATCGCAAATGTCTTTTTCCGGTCGGGTGAGGGCACAAAGGATCAAAAGTCCCCGGACTTTTCCTAAATGGCGGAGCGCAAACACCGCTCCGTTTTTCCCAAATGCGCAGCGGTAAAACGTGGGAAGCTTCTGAAGCGTGTCCTCGTTTTCCTGCATCAACTGGCTGTATTTGGTTAAAAAGGCGTCGCAGCTTTGCTCATTGGAAGTATTGGCCGAGTAAAAAGAACAATTTCCCTTGCGGTCAAGACGGAGCATGCGTGGAGTTCCGGCATCCGTGGCAATAAAAAGCCAACCCAAGGGCCGCCCAAACAAATGATTGAAGGAGTGGTAGCCTTCTTGCCAGGAAGGATTGGGTAGCATAAATCGCTCCACAACCGACGGGTTTACCTTTGTCACCATGCGTCAGACTCTCTCATAAGGTTCAAAAAAACGTTTGTATTCATCCTGCGCAAAACGGTCTGTCATACCGGCGATGTAGTCGCAGATCGCGCGGTGAACCCCGTCTCGCTTTGCTCGCACCGCCACATGGGGAGGAAGCTGGGCAGGTTTCTGCAAATAAACTTGAAAAAGAGCTTTTAAAAACCGCTGACCCTTGTCGGTCATGCGCACAACTCGATAATGCTGATAAAGCCTTTGATGCAAAAACTTCTTCAACTCGGCGAGGCGACGTTTCATAGGTGAAGAATACGCAATGACAGGATTTCGCTTTTTTTGAAGGTCACGAATCGAACAAAGCTTGATCTTATGAATTCTCGCAGCGGAATCTTCAATCACATCTTTGACCAGACAGTTGACAATCAATCGTGTCGCAAGCCTATGCTTTTTGGAGGTATTTATTTTTCCGTATTTTTTGTGAATATAACCCAACGCTTCGTCCCACAAGGCCACTCCTTCTAAATCCTGTTCCCGCAGCAATTCCGAGCGAAGGCCGTCATCTAGATCATGGGTACTATAAGCAATCTCATCGCCAATATCGGCCGCCTCAGCCTCCAAGGTTTGAAAACGGTCCAAGGGATTTTTGTAAAACCTTTCGGGATGCTTTTTGAGTCCTTCACGAGTCTCAAACGTTAAGTTTAGGCCCGGAAATTCCACGTAGCTATCTTCTAATTTTTCCACAATGCGCAGGGCCTGGACATTATGTTCAAATCCCCCATGATTTTTCATAATTTCCTGAAGCGCCCATTCACCGGCATGCCCGAAGGGACCATGTCCGATATCGTGGGCAAGGCTGACGGCCTCCACTAAATCTTCATTGAGGAAAAGTGCTCGGGCAAGTGTCCGCGCAATTTGACAGGCTTCCAGTGTGTGCGTTAACCGCGTCCGGTAGTGATCGCCCTCATGATTGACAAAAACTTGGGTTTTGTATTCCAATCGCCGAAACGCGGTCGAATGGATAATGCGATCGCGGTCCCTTTGAAAGGGACTTCGTAATTCATGTTCTTTTTCAGGATAGTGACGACCTTGAGAATCGGAACTACGAAGGGCATAGGGGGCAAGGTTTTTTTCGCTATCATACGATTTAACTGAATTTTTCTTCATGAATGCAATGAGGAAAGATCCCTTATAAGAGCGGGGTAATAAGCTCGTAAACCTGTTTTAAGGACTGCGAAATGACTTTCGTTTCCCCTACAACCGGCATAAAGTTAGAATCCCCTTTCCAGCGAGGAACAAGGTGCAAATGGATGTGGCCGGGAATTCCTGCTCCCGCTACTTTGCCCATGTTAATCCCTGCATTAAAACCTTGCGGCTTCAGCCGTTTTTTTAAGGCTTGCATCACCGAATCAAATAAAGACAATAAGTCGAGTTTTTCTTCGTCTTTCAATTGATGGAGAGAAGCGGCATGACGGCAGTGGACGATCATGACATGCCCGTTATTATAAGGGTAAAGGTTTAAAATAGCAAAGCTGTGCGTCGTACGCTTGAGGATTTGATGGGAGCGATCTTTACGGGAAGGCGCCTGGATAAGTCGGCAGAAAAGACATCCCTTTTGAGGGGGGCGTTTAGGCTGAATGTAGGCTTGGCGCCAAGGCGCCCAAAGGCGGTTCATCCGCTGTATTTTTCTCCTCAATCATGGGAATAATTTTCGGCAAATTATAGAGGTCCAAAAGAGCGTTGAAATCCCGCAAACCCCAAATTTGAATACGTGCCTCCTGGGCCATGAGTCGGGCATTTTGATCCACACCCTTTAAAGCGATCAACACCTTGCGCTGAACGCGCTTTCGAAATCTTTTGAGCTCGTCTAAAAAAAGGCTGACATGTTCTTCCCGCACGGGATCTTGGGCCACCTGACAGATCCAACGGACCGCCTGATTTCGGGCATGGATAGGAAATATGCGACCATTGGTGGGACGGCTTGCAATTTCCATAAAATGAGGACAGGACACCCGTTTTTGATTCATTTCTACGGCATCATTGCGAAACTCCCGCAAAAGCGTTTCGACTTTTTGCGAAAGATCGTTCTCATTTTCTTGAACGTTACGCAGGTAAGCATGGCGTAGAGCGGCACAAAGACTTTCCTGCAAGGCACCATGGTCCAAAGAATAAACGTGCTGTTTTTTTACCCAGACCTCGCGAAGCCAAAACCGAAAAAGAGGGTCCTCGATTCCGTAAAAAGAGCCTCGCTTCACAATCACATTCTCAGCTAAAAGTCTTTGCAGAATTTTTTTTGTTTCACGGGCGGTCTTTCCAATGAAAACACCAATGATCTGCGCCTTTTTTTTCCCAAAAGCAATCGCTAAAAGCGTCTTCATCATCATCGAATCTTCCTTAAAAAGAGCCGACAAAAGATTCAGTTTGTGTTGAAATATTCCAAAAATCCTTCCTTCCCCGTCAAACAGTTCGTACTCAAATGCTTGCAGCAAGGGGGTATTCCCAGAAGGCATGCGAATCGACCTCAAAGTAGAAAGTATTAAATCCATGGAAACTGGCCAGCCGTCCGTCATAGAAATCAAAAAATGCTGGTCGCGAGCGCTGAGCGCTAAATCACCGAAATCCTTATGAATCAAAGCATAAGCTTCTTCAAATTCTAAAGGTCCCGTCTCCATAATCTCAAAATTTCCAAAAAGAAGCGACAACTTGTCACGGAATATTTCGCGTGCTTTTTCTGGCTTTGAACTTGAAACCAGATAAAGCGTATTCTTCTCAACCATGATTTGCTTGCCGAGGAGGGCAAAAGGATCCGGACAGGGGAGTTTTTCCAACTCCTGGAATTCCTCGAGAATTAAGATTATTTTTTTGGAAGTTTCCTCAGCCAATACACCGGTCAGTGAAAATAGCTCACGGATAACTGCGGAAGGCTTTTCCCGGCGCACCATTTTTTTAAGCGATTTCATCCGCTCTACAGTTTTGGGAATAATGGGTACGGAGGCGCTGAGAAGTGACTGAAAATGGGAGGGGGGTTGAATCGATTGGCTCTGGAAAAGTCCCGAAAGAAGGGCCCCCATCCAGCGTTCTATCAAATGATCTAAATCCCAGATGCGGCAATCAAAACCGACACTTATGAAACGAGGATTTACGAAAAGGGATTGTTGAAGCCGAATGAGAAACCGCGTTTTTCCGCTGCCTTCACGGCCGATGATACCGACATTTTGTCGGTAGCCCTTTTCATGGGCTTCAATGCGCTTTTGAATGCGCATCGATACGTCATCCCACATAAAAAATATCTCCGAGGTGGGATTAAAAAATTCAAAGCTAAATGATGAGAGCAGTCTTAAAACGAGGAAACGGCTTTGAATTTTCTCCCTTAAGCACGTTATCTTACCTTTATCTCTTTGGAAAGCAAGCGGAAAATCGAAAAAATCATGCCGACGAATGCAGCGTTGAGAAAATCCATTTCAAATAATCGCGACTTCCCCTTTTTATTGGGAAGGCGATGATTTCCGGAACGGAATAGGAATGAAGCTTTTTAATCGATTCTTCAAGTTTTAAATAATAAGACGTCATCGTCTTGATGATTAAAAGAACCTCGCGAGATTTTTCTTTCTTCCCTCTCCACACATAGTGGGATTCCACCGAGGGGACAAGCGTGACGCATGCGGCTAGTTTTTTTTCCAGCAATTGGGATGAAATTTTACGCGCAGATCTTAACGAAGGTGCGCTGACTAGAACTACCAGGCAGGACAAGAAATCTGTATTCCTATTTGCGGTTGAGCTGGGCCCTAAAACCCGTGTTCATACCCCCCAGCGTAACATGGCCTTCACGAGCAAGCCACCCAAGACTCATCAGAAGCAAGTCACGCGGTTTTCCGGAGTGGCGTACAAGCTCATCCAATGTCGCCGAACCTTTTTCATCAAGGTAATGCCAAATGTCTCCGGCCGCAATTCCTATTTCTGTAATCATTTTGGGGTCTCCTTAAAAAATAAAGAAACTGGACATGAATTTCAAGGAACAACTAACAAATATAACAGAACCCCCTCGCAATTCAAAGATTTTTTTGGTTCTCGGCACCCCCTCCTGCACACCCGGTGTGTAAAAGCTTTTCACACCGGGTGTGCAGGAGGCAAGAGTGCCTAAGGTACCAGGTTCCTTTTTGCAAAAAGGAACCT
>JACPXM010000052.1 GCA_016196545.1 Candidatus Omnitrophota bacterium
GCGCTTCGTATCAAGTGGAACGGAAGGCGGATGGCTCGCTTATTTTCAAATCGACCGATTTGTCCTGGACATCCAATACTCAAGCCACCGAAGTCAAAATTGGCGCGATTATTTATCAGATTCAGATTAATGCGGTGACCGGAGAATACCGGCTGATTGCTTCTGAAACCGTGCAGACTTCAGAGCCTTTCGTGATTTTGAATGGCTTGAAATATAGCATCGCCAGTTATGACGGCTCGCGTTTTGAAATTGTCCGAGGTCCTGACCACTACATTCAAAAAACTGACGGTACGGTTGAAATCGCGGGAGCGATTTACAATCTTTCATTTGATGCGGCGGCCAGCCGGTGGAGTTTTGTCCGCGCAATCGATATTCGTTCCAGCTTACCGGCGGTTGAGCTCGGTGGAATTAATTACAAAATCGAACAGCCGGCGGCCGGGGATTATGCACTTGTGACTCCGGATGGGATTCACATCGCGTTTGACAAAAATAAATCCATATTCGAAATCGGCCATGTGATTTATGACGTCATCAGTAATGCGGTTACCGGCCAAGTGACATTCACAAGACGGAGTTTGTTCAATGCGGCGGGAAATTCAATTCATCTGCTCGGTAAAGATTTTAGTGTTCAGCAGAGCGGGGATGGAACTTTTATTCTGACCTCAGGTTCTTTAAGCTATACAAGCTATAAACCCAGTGCCAATCAGCATCGCCTGCGCATCGGTTATTTCACCTACGATGTTTTCAAAGATTCTTTAGATGATCATCTGATTTTACGGGAACGCAATTATCCGGCGGCACCAGCTCCGATCGATCCTGCGCTTGCGCGTCAATTGGCCCAGGAAGTTTTCTGGGAATCCATGGCGGATGTGAATAAAGACGGTGTGATCGATGGGCGCGATCGCAGTGCGCTTTATGATTCAAACAATGCCGGCAATGTGCTGACCACGGACCTCAATCGCGACGGCCGCCCGGCGACTCAAGACTACGCGGACGAATTGATTGTGGCCGCTATGATTGATAAGGCCAAACTCCTCCGCAAGCTGGACGTGAATCAGGATAATTTCCTCGATGCCAATGACATTGCACGTTATCAGCGCTATTTGACCGACGGCGTCCGTGTGGATTTAAACGGAGATGGAAAATCCGACAACGAAGACTTGGCGTTTTTAGATCGAATGGTGGTCCAGGAGAATTTCAAAAACCGCCTGCGTGAACGCATCAACAC
>JACPXM010000010.1 GCA_016196545.1 Candidatus Omnitrophota bacterium
GTTTTTATCGCGCTTCTCGAAAGCGGTGACAAAATTCTTGCCATGGATTTGTCCCACGGCGGGCATCTTTCGCACGGCCATAAAATGAATTTTTCAGGGAAGTTTTACAATATTGTTTCCTACGGAGTCAGCGAGAAAGACGAGCGGCTGGATTACGATCATATTGAAAAACTTGCCCTCGAACATAAACCCAAAATGCTTTTGCTCGGCGCTTCGGCTTATCCGCGCATCATCGATTTCAAACGGGGCCGGCAAATTGCGGATAAAATCGGCGCGCTTCTGATGGTGGATATGGCCCATTTTGCGGGACTCGTGGCCACCGGGCATCATCCGAGCCCGGTTCCTTACGCGGATATTGTGACAACCACAACCCATAAAACCTTACGCGGCCCGCGCGCCGGCCTCATTCTATGCCGCGAAAAATACGCCAAGGCGATAGATTCCAGTATTTTCCCCGGCATTCAGGGAGGACCGCTGATGCATATTATCGCCGCCAAAGCCGTGGCGTTAAAAGAAGCTATGAATCCGGCCTTTAAAACCTATTCGGGGCAAGTGGTGAAAAATGCGGCGGCGCTGGCCAAGGCCATGATGTCCCGTGGGTGGCGAGTAGTTTCCGGCGGAACCGATAATCATTTGATGCTGGTGGACGTTACGGTCAAAGGATTCAACGGCAAGGAAGTTCAAGACCTTCTGGACCGGGTAAAAATTACCGTCAATAAAAATATGATTCCTTTTGACAAACAATCTCCGTTTAAGGGTTCCGGTGTCCGGCTTGGCACACCGGCGGTGACCACACGCGGCATGAAAGAAGCCGAGATGGAAAAAATCGCGGAATTAATCGATCAGACTTTGAAAGCTCCGACAGATGAAGCCAATCTTTCTAAAGTCCGCACGAACGTGGAAGCGTTGACGAAAAAGTTCCCGCTTTATCCGGAGCTGCTGGAAAAATATAAATGAAATGTCCGTTCTGTAAAAAAGAAAATGACAAGGTCATCGATTCCCGTTCCGCCAATGAGGGAATGGTGATTCGCCGCCGCCGCGAATGTGAGGCTTGCGGCAAAAGATACACGACCTACGAACGCATCGAAGAAATTCAGCTTTTTGTGATCAAAAAGGATCAGCGCCGGGAAGTTTATAACCGGGAAAAAGTACTTTCCGGAGTTTATAAGTCCTGCAGTAAAAGGCCGATTCCTCTTCCTGATCAGGATAAAATTGTCGATGATCTCGAAAAAATGCTGCGTGAAAAGTACGAAAAAGAAGTTCCTTCCCACGTGATCGGTGAATTCATCATGCAGCGCCTTGCCAAAATCGATCAAATTGCCTATGTCCGTTTTGCCAGTGTTTACCGCCAATTTCAGGATATCGGGCATCTCATGAAAGAAATCAAAACCCTATTGGCCAAATGATCCGGACCCAAAAGAAGCCTGGCACCAAGGGGCCTGGCCCCTTTTGCTTTTGGTGTACCTTTTGATTGCAATCGCCAAAAGCCTGTGTTAGCATGTCCCGTCTCAAAATTCCCTATACAAAGGTGATCAAACATGTCAACCCTGTTCAAAGGTATTTCTAAAGAAGATCTTAATTATCAATCAAGAGTCGAGCAAAAGGTCTGGACCTCTTTGGAAGCTTCGCAAGTCCAGCTGCGCGAGAAAATTGAATCCCTTGAAGCCGAATCGGGTGCTTACCGTTCCGAAATCGCAAAATTAAACGACCGGTTAGGGTCGTTGGCACAGGAAAACGCGAATATAAAACGGGAAATCACAAATCAACACACGGCCATTTCTGGTTTGCAGAGAGATATGAAGGATGTCAAAGACCGGGCCTTTCCTGCGGCGGAAATATCTTTGTTTGATGTTCCCGAGACAGCGGCTCCCAAACCCGCATCCGCAGTGACATCTGCAGCAGTCATTGCTCCAAGCGCGGCTAAGCCTGCCGTCCCTGCTCCTGCAAAAGCACCCAGTGTTTCGGCGCCGTCTCCGGCGGTAAAAACCACTCCCCGCATTTTGACGGTCAACCGCAAATTTAAATTTGTGGTCGTTAATGTCGGCCTCAAGGAAAAAATGACCATGGGCCAGCAGCTTATCGTGGAAAGAAACGCCAAAAAGATCGGAACGATTGCGGTTGAAAAGCTGTATGACAATTTTTCTGCTGCGACCATTGTGGAGGAAACAAAGAATGTCTCGATGCAAGAAGGGGACACGGTCCGCAGCGCTTCGTAATCGTTTCATTTTCGTAAAAACGTTTGTTGCCGGCTTTTTGGTCTTTTTATGGCTCGCTGTCCCATCGGCTAAAGCCGAAAATAATCCGCCGGAACAATCTCCGGCTTCCACTTCCTCTCAAATTAAAGCCCTGGAAGTCCGTTTGGCGCAAATTGAAGCCAATCAGCTGAAAATTCTTGAGAAAGAAGAAGAGATTATGAAGGAGCTTCATATCATTCAGGTCCGTGTCAGGCGCACCTAGCCTCGCACTTTCATGTCTTCTGTTATTGTAAGCGGTCCCGGTCTTATTCAAGGTGCTTTTATCCCTCCCGGCGATAAATCCATTTCGCACCGCGCCGTTATGTTCGGAGCCCTCAGTGACGGCGAAAGTTCCTATACCCATTTTCTTGAAGCCGAAGACTGCCTTTCCACCCTTGAAGCCTTTCGTGCCATGGGGGTTTCGATTGATC
>JACPXM010000056.1 GCA_016196545.1 Candidatus Omnitrophota bacterium
CAATAATTTCCCGTCCGTCCGCAAGGACAACCTTCAATGTCTTTGTTGCTAAGATTTGGTCGCCCCGATTCAGGTATTCATTAAATTTGATGACCCACTCAGTTTGTTGATCTCTTGGCAATACCTCGATAGCACTTTTAAGTCTCGCCTGAACTTGCCTCATTCTTTCAGCATCAGCAATAGTAATCGTCCCACCCGCTCCCAGTTGACCGATCAAACTAAACGCCTCAACAAAAATCCGGGATAAGGTTTCAACCTTGAAAGTCTTCTCAAAAAGCTCCTCCAAGGGATTAAAGGTCACTGGCACTTCTTTTCCATCGGGAAGCACGACTGTAGCTTGATCTGCTGAGATATTCCTGACCTCGGAAAGCGGACCGCCTTCCGCATCGGTACGGCTGATCATCCAAAGGGAGACATAAGCTACAGGTGGAATACGACCTTCTGGGCTTGGAAGTGGGGAAATACCGGGAAGTAAAACAGAATATTTAAATTTGCTTGTCGCAATCACATTCCCACTTGAATCCCGGTCTACCACACTTTGAATGTGATATTGGCCGTCTTCCATTTTGGTGATTTCAACATCCCGGCTTGCAACTGAAAAGCCATTGGGATAGACAATCTGGGCATGAATGGTTTTATTCTCATCATCATATTTGTAGTTGATTTCTTTAATTAAAATCGGTTCTCCGATCTCTAATCCAATGGAGGAAGGGCCATCGAAGACTCTTACTGAATACAGCTGTCCTTTAATTTTGGCGCCATCTTTTAAAACCTGGAACGGCATATAATTCAATTCAAACAATTCCAATCGTTGCCCATCCACCTGAAAGCTTCCGGAGATGAGGAAGTAAGGAGGCGAAGGAGGGCACCCGTCAGGAGTGCAAGCCGCAAGGATTGCGGGCCCTTGTCCCAATTGATAACGGATCTCACTTGGAAGTTTATGAGATCCCAAGAGATCAAATAAATAAGCAAGGCCGGGCTGGTCTCCTAATACCACACTCGGGTCAAACAAGACTTTGGCTGCCCTATTCTTTAAATCGACTTCAATCTTAAGGAGACCCTTTTCAATTAAATCCTTCAGCATTGGTTCGCTGAATCCAAAGCTATTGATGAGATCACTTTTGACAATGGCATTGACTTGTATCACTTCACGTGGTGTGAAATTCCTCCTCACCAGAACAAGGTCAGCCACATTGACACCGCCTATCAATCCTTCCTCTTCGTAAATGGGATTGAGGCCTGGTACTTGGCCTATTAGCTCAGGTGCCGCTTCTTCTATAGGAACCTGGCCGCTTTTGGTTTCGGGAAGAGAAAGCGGCGATACTCCGAAAAAAGAATTATGGGGGCTTTCCAAATTTTGCGGCGCAATCTCATCGGCTTGAGCCGGAATGTCTTGACTAGGAGGAGCAGAAGGAACGTCCGGAGAATTAAAAAGATTTTGTATGAAGCCGTCGGAATTATCCGCATAGATTGCAGGGACATTATAAAAACAAGTGGTTATCGTCAACCCTAACGCGACAACTTTGCGAATGTTTTTCATAAGGGACCTCCTGAATCTGTCAGTAACTTAATGCAAAACTTAAGAAAATACGAAAGAAAGTTGATAAGCGGTCGAAAACGAGAGGCGAGCGGTCGAAAAGAAGCTTTTAAATCTCTACCAGGAACCTAAACGGCCCTTGAGGATACGGGCATAACGGCGGGAAAGAGGAACACGAATGTCGGCGTGATCTTTCAGAATAATTTCAAAATTGCCATTAAACATGGGAGTGACTCGCACAACCTTATTAAGATTAATAATGTAAGATTTATGCGTTTGGGCAAAGTGATCCGGATCAAGCTGGTTTAAAAGTTGTTTGAGGGTGGCATTGACAATCACTTCATCGCCGGCAAGACGGGCGCGTATTTCGGAATATTCTACATAAAAATAAAGAACCTCCGCCGGATCAATCATCATGCGGTCTTTGCTGTTTTTCTTATGGCCGACTAGTTTCTTGACGATGTCACGCTGAATCCTGCTGTTCTCTGCAGCAAGAAATTTCTGAATTTTACGAAGCGTCTTTTCCAGCCTTTCCGGTTCATAGGGTTTCAAAATATAATCCATGGCATTATCTTCAAAAGCTTGAATGGCATATTGATTGTGGGCCGTGGCAAAAACCACCAGCGGAGGACGTTCCCACCGGCTTAATTGTGACGCGGCTTCAAGGCCGCTTAATCCCGGCATATCGATATCTAAAAAAACAACCTCCACGGTATTCTTTTTCAATTTATCGATGGCTTCTTGACCGCCGGAAGCAAACTCAATCACGCGGAAATATTTATTTTTGTTGATTAATCGCGATAATTCTTCGCGCGCCAGAGGCTCATCATCCGCGATGAGAACCTTAATTTTTTTTGGAGAGGATTCCATAAGGCTCCTTTTCCGATTTTGGACCGTGAAAGGGCACGCGCACCATAACGGTCGTCCCCCGCCCCGGCTCCGAATCTATTTTCAATCCATACTCCGGCCCATACATGCGAATCAATCTTTCATGAATGTTGCTCAGTCCGATACCCGATTTTCCGTCAGACGCGCGGCGTCCCTTCGCCATCACCTTTTTCAACGTCTCGGGTGTCATCCCCACTCCGTTGTCACTGACTTCAATTTTTGTGTCTTGTCCGTCCTCTGTCAGGATAATGCGGACCTTTCCTCCGTTTTCGCTTTTCGCGATCCCATGCTGGACGGCATTTTCCACAATCGGCTGAAGAACCAGAATCGGCACGGTTCTTTGATAGAAATCCTCATCAGCATCAATCTTCCACTCAACGGCAAGCCGGTCCTGAAAACGGACTTTTTCAATGGCCAGATAATTATCAATATATTCCTTCTCTTCCCGAACGGTGACTTCCTCTTTGTCCCGGTTAACGACTCCCCGCAAAAATCCCGCTAGCCTTAAAATAAGTTTTTGGGCATCCGGCGCATTTTCGCGGCCG
>JACPXM010000057.1 GCA_016196545.1 Candidatus Omnitrophota bacterium
GAACTTCTCAAACTTCCAGCGTCCTTCTTTAAGCCATTTATTAAATTCTTTTCTTTCCCTCCAACTGTCGATCACGGCAAAAATAATCGCGGCCGGGATCATCAACAGGAGCAGGACTGCCGCTTCTTCTTGACTCATAGAAATTCACCTCATTTCCTTTGATCTCTTTCCTGTAGATTTGCTTCAATTCCTGGAATGGAATCTTTCCCCAGTAAATTCTGGGTTTCCCGGTAAGCTCTGTGAGACGGTCTGTGTAATACGAGCGGTCCGACGTTTCTACTGCGGCTTCGTACATGGCGCACTCCTTTCATAAAAAAAGCGGGAGGCGTTGAAAAACGCACTCCCGCAAATTGAGATATGATTTGACCTTAACGATCGAGTTCGAATCCAATCCCGTATTTCAGGAACCCTTCGCAAAGAATCCGGCCATCAGCCCAGTGCTGGGTTTGGCCGTCTGATGCAATCTAGATTTTTCCTTTCAGGTGGTGTTTTGCGATGATAAGAAACGCGGTAACGGCAAGGTCATAAGGTTTGTAGGCAGTCTTGCAGAAATTAAACTGCCATCCCTTTCCGTTCTCTTCGGTTGGATGATTGTCAAAATCACTGTAACGGTCTTTGGGAATAACCCGCGGGAACCAGCATGTTTCATGGCTGCAATCCCCAGAACAGGTCCGCTTATCAATGGTTGCGCCGCCGAACCATGAACCGCCCTGCACATCTTCCCGCCAGGGGTTTGCAACCCCAGCGGCATTCTGGGATGGCCACGCGATCCCGAGTTCGTGGGAGACGGGATGCCCGCATTTCGAAAGGCCGTTAAAGCAGATAAGATCCCTATCAATAGCGAGATCCCCCTCACCGTGTCCTCCGGCCAAGGGAATCCCGAATTTTTCAAAAGCCGGCATCAGTTTTTTAAAGTCAGCTGCAATACTTTCAAAGACGCCCATTTCAATTTCTCTATCTTTTCGGTACCAATAGTGTGTGTATCCCATTGAATTCACTCCTCCTGGAAAGTAAAAAAGCGGGCCGCACATTCAGTGCAGTCCCGCTTGATGGATTCTTTAATTATTTGCTGTGTTTAAATTTACTTACGCATTAGCAGATCCTGAAACCTCCGGATTCAATGGCGAAGTCCGCGAATTCACGGACATTTTCTTCATTAAATGGATAGCTGCAGGACCAAGGTCTTTTCTTTCCTTTTCCTTCACAACCGTTGCACTCACCTTTTACATGCTCATCATCACGCCGGCCTGTGCCGTAACAAAGGTCGCAAGTCTCGTCAGGAATCGCATCCAAAGCTTTTTTGTATTCATTCTCGAATTTCTTTACTTCCTTCTGATCAATCAAAAACCTGAGACGCAAGCCAATGGCCCGGGCCTTTCTTCCGGGAATCAGTATCCCGTCATTAAAGCAACCCCCCTTTATTTGTTTTTCTGTCAAAATGTCCTGGCAATGTTTTGCGACATAGCCCCATAAAGGCCGCCACCACCAAACATTATTCCGGAAATATTCCCCCTTCTCGGTCTTCGGTTCGTGTCCCATCACGTCAAATCCCATTTGAATTTCTCCTTTAAAATGAAAAAGGAGAAGAGCCCGGAAGGCCGCTTCTCCTATTGGTTTTTTGTTGCTAACCTGAACGAGCTGTTATTTGTATTTCTTCCAGTGCCAAATTGCGTTAGTGACGTTCACCTCAACCCCTTTTTGTTCCAAATGCTTGCACCGCTTTTCAAGCTCAAGAGCCGCTTCTTTTCCTTTGTCCGATAAGGCAAAAGGAATCTCATAGTGCTCGACATGCTTCCCGCGCCAATACACAAACCCTTCGTAATCAATCGTCAGGTGTTCAATCCCATGAAGGTATGGCTTTTTATATCTTCCCGAAATCACTTCCTCATGAAGCGCCCTGAATTTTTCCTTCCCCTGATCGTTTAAAAATCCATTCA
>JACPXM010000001.1 GCA_016196545.1 Candidatus Omnitrophota bacterium
ATTACGCATACTTCCACGCTGGATGTGAAGACGGCCCTTTTCAAACGGGGTTCGGTTTACTATCTCGTCGTGGTCAATAATGGGAATGAAGATAAAAGCGCCAATATTGAAATGCCGGTGCTTAAGCAGGTGGGCCGTAAGATGAAAATCCGGGATTTGATGAGCCGGGAGAAAAAAAGCACGGTTTTTGAGACTCAGCGGCTATTTACCGTCGATATTCCTCGTAAAGACGGCAAGGTTTTTGAGTTTCGCCCTATTTGATCCCCACTAAAACGTTCGGGGATGACTATACTTGTCTTTCCCGCAATCTTTAGGCGGGAATCTTGCAACAGCCCTTCTCAAGATCTATCAAGCTCTGCCGTAATTAGAATATGTACGAATCCTTCTTCGGTTTGAGCGAATCTCCCTTTAATGTCACCCCGGACCCCCGTTTTATTTATTTCAGCCGTCATCATCAAGAAGCTTTGTCCGCCCTTCTTTATGGGGTGGAGCAGCGCCGGGGTTTTATTCAAATGACCGGTGAAATCGGGGCCGGCAAGACCACACTTTGCCGCACCCTTTTGCAGAGATTGGGGGAGAAGGTCCATTCAGCGCTTGTTTTTAATCCCCGGCTTTCCGAATTTGAAATGCTTCAAGTCATTGTGGAAGATTTCGGCATTCATCCCGAGGGAAAGAAGAAAAAAGATTATTTTGACGCGCTCAATCGTTTTCTCCTTGAAGAAGCTGAAAAGGGCAATAATGCCATTGTGGTGATTGATGAGGCCCAGCTTCTCACGCCGCGTATGCTGGAACAAATCCGGCTTTTATCCAATTTAGAAACCAACACAAAAAAATTGCTTCAAATTATTCTTTTTGGACAACCGGAGCTCAAAGACATTTTGAAGCGCCGGGATTTGCTGCAGCTGAGGCAGCGCATTTCGGTCCGTTATCATCTGCCGGCGCTTATGCGCGAAGAAATCAGCAATTACATTGCTCACCGGCTCAAAGTGGCCGGGGCCCAGGAGAATTTTTTTACCTTGGAAGCTATGGGCCTTATTTTTGAGCTTTCTACCGGCATTCCGCGGATTATTAATATGCTGGCCGACCGTGCCATGCTTGCCGCCTTTGCCCAAGGTTCTAAAACGATTGAAGAATCCATGGTGGCCGCGGCCCAAACCGATTTAGAAGGCGTTTGCGCATGAGTTTAATTCAGGAAGCCTTGAAAAAAGCGAATCAGGAAAAAATTGTTTCTCCTAAGATCGAGCCGGAAACCATTCGCTTTGATTTGGAAGAACCGTCGCCTAATTCTCTGAAAATCAAAGCCATCATTGCCGGTCTTTTGATTTTTTTTAGCGCATTTTTTGTGGTGCAATCGCTTATTCCCGCTAAACTTCCCATACCGGGCAATGTTTCTAGCCGGGCTTTTGTTCTTTCCGGGGTGACGACCCAGGGCGGCGGGCAATACGCGATTATCAATAATCAAGTGGTTGGGATCGGCAAGGTCGTAGACGGGGCCGTATTGGAAGAAATCACCAGCCATCAGGTCACGCTTAATCTTCGTGGTAAAAAAATCAGCTTGGCATTATAATTCTTGCCAGGATGTCTCAGCTTAAAATTTATCAGCACACACTTTTCTTTTTTATTCTGATTTTTTTAGGGATTTTTCTCATTTTCCGCTGAGTCATGATATTCCATCACCCTCAATTTTTTTTATTCGCCCTTTTAATCCCGCTTCTTTTATATTATTCCAAAAAGCGACAGAATTTGGCTTTGCCCTTTTCTAGTCTCTATCTTTTGCCGGCCCCATCTTTTTCCCTGGCCGCGGCTTTTTATCGATTTCTTCCTTGGTTTCGCGCCCTGGTGCTGCTTTTGTTCATTGTTGCGCTGGCCCGTCCTCAACGTGTTACTGCTGAAAAGGAATACACCACCAAGGGCGTGGATATTATTATTTCCATGGATATCTCCGGCTCCATGCTGGCGGAAGATTTCAAACCGGAAAATCGTTTGGAAGTGGCCAAACAGGAAGCCGTCAAATTCATTCGAGGCCGGGAAAATGACCGCATCGGTCTGGTCGTTTTTGCGCGTCAGGCTTTTACGCAATGTCCTTTGACACTCGATTACGATGTCCTGACCCGGCTTGTGAAAGAAATTCAAATCGGAATGATTACGGATGGAACTGCCATCGGAATGGGACTTGCCACGGCGGTCAATCGTTTGCGTACAAGCGATGCCAAAAGCAAAGTGATTATTCTGATTTCTGACGGATCGAACAATGCAGGCAAAATCGATCCGGTCACGGCCGCTGAACTCGCCAAAACTTTCAACATCCGTGTTCATACCATTTTAATCGGAAGGGGAGGACTCGTG
>JACPXM010000002.1 GCA_016196545.1 Candidatus Omnitrophota bacterium
GCATACTTTTGAAGATCCAATGCGAAATAGCAGATCTGGTTCTTTTCATATAACGAAAGTAAATCGATTTGGGGCTTATCCGTATCAAGAAGGTCTGAAAATTCGCTCCTTGATGTGAGGAAAAGATCGGACATCAATCCGGCCAGGAACTTCTGATTGTCTCTGAAGCTATTGACCATTTTCGCAATATCTTCTTTGAGGACCGGACTCGTTGTTTCATCATGAAGTTTTTTGAGGGCATTCAGGTCCGTTAAATAACCATGAAGTTCCCGGAACCGGGTTCTCCGGCCCGTTGAGGCAATGGCATTGAGGAGCGTCAGTGCGGCTTGTTCCGCCATGCGGCGGTAGAACTCGTCACTCCAAGCCATGCTGTTGACGAGTTTGTCTTTAAGTTCAGTTGGGTTCCCCCGATAAAGAGGGTTGTACGTGTTCGATTTTTTAGGATGGCTTAGTGAAAAGAAATAAAAGTCATCTTCGCGCTTTTGTTTGTGGACGATATAGCGGATCTTATTTCTAAGCTCTAAGTCCCCTTTCCCATCGATGATGATCGCGCCCTTTCCGTGCGCAATATCGTGGGCGAGCATGGGAAGAAGCACGGACTCTGTTTTCCCGGTGCCAGTACTTCCAACAACCTCACAATGCATCAAGCGCTGATCATTGGTGAGGTAAAGAGGCTTGTCCTGATTGAGGCCATAACCCAAATAAACATTGTGATAATTCGATTTGAGCCTGAAGGCTCTCATCTTTTCAGGAGGCGGATCTCGCTTGACCCCGTCCTGCTTAAATAGTCTTGCTTCTTGATTGAGGTAGGCAAAACACAAAAAGACGGGCAGCGTGATGGCGAGGTAAATGAGAAAGAAGAAACTGAACTTAATGCCCGATTCCCAGGCCGGATCAACCGCCTTACTTTGAAAGAGCAGATCGAGCAAATCAAAAAGAGATCCAAGCTTCACAATGCAAAAAAGCGAAAAGAAGCCCAAGGTGCCTAGAACGGCTTTTTCAAGCCATGGTTTATTTTGCCCAGTCAGGTGAGTCAGAATGCTCTTTGCAATTCCAAAGGGAATTCCGACAAAAATCCCGCCAATGGCACGGACAATAAGCGGCTCTTTTTTAACCGGAGGTTTTTGCATAGAAACCTCAGAAGAGACGGCTCAGTTCGAAACTTGCCCGCTTATTTTCAAAAAGCGCTTCGCCTTTATCATTCATCAAA
>JACPXM010000004.1 GCA_016196545.1 Candidatus Omnitrophota bacterium
AACTCTTTAAAACCTTAAACCCCTTCAAACTCAGAAGGGCAATCGATAAGAAAATTGCTATCATTCACAAGCTCGCTCGGTAACCTTGTATTATGAGTCAACGATTCCAGCTACGGTTACCTTTTATCTTGAGTCAACTGGACGGAAGTCATTGGCTGGCTTTGGGTAGCAAGCGTCCTAAGTGGACCTTCCATTTCGGCGAATCTTTGATTGACAGAGGCCCGAGGCACGTGATATATTCACGCGCTTTGATCATCCTAACTCTAAGGACTATCCCCGGTTATGAGAAATTATAGAGTGCTATTTTTTGCCGTCTTTTTAGGGTTTAATTCCTCGTTGGCACACGCCTATTGGGTATGGTCTCCGGAATCTGGAAAATTCGTTAATCCTGAAAATGCGGTTCAAGACACCGCCGATGAACAATACGACTATGCCATGAAACTCTACCGCCAAAAAAACGTTAAAGAGGCGGCCGAGCAACTCAAAGCCCTTTTAAAAAAATATCCGGCCGCGCGCATTGCCCCGGAGGCACAGTATCGCCTTGGAACAATTTACGAAGAAACGGAAGACTACATGAAGGCCTTCGGCGCTTACAAAGTGCTTCTAGAATCTTACCCTCAAAGCGAAAGAATCCCGGAGGTCGTGGAGCGGGAATTTAGAATCGGAAATTTATTTTTATCCGGGAAAAAAGCAAAATTAATGGGTCTTGAGATTTTACCTTCCCTTCCGCGCGCAACGCAGATTTTCAAACACATTGTGGAATTTGCACCGTACAGCGAATACGGCGATGAGGCCCAATTTCATATGGGCCTTGCCTACAAAAAATGGGGCCATTTTGGAGATGCCTTACAGGCCTTTCAATCTTTAATTGACAATTATCCCGACAGCTCTTTAGTTTCACAGGCGCGATTTCAAATCGCAGAATCCGCCTTCCTTCTTTCCAAATCTCAGGTTCGCGATCAGCGCATGCTGGATGATGCCTCCAAACAACTCGACCGCTTTTTGACCCGTTATTCCGACACCGAGGCCTCTGAAAAGGCCGAAAAATTGCGCCAGCTCATCGATGAAAAAAACGCCGAGAAAAATTTCCGGATTGGGCTTTATTATGAGAAAGAGAATTATTTTTCGAGTGCCCTCATTTACTACTCGGATGTTGCCAGCCGCTACGCTCACACGGGGTGGGGTGCCAAGGCTAAGGAGAAAGTAAAATCCCTCAGCGAAACTGCGGCTTATCATGAAGACCAAAACTTGCGCGTGGAGCAGGAGAAGGCATTTCTTAAGGCAAAATTAGCAGAGATTGAAAACGGCGACGGCGTCCAAAAGGCGGAGCTTCAAAAGGAGATTGAAGCGCTTGAGAAAAAGTACATCAAGCTTTCCGACGATCAAAAAAGGGACTTGAAGCGTAAACGTAAAGATCTTACCCGGCGCGAGAAGGAACTTCGCCAAAAATTCAAGAATCTTAAAGAAAAGCAGGGCCTTCAAAAGAAAAATCCCTCAGAAGATTTTAAGAAGGTGCTGGACCGTTGGCAGGCTTCCTTGGAGGAAGAGCGGGCTGCCTTGGCGGAGGACAAGCATCAGCTGAGCGCGGCTCATCAGGATTTAGGCATGAAGGAAAAGGGCCTTTTAGGGCTTCCCATCGGTTTGGACTATGACACTCCGGTTGAAAAAATTCGGCAAGTCGAGGCAAAAAAACTCTACCGGCTTTCCCGCCAGAAAAGGGAAATTCTCGAAGCCAAAGAATCGCTTTATAAACGGCACGGGGAATTAAGCTACCGCTTGTCCCAATTTGAAGAAATGCCCCTTCCGCGAGGCACGAGCCTTCCCCCGACGGCCGGTGAACTTGATTTGTCCCGCCGCGCACAGTTTAAAAAATTATTAGATACCCAGCAGTCCGTTCAAAGACTTGAATCCGATCTTCAGCTGAAGCGTAGTCTTTATGAGCAGCATTTTGGCCGAGATGCCTTAAATGCCCTCTTTCGTCTGCCGGTCGAAATTGTGGCAAAGTCGGGAGGCGTCCTTGGCGCATCGCTCGATAAATCCTTCGATGCCCTGAATCCCTTTGGGGGGAGTGGGTCGGGCCGCTTCGAAGATAAAAGTGTCGAAGAGCTTGCCGAGCACCGTATGCATTTGCGCGAAAAAGTGAATGCGAGCGAAAGCATGATGGAAACCTTAACTCAGGCATTCGACAAAGAGCTTGCCCTCGCCGAACAAAAAAGGCTTCTGGAGGGTCTGGAGGTGAAGGACCAACCCGATCCTCGCCAGCTGCGTCATACCGTTCGGGCACGGGAAAAGGAAATTCGCGAGCGTTATGAGGAAATTGAAGACCGTCATGAGCGTAAAAAAAATCTCGTCAAGCAGCTTGAAGGAACGCTTCAAGAGCGCATCGACCAAAACATTTTTTTAAAAACAGGTCAGCTCGTGACTGCCCCCGCGCGCACCTTTGCCCGCGGGGCCCGTTCCTTTTTCTTGGGGCTGCCGACCAAGGAAGTCGAGCTCACGAAGTCTGCAAAAAATATCAAATCTAATTCTGAGGAATCGGAAGCGGCAAAAAAACTTAAAGAGGAAATTGAATTCGAAAGTCTCTTAATCGAAGCGCGCATACGCGAAATTAAAACCCTCGAAAAGGAAGTAGAGATTTTGAAAGCCAAGGCATCCCTGGCCGGCGGATTCCGGTTTCGTTCCCCCTTGGTGCGTATTCCCTATGACGTTATTGGCGAGGCGATTGAAAATGCACAGCGCATTGTGCCGCGCAAGAACCGCCAGGAAGTTTTGGTTTCTAAAATCCAGGAAGAAAGCAAACGGCTTGAGGAATTAAGGACGCTGCTTGCTGAACTGGATCAAATTATGGCTAAGAAAACCCCTCAGGAGATTCCCCAAAAGGTGGAATTGGCTGAAGTCGTTCCCTCACTGAGGCCCGATGAAACTCAACTCAAAGAGGAAATTCGGGATCTTCAGGGCCGGCTTGAGAGTGAAAAAATAACACTTCAAAAGGAAAATGCCCTGCGGGAGGGGCAAAACACCTACCTGGAAACCGTCGGAAAAAAACTGAATGCCAAAGATGAAAAGGAGACCAAATCACTATCCCGTATTCAACGCGAACTGAGGGACATCGAAAATGAAATCAAAAAACTCATTACCGATGAAAGTGAGCTTGAAGGAAGCGAGGCTCATATTCTTGAAAAGCGGATTCAGCAAATTGATAAAATCATTCCCGAAGTTAGCTCCAAAGCCCTCTCGCAGGACCTTTTGACCGAACGCGACCGTCTTGAAGAAAGGCTTTCAGAAATAGCCTCCCGTAAAAATTTTCTTGACCGGGAACGGGAACGTTTCCAAACCCTCAAAACCACGACGCGTTGATGAAACGGATCCTGACGCGCCCTCTGCTTGTTTCATGGTTAGTTTTCTGTCTCTTCCCCGGTTGTGGGTATACCACGAAGACACGTCTTCCCGAAGCTATTAAGACGATTCACGTGAATACGGTGGGCTTTGGTATTCCGATTGAAGAAATTTACGCCTATGAACCGGGGCTGGAAATTAAAATTACGGACGCCATTATCCGACGGCTGGAACAGGACGGCAATCTCAAAGTCGTGGGTCGGGAAGAGGCCGATGCGATTCTTGAAGCAACGCTTATCCGTTTTGACCAAGAGGGGGTGCGATTTAATATCATCGAGCAGGTCGAGGAGTACCGAATGTTTCTTACGCTGGATTTGTATTTGTTAAATGGTAAAAGAGACGCCATTATTTGGCACGAACCCAATTTTTCGGGAGACACCGAATACTTTGTCTCGGATGTCCGTTCGGTGGGCCGCCAAGAGGCTGCGGAGCGTGCGATTGACAAGCTGGCACGCAACGTGGTCGACCGGGTTGTGGAAGACTGGTGATTTAAACGTTTTTTCCCTTGGGATTCCCTTGACCTACCTTTTAATCGGCGACCCCTTTTTGGTTGAAAATAAATTTCGCGAGATTTTTGAGGACAGAAAAAAAAATCTCAAAGCCGAGCCTCATCTCGCTTCCTTCCGGTTAACTGAAACGGCGCTTGAAACGGTTGTTTCCGAGGCCCGCGGTCTTCCCTTTACGGCCCCTTTCCAGATTTTTAGAATTAAGGAAATCGAAAAGCTTAAGGAGAAAAACCTCGAATCGCTGGAACAGTATTTGGAGAAACCTTCGGATTTCACAGGGCTCATTTTTGAATCGCCCTCGCTTCCCGCCGACCACGCCCTGGTCAAGCTTTTAACTCAGAAAGGAAAGGTGCTGCGATTTGACGAGGCCCAACTCAAGGGCAGCGTGGCACCCTTCACAAGGGCGAAATTGAAACAATTTGGGAAAACACTAACGGCCCCAGCATTGCAAAGATTAGAAGAACAGTTTGCGGACGCCCCGATTTATCTGGATTCCGTGCTCGAACAAGTGATTGCCTATTCCGGAAAAAAATCCGAAATTGACGAATCGATGATCGAAGCGTTTCAGGAAAATTGGAGTCAGCCCAGCGCCTTTGAATTGACGGATGCGATTGCCGGACGAAGAAGGGGAGAGGCCCTTCAGCTCTTGAAAACGTTGCTTGAAGAAGACAAGGATTTAATCGGATTGGTCGGATTGCTTCATTGGCAAATGCGCAGATTTTGGCAGGCTAAGGTGCTTTTGGAAGGGGGCAAGTCCGAGGCGGAGGTTTTAAAGCGCGTTAAGGTTTACGGATACCAAACTGGAAAATTTACCCAAGCCCTCCGATCCTTTTCGAGAAGGCAGCTGGAAATGGCCTTGGAGGAGCTTTTTCAACTCGATTGGGACCTTAAGACGGGAAGGGTTGAGGGGATTGCGGCAATGGAATCCTGGGTCTTGCACTGCCTTGAAGCTTGAATCTGGAAGGTTAGACGATTCGGTTATGCAGATTTCAATCCCGAAAGAAATTTCGCGATGCGGGATTTTTTTCGGTCCGCACGGCCGCGGGGAATAATGCCTCGGGATACGGCCCGGTCGTAGCGGGAAATGACTTTAACGGCCAACTCCCTTGCCTTGGCGGGTTCGCCGGCCATTTTTTTGAGCCGGTCACCGAGGGTTTTGAGTTCGGAAATACATGCAAGATTCGTGATTCGCTTTTTTGCGTCGCTTCTCATTCTCTTTTCGGCAGATCGAATATTCGGCATTTGGAGAGATCCTCTTTCATGGAAAAAAGTTCGCAGAATGTAACACAGCCCTCCGTTTCTGTCAATCCTAACCCTGAATCCTCTTTCAAGGCCCAAGGCAGAAGGCATTTGATCAAGGCCGCGGGTCTGGTGGGGATCTTCACGCTCACAAGCCGCATTTTGGGATTGATTCGCGATATCGTAAGCGCTAACCGATACGGCACAAGCTGGCATTGGGACGTTTTTCTCTTTGCCTTTATGCTTCCCAATTTTCTGAGGCGGATTGTGGGCGAGGGTGCGCTTGCCAGTGCCTTTATTCCCGTCTACACAGAAATTTTGAATCAAAAGGGCCGCGAGGAGGCGTTTCGTTTTGCCAATCTCATCGTCACTCTATCCGCCTGCTTTCTTGCGGTATTTAGCCTGGCGATGGAAGGTCTGCTCGGGTTAGGCCTGTCTTTTCTTCCGGATTCGGGAAGGCTCTCTTTGGTCTTTGATTTGCTTCGTTTTTTTATTCCTTACCTTTATCTGATTTCCCTTTTTGCCATGGGGATGGGAATTTTGAATTGTCACCAGCATTTTTTGGCACCTTCGCTGGGCCCCGTGATCTTGGACCTTTTTTGGATTGCCGGAATTCTGTGGATTGTGCCCTGGGTTCAGAGCGGAGGAAGGGTGGTGGAGCTGCGCTGGCTTGCCGGAGTCATTATGCTTTCAGGCATCGCTCAAGTCGCGGCGCAAATCCCTCCGCTTTACCGGCTGGGTTTTCGCCTCCAATGGATTTGGAATTTTAGGGATGCCGGTCTTCTAAAGACCGCAAGACTTTTTCTGCCCACCGTTTTGGGATTCGCGGTTGTACAAATTAATTTGCTGGTGGATTCCTCCATGAGTTTCATGATTGGCCCGGGCGCAAATTCCAGCCTTTGGTACGGTAACCGCATCATGCAGTTTCCGCTGGGAGTTTTTGCCATTGCGATGGGGACAGCGCTTCTTCCCGCACTTTCCCACCAAAGGGCGCAAAAGGATTTGGCCGCGGCGCGGAAAACTCTGTCCTTTGCGCTTCGGAGTATTTTTCTGATCATTCTTCCCTGCACGGTCGGGCTGGTTGTCTTGAGCCAGCCCATTGTCCAGCTGCTCTTTGAAAGAGGAGAATTTGACGCGGCCTCCACCGGCCGGGCCGCGGCGGTGCTTGCGGCTTACAGCCTTGGTCTTTTTGCTTACTCCGGACAAAAAATCATCACTTCAGCCTTTTACGCGGTTCAGGATACGCGGACGCCTTTAAAAATTGCAGTGATTGCCTTGATCTCCAATGTCGCTTTGAATTTTATTTTCATGCGGCCCTTTCAAGAGGCGGGCCTTGCGCTTTCCACGACGCTTTCCGGAACCTTGCAATTTTCACTCCTTGTGTTTTTTTATCACCGCAAAATTGCGGCCTTTCCGCTCAGAGAGGTTTTTGTTTCTTTTGGCCGTATTTTCGCTTCGTCCCTGGCCATGGGCCTTGCGGCGGCTGGGGTTTATCAGGGGTTCGTGCGCAGCCTGCCCGGTACCACCCTTTTCAATTTTCTTTTTCAAGTGTTTGGGACCATTCTCATCTCGGTGGTGGCCTACGGATTGTTTTGCATTTTATTTCGGGTCTCTGAGCTTGGCGAGTTCTGGCGGGGACTGCAAAAAAAAGAGGGGCGCGGGCCTCTGCCCTTACCATGACTCTACTCAGACAAAAAATTGATGCCTTACCGCTTGAGCCCGGCGTTTATTTTATGAAAGACGCCCGCGGGGAAATCCTTTATATCGGAAAGGCCCTCTCCTTGAGGAAAAGAGTGAGATCTTATTTTTCCAGTCGAGGAGGCCCCGAATTTGCGAAGATTCGAATTTTAATGAGTAAGGTTGAGGAAATTGATTGCATCGAAACGGCGACCGAAGTTGACGCGCTGCTTTTGGAAGCCAGCCTGGTTCGCAAATATCAGCCCCGATACAATAAAGAACTCAAGGATGATAAAAGCTATCCGCTCCTTAAAATCACCCATGAGGCATTTCCCCGAATTCATTTAACGCGCTCTAAGATCGACAAGCAGGCAACCTATTATGGCCCCTATACGGATGTCAAACTTTTGCGTGAGGCCATTGCGCTGATTAATCATCTTTTTCCGCTGCGTAAATGTCAGAAACTACCCAAAGCCGCCTGCCTTTATTATCACATTGGCCAGTGCCTGGCGCCCTGCATCAAACCCGATATCCGATCCGAGTATGACCGTGTGCTGGGGGAGGTAAAAACGTTTTTAAGGGGCGGAAAAAAAAGTTTTGTGGACTACCTGACGGAAAGAATGAAGGAAGCGGCCTCGGAGCTGCGCTTTGAGGACGCCCAGTTTTTTAAGGGACAAATTGACGCGCTCGGCCGGCTCCGGCGTTCTCGCTTTAAATTGAAGAGGCCGGAGGCCTCCATTGTGCTCTCAGCGACTTTGGAATTAAAGCAGCGGCTTGGAATGGAAAGGCTTCCGGAAAAAATTATTTGTTTTGACGTGTCCAATATTCACGGGAAGGAGGCCGCGGCCTCCAAAGTCAGTTTTTACCGTGAGCTTGCGGATAAGCTGGAATACCGGCGCTATAAAATAAGGTCCGTTTCGGGAATTAATGATTATGCCATGATTCAGGAGGCCCTCGGCCGAATGCTGATTGGGATTAAAGAGGGGCGTGAAACCTTTATACCGGATCTCGTCATGATTGACGGCGGCAAGGGCCATTTGCATGCTGCAAGGGAAGTCTTGATTCAGGAAGGATTCGAAACGACTGAGTTAATCGCGCTTGCAAAAAAATTTGAAACCGTTTTTCATTACAAAACTCAAAAAAGCAGAGAGGGTACCGCTTTTCCCTCTCCGGCAGGGGTTGCGCTTGACATTCCCAAGGATTCGCCGGCGCTGCGTCTGCTTCAAAGGGTACGTGACGAGGCCCATCGATTTGCCATCACTTATCACCGCTCCCTTAAAAAAAGTGCGCTTGAGAATTCGGTTTTAGATGCGATTGAAGGTATCGGGAAGAAACGAAAACGTCTTTTACTAAAGCAATTTGACTCGACCGATGAGCTCAAGCGAGCAGGAAGGGAGCAGCTTGCCGGCCTTCCGGGAATGAATCGATCCGCAGCCCGCCGGGTTTGGAATTATTTTCATGCCGCAATTGCGGATTCTGAAAAAGGCTGATAAACTACCGAGCTTATATTCCATGAAAGAAAGAATCGAGTACCTTCGGGAACAGTTGAACCATCTCCAAAGCAGGCTTCAAGAGATAAGGGGGTATCTTTGACCTCGAATCTCGCGAAGGGGAAATAGAGACCCTCAATCAAAAAATGGCAGCTGCCGGTTTTTGGGACCGTCCGGAAGAGGCCCAGAAAATCGTGGAATCCCTCAAGACCCTCAAAAAAGTCGTAGACCCCTGGCATAAGGCGAATCGGGCGGCGTCTGATTTGGGAGAGCTTTTGGGGCTTCTCGATGAGAAGCAATCCGATCAGATTCAGGAAATGGAAGCAGAGCTTGCAGCGCTTGGCCGCGAGATCGAGGCCCTTGAGTTTCATCGGTTGCTTTCCGATCCGCTCGATCCTCGCGCCGCCATTGTCAGTCTCAATGCCGGGGCGGGTGGCACGGAGTCCTGCGATTGGACGGCCATGCTCGTGAGAATGTATATGCGTTGGGCCGAGGCGCGCGGCTTTAAAGTTTCTACGGTGGATTTAATGCAAGGGGAGGAAGCGGGCATCAAAAACACGACCTTCATCGTTGAAGGTCCCTACGCCTACGGTTATCTGAAAACCGAGGCCGGCGTGCACCGCCTTGTGCGCATTTCCCCCTTTGACTCCAACAAAAGACGCCATACCTCCTTTGCCTCTGTGGATGTCATTGCCGAAGTTGAAGACATCCCCGAAGTCGAGGTCAAGGAATCCGAGATCCGCATTGACACTTATCGTGCCGGCGGCGCCGGAGGCCAGCATGTCAATAAGACTTCCAGCGCGGTGCGCATCACGCATCTTGCAACGGGCATCGTGGCTCAATGTCAGAACGAACGCTCCCAATTCCAAAACAAAACGGTTGCGATGAAAATTCTAAAGGCGCGGCTCTATGAGCGCCTGCGCCAGGAAAAGGAAGAAGAGCTTAAAAGAAAATACGGCGAAAAAAAAGAAATCGCATGGGGATCGCAAATCCGTTCCTATGTTCTCCATCCTTACAATATGGTTAAAGATCACCGGACTCAGATTGAAACTTCCAACACACAGGCCGTGCTGGATGGCGATCTGGATGCCTTCATGATCGCTTATTTGAAAAAGGGTGCAGGAAAATAATGATTCAATACGCACTTAAAAAGATTTTTGGGACACAGAACACGAGAATGCTTAACCGCATTTGGCCTCTCGTGCATCAAGTCAGTGCGCTGGAAGCCAAGACAGCGGCGTTTACAGACGGTGAACTTCGCTTAAAAACAGAGGAATTTAAAAAGCGTTTAAAAGACGGCCAGACCCTGGATCAAATTCTTCCTGAGGCCTTTGCGGTGGTTCGCGAGGCCTCCAAACGTACCACCAAGATGAGACATTTTGACGTCCAAATCCTGGGCGGCATTGTGCTTCACATGGGAAAAATCGCGGAAATGTCGACAGGAGAGGGAAAGACGCTGGTGGCCACGCTCTCCATTTATTTAAACGCTCTCGAAGGCAAAGGCGTTCATCTCGTTACGGTGAATGATTATTTAGCGCGTCGTGACAGGAATTGGATGGGGCCCATTTATGAATTCTTGGGAATGTCGGTGGGGGTTGTTCAACACGATATGACCCAGGAGACCCGTCGCGCGGCTTATCACTCGGATATCACCTACGGCACCAACAATGAATTCGGTTTTGACTATTTACGGGACAATATGGTGCCGAGCCTGGAGCACCGCGTTCAGCGGCCGCTTCATTATGCCATTGTCGACGAAGTGGACTCTATTTTAATTGATGAAGCGCGTACCCCGCTTATTATTTCGGGCCCGGCGGAAGAGTCGACCGACAAATATTACAAAATTGACCGCATTATTCCTCATCTTCAAAAAGAAAAAGATTATAAACTCGATGAAAAGGCCCACACCGTCACGTTGACGGAGGATGGCATCAAGCACTGCGAAGAGCTGCTTCATGTCGATAATCTTTATGAAAATACTCAAATTGATTTGATCCATCATATCAATCAGGCCCTGCGAGCCCATGTGCTTTTCAAACTCGATGAAGAGTATGTTGTTAAAGACGGCAAAGTGATTATAGTCGATGAATTCACGGGACGCCTGATGCCGGGCCGGCGATTCTCGGACGGGCTCCATCAGGCGCTGGAAGCCAAAGAGGGTGTCCGCATAGAACGTGAAAATCAAACCCTTGCTACCATTACCTTTCAAAATTATTTTCGTATGTACAAGAAATTGGGCGGGATGACGGGAACCGCAGCTACGGAGGCTGTGGAATTCGAAAAAATTTACAAACTGGGAGTCGTGATTGTTCCGACCAACAAAACTTGCGTTCGCCGGGACCCTTCGGATTGCATTTACCGGACGGAAAGGGAAAAATTCGAGGCCGTGGTTCAAGAAATCGTCAGAGAGCATAAGCAAGGACGTCCGGTGCTGGTCGGTACGGTTTCCATTGAAAAATCTGAACGCTTGTCCTCTATGCTCAAGCGCCAGAATCTTCCCCATACAGTCCTCAATGCGAAATATCATGAAAAGGAAGCCGAAATTATTGCACTGGCCGGCCAAGAGGCGGCCGTCACGATTGCGACAAATATGGCGGGTCGAGGCACCGACATTGTGTTGGGTGACGGTGTCGCTAAAAAGGGGGGGCTTGCGGTGATTGGAACCGAACGCCATGAGGCGCGGCGCATCGACAATCAGTTGCGCGGCCGCAGCGGTCGCCAGGGTGATCCGGGGTCTTCCAAATTTTTTATTTCCTTGGATGATGATTTGATGCGTATCTTTGGTTCCGACCGCATCGCCGGCATCATGCAAAAACTTGGCATGCAAGAAGGCGAAGAGATTCAGCATCCCTTGGTGAGCCGAGCCATTGAAACGGCCCAAAAACGTGTCGAGACGCGCAATTTCGAAATCCGCAAACATCTTCTTGAATATGACGACGTTATGAATCGCCAGCGCGAGATTATTTATGCGGAACGCGATCGTATGCTGTTTGGCGAAAAAATTGAGGAACATGTTTTTGAGATGATTGAAGATGTGATCGAAGGATTGCTCGGAACTTATATTCATCCGGATATGCGTGAAGAGGATAAAAATCCGGAGGGTCTGGCCGAGGCCTTAAGGCTCAAATTCGGGACGGTTTTTAAAAAGGAGGTGGAAGAAAGCGGAACAAATCTCGATGACGCGCGCGATAATATTTTAAAGAAAATAAAAGAGCATTACGAAGAGCGCCGCCGCGCGTTTACCGACGAAAAACTTCACTTCCTGGAGCGTTATATTCTCCTACAAATCATTGATGCTAAATGGAAAGATCACCTTTATTCGCTGGACAGCTTAAAGGAAGGTATTGGGCTTCGCGCCTATGGGCAAAAGGATCCTCTTGTGGAGTATAAAAGAGAGGCCTTTCATTTGTTTGATTCAATGGTGCAAGGGATTAAAGACGAAACCGTGGAAATGATGTTTCGTGTTCAGGTGGTGCGCGAGCAGGAGCCGCTTAAAAGCACCCCCGTTCCTCAAGCACAATTTTTGCATCCGCAGTCCGAAAGCCTTTCCGATTCGGTATCGCGGATTCGTACGACCGACTCTCCGTCCCCGGTGGGATTATTACATCCTAACGCTGAAAATGATGAAGCCCCACCCTCGTCCTCGATTCATCATTCCGGTTCAAAAGTGGGACGCAACGATCCCTGTCCTTGCGGTAGCGGGAAAAAATATAAAAAATGTCACGGCACGAATGAATCGTGAAGGTCCACGACTTTAGTGTTCGCCCCCCAGTTTTAGCGCTTATTTCTGGCGTTCTGCTCACCTTGAGTTTTCCCGATGTTTCCTGGGGATTTTTGGCTTGGATTGCCCTTATTCCGCTTCTTGGGGCCCTTCATTACGCAAAATCAGTTTTTGAATCCATGAAGCTGGGTTTTATCACGGGATTTGTTTTTTTTGCGGTTTCTCTTCATTGGCTGACCCAGGTCACGGTGTTCGGCTGGATCTTTTTGATTTTGCTGGAGACGTGTTCTCTAGTCTTATTTGCCGTGCTGGTTTATCAGGGGAGGGCCATTTCCTATTCCATTTTGAAGCTCCTCTGGATTTCCTCGGCCTGGACTTTGGCAGAGCTCGTCCGTTCTGAAATTCCCATTTTTGGATTTGGCTGGAATTTGCTGGCCTATTCGCAAGCCGATTATCTTTGGGTAATTCAGGCGGCGAATACGATTGGCGCTTACGGTCTCGGGTTTGTCATTGTATTTGTGAATGCTTGCGGGTTTGAAGGGGGCCGGAAATTGGCAAATCAAAAGGTACAAGGTTCCTTTGTCCTCCAAAAAAACTATGTCCCTTTTGGGTTTTTAATTTTAGTTTTGGGACTTTTGGCGGGACACGGATTTTTTTATCTTCATCAAAACTCGAATCCCCGTCGCGAAGTCCGCATTTCCGTGATTCAAGGCAATATTCCTCAAGTGATTAAATGGGAACCTGCAGCACAAGATCCCATTGTTGAACTTTATTCGCAACTGACTCGGCTAGCGGTTTTAGAAGGACCAGAAATTATTTTTTGGCCGGAAGCCGCCTTCCCGGGATATTTTAATCGGGACTTGCGCCGCGAAAAAATCCTGGAAATGATAAGAGGCACGTCAATCCCCTTGGTTTTGGGGAGCCCTCATTTGGAAGATAATTTAAGGGCTTATAACAGTGCATATTTAATCGGGGCGGACGGTGAGATGAAAAACAGATACGATAAACGCTATCTGGTCCCGTTTGGGGAATACATTCCTTTAAAACCTCTCTTTGGATGGTTGAGTCCTATTGCCGAAAGCCTCGGCGTGAGCGATTTTTACGAAGGGGATGAAGCCACGATTTTTTCGGTTCTAAACGACGATTTCAAATTTTCCACACTGATTTGCTTTGAAGATATTTTTCCCTCGCTTTCCCGCTCGTTTACGCAAGCCGGGGCCCATCTCTTGGGCGTTCTCACCAACGACGCCTGGTTTGGGAAAACCGCAGCGCCTTATCAACATCTTCAAGCTTCAATTTTCCGGGCCGTGGAAAATGGAGTTCCCATCGTGCGTGCAGCCAATACGGGAGTCTCCGCATTTATTTCTCCGAAAGGTGAAGTTTTGGTGCGGATTGAAAATCAGAAAGGGGAAAGTATTTTTATCTCAGGCCACAAGACGATGAATATCCCCTTTGAGGATAATCCCCGAAAAACTTTGTATCAACAAGGGGGATGGATTTTCCCATACGTTGCGTTGATAGGATTTGTTATAATGTTTTTTGCAATGGGACCCCAGACTCGAGACTTAAAGAAAAGCAAAAGAAAATAAATTTTACGAATGGCTAGAATTTAATGAAGCCGCATCGGTTTCTCTATTTCATAATTCCAGTGTCTTGCGTCTTGAGTCTGATATCTTTTTTTTCCAGTTGTATCCGTCTTGTCGGCACTGCGGGTTACACCAAATACAGAGCTGAAGACGAAGCGCCCGTGACAAAGTCCGCAACTTTCGATACTCAAAATTATGTTCCCGGAGCAAAAACGGATGACCACTCTTAAAAAAGGAAGGGACAATGATTAAAGGCTTTGCGACTCCTGAAGGAACCGCCGCTTATAAATCTCGATTTACCCATCTTGCCGAGGGCCATTTTCGCCAGAGGCAAGGACTTTGGTTTTCATCCATTGGTTGTGGCAGTTATTTGGGCGAGTTGGACAAAGAAACCGATCGGGGTTATGAAGCCTCTTTGAAAGAGGCCCTGCTTTGCGGTATCAATGTGGTCGATACCGCAATTAATTACCGTGCCCAGCGAAGTGAACGCGCCTTTGGACGGGCGCTGACGGAATTAGTTCAGGACGGAAAAGTAAAGCGGGAAGAAGTCATTATTTGCACCAAGGGCGGTTTTATTCCCTATGACGGAGAATATCCCGAAGATCCGGCGGCTTATCTTCAAGAGGCTTTTTTAAATCCAGGCCTATTAAAACCACACGATATTGTGGCAGGTTGTCATGCCATGACCCCTGCTTATATCGAAAATCAAATCGAACAAAGTTTGCGCAACTTAAATCTTGAAACCATTGATATCTATTATTTGCATAATCCCGAAACCCAGCTTTCTGAAATTGACCGCACAGATTTTCACCGCCGGCTTCGTGAGGTCTTTGAACTCCTTGAAATGAAAGTGAAGCAAGGCGTGATTCGCATGTATGGAACCGCGACTTGGACGGGTTATCGGGTGGGCCACGACGCCAAGGATTTTCTAGATCTTGAAGATATTTTGATTGCGGCGCGGGAGGATGTCGGGGCCCATCATCACTTTCAAGCCCTTCAATTGCCCTACAATTTAGCCATGCCAGAAGCTTGGATTTTGCCTAACCAGCATTATGGAGGCCATCACCTTCCGCTTTTTCAGTTGGCCGAAAAATCGAAGATGGTGGTCGTGGGAAGCGCTTCGCTGCTTCAAGCCCGCTTGATCCATCATTTCCCTGAATTTCTAAATTCTTATTTCCCCGGCCTTCTGAAACCCTCCCAGCGCAGCCTTCAGTTTGCTCGCTCGGGCCCTGGCCTTACCACAGCCCTTGTGGGCATGAAAACTAAGGCTCATGTCCTGGAAAATATCGAAACCGCCAAAGTCCCGCTGCTTAAGGAAGAAGATTTGGTTTTGATGTTTCAAAAGAAGGAACGCTGAAGGAATTCGAATTAAATAAGAGAGAGGCCGCCATCGGCCACTATGGTTTGGCCGACAATCCATTCGCTTTCGGGGGAGGCGAGAAAGCCGACCACTTTGGCGATATCTTCCGGTTTGCCAATGCGTCCTGCCGGCGTTCGCTTTACAACTTCATTTTTAAAGGATTCGTATTGAGGGAATGACTTGACGGCGTCGGTTTCCACAAGGCCACCCGAAACGCAATTGACGCGAATTTTTTTAGAGGCAAGCTCCACCGCGAGATAGCGGACTAGGGTTTCAAGCGCGGCTTTGGAAATTCCGATGGCGCCATAATCCGGGATAAAGCGCCTTGCCCCGAGGCTGGAAATGGTCATCATGCTCCCTCCTCCTCGTTGCTCCATGGAAGGCAGGGCCTTTTGGGCGAGTAAGTAAAAGGCCTTCGTATTCACATCCATCGAAAGGTCCCACTGATTGATTTTGAGTTTGTGAACAGGTTTGAATGCTCCAATGGCCGCATTGTGAACCAAAATATCAACTCCTCCGAAAATCGAAATCGTGGCCATTACCAAATCATCAATGATTTTGGGATCTCCGACATTGCCTTGAAAAAGAGATGCTTTTCGGCCCAGAGATTCCACCTCATTTTTTGCCGACAAAGCGGCCTCCTCATTACGGGCAAAATTGACCATAATATCCGCTCCGCGGGAGGCGAGTTCAAGCGCAATGGCGCGTCCGATGCCCCGAGAAGCCCCGGTAATGAGGGCGATTTTACCCGATAAGAGTTTTGTCATGGCCAAGAGAATATTCAGCTTAGACTGAAAATGCAAACAAAAAGATTCTTTATCCTTCTGTGGAGGCTATGTTATAATCCGTGCCTCAACTTAAGGACTCACCGGGGGTTGTGAATTCCATTAAGGTTTTGATTCGAAATGCACAGCGCCGATGGCTGGACACCCTTGTGGCCCGGTTTCCCAAGCTTGGTTTGGATCAAAGGGCTGAGTATTTCGTTTCGCTTTTTGAAAAGGATTTGCCTTCGCGGTCCCGTGTTTTGGATATCGGGGGAGGATGGGGATTTTATTCGGAACCCCTGAGGCGCCGAGGTCATTGGCCTACGGTGCTGGATGTCGTAAAGCCGGGGATTCAAAAAAGCCCGCTTGTCATTTATGACGGTAAGCGAATCCCATTTCCGGATAAGAGTTTCGATGTCAGCTTATTCGTTACGGTGCTCCATCATGTGCCGGATCCTGAAGCGCTGTTGAACGAAGCTTCCCGTGTCACGCGCAAACAAGTCATATTGATTGAAGATATTTATCGGCACGGGTTGGGGCGTTTTTGGACAGAATGGCGCGACCGGTTTTATAATTTTGAGTTCATCGGGCATCCGGCGAATTTTAGAAAGTCCGAGAATTGGATTCAAACCGCTGAACGTCGAGGTTGGCGCCTTATCCGCCAACACAAAGTTTACACTTGGCTGAGTGGCCTGCGGATTTGGAACGGAGTTTTTATCTTTGAGGTCTAAGGGGTTATGAGACACGGTTGGAATATCGAAAAGGTTTTCTGGGCCAAAAAGGGGAAGGGCATTTCCGCCGCAGGCCAAATTCCTCCCGATGAAGAATTCTTTCAGGATCATTTTCCCGGATTTCCCGTGCTTCCGGGTGTCCTTGCGATTGAAATGCTCCGTCAAAGTGCCGAACTTTATTTTGAGATTACCGAGCCCGGCCACCGCCGCCAGTTATCCCTGAAAAAAATTAAATCTGCAAAATTTTCTCATTATTTAAAGCCGGGGGATGCCTGGCAAAGCGAATTGGAGTTGATTTCAGAAGAGGAAGGAAAATCCGTTTGGAACGGGCGTGTTTTACATCAGGGCCGTCCCGCGATGGCGGCTGCCTTCGAACTTACGGTGGCGACGATTCCAGAATCCGCACTTGTTTCCTAAGGAGGAAAATGCGCTATGCAGGATGAAATTTTTCAAAAGATTCAGTATATTTTAGCAGCGGCATTGGGGGTCGAGCGAAACGAGATTCATCCCGAATCCTCGCTGACGCGTGACCTCGGTGCTGAATCCATCGATTTTATTGATATTATCTTCCGTCTTGAAAAAACATTCGACATTAAAATTCCCAGCGGTGAATTGTTTCCGGCAAACCTTTTGAATGATGACCGGTTTGTGAAAGAAGGAAAGGTGACAGCCCTGGGTCTTGACGAGCTCCGCGTCAGGGTGCCTTATCTGGACGTTGATACGTTTTCCAAAGACCCTCAAATTCATAAACTTTCGGAATTTTTTACGGTTCAGATGATTATTGCATATGTCCAGGACCGTCTTGCAAAAGCCAGTAAAGTTTAAAGCCCGTGCCCCGAAATAAAGGGAAGCTTCTCGGCATTGGCATCGACCTCATTGCGATTTCCCGCGCCCGGGATTTTCTTTCAAGTCATCGGGATTTTATTTATCAACGTTTTTTATCGCGCCAAGAAGCGCAAAGACTGGGTTGTGCCCGCAAGCTTACTCCTTCCCTGTTTTCTAGAATGTTTTCTGCGAAAGAGGCCTATTTTAAATCCTTAAATGAGAAATGGCTGGGTCTTGGAGGATTTCGATCCATCGAAGTTAGGTTCTTGCCGGGAGATCGATTTCGAGTAAAATCTAACCTCTGGCCGATTTGCAGGCGATCTGTTGCAGAAGGCGCTTTTTTTTACGCTTCTGGACTTGTGGGTGCTCAAGTCTGTTTATGGAGATCCTGATCCTACGATGCGATGGCTTTTATTGGATGAAGTGGTTGAAATCATAAAGGGTAAAAAAGCGCGGGCGCGAAGCCACCTTTCAAACTCTGCTTTCAGCCCTGAAGTTCTCATGATTGAAATGATGGCGCAAACTGCAGGACTTTTGTTCGGGGCCGAGTCGAATTTCCGCGAGGATTTAATTTTCGCTAAAATTGAATCGATGGAATTCAAGCCGCCCTTTCCTTACGGTGATGAATTATCAATTTATGCCGAGTCCTCAGAAATACGTCCAGAAGGTGGCTGGCTAAACACTTCCATTTATTGCCAGAACGACTGTCTCGGACAGGGAAGAATCCTTCTCATGAATGTGGGGCGCCTTTTATCCGGTCACCCCGAGCCCCTCACATTTCACGCGGGGTTTATGGACCATTTTAAAGTCAAAGAGAAATTGCATTCATGAAACAACGAATCGCGATAACGGGTATGGGTTTGATCACCTCGTGCGGGCTGGGCGTCGAGCCCTATTGGGAAGCCGTGAGCCGCGGGTTGTCCTACCTTGGTTATTTTTCAGATCCTTCTTATCAAAATTCCCCGGTTCGCATTGGCGGCCAGATCCGAGATTTTAACCCGATTGCGTTTGTAAAATCCCGAAAATCCCTAAAATTAATGTCCCGTGAAATACAGTTGGCCGTTGCTGCGAGTCAGCTTGCGGTTCAGGATTCCGGCCTTGATTTATCTCAGGTGAACCGCGACCGGTTTGGAATTTCCATTGGGACCGGAATCATCAATAGCGAGCTGGATGAAGTCGGTTTGGGTATAAAAAATGGTTTGACGGACGAGGGGGAGTTTTGTTTTCAAAAATTCGGGCAAAGCGGTATCCGCTCGCTCTATCCTCTTTGGCTTTTAAAATATCTTCCCAATATGCCAGCCTGCCATATTTCTATCGCGCATGGACTGCGCGGGCCCAGTAATACCATTACGACCTCTTCGGCAGCCGGGACCCAGGCTATCGGTGAAGCCTGCCGCATTATTGAGCGCGGTGACGCGGATTTAATGCTTTGCGGCGGCACAGATTCAAAAATCAACGCCATGGGACTGGCGAGATTTAATTCGCTTGGGCTTTTGTCCTTTCATAATCATATTCCGCAAAAGGCCTATTGTCCTTTTGACAGGTGCCATGATGGAATCATTTTGGGGGAAGGTGCGGGACTGCTCGTCTTGGAGGGTTGGGAGCATGCCCGGCGCCGGAGTGCCCGCATTTACGCGGAGATCGTCGGTTACGGTTCCTCTTCGGATTTTAATTATGATCCGAAGCATCCTGAGGATTTTACGGGCAAAAGGCAGGCCATGATGGGTGCGCTTCAGGATGCGGCCATGGCTCCAAATGAAATTGGATTTTTGCTGGCGAATGGAAGCGGCATTCCTTTGGAAGACATCCAGGAATCGCATGCCATTCAATCGGTATTTCAATCCGCGCTGAGTGAGATTAAGGTAACGGGGGTAAAACCTATCACGGGCCATGTGGTGTATGGGGCGGGGGGGGTCGAACTCGCGGCCGGCATTATGGCCTTGCGGGAGGGCAGGGTACCGCCGCTTGCAAATCTGGATGTGCCCGATCCGGAATGTGATCTTCCCTTCGCAAAAAAGGCGGAAAGCTCTGAAGCGAAGTCTTTTTTATTTAATTCTTTCGGCTTTGGCGGACAAAATGCTGCCCTTGTCGTGGCGCAGACGGATTCCCGTGATTGAAAAATCTTATTCTCCATTAACGGCACGGCGTGTGGTGATCACAGGCATGGGTGCTGTCACTCCCTTGGGGCTTTCGGTGCGCGAGATTTGGCCTCGTATGATCGAAGGCCATTCGGGGATTGGGCCTATCACGCTTTTTGACGCTTCTGAATTTCCCACCCGGATTGCGGGGGAGGTTAAGGGCTTCGACTTCAACGCCTGGCTCGAGCGTGATTCCGCGCTGCAATTTGCCGGCCGCGGGACTTTTTTCGCTTTGAAGGCCGCAGAGGAGGCCTTCCGCGATTCCCACCTGCGTTCCTTTAATATCAATCCCGATCGATTTGGAATCTATTTCGGTGCTGGGGATAGCGGGAGCGAATTTATTCCATTTGTGGAAATGGTGAAATCCTCTTTTTCAAATGCTTCCTCCGTGAACCCAGATTTGGTGGATAAAGGCCTTTTTGTCGGGCATTCCACGGAAAAAATGCATGGTCGCAAGGAGCTTGAAATGCAGCCGTTTATGACAGTAGCGCATCTGGCGCGGCGTTTTGACATTCGCGGCCCCGTTTCCAACTGCCTTACGGCGTGCGCTGCTTCGTCCCAAGCCATTGGTGAAGCGAGTGAATGGATTCGACGTGGGGATGCAGACATTGTGATGAGTGGAGGCGCGCATTCCATGGTTTATCCGCTTGGGATCGCCGGATTCAGCTCCCTTACTGTACTCTCTTCCTATAACGAGGACCCCGCTAAGGCTTCGCGTCCCTTCGATAAGAGGCGAGATGGTTTTGTGCTTGCAGAAGGGGCCGGAGTGGTTCTTCTCGAAGAATTACAGCATGCCCTAAAACGCCACGCCCGCATTTACGGAGAAATTATTGGTTATGGTTCAACGACGGATGCCTACCGACTGACGGATATGGATCCGATTGGAGTGGGTGGGGCTCGGGCCATTGAAATGGCGCTAAAAAAGGCGCATCTTACAGCAGATGACATTAATTATATTAATGCCCATGGGACCGCGACCTCGGTGAATGACGCCATTGAGACCTTGGTCATTAAAAAAGTTTTAGGGGCTAAAGCCTATGAAATACCGGTGAGCTCGATCAAGTCGATGATAGGTCATATGATTGCTGCCGCCGGTGTCATGGAAGTGATTACTTGCTTGCTTGCGATGAAAGATAAAGTGATTCCTCCGACTATTAATTACGAGGAGCCGGACCCCGATTGCGATCTCGATTATGTGCCGAATCTTGCCCGCGAAAAGGAGGTCAAGGTTGCGCTTTCCAATTCCTTTGGATTTGGAGGGCAAAATATATGCCTGGCCCTATCCCGCTATGATGAATAATCCCGCTCCTTCTTCCCGTTTTATTTTTCTCACGGGTTCCACTGGTTGCCTTGGCAAAGAGCTCCTCCGCCGTCTGCTTGCCTCTCCGGAAGTCAAACTGGGGCTCTTGATACGGCGCAAAGGTCGGCATTCCTGCTGGGATAGGGCGCGAAAAATCCTAGCGGCTTTTGAACTGGATTATTTGCTTGGAACACGCGTTGAAGTCTTTGACGGTGATATTACGATGCCTGATTTTGGGCTCGATCAAGAAGAACTGGATTTTTTGCGCCGCCGCACCGATGAGTTTTATCATGTCGCCGCGCTGACGGCTTTAAATGGTTCTGAAGAAGATTGCCGGGAGATAAACACGGAAGGCTCCCGCAGAGCGCTTCAAATGGCCTGGGATTTTCGCAATCACGGACGGTTGAACCGGTTTGTTTATTACAGCACGGCCTTTGTGGCCGGAAGCCTGCAAACTTATAAGGCGCTCGAAGACTCACTTCCCGAACAGCCGGCCCATGCGAATTTTTACGAGTCCAGCAAATATCAAGCGGAATTGTTGGTGCGCCAGGCCATAAGCGCAGGACTTCCTTGCACGATTTTTCGCCCCAGTATTGTCGTTGGGAATTCACAAACCGGAGAAGTTTCGGAATTTAATGTGATTTATCCTTTTATGCGTCTTTTTGTCCACGGGGTTCTCTCCACATTGCCTTCCCGGCTCGAACATTCTTTCAACATTGTTCCGATTGACTATGTGATTGAGGCCTCTCTTGCCATTGTCAGAATACCTCAATCGATCGGCAAGACGTTTCATCTGGTGACGGAGACACCGCCTTCCGTTGCGGATTTATTCCGGCTTCGCGAAAGCGATTATTCTTTCGTGCCTCCGGTTCGGTTGGTGGATCCGGATCATTTTCGCAAGGAGGGCCTCTCGGCCGATGAGCAGTTGGTTTTTGAAATGCTTCAGCCTTATCTGGGCTATTTAAACGGCGAACTCAGTTTTGATACGACCAATACCCGAAACGCACTCGAAGGCACACGGATTACCCCACCCAAAACCGATCAGGTTTTTCTTAAACGGTTGTTTCAATATGCCGTTGAGACGGGCTATTTAGTCGTAAAATAAAAGCCCCTTACCGCCAGCTTGTTTTGCCACGCGTGAATGCGATCCAAAAACTATTCCAAAGAATTCCGCTTAAAATTAACGCTGCAAGAGAATGGACTAGGCTATAGCGAATCGGGGCCCTGACAATACCATAGCCGAGCATACAAACGGTGGTAATTAAAACATTCAGGAGAAACCATGCTCCCCAAGGGCCCTGCCATACACTTTTTTCGTTCGAAAACATGAGGGCCGCTGTGACTCCCATAAAAATGAAAAAGGGGAGAGCGGAAAAAAACAAAAGATTAAGAGTCTTTATGAGTAATCTCACCGGATTTTGTTCAAAGGCGTGAAGATAAATACGCCTCCAGCCCTTCCAAAGAGACTCGAAATTATCGTACATGCGTGTTCCGTAAACCTCGGTTCCCAGAGCACACTGGACTTTCGCACCGCTTTGCTTTGCTTTCTTCATCAATGCAAAATCCTCCAGAAAAGCTTCCCGGACGGATTCATGCCTGCCCAATGATTCATACAATTTACGGCGTATGAGAAGATATTGACCGTTCGCGAAGGCAAGCGGGTCGGTGGGATCATTGATTCGCTCAATGGGAAACCAAAGGCCGATATAACACATGGCAGCCGGTTGAATAAGATGCTCGCAGAATCCCTCCATAAGGGCTTCCGGTAAGAGAGTCAAAAAGGAAACCCCATGCCTTTGAGCGTGAGCCAGCGCAAGCCTAAGTCCCGCGGGTTTATGGCGTGTGTCGGCATCCGTGAAGAGGAGCCAATCTCCCGTTGCGTCCAGAGACCCGTGATGCAGGGCATAATTCTTTCCGGTCCATCCTCCCGGTGTGGCTGAAGTTGCCCGAGGCTGGATTTGCGGAGTCATAGAGGCTAACAAGGCAGGGGTTCGGTCACTGGATTCATTATCGATGGCGAAAATCTCTTTGGGCTCATAATCTTGAAGGACGAGAGACTCTAGACAGGCTGCAATATTTTTTTCTTCATTTTTCGCTGGGACGAGAATGGAAACCCGTTCCGGACAAGGGGCGTGTGATTCAGGCTGAGGGTTTTTTGAGATAACCGGTAGCTTTCTAAGCGTGAAAAGAGCCCGCCCCGAACGATACAGCCAGACTAGGGAGCTTGCGGCAAAAAGACACCAAAGTGAAACGGAAATAAATTGCATTTTCGAAGTGATTTTATCATAGAATAAGCCGAAAATTAAATCATGCTTCTCTTTCGCAAAATAGCCGAATTCATCCTCCTTTTGAAGTGGCCCATTCTCCTTTGTTTCGTTCTCATCAGTTTGCTTATGATGAATGCGGCCTTTAAACTTCAAATCGATCCTTCCATGGAGCCCCTCTTTATCAAAGGCTCCGAAGAGTATCGCTATTATCAAGAATACAACCTCCGCTATGGAAGCGATGAAATGATCGCTGTGGCCATGGCGACCCCCGACCTTTTTACCGTACGCCATTTGGCCAAGCTTGAGGAGCTCACCTCCAGTTTAAAAAAATTTCCGCAGGTTGAAAAGGTCATGAGCCTGGCATCCGTCATGGATATCAAACACAAATTCATGGGAGTCAAAATCGTCCCGGCCCTTGAAGCCTTTTTTGAGGGGGAAGAATCCCTCACCGAACTCCGGAAAAACATTCTCTCCAACCCTCTCTTCGTCCACAATCTTGTTTCTGCGGACGGGAAAATTGCAAACCTTGTCGTTTATTTAAAAACCACAGGTCCGGATAAGGCAAAAGGGGCAGGCTTATTCATTAAAGAGCTCCAGCAGCTCCTTAAAAAGGAAGCAAGGGAAGGAGTTGAGTTTTACATGGCCGGCTCTCCGGTCGAGCAGTATGAATTTATCAGCCTGATCCGCCGCGACCAGTTTCTCTTTGTCCCTTTAATCGCACTTTTATTGATTGTTACAACGCTCATCATTTACCGAAGTTTTGCCTGCATGATCCTTTCCATGACCATTGTCTTTATGACGCTCACGTGGACACTCGGTACGATTTCCTTGTTGGGCAAGGAACTTAATTTGATGACTTCGCTGCTTGCACCCGTCATCATGATTATTGCGGTTGTCAACACGGTCTATCTCATGAATCTTTTCTTTGAGATTCGCCCTCATCATCCGAGCATGCGCTATTCCGTGATCCTGACCATTGAGCAGCTCGGGGTACCTTCCTTTTTGACCCATATGACGACGTTTCTCGGATTTTTTTCTTTAGCCCTCAATTCCATTCCCGCGATTCGGAGTTTTGGAATATTCGCAGCCGTGGGCACTTTTTATTCTTACGTGATTGAACTTGTGATGACGACCATTCTTCTTCCCATTCTTCCGTACCGCCGTTTGCGCGAATTTTTTGATGAGCGGAAATTTTTTAACCGCATTGTCATCAATTTTTTGGAAAACCTCGAGGCCCATTGGAAATGGGTCATTTTGGCGGGCGCTGCACTAACGTTCATTTTTTCGGTGATCGGAATCTCGAAAATCCGTGTCGATACGAATATTGTCAAACAAATGAAACCCGATGTTCCCTTGGCAGTAGCCACGCGGTTCATTGATGAAAATCTGACCGGTGTTTACTCGCTTGGATTTGTTATGAGAAGAAAGAACGGCGGCACTTTTGTGGATTATGAAACCCTTGAGAAAGTGGACCGCTTTGTTCAATACCTTGAGTCGAAGCCTGAAATTCCAAAGGCGAACTCTTTGACGACGCTTTTAAAGAAAATTAATGCGGCCAAGGAAGGCGAAATGACAGAAATGAAAATAACGAGCGATCCGGAAATGTTGGAGAGGTATTTTAAGGGTATCAGTGAATCCGAGGATCCGGAGGTATGGAAGTATATCTCCACCGATTTGAGAGAGATGCGTATCGAGGCTCGCATGAAGGCGGTTGGGACGACGGAAGGTGCCGCCGTGGAACGGGATATCCTTCAGTACCTCGACCAGCAATTAGGTCACGATTTTGATTATCATGTGACGGGAAATGTGGTTTTGCTCGGAAAGATTGCTGAAGAGCTTGTCCAGGAGCAAGCCAAGAGTTTCGGTTTTGCATTCGCAGCCATCTTGATTTTAATCACACTGATTTTCCGTTCGCTCCTGATGGGTCTTTTAGCAGCAGTTCCCAATCTTATTCCGATTCTTGCGGTTTACGCGGTTACGGGATTTATGGGTATTGAGCTCTCTTCAGCGACGGCGATGATTGCCAGCATTGTCCTGGGGCTTGTCGTGGACGCCTCCATTCAGTTCCTCTATCGTTTTCGTCATGAGTTCAAACGTCGCTTCCATTATTTGCAGTCGTTGCATCATACTTACCGGAATATGGGGCAGTCCATGATCATTTCGACGATTATTCTTTGTGCGGGTTTTGGTTCCAGCGTCTTTTCGAGCTTTCATCCCACGGTTCACTTCGGATTGATGACAAGTCTTGCAATATTTTTTGCGCTTATTTGTACGTTGATTGTGCTGCCTGTATGTTTGATGATGTTGCGGCCCTTTGGGAAGGAAAAGCTCTTTAAAAAGGAGCCTCGGACTGACGAATTTAAAGTGATTGTAACTTCCGATTAAACCTTTGCTTGCATGTTTACGGAGACTTCATTGTCTGCTTGAAGGGGCTCCGAATACCAATCGAAACGGCCCAAATCCGTCTCAGGCAGGGAAGCCAGCGGATCGGAATCTTCAGGGAGCAAATCCAACCCTAAAATCATAAAATCGGCAAGGTGATTTTCCGTAAAATCAGGATTCGCGATAAGCCGCAGGGAATGAATTTCGGAATACGGAAACTTAGACGGAAGTTTAAAGTAAACGTTTTCCGGCTCGACGGATGATTCTAGATACACAAAAAAGGGCCTATCGCGCCGGCCTTCGTCATGATCAAAAACTATGGCAAGCTGATTTACGCCCGTGCCCGCGTAGCGAAGGTGAAACCATCGGTTTCTAAGGTCTAATGACTTCTCGAAGACAAGAAAAAAGGATGCGTGTCCTGAAAGTTCGTCAAATCTTAACCGATAACCCGAACCCTCCAATGCTTGATAGGTCATGGCTCCTTGAAAACCCTCGAGCAAGGGTTTTTTTAGGAGAGAAATTCCGTTGAGGGGATCCACAAAAGCGGGTTTTTCTGCAAGGCGAAGCGGTGGGGCCAGGGTATTTTTCCCAAAAGTTTCTGTCTCATAATATTTGTTTTGCACCTCTTCCTCGGTCATTTCACGGAACGGACCCGCGATCCCCTGAGGGGAACTTAGGCTGAGAATACATAATCCAATGATTAGAATTGAAAATTTATAGAGTAAATTTATTTTCATGGTGATTTGCGGATGCCCGCCCCCCTGATTTTTTGGCCTAGATTTTTCGGTAACTCTCAAAACTTACAATCTGATTAAAGGTTACCCGACGATGATTGAAAATGCAAAGACCGCTCCAGAGGGTATTGAGTTCAGGACTTTTGGGTTTGGGGGATTTTTCCAGGAGAGATGTTCATGAAGCCAAAGGTTTCCATCCCGTGAATGACCTCTTCAGGAGATTCCGAGCCTTTTTGGGCCCAGTGCGTTTTGTAGATAAGCTCACTTGTTTTTAAAGTAGAAATATCGGCTTGATACTTATTGAGAAATTCCTGAAATCGGCCCCTTGCCGAGATTTCCTTATAAACGGCCTGAATGTCTTCGGGGGGAGTTTCTCCGTAAGCTTTATAGCGGGACATAAAAAGGAGAAAATGATCTTCATTGGCGCTTGCGCGCAAGGCATCTTTGATAAAACTTTCCATATCTTGGCTCGTGTTTTTTTCTAAAAAAAAAGGATGATTGATTTCCTGGCTCACAAGATCACTTATGGATATTTTCATTCCGAGTTTTGTTGCAAGGCGAAGTCCTTCCTGATAGGCGTCCGTGGCCTCCGTGTGGCGTCCCAGGAGCCTTAAAAGAAAGTGCCGCTGCATTTGACATTTCGGATCAAAAGGGGAAAGCAGAATGGCTTGATCAATATCCTGAAGATTTTCGGAGGATACGCGGTCAAGCAGGGGGTTGGCGCCGAGCCAGGAGCGTTCATAGTAAGGGCGATAGTCCCGTGGATTGGCCCGAATGAGGTCTGCGAATTTCTGCCAGGAATTTCTAAAACTGAGGTCTCTTGTATCCTTGGTGACAAACCCCGCGACGGATCCGGCCCGAGCACCGCGGGCGAGGGTCAGAATATCCTGATAAAGCTCTTGGGCGCTGCGCCAAACTCCTTCCCGTTTTTCCGCAGCCTCCTTTTCAAAGCGAAGAAAGACTTCCTTTTGAATAAACGGCCGGCGCGTGTCAACAAACCCCAATCCCATCTTGATCAGTTCGCTGTTCAAGAGACGATCTTGAGTTTGATAACCAAGGCCCTTTTCCCCTTGGCTCGATGCTGGATCCGCTTTCAGATGAAGGCTATACCATACATAGGCAAGTAGCCTCCCGTTTTCGTCAAAGTGAGAAGTACCGGCATTCGAGGAATCAAAAGAAAGAATAAGAGGCCTCTGTCCCACATTGGTATCCATGAAATTCATTGCCTGTGCGGAAAGACTCGAAAGCGACATCGACTGCATTTGACGGTAGCTTGCCTTGAAGCGCTCACTCAATATCAGCTGAACATTGTTGGTGGCAACGCCAATGAGACGGATGACCCGGCCGTCTGTTAGCTCCAGTGTTTCTCCATCTAAGGCGCGTTTTAAAGTAATGTCATCGCCATACATTTGAATGGGGCTTAAGAGCAGGGATAGTAAAAGCAATACAGAAGAAAAAAAAATGTTTTTTTTCATGCCTTCTTTCCTTCGTCTAAAACTTCCCTGACTTTTTTGGCGAGAGCCGAAGGAGTTAGAGGTTTTTCAAGGAGAGGCATTTTTATGCCTGCGGCGTTTTTTTCAATGAAGTCATCATCCACATAACCGGACATAAAAAGGACTTTGATGCCCGGTTTCAGAGCAAGAAGACGTTCGGCCAATTCCCGACCGTTCATTTTTGGCATGACAACGTCTGTTAATAACAAATCGATTTTTCCCTCCGTGTGTTCTTCCGCGAGTCTCAGGGCCTCCGAGCCATTCAACGCAACCAAAATTTTGTAGCCCAGATCCGTTAAAATTCCATGTGCGAATTCCCTCACAAGGTCCTCATCTTCAACTAAAAGAAGAGTTTCTACACCCCGCGGCAGGGGCTCCATAAAATCTTCCAGGCTCAACATCATGGCCTTTCCCGTGGACTTGGGCAGATAGAGATGAAAGGTTGTGCCTTTTCCGAGTTCGGTGTCCACTTCAATAAAACCGCGAGCCTCTTTCATAAAATTCCAGCAAGTGGCAAGCCCAAGCCCCGTTCCCTTGCCGACGGGTTTGGTTGTAAAAAAAGGTTCAAAAATTTTCTTTTTGATTTCTTCCGTCATTCCTGTCCCCGTATCTGAGATCGATAGACAGACATAGGAGCCGGCTTCAAGTTCTTCATGGCTCGCCAATGGGGCCTCCGTGACTTGCTCGTTTTTTGTGCTGAATGAAATTCTTCCTCCATCGGGCATGGCATCACGTGCATTGACGGTGAGATTGGCAAGTACCTGCTCAAATTGGCCGGGATCAATTTTAACGGTCCAGATGTCTTCGGTGGGAATCACCACGATCTCAATATTTCCGCCCCCAATGAGTTTGAGCATTTTTATCATCCCGTTAATGACTTCATTGAGATTGACGGAGACGGGTTTTGTGACCTGGCGTCTTGAAAACGAAAGCAATTGCCGTGTGAGGGCCGAGGCCTTGCGTCCTGCTTTTAGGATTTGATTGATGTCGGAACGTACCGCTAAATTTTCATTTTCTTTAAACATCAGGATTTTTTCGCTGTAACCATTGATTACGGTTAGCATATTATTGAAGTCATGGGCCACGCCGCCAGCGAGTTTGCCGATAGCATCCATTTTTTGAGCCTCTCGAAATTGCCTTTCCAGAGCTTTATATTCCCTCATGTCACGGCTGATAAGTACCTTTCCGTGCTCACGGCCGTGGGAGTCCCTTAAAGCCGTCACCGAAAGCAATACGGGAATGAGGGCTCCGTCTTTAGTTTTATATTCCATATCGACGTTAAAGGCCTTCCCTTGGCGGATTTTTTCCATGTTCTCATGTTCCCTGCGGCTTTCTTCGCTAAAAAGGGCTTCGACGGGATAGTTTTCGAGTTCTTTGGTTTCAAAGCCGAGCAATTTTGTGGCCGCGGGATTGGTGGTTTGGATGCGGCCGCTAGAATCGATCACAATCAAGGGATCAAGAATGCTTTTAATAATATTATCCGTGAAGTCCCGGGATTGCACGATTTCAATCTGGGCCTTACTGAGGTTCTTAATCATGTCATTGAAGGATCCTGCAAGCATGCCGATCTCATCGCTTGAAGTCACGTCAATCGATCCGGAAAAATCGCCTTTAGCCACAGTACGCGTAAAATCCGCAAGTTTTTCGACGGGCCTTGTGATGCTTTGCGTCAAAAAAAGTGAAATGACCGACGCGAGCAAAGCTACGAGAATGCCTAGGAGAAACACCTGCATTTGAAGATGGCGAATGGGGCTCAAGGCCCTCTCCGCACTTTGAAAGACAAGGAGGGACCATCCGAATCCATTAAAATCACGGTAACCTGACGACGACGCATAACTGATAAAATCGAGGGTCCCATAATGCCCGGGCTCAATCGTATAACCATTTTTCCCTTCGGAGGCGAAGGCCGCGGCCTTAATTCCCTCGGTCCTAAGGTTACGGGTGAACATGACTGCCTTTTCGTCAAAATAAGGCTGCGTGAGGGCAATCCCGTCTTTATTCACTAATAAGGCATAAGCCTGCGGGGTTTGGTCTTTGCCTTCCAGCACGGGCATGAAATTTAAAAGATCTGTCATTTCATTCCACTCTAAAACGGCTACCAGAATGCCGAGGACGGGTGTTTTCCAGGATTCAAGCACTTCAAGGATGCGCTGTGTTTCGGAGCTTGGAACAGACTCAGCCTTAATTTGATTTATTAAGTCTTGCGTGTGTAGGGGTGCTGCAAAGAGCGTAGTAGGTCCACCCGGGAATTCCGTGGAAATAAGGCTGAATACTGTGATTTCTGTGGATTTTAGGGCGCCTTTAAACCAGGGCTCCTCCCGGATATTTTTCCGGACATGCTTGGGATTGGAGGATGCAACGAGAGTTCCTGTCAAATCGACGGCCATCAAATCACGATAAAGCCCGTACTCCTTTTTCATATTCAAAAGAAAATCCCGGATACGTCCCTCTTTGTCGTCCTTCAGGAGGTCCATCATGATGGGTTCTTTGGCCCAGCCGTCCATATTCTGATAACGCTCAAACATCATGCGGTCAATTTGTCCCATCATGGACGAGGCCTGGATTTTCATGCCCTGTCCTATACGCTCTTTCAAAGACTTTTCAGCGATTCGAGACAGATGGGTTCCCAGAACTCCGATGGAGATAAAAACAAGAAGCAGTGTAAAGAAGGTGATTTTGCTGCGAATGGTCACGCGCATAAAAGGCTCCGTTATCTTTCTATATAACGGCTAATGGAGGCCACCTATTAAACGAACACTCCTTTACGGGCACCCCTCCTTTACGTCTCCCTATTTGAAACACAGAGTTTCGAACTTCCAATCTGCTAGAAGAAAAAGAAGTTCACGCTATAAAAGGATTGGGATTGATGGTATGATCACATCCATTCCAATTTTTAGTTTGGGCAGAAATCATTTATGTTGAGAAGCACTTCAAGGAGGATACCATGATGCGTTCGGGAAATCCGGTTCTAAGCCCCAAAACCTTTTCCATAGACCGAACCGCTGCGGGAAATACCATGACGATTCAGGGAACAGTGAATAAAACCCTGCTTTCCCTGCTGATTGTCGTGGGCGCGGCCTCTCTGACCTGGGGGCGAGTGATTGAAAATTCCGTCGGATTGATTATGCTGGGAGGGTTTGGCGGATTTATCGTAGCCCTAGTTACGGTTTTTAAAAAGGAATGGGCTCCCGTGACAACGCCGATTTATTGCGCTCTTGAGGGGTTGCTACTGGGAGGTATTTCCTTTCTTTATGAAAGGCAGTTTCCGGGGATTGTGATTAACGCGGTGTCCCTTACCTTCGGAACGCTTTTTGGACTATTGATGGCCTATAAGTCGGGAATGATTCAGGTGACGCAGAATTTCCGACTGGGAGTGGTTGCGGCGACGCTGGGAATCGGTGTCCTTTATTTGGTGAATTTCGTGATGATGTTTTTTGGAGCAAACATCGGATTCGTTCATGAAAGCGGATGGCTGGGTATCGGCTTCAGCCTTTTCGTGGTAGTGATTGCGGCGCTGAATCTCGTGTTGGATTTTGATTTTATTGAAAAGGGTGCCCAGCAAGGAGCGCCTAAATACATGGAATGGTATGGTGCCTTTGGTTTAATGGTCACACTGATTTGGCTTTATTTAGAATTGCTTCGTCTCCTTGCGAAACTCAACCGACGCCGTTAATTTCCTTCAGAGTTTTTATGCCCAATGATGTTGCCCTCATAGGCCTTGCGGTCATGGGCCGCAATCTGGTTCTCAATATGGAACGAAACGGATTCTCCGTTGCGGTCTTTAATCGCACCTACGCTGTGACCGAGGAATTTCTAGCCGGTGAGGCCGGGGGCAAAAAAATCTCCGGTTTTAAAACTCTGGAATCCCTTATAGCTTCTCTCCAGCGCCCGCGAAAGATTATCCTTATGGTCAAGGCAGGCCCGGCCGTGGATGAAATCCTAAATCAGCTCATCCCCTTTCTGGAAAAAGACGACATTTTAATCGACGCCGGCAATTCCTTCTATCGTGATACGGAAAGCCGAGTCTCGCGATTGGCAGAAAGGGGAATTCATTTTTTCGGCATGGGCGTAAGCGGCGGTGAAGAAGGCGCACTTTGGGGGCCCAGCATGATGCCGGGAGGGGATAAGGGGGCCTATGAATTGCTCGCTCCGATTCTGGAAAAAATAAGTGCGGAGGCGGACTCAGGCCGATGTTTTACCTATGTGGGCCGTGGGGGCGCGGGGCATTTTGTGAAAATGGTGCATAATGGCATTGAATATGCGGATATGCAGCTGATTGCCGAGATTTACGACCTTATGCGCCGCAGCTTTGGAATGAATCCTTTGGAAATTTCAGAAATATTTTCCCAATGGAACAAAGGCCCGCTTCAAAGCTATTTGATTGAGATTACCGCGGAAATTTTAAAATTTAGGGAAACCCCCGAGTCCCCATTTTTGGTCGATCTTATTTTGGACAAAGCGGGGCAAAAGGGGACCGGCGGCTGGACGGTTCAAACGGCCTTGGAAGAGGGCATTCCAATTCCCACTATTTGCGCGGCCGTGGATGCGCGCACTTTAAGCAGTCAAAAAAAAGAGCGCCTGTTTGCCGCAAAAAAATATCAAAACCTTCTCCTTTTAAAATCTAAGGCCGAGCGCCCGGGCAAGGAATGGATGGAAAAATTAATGCGCACACTTTACGCCGCGAAAATCTGTGCCTATGCCCAGGGTTTCGGACTCATGAGTGCTGTCAACAAGAATCACGGTTTTGGAATCGATCTGGCCGAAATCGCGCGTATTTGGAAAGGCGGCTGTATTATTCGTGCCGCATTTTTAGATCGCATTCAAAAAGCTTATGATGCGGACACGGCCCTCTTGAATCTGATAACGGCTTCGGGCTTTCAGGATGATTTAACCCCTTCGGCCTCTGCCTGGCAGGACGTATTGAATTTTTCCCTTAGGCATGGAATTGCCGTACCGGCCCTAAGCGCTTCCTGGAATTATTTTCTTTCTTCCGTGACTGAAAATCTTCCGATGAATTTGATTCAAGCCCAGCGGGATTATTTTGGCGCACACACCTATGAGCGTAAAGACAAACCGGGCAGTTTTCACACCCGCTGGAAGAGGTAAAAGAGTTGCAAACCCATGTCCCGATTAAAGTCACGGCGCATGATCAACTTTGCCTTGAACGCGTCCCGGACCGCGCCGCGAGTTTTGTGCTCTTCGGAGCCTCGGGGGATTTAGCACACCGTAAACTAATCCCCGCGATTTTTAATCTCTACCGAGCCGGATTACTTCCCAAAAGTTTTTTTCTTCTGGGGACGGGAAGAAGCCCTTGGACGGATGAAATATTCCGCCACCGGGTTGAAAAAACCCTTGGTCTTGACGCCAAACGGGATAAAAATGAAATTCAAAATTTTCTACATTTAATTTATTACACCCCCTGTGAATATACAAAGAGGGAATCTTATCTCCCTCTAAAGGAAGCCTTAGAACGACATTGCAGACATTACGGTTCCGCGGCCAACGTCATAATCTATCTTTCCATACCGCCCTCCCTTTATGAAGCTGTACTCGAGAATCTCATCTTGAATGGATTGATTACGGCCAGCGCTTCCGATACCCCGAACTCCCGCGTGGTGGTGGAAAAACCCTTTGGCCGGGATTTTGATTCCGCCAAGCGCCTTGCGGACCCCGCCCGTACCGGGCTTTCGGAAAAACAAATTTTCCGCATCGACCATTATTTAGGCAAAGAAACGGTCCAGAACATTTTGATGTTCCGCTTTGCCAATTTAATTTTCGAACCGGTTTGGAATCGCCAATACGTGGACCATGTGCAAATCACGGCCGCGGAAACACTGGGCGTGGAGCACCGGGCCGGATATTATGAATCGGCTGGTGTTTTGCGTGACATGTTTCAAAATCACATGATGGAGCTGCTTTCATTGGTGGCCATGGAACCGCCTTTGAGATTTGATTCCACGCATTATCGCGATGAAAAAGCGAAAGTGCTCCAAGCGATTCGGCCGTTTCCGGAAAAGGGACTTGACGATTATTTTGTGAGGGGACAGTACGGAAAAGGGAAAATTGCCGGCATCTCTGTGTCCGCTTATCGCGAGGAAGAACTCGTGAGGCCGGACTCAGAAATTGAGACTTTTGCGGCGCTTAGGCTTTTTGTGGACAATCCTCGCTGGCAGGGCGTACCCTTTTATTTAAGGTCGGGCAAACGCATGGCCCAGCATCTGACCGAAATTATCATTCATTTCCGGGCGCTCCCTTATTCCGTATTTCAGAGCGTGGCCGCAGAAAATATACCACACAATCACCTTTGCCTGCGTATTCAGCCCGAGGAAGGCATTCGCATTCTTTTTAATGCGAAGCACCCCGGCCCCAAAATGTGTATGGCCACCTTAGGGCTTGAATTTGATTACGGCACGGTCTTTCAGGAAAAAGATTTGAATGCCTATGAACGCTTGATTCTGGATTGCATGAACGGGGACTCCACGCTCTTTGTGCGCCAAGACATGGTGGAGATTTCCTGGGCCTTGATGGAGAGTCTTTTGAAGCCGGTTCGTGACGGTAAGGGGCCGGCGCTTCATTTATATCCGGCGGGTTCCTGGGGGCCTCGCGAGGCAGAGGCTTTGATAACAAAGGACGGGCGCGCGTGGGGAGAATAAGAGAATTCACGAATGCGGAGGCGCTTTTTCAGAGCGCCGCGGAACTTATCTTGGCACTTGCGCTGAAGCTGGAGTCCGGAAATCCTTTTACGATTGCGCTTTCAGGCGGTTCCACACCTAGAGGTCTTTATCAGCGAATGGCCTCAGATGGGATGAAGTCCCAGTTTCCCTGGCCAAAAATGCATTTTTTTTTAACCGATGAGCGCTGGGTGCCGGCCACGGACCCTCAGAGTAATTTCCGAATGGCTCAGGAGACCTTGCTCAAGCCTGTAGAAGTTGCGCAAGGCCATATTCATCCGATCCATACTTCGCTTGGATCTCCTGAGGCCTCGGCCAGGGAATATGAGGAGAAAATCACACATTTTTTCAACACCGGGCCCGGGGAGTTTCCGGTCTTCAATTTAATTTTGCTGGGCCTGGGCACAGACGGGCACACGGCCTCGCTTTTTTCAGGCGACCCTGCGACGCTGGAGGAAAAAAGGCTGGTCATGCCCGCGCTTTTAAACTCGGAACTGCCGCGCGTAACTTTGACATTTCCTGTGATCAACCGCGCTCAAAATGTGGTTTTTTTGGTGTGCGGCGCTGAAAAACAAGCTATTTTTCATAAAATTTTTCATCAAAATCCCGGCCCCAAACCTCTGCCTGCACAAAAAGTCCGCCCCGCGGCAGGGGAACTCTATTGGTTTGTATCTCGCGGATAAATTTAGCAGCATCCTTGTGGAAATTGGATCGGGGAGGAGATATAATTTCGAATTGATTTTATGAGATCTCACACCGAATACCTCTGGTTTGAAACCAAAAAACGCCATGAGTATCTCAATATTACGCCGCAAGTGGAAAAGGCGGTAAAAAAAAGCGGTGTTCACGAGGGCCTGTGCCTGGTCAATGCCATGCACATCACGGCGAGTGTCTTCATTAATGATGATGAGCCGGGGCTTTTACGTGATTTTGAGGAATTCCTTGAGAAGACTGCGCCCTATGATGTGAAAAAATACAGGCATCACGCGACCGGTGAGGATAACGGCGACTCCCACCTAAAGCGCCAGATCTTTGGCCGCGAAGTGGTGGTCGCGGTGACGCAGGGCAAGCTTGATTTCGGTCCCTGGGAGCAGATCTTTTACGGAGAATTCGACGGCCGCCGCAAAAAGCGTGTCCTCGTTAAAATTTTGGGCGAGTAAGCCCCTTCGGCATTTCATTCAATTTCTTGTTAATTTCGATGATGTTTGGTTCCGCTTCAAGTAGTTCATCCTCGGTATACCATTTGAAATGTCTTATGAACTCATTCGTTGAACCAACGACACCTCGGTTTTCCATCTTGCTAAAGCAATAGGATTTATCCGTCCAGAAATTTACTTGATTTCCTCTGCACTAAATTCTTCATAGAACATTGCCGAAACGGCCTAACCTAAAATCTGTCCGACTTTTGGGGACAGGTCAGGGGCTCGAGACTGATCAAAAAGGGCCACCGAACCAAGCTTCTGATAACGTAACCAGATCTTGTATCCGGTGACCCTTGAAATTCCAAATTCCCGGCACAAGGGCGCCATTTTTTCACCCGACAAAAGACGCCCAATAAATTTCATTCGCTCATCCATAACACATATTTCCTTCCACGGCATATCTGCCTTCTTTAAAAATGATATGCCGTAAAGTGTAAACTATGTGCTCAGAATGATCTGTAAACCATGTGCCCGGAATATACCGAAATGGTCGGGGCGGCAGGATTTGAACCTGCGACCGCACGCACCC
>JACPXM010000005.1 GCA_016196545.1 Candidatus Omnitrophota bacterium
CCAAATTTGGTACTGACGGCAGGCATTACTTACTTTTGGAAGAAACTACCGATAATTTTTATGTCCGCTATCGAATCGATGTTGATCCGGTCACGGGCAGTATGGTTTTGACCCGCATGTCAAAGGTCACGGTTTCCGAATTGGATTCCACGACTGTTTCTGTTTCTCCGGAACCGAATCAGGCTTATCCCGATGCCGATGCGATTGGGGGAGAACTTCAAATTAATGGCCAGCGTTACACTTTCCATTATGTTTCCGATTTGGAAGCTCAGAGTAACGGAGAAGAAGGGCCTTACTATCTTTTCACATCGAGCGGCGGACAATATCATTCGAACATTGATTTAACAAGCGTCACGCTCGACGGCAATGCGACTTATCACATCATTTCCAATTTAGATGAAAGAAGCACGCAGCATTTACTGCTTGTGAGCGCGCCGGCGGTGGCCGATGTGGTCGATCCGTGGAGAGATCAGGTGACCGATGCCGAAATTACTCTGAATGCCGGGCCCTTTTATATGTTTCAAGATAGGGAAGGAAAACGCTACTTTTCTTCGGCTGATTTAAACACGGTGAGGCTGGGTGACGGCGCGGTCTACCGCATTGTGGCCCCGAAAGTCGAAGAAGGCGGCGGCGAGCATTTGCTGCTTGTAAGTGACTTGCAGGGAATGGATGTTGCGAACCCGTGGGCCCATCAGGAAATGAGAATGATCGAAATTGACGGAACGCCTTATCTTGGGGAATGGCAGAACGGCAAACTCGTTTCTTTATCTCGTGACGGCCAACCTATCGCGGTCGATCCTCAAACCCAAAAAGTTAAGATCGGAAATAAAAATTACATTCTTGCCGGCAATGATTTTTATTATAACTCGGCCAAAATTGCGCCCGATGGACGGACCTTACAGGCGGTTTATACGGAAGAGAGAATTCACGGGCCTAATGGAGTTTTGGATGTGCGCGTTCCGGACGCCTTCCAGACGAAGGACAAGCAATATTTCTTTGTGGAGGATTTGGGAGCGGTCAAAATGTTCAAGACCGAACGCCATCTTCGATATGATCTCGCCGGTGAGCATTATGATTATTCCAGCGTCGATATTGAAGGCGCGAAATATGACATTTTGGTTGCCGAAGTGCGCGATATCAATGTCCTTGCATTCATTCAATTAGATGCGAAGGGTGATAGAACCGGCACGGTTTATTACCTGCGGCTGGGAGATACAACCGTTACTCTCCATAATAATCGCCGCTTTCAGATCGAAGGGGACTTGCCGGGCATCAATCAATCTGCAACCTTGATTGAAATAGGGACCGCCGGCGCGATTTCTGCAGCGACCGGAATAGAACCCTTAAATCTGCGCAGCCGTGGAGAAGTCCCGGCCTTTCAAGAATCCCGCATGCCCGTGATTGTCACAATCGAAGGCAAAAATTACCGCATCTTTGCGTCGGCCCAGGACGGAATGGTTTATCTGACGGATGGAGTCAGCATTCTAAAAAGCGATGTGAACGGGCAGGTCCGAATCAACAATCGAAATTATCAAATTATCCGCCGCAATGTGCAGTTTGATGATAAGGGGCTGCAAGTTTATGGATTTACCGATTATTACGCGGTTGAAGAATCGACTCGGCCCCTGAATTACGATTTCACTCAAAGCAAAGACGGAATTGTCCAATTAGGTTTCAGCCCGATTTTGGATGTGACCCGCAAATATTTTATCCAAGATGGAAAAGTCACCCTGGCGGACGGCAGGACCTATGCGATGGCTATGGATGAGAACACAGGCCGCATTTCGCTGACTGAACAGGGAGCCAGCGGCCGTCCGGCTCTCACGAGTTCTCAGCCAGGTTTTCAATTGATTGAACTCGGCACAGACACCGAAGCTGGAAATGCGC
>JACPXM010000006.1 GCA_016196545.1 Candidatus Omnitrophota bacterium
ACTCAAGCATCCGATTAAACCTTCCTTATTTGCCGCTACCACGGGACCCTCCGGAGTTTTTCCTAATGTATCGGAAAAATTCTCTCGAAGTTTCCCTACTTATCTCTTCGCCAGATTATCAGTTAAGATGCGTAGGCCCTGCCTTCATCTGCATAGTGTTCAAGCTCGGCTTTGGTAGGCTTTACCATTTCCCACTTTCCCTCTTCAAGGGCGTTCAGAATTTGCTCTTCTTCTTTACTCAGCCGGTCCTTCATGATTGATAATCAAGCTCGAAACGATTTGCTATGCGGTTAAGAGATGCGTCTAAGGTCCATAAATAGAGACTTCTTAATTTTGCTGAAGCCAGAAGGTGCACATCGACAAAGCCAATTCCTTTACCCATAAGGGATTGTTGTTCGATGAAGTACAAGATTTCTTCTTGGCTGACAAGAGGTGCTCGTGGCAGCCTTTCAAGTAAGGCTAATACCTCTTTTCGATTTTTTAGATTACCACAAGCTAGCTCACCAATGACAAAATCATGGGTCATCACTTGCGTACTATAAAGCAATTTGGCGAGATTGCGGTTGGCCCATTTTAAATGGGCCACCCAAACCGAAGTATCGACAAGCACCATTTAGGCAGCTTTACGGCGAGGAATCGGTCGCAGATTTTTTTCCGTTCCGCCTAATTTCCCAAGACGGCGGCTGCTTTCTTGCGCAATTAACGCTTCAAGCCCTTTGTGCACAAGAGAAGTCTTTTCCTGAATACCGCTTAATCGGGCTGCTAATGCAAGGGTTTTATCATCAATATTGAGTGTTGTTCTCATAAAGTGAGTATGCATCAATCGTGCATATAAGTCAATATAACAATATGCATCAAATTATACCCTTTTAATTCCTGGAGCACTAAGCCCCGACCCTTTAACGAGAGAGAGAAAACAAGGAATAGAGCCTGATTTAGAAATTTTCGAAAATTTCTCCAGTAATCCGTTTTAAAGCCCTTTGATCCCTAATTTCTCAAGAATTCTGTCTAAATCATCTAGCGAAAAATACTGGATTTCGAGGCGGCCTTCCTGCTGATTTTTGCGCGGATAAATCTTGACCTGCGTGCCAAGCGTTTCCTGCAGTTTTCTTTCAAGATCCACGATTTCGGGTTTCAAATGGCGGGCCTGTTTCGCTTTCCGTTTATGGGCATTGCTGCGATTGACAATCAATTCCACCTGGCGAACTGAGAGATTTTCTTCCACAATACGCTTGGCCATTTGCCGCTGATGTTCGGGCGTTAAAAGTCCCAAAAGCGTTCGCGCATGGCCGGCGGTTAGAAAACCGTTTTTTAAAAGTTCTTTGACTTCTTCGGGAAGGCGCAGGAGCCGAATGGCATTGGTCACCGTCGTCCGGTATTTGCCCACCCGCTTTGCGACTTCATCCTGCGAGAGCATTCTTTCCTCGACAAGACGCCGGTAGGCCTCGGCCTCTTCCAGGGGATTTAAGTCTTCCCGCTGAATGTTTTCAACCAAGGCCCACTCGAGTAAATTTTCATCCGCAATGTCTTTAATAATGACCGGAATTTGTGCCAGTCCAATCGCCTTAGCAGCGCGGTATCGCCTCTCCCCGCAGACAATCATGTAGCGGCCATCTTCGCCTGATTTTTTAACCACAATCGGTTGAAGAATCCCCTTTTCTTTAATGGATGCCGCAAGTTCTTCAATGCCTTCGAGAGTAAAGTTTTGGCGAGGCTGATCCTTGTTGGGAATAATTTGCTCAAGAGTAATGATTTGAAACGCTGTATTTTTTCGCTCGCGGTCCAAATGACCGGCGCCCGGTAAAATTTCCTCTTTGGAGGAGTCCTGATAATGACTCGGAATAAGCGCGCTAAGTCCTTTCCCTAATGCCTTTTTCATCATAATTCCTCCTATATAAATAAGTTAAACTCTAAATTAGAATATCGAAAACCGAAACAAATTCTAAATTAAAAATCCGAATGTTCCGAGGATTCGTTTGAAATATTGGATGATTCCAATTTGGAATTTGTTTCGATTTTCGGATTTCGAATTTCGAAATTCAAAAATCTTTTTTCAAATTCATGAGCGATTTCTTCATAGCTTTTGGAGCCTTTGTTATGCGGATCATAAATCACAGCCGGTTTTCCAAAACTCGGGGCCTCCGACAGTTTCACGGAACGAGGGATAACACTTTGAAAAACTTTTTCTTTGAAATAATTTCGAACTTCCTCAATCACTTGCTGGGTTAAATTGGTTCGGAAATCAGCCATGGTCAGAATCACACCCCCAATCTCTAAGGAATTATTGAGATTCTGTTTTACCAGCTCAAAGGAATGGAGAAGTTGTCCCAATCCCTCCAGGGCATAATATTCACATTGAAGAGGAATAATAATATAATCACTTGAAACTAAAGAGTTTATAGTAATCATTCCAAGTGATGGAGGGCAATCAATCAATATTGCCTCAAAGTCGCTTTTTAAAGTTTCGATTTTCTCTTTCAAGCAATATTCACGACGTTCACGGTTTATCAATTCTAAATCCGCGGCGGCAAGATCGGGATTGGAGGGAATCAAAAAAACATTATCGAATGCGGTTTGCTTCACCAAAGCCAGGGGATCAACATTTTCTACAATTAGCTGATAAGTTGTGAATTCAATAGAGGGTTTTTCAATTCCTAGTCCGCTTGTAGCATTGGCTTGTGAATCCATATCCAATATAAGTACCCTGTGACCAAGTTTTCCTAATAAGGTGGCAACATTAATAGCGGAGGTGGTTTTCCCAACTCCTCCTTTTTGATTACAAAAGGAAAAGACGTTTTTCATACTAATTTCCTTTCATTAGGAATGTTTCACGTGAAACAGATCGATTGGCTAAATAGGCTGAAAATATTTCACCCTAAAATGGCTTCATGGCCTGTTTAGCCTATTTCGCATACTAATCAGATTAGCGGCAGAATCAATAAAAATCTGAAGAGTATTATGCAAAATAAGCTGGTACTACGTTCGACAAGTCCGAATGGGTTTTATTAAGTTAGAATGTCATCCTGAGGCGTGCTTTGCCGAAGGATCTGCGTCTTGAGATCCATTGTCCTGCCTTCGGCGGGATTCAGGATGACATTCGTATTTGTTGAACATCGCACTATATCCATCTCCCAGCTTGTGGCGTGACTCAGGATGATACTCGTATTTTTTGAACTTCGTACTAAATAGGCTAAAAATATTCCACTATAAAGGGTGTAGAGTGGCATATTTTTACTTTTCCATTGTTTCACGTGAAACAAAATATAATAAAATTTTATTATAGGTGTAACTAATTTAAATATAATTACTTATGTTTGTTATTTTATTTATTACTATTTTGTATACCCCCCCTCCCGCATACCCGGTACGTAAAAGCTTTTACACACCGTATGTGTGGGAGGGGGGGGGTATTCTTTTTTTCATTTTAATTACTTCCATCCTACGAGTACAATAGGCCTCCCTTATGAACTCAAATCGTAAAAAAATTTTAGTGGCGATGAGTGGCGGAGTTGATAGTTCTGTTGCGGCTTCAATTTTACTTAACGAAGGCCACGATGTTGCCGGTGCTACCATGCGCACCTGGGCTTCGGATCGTTGTGCTTCCAAAAACACCAAGGCTTGCTGCGGCATTACGGGCGTTGAAGATGCGCGCGAGGTCGCCGATAGGCTGGGCATTCGATATTGGGTTCTCAATTTCGAAAAGGAATTCAAACGGCACGTCGTCGACCCCTTTGCCTCGGAATATTTGAAAGGACGAACGCCCAATCCCTGCATTTCCTGCAATGAGCATATTAAATTCCGTCTGTTTTTAACTCGCGCCAGGGAAATGGGTTACGATTTTATCGCCACAGGCCATTACGCCGAACTTCATTTGGATCAAGGCAGAAATTCCTATTTTATTTCAGAAGGCGTTGATCCGGGAAAAGACCAAACTTATGTTTTATTTCCTTTGGATCAGGAGGTACTTTCGCATTTATTTTTGCCGCTCGGAAAATATTCCAAAAAGGAAATCCGGAAAATGGCGGAGTCCCTGAAGCTTCCGGTCTGGAATAAGCCGGATTCGCAGGAAATTTGTTTTATTCCAAACCACGATCACGGTGAATTTTTAAAAAAGGAATACCTTAACGAAGAGAGCGAGCCCGGCGTCATTCGAAATCGTGAAGGAAAAATTTTAGGCCGGCATGAAGGATATTTTCATTACACACGCGGTCAGCGCCGCGGCCTTGGCGTGTCCCATTCCGAAAGACTTTATGTCGTGGACACCCATCCCGCTCAAAATGAAGTCATCGTTGGCGCTAAAGAAGACGTGCTCAATCGTTCCTGCCTTGTCACAAAAATCAATTGGTTCCTAAAACCCGAAAGGGAAGGCCCCTTTTATGCGGAAGTGAAAATCCGCTCCCAGCACAAAAAATCCCGGGCCTTGATTCAAAGGAGGGATGATCAAAGCGCGGACATTGAATTTTCAGACCCGCAGGAGGCGATCACCTGCGGACAGGCCGCGGTCTTTTATGACGGCAAAAGGGTGCTGGGCGGCGGCTGGATTGAAAAACTTTTATGAAAATGCGAGGCCTGCGGCTCGATGCGAAAAAAGAAAGTTTTCAGAGTTTCTGGACCCTTACGCGACCCGGCCCGCCTTCGCGAATCTGCGTCTTTTTAAAAAATCCTTTTTCAGGCAGCCGTGCCCGGGCGCTTGTCCAAGCGGGGGATTATGTTTTAACCGGACAAAAAATCGCCCAGGCCGAAGACCCCCGCTCCGTAAATCTTTTCTCGGGCATTTCCGGACGGGTGAGCCAAATAAGTTTTTTCCGTCATCCGGCGGGCACCGAGGAGCGGGCGATTGAAATAGAATCCGACCGCAGGGATAAAAGGAATCCGGAAATTGGGACTGAGCGATTAGGCTGGCAAAATCTTTCCAGGGAGAAATACCTTGAACTTTTCCGCGAAATGGGCCTTGTGGATTTAAGCCCCGCGGAAAAGCCTCTTCACGGCCTGTTCGAAAATGGCTCCTCTGAAAACGAGACCCTTCTTCTCAACGGCTGTGAATCCGAGCCTTACACCGCAGCCGATTATGCCCTCATGATGTCTCATCCGCTTGAGATTCTGAAGGGTGCTGAAATCATGCGCCAAGCGGCCGGCGCCAAACGTTTTGTCCTCTTCCTTACCGACGAAAAATCCGAGGCGGTTGAGATTCTAAGAAGTAAACTTTTTTTTCTTAAATGGAATCATTGCGAAGTCCGGACTTTAAAAAATCTTTATCCCGCCGGAGATCCGTCGCTTCTTAAGCGCATCGAAAAGGGCACCGTCCTTAATATCGCTACAGCCTACGCGGTGTATGAAGCCGTTTTGCTTCAAAAACCTTTTTATGAAAGGGCCGTCACCGTGGGGGCCGAATGCGTCGCAGAACCGAAAAATTATTGGCTGAGAATCGGCACTTTGATGGAAGAGGCCTTTAAACTTTCGCGCGGATTCCTGAGACCCCCGGCCAAAGTTCTAATGGGAGGACCGATGCGCGGGCTCGTGCAGGCCTCGCTTTCCGTTCCGCTTGCGGCCGGCATTTCTGCCCTGCTTGGGCTTGCACCCGAGGTCGCCGCCGGGCCGGAGGAAATCCAGCCCTGCATTCACTGCGGCCGTTGCCTTGAGGTTTGCCCGGAAAATCTGTCACCGGCTATGATTTCCTTAGCCTCGGAGGCCCATCAAATGGATTGGGCCCGCGAATGGGGCGCCCAGGACTGTACGGCCTGCGGAAACTGTTCCTACATTTGTCCTTCCAAAAGACCCCTTGTCGAAATGATTGTAAAGGCCATTCAGAATTAATCCATAAAGTCGAGATATGTAAAATACTTGAATTTGTCATAATAACAGTCGGGGATTGATGCAAAATAAAAAATCAGTCTTGATCGGGTTTGGTGCGGGAGTGGGAGTCACGATATTTCTCGTGATTTTACTTAAAATGCTTTGCCCTTTCTTTTGCCCAAATTCCGAGGCCCTCGGACCGAAAATTGACGCCCTTTACCGAGCGCCCAGCCGCGGTGCAGAAAACGCGCCCGTTGTGATTACTGAATTTATCGAATTTCATTCCGAAGTCTGCAAACAAAGCCATCCGGTCTTAACCCAGGTGCTGGAAAATTATCCGGAGCAGGTTAAACTTGTTTTCCGCCATGCGCCTTCTTCGCTCACGGCGGGAGAAGGATCTTTTTTAACACACGAAGCGGCGGCCTGCGCCCATGCGCAGGGAAAATTCTGGGGCTTTCACGACGCCATTTTTGAAATGCAAGGGCTGCCTGAGCGCGCGGCTTTGGACACTCTTGCGCAAAAAAGCGGTCTTCATCTCAAAACATTCAGAGCTTGCCTCAAAAGGCATTTTATGGAAGCTCGGGTCAAAGACGATGCCGCCGAGGCAAGCCGGCGGCGGGTTCAGGGCACGCCCACTTTTTTTATCAACGGCCTCAAAAAAATCACCGGCTTTCAAACTTACGAGCAGTGGAAGGACATTATTCAAGAAGCGTTGAACCCCCAGCCCGCTTTGCCCCCCACGCAAGCACCCGTAACTTTCAATGAGGAGGATCTTGAAGGCCGCCCCGCAAAAGGTCCCAAAAACGCGCCCGTGACGCTTGTGGAATTCAGCGATTTTCATTGTCCTTATTGCGCACGCGTCGCCCCTACGCTGGAACAACTCATGAAAAATTATGAGGGTCAAATCCGCCTCGTGTGGCACCATTATCCTTTGCCCATGCATGCGGGTGCCGAGCGAACCCATGAGGCCTCTGAGTGCGCGCATGAACAGGAAAAATTTTGGCCCTATCATGACAAATTATTCCAAACGCTCGGCGTGCCCAAAGATGACCTTACGCTTGTGGCCTATGCCAAGGAACTTAAACTGAATACTAATACATTTAAACAATGTCTTGAAAGCAGCCGCCACAAGTCCTTGATTCAAGGCGAAATTCAAAAAGGCGCCCAAGTGGGTGTGCAGGGAACGCCTGCGGTGTTTGTCAATGGGGAGCTTATTTCCGGTGCCTATCCCTACGAATTTTTTGATCGGATCGTAAAGACAAAGCTTGAGAAACGCTAATCTATTTTTCACTCTGACTTCGAGATCCTTCGTCCCGCCGATGGCGGGACTCAGGATGACACTTCCTCATATCCGGTCCAAAAATTCCGTAAAAAAATTTTATTGGACCCTCTCCGCCTGTCTGATTCCCTTTTTCATGGGACTGATCTTTCAAGAGGGGATAGACCGTATCTCCCTTTTCGGGGCGTCGGTGAGCGGCGCAGCGCTGGCTGAAATCACGGCCAAAAAACTTTTAAAAAGGAAGTCCTCTCTCGAAGACGGCCATACTTTTTTTCATGCGTTTTTATTTTCCCTGATGCTTCCCGCCGGAGTCCTTCCCTTCACCGCAGCCTTTTATGCCTTCGCAGGCATTTTTCTGGCCAAGGAAATCTTTGGGGGATTGGGCCTAAGCCCTTTTCATCCCGCTGCCGCGGCATTGCTTTTCCTTTCTCTCGGAAATCCTTCTATTGTCATCCTGAGTGCTGAAGGTATGAAGGATTTTCTGAAATTAGAGATTCTTCGTCCCGCCTTTGGGGGGGCTCAGAATGACGCGGTCCAAGGAAGCCTCGGGATAACGGCAATATCCATGACCCTTATTTCCTTGGGCGGAATTTTTCTCATTTTAAAAAAATATTTGGATCTGGCGGTGCCACTCTTGTTTTTTCTACCGCTCCTCGTAACCAAGGCGGCTTTGATATCAGCTCCTGAGCCGGTACTTTTTCTGGCGGCATTTTTTGGAATGGCGGATCCTTCGGTATTGCCGTTTCGCATGCGTGAGAAGCGCCTATTCGCATTCACGTTGGGACTTTTCTATGCCTTATTCCGGCTCCAAGGGCCCCTTTTATCGAGCCTCGCCTTGGCCCTAATCACCATGAATCTTTTCTTGGCAGAGGGTGTACCGTTAACACTAAAAATTTATTTAAAAAGGGGAATGGAGCTTTTTGCTGGAGGCGTCCTCATGATCTTGATTTTTTTCATTGGGGTGGAAATCTGGATTCCGATGGGCTGGATAAAAACCGGAGCCTTACTGATTTTCGCGGCCCTTTGTTTTCTTGATAAAAAAATGCGCGGCTCATCCTGGAAATTTACATTGGAAGTTTTTATTTGCTCGCTTTTGGCAGTTTGGCTGGAAGGGGATTTTTCCCTTCCCGCCCGTTTGTGGACCGCTGGAAAACTAGCCTTCTTTATTTCACTTTTTCACCTCTTTCATGACCGCCTCAATCAAAGAAATGTGTTATTCCCGCCTCCCTTATCTTTGAACAGCAGCCTTGTAAGGTTCGCCCACGCCTTTTTTGTGATTTTGCCGCTTTACGGACTTTTCAGCCTTCTTCCCTAAGCCTGCCCTACCTCCCCCACACACCGGGTGTGTGGGGAGGTGGAGGGGAGGTTTTTGTAATTCTTGGAAAGGTCGGTTAATATTTAGGCTAAAACGCCGTTAAATCCAGGAGGATAAGGAGGCATTATGGGCATTGAATTCATACTCAATTATGCGATTGAACACGAGGCATCCGATATTCATATCACAATCGGCCGGCCCCTTTCCGTAAGACTTCACGGTGTCATCACCTCAGTGGGTGATAAAAATCTTGCTCCCGAGGATACCGAAGCCCTGGCCAAAGAAATCACCACCGAAGAGCAGCGTAAACGTATCGATGAAGTCGGCGGCATTGATTTTGGGTTTACTTTTTCCGAGAAGGCCCGCTTCCGCGTTTCTTGCTATAAGCAAAAGGGAACCTACGCCATTGTGTTGCGCCAGCTGCCTTCCAAATTTTATTCCTTCGAACAAATCGGGCTTCCGACCCAGCTCACGGAGCTTTTGTCGCGGCCGCGCGGCCTGATTTTGGTCACGGGCCCCACCGGCAGTGGAAAAACCACCTCGCTTGCCACAATGCTTAATTACATTAATGAAAACTTTGCGCGCCACATTATCACGGCAGAAGACCCGATTGAATTCATGCACCCGCACAAAAAGTCCATTGTGACGCAGCGGGAAGTCGGCGAAGACGTACCCAGTTTTTCGGAGGCCGTGGTCAAGGCCCTGCGTCAGGACCCGGACGTGATTTTAATTGGAGAAATGCGCGATATTAATACGATGGAATCCGCCATCCGGGCCGCGGAGACCGGCCATTTGGTTTTTTCCACGCTTCACACCACGGGGGCAGCCCGCACCGTGGACCGCATCATTGACGTTTTCCCGGCCCATCAGCAAAGCCAGATCCGTGTGCAGCTGGCCTCTACCATTGTCGCCGTGGTTTCGCAAACCCTCTTGCCGCGTATCGACGGCAAGGGCGGACGCATATGCGTTTTCGAAATCATGATCGCGACACCGGCCATTCGCAATCTCATTCGCGAGGGCAAAACCTATCAAGTGGTCTCCGAAATTCAAACCGGCACCCGCTACGGCATGACGGCCTTTGATGACAATTTAAAGAAATATTATCAAGAAGGCGTCATCAGCTACGACGCCATGATTGAAGTGGCCCAAGACCCGCGCGAGCTCGCGGAAAAAGCCCTCAAAGGCATGCCCGCCCCGGCCGGCGGCAAGGCCCAGCCCGCAAAAAAATAATTTTTCAAGTCATGAAAAAAATGACGTTTTTTTTCCTCTTGGCCGGACTTCTTTTTTATGGACCCCAAACGGCAGCGGCAGAGGACCCCTGGCAATTGAAAATGGACCGCGATGGGATTAAGGTTTATACCCGAAAGGTGCAGGGCTCGCCCGTACTCGAATTTCTCGCGGAGACCCAAAACAATGCGCCGCTTGAAAAAGCCACGGGTCTCTACGAGCAGGTAGACCGAATGACGCAATGGTTTCATCGCTCCAAAGATGTGTTGCTTCTCCAAGAGAACTCGAAAGACGAAGTCCTCATTTACTTCGCGGCGGATTTGCCCTGGCCCTTGTCGGACCGCGACGGCGTTTGCCGGCGAGTAAAATCCCTGGATCCCGCCGACGGTTCTGTGATTTATAAGATTAACTCGGCCGGCGACCTTTACCCCCGGCAAAAAGGCAGGGTGCGAGTTCCTTATATTAATGCCGAGTGGCACTTCACGCCCTTGCCGGAAGGCGGCACCTCGATTTCCTATCGAATGCACACCTCCATCGGAGGATTCATTCCTCCCGCCCTTGTAAATAATTTTACGCTATCGCTTCCTTTTAAAACCCTTCAAAAGTTCCGGGCCCTGCTGGAATCTTAAGGGGAAGAACTTGAAGCCCGCTGAATATCTGGAATTTATCGAGCTTTTTAATCGTGAGAAATTTTTTGAAGCGCATGAAGTCTTGGAATTACTTTGGCGGCGGGAAAAAGGCGGAGTGCACCGGTTGATCAAGCGGCAGTCAGCCGCCGGGTCATCCGGCACCGTGCGTTCGGCACGGCGAGATTTTTATCATGGCCTGATTCAAATCGCAGCCGCGTGTGTACACATTCAAAGGGGGACGCCGGAAGGCGGAAAGCAGCTTTTGACGACTTCTGCAAAATACCTCAAGCCTTATCTGCCTATTTTTATGGAATTAAATCTTGAAAAGCTTTTGGCCGAAACAAGGGCCGCGCTTTTTGAAGGCGGAAAATTTCCCCGCCTCACGCTGGGTAAAAAATAATACCGAAAAATGGGTGCACGCAAAATTTGAGAATTTGTATTGGGGAAACGTAAATAAATGTTGACAGGGGGGCGGGAAAAGGACATTATGCGCCCAGTTATCCGCATATGAAAATCTACGAGTGCCTCAGTTGCTAACTTCGAAAATTTTTATTTCTGCAGTAACTCCCTATAAGTTGTAAAGTTTATAGTGCGATTCTTTTGAAAGGAGGAACTATCTATGGAACAAGGTACTGTAAAGTGGTTTGATAACGCAAAAGGTTATGGTTTTGTTTCTCGTGAGAACGGCGGTAAGGATGTCTTCGTACATCATTCTGCAATCGCGGGCAGCGGCTATAAATCTCTTGAAGAGGGTCAAAAAGTCCAGTTTGAGGTGACTCAAGGCCCCAAAGGCGATCAAGCCGTCAACGTTACAAAGATCTAAAGTAAAAGTAATAAAAAAACGGGGTCCGGGCATTTCGGACCCCGTTTTTTTCATGAAAATCATTTTATCCAGCGGTTCTTTTTGCTTCTTCTGTCCCTATCCTCTTCCGAAAAAGAAATGAATTCCCAAGGCCATGATTTCCCTCTAAACTTTAAGCGATGGGATTGACTTCGCTTTTATTCACGCATCCGCTGATTTTTTTCTTACTCGTATTTTTGCTGCTCTATTCGGTGATCGCTCATGAAGTCGCTCACGGACTAACCGCCTTAGTGTTTGGCGACAAAACGGCAAAAAATGCGGGAAGACTTTCCTTGAATCCTCTCGTTCACCTGGACCCCCTGGGGACGATATCGCTTTTCCTTGTGGGATTCGGATGGGCGAGGCCCGTGCCAGTAAATTACGGCGCTCTCAAAAAATCCCGGCTCGCCTTTATCGCGGTTTCCCTGGCGGGTGTCTTGAGCAATATTTTGATTGCCGCAGCTGCCCTTTTTCTATTGAAATTCCATTCGATCGATCAAGAAACCCCGCTGTCGATGGCCCTTTTAATTGCGGCAAGGATCAATATTATTCTTGGCGCCTTTAACTTGATACCCATCCCTCCGCTTGACGGTTCGAAAGTAGTCATGGGATTTCTCCCGGAAGCAGCCCAGGCCGGTTTTGTAAAACTGGAGCCGTATGGTTTTTTAATAATCCTCGTCTTGCTCTATACGGGCGTCCTGCATCCGCTCATCCGTGAGATCCAGCAAATGCTTTATGCTTTAATCACCTGATGATTTCTTCTACCCGTACCCCTCCCCCACACCCGGTGCGTAGGAGGGGGGGCCTAAGCTCATGAAACAGGCTATTTCTCTGAATGCAAAAATCCTTTTGGCTTTTTGTTTATTTGATCGTTCTCCACAAAGCCCAAATCGACGGCAATGTCCCGATTTGGCTGGGAAATCTTGATGCCGTAGCGAAGGAATTCCACACCAACCGTTCGACTTTAATTCAGGCCCTTACCGAACTGAAACGCGCGAATTTAATTGAAATTTTCCCTTCGGAAAAAAAGAAGGTGAACGGCCGCTGGCAGCGCGAATTCACAAACCGCTACCTTTTAAATCCTGTCTTTTCTGAAAGACAAAGACAGAACCGTTTCGACGACCTGAGTAAAAAATTTGGCGCGGAAACTGTGGCACAGGCGGTCAAACTTGCAGATTCCATCGACGAACCCGAAGACCCGGAAGTGGCCCGCCAATTTGTGAGCTTTCTTCGCAGTTATTCACAAAAGGAAGTCGAAAAGGCCACCGCGATTGTTTCCCGCTATAGCCGCAATAATCCGCTCCGTACGCCCGCCTATATTCGAGGCATTCTCGAAGGCGAAGCCGTGTCCTAAGCGGGCGTATCGGGAAAGAATCTTTAACGTCAATTTTTTCCGTTGCCCGAACGATGTCAAGGTACCAACCTTCGGGCAAAAGACCTTCAAAAAAACTGAGGAGTTTATCTGATTTATACGGTTCTGAGCGCAATGGAAGTGAAACGGAAATTGGATTGCCGCTGCGCAGATAATTTTGATCGTAGACAAACCTATAGCCATTTTCAGTTCCTAATAAAAGGCCGGCCCATTGACCTTGGTAATTAACTTTGGCCGTCCGCCGCTTGACCAACCGGCGCTTCGCCCGGGTGCGCGCAAAATTTGAGGCAATAACTCCTGAACCCCATGTTTTTTATCCTGGGCGCCTAAAGTGTTATCCTGATCCCGCTAGAGGCGTGTGTACCGGTTCCAGGTTGCCGCCGGCAACCTGGAACCGGTAAGGTTTGTTAGGATTTTGGCTGTCCGCCGCTTGACCAACCGGCGCTTCGCCCGGGTGTGCAGGCGGGAGGCTGAAGTTTTAAAAAGGCTTGACAAGGGCCCTAAAGAGAGTAGAATGTCCTCGTTTTTCGCAACGGTTTCGAAAATCCACTCTTACACTCTTTAAATAGAAATCCTTAATTCAAATCCCTAAATCCTTGAATCCAAATTTCCGAGTTCTCCCGCAAATACCCGTTCTATGAGGACTTTAGCACAAAAAGGGGACAGGTTTAAAAACCTGTCCCCTTTTTGAGACCTTGAATGAAAAAAGCAGTGACTGAAGCGCCTACAACGCCCAGAAAAAAATCAACTCAACGGCTTCTTTTAGTGGATGGAACCTCGTTTTGCTACCGCGCCTACTACGCGATTCGCAATTTATCGAATTCCAAAGGGGAGCCGACCAACGCCATTTACGGCTTCATCACGATGATACGAAAACTCGTGGAGGAAATGGTACCGGATTATCTGGCCATCGCCTTTGACCGCAAAGAGCCCACGTTCCGGCATCAGCGTTTTAAAGATTACAAGGCACATCGTAAACCCATGCCCGAGGATTTGGTCCAGCAGCTGGAGCCCATTAAAAACTATTGCCGCAATGCCGGCTTTGCCATCTTTGAAGAGCCGGGTTATGAGGCCGATGATTTGCTCGGCACACTCGCGAAAAAAGGGGAAAAGGAAAAATTTGACGTGTTCATCGTGACTGGGGATAAAGACTTTTTGCAGCTTGTTTCGGGGCACATCAAAATCCTGAATCCGCACAAGGAAGGTCTCCTTTATGACACCGAGGCCGTACGCAATCGCTTTGACGGCATCGGCCCGGAAAAGGTCACCGACATACTCGCGTTGATGGGCGATGCCTCCGACAATATTCCCGGCGTCCCGGGCATCGGCGAAAAAACCGCCCTCAAACTCATTCAGGAATTCGGCACCGTGGAAAACCTTTTGAAGCATGTGACACGCCTTCCCTCCAAAAGCCAGCAGGCCGTGCTTCAAGAAAACGCGCAAATCGCGCTGCTCTCCAAGGAGCTGGCCACGCTGGACACCGAAGTGCCCCTGCGCTTTTCCTGGCCCGGACTCGTACCGCAAAAATCCGATGCCGAGCAGCTTATGGAATTTTACAAACGCTTTGAATTTCGAAGCCTTTTAAAAGACATCACGCCGGCCGGAGAAACGAGGCAGGCTGAGCGCCGTTATGAAATCATCACGGACGAAAAGGGATTTTCCCGGCTCGCCGCAAAGCTTGAAAAAGCGGGTGCGTTTAGTTTTGACACCGAGACCACGCATGAAGATCCCATGCGCGCCCACCTGGTGGGCATGAGTTTTTCCTGCGAGGAATTTCACGCGGCTTATGTGCCGATATCTTCCCCGAATCACGCGGGAACCGGCATTGCGATGGATAAAGCGCTTGCCCTTATTCAACCCCTTTTGGAAAACGAAAACATCAAAAAATGCGGGCAAAACATTAAATACGATTGGATTGTGATGAGGCGCGCCGGCGTTGAAATACGCGGCATTGATTTTGACACCATGGTGGCGAGTTATCTTTTGAACCCGTTAAAGTTGAATCACAATTTGGATGACATCAGCCTGGAATATCTGGGCGTGCGGAAAATTCCAACTTCTGCACTTATCGGTTCGGGGAAAAATTCCGCCAAAAAACGCAGCGGATCCGCCGCAAATTCAGGCGGACAAATCACCATGGCTGAGGTCCCGCTTGAAAAAATCGCCGAATACGCGGCCGAGGATGCCGACTGTGTCTTCCGGCTGAAGGCGCTCTTTCAGGCCAAGCTTCAGGAACAAAACCTCACAAGGCTTTTTGAGCAGGTCGAGATGCCGCTTGTCCTCGTGCTTGCAAAAATGGAAATGGCGGGCGTGATGCTTGATACCCCCCTTTTGGCCGAGCTTTCCGAGCGCTTTGAAAAAGAGCTCGGGCGCCTGACGCAGGAAATCTACAAGCAAGCGGGCGAGGAATTTAATATTAACTCCACCAAACAGCTGGCCGATATATTGTTTGTCAAACTTCATTTGCCGGTCATCAAGCGCACCAAAACCGGATATTCCACCGATGTTGAAGTCCTGGAGAAACTGGCCCTCGGGCATGAGCTCCCCAAGCTCCTTTTAGATTACCGTGAGAAATCAAAACTTAAATCCACTTATTTAGATGCGCTGCCCGCAATGATACATCCTGAAACCCATCGGGTGCATGCCTCGTTCAATCAAACTGTGACGGCCACGGGCCGGCTCTCCAGTTCCGAGCCCAATTTGCAGAATATCCCGATTCGCACTGAAGAGGGGCGGCTCATTCGAAAGGCATTCATCCCGCGCCCTCACCCGAACCCTCTCGCCAAAGGAGAGGGAAGCGTGAGGGGACGTAAAATTCTGGCGGCGGATTATTCACAAATTGAACTTCGTATTTTGGCGCATCTGTCAGAAGATCCCAGTCTCGTGAAGGCCTTCCAGGAAGACCGCGACATCCATAAATTCACGGCCACACTGCTTTACGGCACGACGGAGAAGGATGTCACACGCGAAATGCGTAATGTGGCTAAAACCATTAATTTCAGCATTATTTACGGGAAAACCGCTTTCGGACTTTCCCACGACCTGGGAATTTCCGTGGGGGAGGCAGACCAGTTTATTAAAAATTATTTTGAGCGTTACAAAGGCATCAAGGATTATTTGGAAGGCCAAAAAGAAGAGGCGCGCAAAAAAGGATTTTTGGTGACGCTTCTGGGGCGCCGCTCCTATTTCCCGGACATACAATCCAAAAATGCCAATATCCGCCAGTTTGCCGAGCGCGCCGCAATCAACGCGCCGATTCAGGGCTCGGCCGCGGATTTGATCAAACTCGCCATGATTGCAATTCAACGGAGGCTGGATGGAACCGCCACTCAAAGCCTGATGATCATTCAAGTCCACGACGAGCTTGTCTTTGATGTTGTAGAATCGGAACTTGATTCGGTCACGGATTTAGTCAAAACGGAAATGGAATCGGCCTATAAGCTATCTGTCCCGCTTCGCGTGGATATTTTTACGGGGGATTCATGGTACAAAAACTAAGGTTACGGAAAGCTGCGAGAGGTTACAAAAATTAATATGGGTTCTGCAACTTCTCCTAACCTCTCACAACCCCCCGTAATCTCTCGTAACCCATCCCGAACGATTATCGGCCTCACGGGAAGTTTTGGATCCGGAAAAAGCACCGTGGCCGGACTCTTTCAGGAGCTCGGGGCCGCGATTGTGGATGCGGATAAAATCACGCATGAACTCTTTGAGCCGGGACATCCGGAGTTTAAAAAAATAGCGGCCCTCTTTAAAGGAAAACAGGTTTTGAGCCAAACGCTGGACCGCAAGAAAATCGCGGAAATCGTATTTCGCGATGCGGCGCTTCGCAAAAAATTGGAGGCCATTGTCCATCCTTATGTCTTCAGCCGCATGGTGGAAGAGATCACCGACGCTGAAGAGCCCGTGGTGGTCCTGGAAATCCCGCTTCTTTTTGAGACCGGGTTTCATCAATACTGTAAATACACGGTGGTGGTCGCAGTCTCCGAGGCCCAAGCCGCAAGGCGCTTGAAAGAACGCGGTTTCTCGGCCCAGGAAGTCAAAAAAAGATGGGCGGCGCAGCTGCCGCTTTCGGAAAAAATGAAATTGGCGGATTTTATTGTTGATAATTCCGGCGAGTTTAAAAAAACGAAGGACGAAGTCAAAAAAATTTGGAAAAAGATCACCTCCCCAACCTCCTCAAGCACACCCGGTATGTTGCACACTGGGTGTGGCGGGGGTGGAGAGGATATTCGAATTAAAAGGAGAAAAACAAAACATGGCAAGAGAAAGAATTCACACGCCCCGAAAAATTGAATCCGGACACGGCCCGAGCCGCGGGATGAGTTCCCGCGAGGACCATTCGCGCGGAAACCGCACCGACCACACCCCGCGCGCGCCCCGACCCCCGCACCTTGAAAACGGGGACGAAGGCCAGGAGCAGGCCGCGGTGCTCAAGCCCGGCGAAAAACTTTTTGACGTGGTGAGCCTCAAAAAAATGAAAATCAACGAATTGCATGAGCTGGCCCACAAATTCAATATTGATTCCACGACCGGCATCAAACGCCAGGACCTGATTTTTAAAATCCTCCAGGCCCAGGCCGAGCGCTCCGGCGTCATGTTCGGGGCCGGCGTCCTTGAAATCCTGCAGGACGGCTTCGGTTTCCTGCGCTCGCCCAATTACAATTATCTGCCCTCGCCGGACGATATTTATGTTTCCCCGAGTCAGATCAGGCGCTTCAATTTGCGCACGGGCGACAATGTCAGCGGCCAGATTCGCTCCCCTAAAGAAGGAGAGCGTTATTTCGCGCTGCTCAAAGTGGAGGCCGTGAATTTTGAGGATCCGGAAAGCGTGCGGGATAAAATCCCGTTTGATAATTTAACGCCGCTTTATCCGGAAAAGCGAATTCTGCTTGAAACCTCGCCGAGTGAGACCTCCATGCGCGTCATGGATTTACTCACCCCCATCGGCTGCGGCCAGCGCGGTTTGATTGTGGCCCCGCCCTACAGCGGTAAAACAATCCTGTTGCAAAAAATCGCCAATAGCATCACCACCAATCTGCCGGATTCTTATTTGATTGTGCTCTTGATCGATGAGCGCCCGGAAGAGGTGACGGATATGCAGCGCTCTGTCAAAGGCGAGGTGATTTCCTCCACCTTTGATGAGCCGGCCGAACGCCACGTTCAGGTGGCTGAAATCGTTCTTGAAAAGGCGAAGCGGCTTGTGGAGCATAAGCGCGACGTTATCATATTGCTGGACAGCATTACACGCCTGGCGCGCGCCTACAACGTGGTCGTGCCGCATTCCGGGAAAATTCTCTCGGGTGGCGTCGACTCCAGTGCGCTCCATAAACCCAAGCGCTTCTTCGGCGCGGCGCGCAATATCGAAGAGGGCGGTTCCCTCACGATTATCGCCACGGCGCTTGTGGATACAGGCTCGCGTATGGATGAAGTGATTTTCGAGGAATTTAAAGGCACGGGCAATATGGAATTGCAGCTGGACCGCAACCTTTTCCAGAAGCGGATTTATCCGGCCATTGATGTGAAAAAATCCAACACGCGTAAAGAGGACATGCTCATGCATCCCGATGAGCTGAACCGAGTCTGGCTTTTGCGCAAGGTCTTAAATGAACTCAATCCCGCGGAGGCGATGGAGCTTTTGGTGGACCGCCTGGCCAAGACCAAGTCCAATGCGGAATTTTTGATGAGTCTCAATAAAATCGATAAATAAACTGTCCTAAAAGGAGAATGAAGAAACCATGAAAGAGAAAATTCACCCCGAATACGGGGCCGCCATGATTCAATGTGCCTGCGGCAACCGGATCGAGACCCGCAGCACCGTGAAGGGCGTCATTCAGGTTGACGTCTGTTCAGCCTGCCATCCCTTCTTTACGGGAAAACAAAAACTGCTGGATGCGGCCGGGCGCATTGACCGCTTCAAGAAAAAGTTCGAAGGGAAGGTGGTGGGAACCAAGAAATGGCAGAAAGCCGCGCCTGCGCCTTTAAAAACCGCTCCAAAAAAACTTCCGGCCAAAGGCCCGGTGCCCGCCGCGAAAGATTCCTCGGCGAGGCCTGCCGTGAAAAATCCCAATCAGGAAAAGCTCGAGCAGGTCCGCGATAAAATTAATAAAAAGTAGCGGGCCTTAAACGTGCCGGTTCGTGTGGGGCGAATCGGCACGTTTTTTTATTTCCGACCGTGTGGTTTCGCGTCTTTTGCAAGGTGCACCGAAAAGCGAATCCTGTTTCGCGCCAGCACCCCCCCTCCTGCACACCGGGTGGGGTTGAGGAGGGGGAGGCAGCGTATTCCTGAGTCTTAGTCAAATGGGAGAAATACAAGATGGAGAAATCTAGCACCGCCCGGCATTTGATTGAAGAACCCCAACTTCAATTGTCACGATGTCCTAGTTTTACTGTCGGACTTTCATAGAAGTCCATAAGTCGTTTGGTCGATGAACCTTCCATGAAAATTAAATTTCATGGAAGGAGGCCATGGATGCAACGACGATTTGAGATCCACAGGCAAAAAATGCTGGCCCAGTGTG
>JACPXM010000012.1 GCA_016196545.1 Candidatus Omnitrophota bacterium
AACCACGATTTAAATACCGCCGATGTTGAAACTTTCCGGCAAATCCTCAATCGTTATCTGGATGGGGATGTGAACCGCGACGGGAAATTGACTGCGGAAGACATGGCGAGTCTTGAAGCGGAAATTCGTTCCGTGATGCCGGGCGTTGCAGAAAACATTAAAAAGGCCGCGCCGCGCTTTGATCTCAATCAGGACGGAAATGTCAATGCCGTGGACCAGGAATTGATGAGTAAGCTTCTTGGTTCTATGGTGGATGTGGACGGCGATGGTGAAGTGACGCCGCAGGATTTGAAGCGGATTGAAGATATTGTCCGCGCCAAAGAATTAAACATCGCGAGTCCGCTTGAAGCCAATCAGCTTGCCGATGTGGATAAAAATGGCCAAGTCAATTTCTCCGACATTCTCAAGCTGCAGGAAGCTTTGAAAAATGCCCGTGATATTGACGGCAGCGGAAAAGTGGATGAAAAGGATGTGCAGAGCATTCTTGATGTGATGAAGCTCATCAATCGTTTTTCCGTTTCCATTCAAAGAAAACCGGTTACAAGTGAAAAACTTTATGACCGCGTCCTGGAAATCCAGGGCCGCATTCTCTACGTGACGGTGAATGAAGACAATTCCATCACGCTGACCAATTTGCAGGGAGAAAAAGCCACGACCGATGCGAGTAAGGAACTCGATCTCGCCGGAGTGCGTTACAAGGTTAATTATAACGAAGAAACCGGAGCCGTGACTCTGAGCAAAATATCGGCCGTCTCCGTGGATGTTTACAATGCAGTCCTCTCCATTGCCGGAATGGAATATTTTGTCCGTGCCGACCAAAACGGAACTTATACGCTCGAATCCAAAGACGGAAAGACTTACACCTCGCAAGCAGGTTTGGATGTGGTATTGATTGAGGGCAAGCCCTTCAAGATTGGGCATGAAACCGTCAACGGAGTGGACCGTATTCGCATCGATAGAATCAATCTGGATAGCGCCGCAGCTTATGACGGGACCACGCAATTTTTGGTGTTGAACAACACGATTTATTCGGTGGACCGCCGCATTCTCAATTATGAAGCCGTGGAAAATCCTGAATTCACACCCGTGACGCCTTACTTTGTCTTTTCTGACGGCGCCAATACTTATCAC
>JACPXM010000015.1 GCA_016196545.1 Candidatus Omnitrophota bacterium
GGTTCTACGCGGAGACATGCATGCCCGTATTGACCGCGGCCGCCGGTTTGCTTAATGAATTTTCCTTCGGCTTCTGCAGTGCCGTTAATCGTTTCTTTATAAGCCACTTGCGGCTTACCGACATTGACTTCAACATTGTATTCGCGTTTCATAATATCGATTTTGATTTCAAGATGAAGTTCGCCCATTCCACCCACTAGAGTTTGCGTTGTTTCGGCATCGGTTCTGACACGAAAAGTGGGATCTTCGGAGACTAAACGTTGCACCGCTTCCGACATACGATCTCTATCGGCTTTGGTTTTGGGTTCAATCGCCATCCAAATAACCGGTTCGGGAACAAAAAGAGATTCAAGAACAATAGGGTTGGCATCTTCGCAAAGCGTATCTCCGGTTTTCACATCTTTAAGGCCGACGGCGGCGCAAATATTTCCGGCATGGGCTTCGGCAATTTCCTCACGCTTATTGGCATGCATCAAAAGAAGACGGCCAAGGCGTTCTTTTCTTTGGGTGCGCGGGTTATAAACATAAGAACTTGAAGTCAAAATTCCGGAATAAATACGTAAATAGGTAAGGCTTCCCACAAATTTATCACTGGCGATTTTAAAAGCAAAACAAGAAAGCGGATCTTTATCGGAATGATGCCGTTCGATCTCCGTATCGTCGTTGGGATTAATGCCTTTTATATTCGGAACATCTTTGGGAGAAGGAAGATAATCAACCACCGCATCAAGAAGCTGCTGCACACCTTTATTTTTCAAAGAAGAGCCCACTAAAACCGGTGTCATTTTAAGCGTGTTTGTGCCGCGACGTATGGCGGCTTTAAGTTCGGGGAGAGTCGGCTCAATCCCTTCAATAAATTTATGCATAAGTTCGTCATCGTGTTCAGCCACTTTTTCGATCATGAATTCGCGTGCTTTTTTGGCTTGTTCCGCATATTCCGCCGGGATAGCGACAATATCGAATTTTGCACCTAAATTTTCGTCATGAAAAATAATCGATTTCATTTCAACCAAATCCACAATGCCTTTAAATTTGTCTTCCCGCCCTATAGGAAGTTGAAGAGGAATCGGATTAGCTCCAAGCTGATCACGCATTTGCTGAACATTGACTTCAAATTCCGCGCCGGTACGGTCCATCTTATTAATGAAAGCAATACGAGGAACATGATAACGATCAGCTTGACGCCACACGGTTTCGGATTGCGGCTCAACGCCTTCGACAGCGCCGAAAAGCGCGACGCAACCGTCAAGCACGCGAAGGGAACGCTCTACTTCAATCGTAAAATCGACGTGACCGGGAGTATCAATAATATTAATGCGGCAATCCTTCCAAAAACAGGTCGTGGCCGCGGAGGTAATGGTGATGCCGCGTTCTTGTTCCTGTTCCATCCAGTCCATAACCGCAGTCCCTTCGTGCACCTCACCGATTTTATAGGTACGGCCGGTGTAATAGAGAATGCGTTCCGTCGTCGTGGTCTTGCCGGCATCAATATGCGCAGCAATCCCGATGTTGCGGATTTTCTCTAAGGGATAATCAATAACTTTTGTTTCTTCAGCCATTTTCATTTACCAACGATAGTGAGCAAAGGCTCGATTTGATTCCGCCATTTTATGA
>JACPXM010000013.1 GCA_016196545.1 Candidatus Omnitrophota bacterium
AAAAACTTTGTAAGTATCTTTAGTGAGTAGTAAAAATTCTTAAATTGCTATCATTCCCTTACCGGTTCCAGGTTGCCGGCGGCAACCTGGAACCGGTAGAAGACGGGCGTACATGTCGAAGTTAAATCGGGCGAGTGAAATTATGCCGATGCTGAGATCAGCTTAGTTTTCCTTAGCATGATTTGAAGCGCGAGTGTGAAAGGACTCACGGCCGCCTCGTTGACGAATCTCACAATCGGGCCTACGCGCGAAAGACCCTCTACCGTTCGCTCGGAAAGAGAAGCCGCTGCCGCAAGCAAGGCCTCGGGAGAGGGAATGATTTCGTTCTCTTTCGAGATCTTTTTCCCATCGGCAGTTCGGGCAAAATCAAAAGCGGAGACGGCATCGTGTTTCAAAGCAGACTCTGGGTCTTGGGTCACAACCATATCGGCGCGCGGGCCGCTCAAAACCGCACTGATGCGGGACCCCAAATTTACGATTTGAATGCTCTTTTGAATCCCCTTATCGAGCCGGCCAGTGACCCCGCTAAGACGCGTGCGATTGGCCTGCGAGATGACCTGAAATCGTACGCTCAAGGATCCGCTTTCATGGGCCAAAAGAATTTTTTCAACAGCGTCCACGAGCGCCAGAAGCGATTCCGAATCGCGCTGAATATTTCCCAGGAGAGGAATTTCGATGATTTTTTTCTCCCGGATTGAATTCAGCGCGGCAAGGATCCTTCCGCTTCGTTCAATCTCCTGCTTCCGGCCAACGGCATCTTGCAATCGCTTCCACAATGCTTCCTCATCGATTTCAAAATCACGAGTTTCATTTTTAACTAAAGCCCTGAATCCCGGAGATTGAATCTCGGCCGCCATCGCCGAAGGATGCCCAAACGTTGCCAAGGGTGCGAGAATTTTTTCCTGCGCTTTTTGCAGAAGCCGTCCGATATTCCGCCCCCCCTCCTCTCGAATGCCGGCGAGGATTTTCTCCATTCCACTTTGTCCGCCTTGATTGGCTTGGACCACAAGATTTTCAATCGCCTGCGACCGATCAAGCCCCGCCAAGACACGGAAAGAAATCCCCTCCCCCCTTATTTCAGAACGTGGATTGGGAAATTTTTTGACAATGCCTTCGAGCCAGCGGATGGCGCCATATATTTCTGAATGCATTCCTTGCCCGTTGATTTGAGCGCGCTGCTTTTGGAAAATAATAAATTCCTCGCTCAATTTTTGCTTCAGTAAAAATTCATTTTGATGATTCTTTTCAAGATAAGCGATGAGATCGGTTTCAAACCATCCCGCATCCTTTTCCAAATCAATAAGGTCATTATAAAATATAAGTAATTGCTGCGCCCTTTCTCCCCATTGAATCTTAATTTTAGAGCTTATCTTTTCATCAGGTTTGCCGTAGACTTCTTTCAATAAAACTTTATATTCCAAATCCAGCTCTTCTTTTCTAACGGGAAAATGCTCAAACGATTCTATTAATAGAGAAAGGTCTTCAAAATAGTCCTCGATCATTAAAAAGGGGGAATAAAGCTCATGATGCTGCTTCCGTTCAATGGACATCATGGAATCTGACGACTTGCTTAATTTACGGACTTCCGAGCGTGATGGCCCCGAAAGATTAAGCAAGTATCCTTCAAGAATGACGAAGCCTTCATCTTCGAGTTTGGATCGATTTTCTTCCAACGCTCGGAGCATGAGCCCTGCGAAAATAGGTTTTATCTCCTTGCCGTCTGCAATCTTCATTAACTCCCGACTGAGAAACGGAAGATCCTCCTGCTTTTCGATTTTAGCGTAGAGGCGCAGCGCAACGCGTTGAACGGCTTTAGGATATTTTTTTTGGATATGATCCAGAAGCTTGCTCGCTAAAGTCTGAATTTTCGGGTCGGACTTTTTCTCCTTTAAGAATGCTTCCAGTTCGGCATTGATCACAACGGCCTCGGCCAGCACATCTAAAATATTCTGAAGAAAGGGATTCCACGTTGACGCTGCCCCAAATTGATCGTTGAGCTCTTCAATCTTATTTTCAATTTCAGAAAAAATATAAACGTAGTCCCGAAACCGGCTCCGTGTTAAAAACTGGACCAGTTCCTCCGAAGCGGCTTCTTTGAAACGGGGCTCACTCATCGGACTTAAATGCGCAAGAAGCAGCTCTAAAACTTTGCGGACTATTTCCTGGTTAAGATCTGCCTTGGTGAGCATCTCGGTTAGGTCGGAGAACCCCGAAAGATCCTTTTTTTGAATCTTGTCACTCGCAGCATCAAAACTGCTTTCAAAGCTGCGCATTTCCGAGCGGGTTTTATCGATCGTCTCAAGCCAACGTATCAATTCCTCTCCGAGATTTTTTTCGTTCACAATATCTCGAGGCAATCCCAGGATAAAAAATCGATCTTCGTTGCGGAAACGCCGGACGCCGCCGTCTCTAAAAAGTTGATTCCTGAAGCGCACTGCAACCTGCCGACTTTGATTATTAATGACAAGATTGAATTGCTTACCCTTGTTGGCGGGTTGCTTATCAAGCAATCCTACACTCTTAAGCACCACAATTTCTTTAAACCTTGCTAGCTCATTTAACTGCGCTGCAATGTGATGGCCGCGCTCGAGGTTTGGATCCGCGATCAAAACAGAAATCTCAGGCGCAATTTGCTGAAGCTTGGTGGGTATCTCAATAGACGTTCGAACTTCTGACCGGCTCTCTTCATTGTCGGGACTCCATAGAGAATAAGGCTGAAGTTCAAAAACCTCATATTGCTTTTCTTTCAAAGAAGAGCCCGGTTCCTTAATCATGATGTGTTTCTGTTCCACCGTATTCCCGTCTCGAGAAAGCGGGACATAGACTAATTTTAGGATTTGTCCCTGATTCGACAAGCTTTGTAACCCCACAAAAAAACCCAAGATTTCACGGCGTTCTCCATTCTCGTTTTGGGCGACAAGGCGGAAAATAAAATTTCCTTGCCGACCGTCGAGAACCTTTTGAATTTCTTCAAAAGTCATCCCCATTCCTGGCTTCAAGCTTTTCTTAATACTTTCTTCACTCATTTCAACAGAATTTTCAGGTTGATGGATTTTTAACCCCAACTCATTTGAAATTTGGCGACCATAAGAACTACGAACTTCGCTGCGCTTGGGACGTTCTAAAAATTTTAATTCTTGCTCATCTACAATCTCCGGCTCCACACTCCGCATTTCAGAACGCCAGGGAGAGGGGGGTAAAAACGGTGTGTAACGCGGAGGCTCAAACTCGAATTGAAAACCGAGCTCTTCAAGCTCGGCGATTACTTCTTCCATAGGAAGACGGTCATACTTTACTTTTGAAATCAAGTCATTAACCAATTCTGCAGGGTATTGATATCTCACAGAGTTTCCCATTTTATAGGTGTTCAAATCGCGAGAATAGGCAATTTCGGAATAAGGACTAGGATGTTTTTGGTCATAATGGGATTTGATCCAATGACGCAAATGATTTGCCCGTGCATCACCCAGTGAGCCGTTTTGATCCAGTTTATCCCAAATGGAGACAAGCAACTGTGCCTGAGTCAATAAATCCTGCGCAGAAAGAGGTCTCGTGACTTTAAGCCGGCCTTCGCGCACCTCGCGTGTAACCCGATTGATGAGACCTTCGATATGTTTTTGGTTTCGGTTTCTGTAAAAAAAATCTAAAAACCGATTGCGCTTCGGAACCGGCTGCCACCAGAGAAGGGCTGCCAGACGGCGAACCCTTTCATCTTTTTCCTTCTCGTCCTCTTTTTTTATGAACAATTCGAACTCCCTATCAAAAAGTTTTTGGTTTTTAATAGGAGAATTGAGATGAAATCTAAGAGCGGATAAGAACCAGAAAAATCCAAAAAAGACTGCAAAGGCCATCCCCAGCATCCCCACTGAATTTAAGAAGGGAGACAAAAGCCATTCACTCAAAATGAACAAAACAAGACTTAAACTGATTAAGGGAATTATTGCGTTTGATGCGCCCTGGATAAGCGTTCCTTTCCCCTGCCGCACCTCGGAACGGGAAGAAATCGATGAATCCGCCTTCAACCAAGAAGAAAGGTCAAACCATTTATTTAAAGGGCCTCCATTGAAGTAAGGCTTGGAGAGACGCGCAAGGCTTATCTTTTGAAGACGTTCGCTGCGCAAAGACGTGAGTCTTTCAAAAACTTCCGTAAAGGCCCCCTTCAGCATGGCCGGAGACGGCAAATGGTTTTCTCCGACAAAATCTTTATGTATTGCGCCGCTGTGATCAGCAAGATTCTTTGCCGCGGCAATGTCTTTGCGAGAAAGAACCTCATCGGCAAGGGAAGAAAAAAAGCGGACATTGCTTAATGAGCCGGAAACAATGCCGAGCCTTAGCGCTTCAAGGTTCACTCCAAGCGCACCGCTGAGAGCCACAAGCTTCGAAAAATCAGACTCCTCAAATAGGTCCTGAAGAAGGGGCTGGTATTGTTTTAAAATTTGGCGGTTACGAAACGTGTGCTCCAGAGGAGGGTTGATCAAAAAATAAAGACGATTTTTATCTTCTTGGGATGCCAGGCGGTCCAGAAAGGCCACGAAACCCCCCACGCTTAATCCCACAACAAAAATATCTTCACGGATATCACCGCGGCCTTGAAGATAGTCGATATTGCTTTTCGAAAAGTGTTCTATGTCTTCCCGCGTACGAACCCTATTTTGATTTTCACCGTGGCCCGGCAAATCCACCAGCAAAACGGCGGCTCCCTGCCGGACGGCCTCCTGAATCGCATCCTCAAACAAGGGAAACATATTTCTCTCACGAAAACCGTGATAGATCACGATTGCGGGCACGGGGTCCCATTCGGCTTCAACCGGGAGAAACAAATAACCCGGGCTCTTTTGATCCGTTCCCTCGACGTCAATCAAAACTTTTTCCGTTTTCAGCAAGGAAAAAGGCAAAGCCTTTTGATGAGCTTTAAGGAATGCCTCTTCAAGGATTTCGAAGAGGGCGCGGTATTCGGACAGCAAACGCTCGGAACGTCGATGAAAAGCGGTGGCTAAATAGTAAAGATTTTTTTTGGTCTGCCAGTCCAACAAGGGGGCTTGTTCGGCGAGCTTGCTCCAAGTTTCTGCCCAAACGGACAAGAACTTACCATGAAAGACACCGTTAGAAGAAAAAAGCGGCATTTGCCTAAGCACGAAATTCACAGCGCCATAAGCTAAGGGATTCTTTGTTATTTTTTTGGAATACTTGTAAAGCCCTCCCAATCCCCTCTGGGAAAGGAATTCCCCTGGGATCGACCATCCCGGGGATAAAAATCTTTCCATAAATTCGTTTCCCTCATTCTGAGATCGGATTTCGTTTTTTGAACCCCTTCCGGCGCTTCGGACTTCAGAGCGAGAACGCATGAGGTTCTCGAGAAGTGAACTCCATTCCCCTTTTTGAAGCGACAAATCGAGCGCCCGGAGGTCGGCCACCCTCTTTTCGATCCAATCGATCAACGATTTTTCATTCTCTCCGGAAATTTTCCCTTTCAGCACAGAGGTCGAAAGCGCCAATCCCTCTAAAAACCACGAGCGATAGACTTCGGGAAGAATTTTTAATTCTTCCGCCGTCATCTTTGGATCCGCATAATGATTATAAATTTGAATGAAATCGGCCAGGGGGCGGAGATCAAGAGGACGGGATTTAAAATCCAAAGAAGTTACCCCGTTTGCAAAATCTTGAATCCGGTAGGTGGTGCGGGAATAATCAAAATCAATGAGCCCGGAAATTTTATCGCCCTCAAAAAGAATATTGCGGGCATTATAGTCGCCGTGAATCACTGCTTTGGGAAAACCGGTTGCGCCCGGAGGGGGCTCGCGGCGAGTGAGCGCCTCAATCTGATTCAGGATAAAATCTTTATGCCCCTGAAAAATCCGGGCCGCGGCAAGGTATTTCTTTGGAACGGTTTCAGGTTTGATTTCGGCAAAGGCCTCAAGAAAAAAATCCTTCATCGCTTGAGGATTTTCCAAATCGCCTAAGGCGTAAGGGTACTCCTCATTTCGGAGGTTTTCACCCCTCAGAGAAACATGAGGCTTTAAAGTCACCTTGTGAAATTCCGCAAGAACTCTTGCGGCTTCGGCCAATTTCTTCCCGCGAATTTCGCCCCATGCGACGCGACTGCCCTGTTTATAGTCACCCACGATAAAAAAATTCTTGCCTCGCTGGACATAAGGCGTTCCCTCGCGGGATTGGTGCAGAGGGGGAATATAAGGAAGGCCGTGATCCTTTAACAAATCTCGAAAAGAAGCTTCCCAGAGAAGGGTTTCGGGCCGCTTGCGCACAGTCGTCTTGGCTATGACAAAAGGCCCTTTTTCAGTTTCAACGAAATAGCTTTTCGTGAAACCGCTTTCCGCCGCCGGCAATTCCCAAATAGACTTAATCTCTCCCAACTTAAAATACTCAAATGTATTACGTAGTTGGTCTAGATTTGTCTTTTTTGCCCGCACCTCGGTGCGAGGGATTGCTTCGACGGAATCTCGAAGAGAATGAAGAAATCGCGCGTTTCCCTCCTGCTTGCCCCCGACATAATAGACTCGGGCCTTCTGCCGCGCCGTGAGTCCCTGTGGCGGCTTGGGATTCAAGGCCGCAATCTTCATTTTTTGAAATTCCTTCGGCAAACCCTTGTAATCAAGCATAATCATGTCATTCAAGCGCGGCACGGCATTGACCTCGTCACCAAAATAATAAACAAAATCAGTCTTGGTCAGCCGGCCTTGTTCGCGCTCATAGTTCACATAATCCTCCAGCGCCGCGGCTTTGTTGGCCTTTGCACTGACAATATCAATGGTTGAGCTTCCACCCGCGCGCAGGACAATCGAATCTGCAGCCTCTTGGCCCAGCTTTTCCTTAATAACATTCCTGAGGGCGTCAATGACTTGGTGCCGGACATTCTCTAATAACCGCGTCACCGCAAGCGCCGTAATCATTCCTTCTCCATTTTTTTCAATCCGTAAGTAAGGGGCCTGCACCTCTCCCTCGTGATGCAATGCCACTTCCGAGGGCTCGTATTGGAGGCGTTTCTCTAGATCCGGACTCATCCAAGGGAAAAGATAGTCTGCTTGAGGATTTTTCTTCTTCTGATCTTCGGTATACATAGCTTTCAATCTGTCGAAATCTTCTTTTGGGATAAAAAATTGATAGGTTTGGCCGATTTCTTTAAGACTTTCTTTAATCGTTTCGCGAATGTCGTCGGTCATGAGAAATTGTTTCTGATAATCGATAAAGCCTTGATCATGAATCGGATTTCCATTTGCATCAAAGCGGCGGCGCAAAGTTCCGGAATCCGCATAAACGCTCACTTGCGAGAGCCCTTCAAGGGGCTGGCCTTGGCTTCTGAGATGTTCACGCAAGGGATTCATCACTTGCGCCTTGACATCATTCTCCGGGCTTCCGGAATTGACCACGACCCGGACACCTTCGGAAAGAAGCCAGCCGAGCGCAGCAATCATTTCAGGGCTCGCCTCTTCTCCCCGCACCGCAAGCGTTTCTTGCATATCAAACACTAAGACACCGTTTTGCTTAATCCTGTCCCAATCCTTGACGATCCTCTGCAAAAGTAACTCTGCGCCCTTAAACTTCTCTGCGGGCTTGCGCACCTCGGAGCGGCGGCCGGAAGGCGTCCCTTTTTTTTGCTTCCCCTGTGGTTTCATGGGAGACGGCGCAAGGGCTCCGGGTTTCTTTGATCGCAAATACAGGCGGTCTTCGGGGATTCCATGGTTGTCTTGTACCCAACGTTCTTCATCATCAAAAGGTGCTTTCACTCCCTTGTTTACTTCGTTAATCACTTTGGTTATCAACTCCTGGATTCCGCCGATTTGTTCCCGATAGCTTGCAACTAAAAAAATAGTTTGAGACCCATCATCCTTTTGAATGTAAATGCGAGGAAATCGAAGTTCTTGATTTCCAATGAAATCATAAAGCACCTCATATAAAGGATGACTTCTCAAATCCTGTGCCTCTTTGGAAATGAAGGTGGAAGATCGCGTTAGAGGAGATGTTTCAGTAGCCTTTCTCCGATTGTTTTCTTGCTGTTTTTCTAGATTTGGACGTTTAAGACTGTCAAGAAGCTCTGCAAGCTCTTCATGATGACGCTTTTTATAATTGCTCCATGCAGAGGCCGACATACCGAGGGCTTGCCGAATATCGAATTGCGTCCGGTTTGGGTTTTCCTCAATCAATCTCTTGATCACGGCCCCAGGATGCGTTTGCTCGATTGCTTCTCTTATTTCCTGAACTTTTGGATGCGAGGCGTGCTCCGAAAACCATTTGGATAAGGTGATTCGATTCGTCCTTTCCAAATTTAATTTTTTCATCTTATGAGCGAGCAGCACAAAATTTATCTCTCTGTTGGGCCTTTCATTTTTCAAAACCTCTAGCGCTTCTTCGAGATGAAGAATCCGTTTTTCGAACTGCCGACTGGCTTCCTCTTTCATGTCAGCCTGCATTTTCTTTAGGGGGTCTTGGAAAACCACTCCGACTTCTTCGAGTTTCTTTCGGCCAATGCTGTAGATTTGATCTCTGCTCAATTCGGTTTCTGTTTCAAGCGTCTTTACATCCAGAATATCGACGGGTGCTAAGCCCTTGATGGCCTCTCGAATAATTTTCAATTTTTCGGATTCACTCAATCTCCCTATGCTTCGGACTTCGGAACGAACTTCGAGATAGCCGCGATCTTGAAAAAGACGAAGCAGGGCAGCTTCGTGTTGGGCGTTAGGGTCTTCCAGCTCTTCCTGCGCTACACGCTCTGAAAGGTCCTGGATAAAATTTTCAATCCATTCCTGTTTTTGATCTTTCGGAATTTTTTTCAAATCTTGCTTTAATTTGGAAAGGACGTCATCGATCTTCTCAAGAAGAATGTTGATGCTTGCATAGTAAATCATGGAAAGAAAAAGTTTTTCTGTACGATCCGGCCCTTCAAGGTCCTCGCGATCGAGAGTCTTATCGTCCGAAGACAAAGAGGGATCAGTGCGATACTGGCTATTCTTTTGAAAGGAGGCCGTAATTTCGTCGTGATTCTCGGAATGAAATTTTCCCCGAAAATGCAGAATCACGTGTTGGGGATGGCGCTGACGCAATTTAAGAATCTGTTGATTCAAGGCCTTGTCTCGAACCAGATTCTTTTCGACATCGATAAAATAAAACTTTTCGTAGGCCTCCAGACTTTCCTGTGCTCTTCCTAAAAGAAGGGCAACGACCCAATTCAAACGGTAGCTTTCCGCCAAAGCACTCAGGATGTCGGATTCAAAAGTCCCCTCCTCCAAGCCGGCAAGAGGGATCTGCCAATATCGCATATAACGATGTGAAATCGCATGAAAGCGTTCAGAGGGGTCGTCCGTACGAAAAATGCGCTCATCCAAGATACGAGGGTGAAAGAGATTCAGATTTGAAAACCGTTGTTCAAGTTTCCGTTTTCTTTCTTCCGCTTCATTTCGAAATTTTTCATGGGTGCGATATTCCTGGAGCAGTTTTTCTAAAAGAAAGGATAGGTCCTGGATAGACCTATTTCGATCACGCCATTTCCTTATTTCCGAGGTCTCGGGAAATCTCGGGCTTTCCATAAGGATTTGGCGAAATGTCTCGAGACCTACTCCTTCCAAAAGAAAGATGGCTTGGGGGTTCCAAAACAAATCGCGGCGGGCACCGGACAGGGCTTGATCAAAAAAATCTCGAGCTTGGTTAAAATGGTTTGCGTCATGAATCCCATAAAAAATGAAAACATTTCCCGCGGACGGTGAAAAATACTGATTCCTGAGCCAGCGCAAGGTTTCTTCCGCTCCCAAGCCAAGCGCCCCTATTCCCAATCCCCAAATTAAAAATCTTCTCCTCGAAAAAGGACCTTCGATACCCCTTCCGGATGTGCCGGGTTCATTTGTTCGCACTTCGGAGCGGGAGAAAAATCGAGACTTTACCCTAGGGGCAGCCGCATGGAACAGCGAAGTGATTCCAAACCATGCAGCGGGCTCGGAATGGCGGCGGGCGATTAGGACGGTAATGTCATCGGGATTGCCGAATCTATTGCGGGCATATTGAACAATCTCTCGAGCACTAATTTGAGACAAGCTCTGCCGATTCATCACCTGATTAATGCCCAGAAGTTCATCATCCGTGTGCTCACCGACAACTTTCGTGGCATAAGGGTCTTCAGCCCCATCGGAGGCAAGTACAACATAGGAATTCGTCTTGAAGGAAATCCTTCGCACATGAGGCATGTGTTGGAGAGGATGAGATTTGGCTCCAAGCCAATGGGTAAGGCCTGTGAAGATTTCATCTTCTCTCATTTGTGATGCTTCGTGGCTAGGATTCGTATAAACGCGTTTCCCGCCTGTGTACACCAGCGCCAACGAATCACCGAGTGAAGCGATATAGACAGAATCTTCATCATCGGGAAAATAAGCCGCTAAAAAGGTTGTCCCGGGCCGGCTGGATAACTCAGGGTTTATCCTCATGAAGAGCCCGGAAACAGACTCGATTCTCCGGCCAAGTTCAGGAACCAATTCCTGCAGGGTTTTTTCTACATCTCCACCCAACTTTTTAAGGATTTCTTCGAATAGTCCTCCCTCTTCTTTAGATAAGGCCTCGATCACAAAGTCAGCGGCTTCTGAGCCACCGTTCATGCCGTCGGCCAAGGCTACAAGACGGCCCTTACCGTGATGAGGAATTCCAGGCACGTTAATTGATTTCTCCAGATAGCGATCCCAGTTCTCCGTCTTTTTTTTTCCGGGTTTGGGGGGCCGGCTATTTTCCAGTGTGGCCACTTCCCATCCCTGACTCTTGAGCGATCCTTGCGTCTGGATTTCCATGCGCATTTCAGAGCGGCCCTGAAACACGGCCATCACAGGCATGCTGTCGGGATCTTCGGGTGAAACTAAATCGAGTGGTTTTTTTTCTTCCGAGTGCACAGTGAATGTTCCATCCCCGTCCCGTGCAACAAAGGCGGAGAGGTCCTTTCGAAAATGGAATTTCTTTTCGAGCCTTTGAACCAATTCTTTGGGAGGATACGCGAGAACAAAATAGGCACCGGGGTGAAGACCCGTCCTTGGAAGAGTGAGCGCATCGACAATATCTTCGTGAAGGAATCGGATCTTTTCGGGTTTTTCTTCCGGCTGCGTGTAGAAAAAATAAATCAGATCAAAGCGGCTTCGATCAAATGCGGGATCAAAGGCATCGCCCTTAAGGAGCTGAATCCCTTGTTCAGGAAGCCCAATCCAGCGGAGAAATTGATCTAATTTCCCCGAGCCTTGAATGGGAAGCTTTAAAGACCTTGCGTTACTTAAGGCTGCTTGAATGCGTTTATCGTCAATCTCGCGGATGGTGACTTTAGCGCCGGTCAGGTTTAGCAAGGCCGTCGTCCGGAGATTGCCGCTTCCCACGAGAAGAATATTTTGGATCTGGCGGCCTGCGCCAATCGGAAGGTGCTGGATCAAGTGCTGAATAAATGAAGGCGGTGACGAATGACCAAGGCCGCCGCTTGGTGAGACAATATGAGTACGCTTCATTTGTGACGTTTGAAAAGAGGTGAGGGTTCGTTCCCAACCCTGAGGCAGTTTGGGTTCAATCTCCACCACCGCTTGCCGAACCTCGGAGCGTGCATCTGTGACGGATTGAAGAGAGGGGTTTAAATCTAAACTTTCCAAATAAACGAAAAGGTCCCCCCGGGAATTGACGCCAGCCGTCTCTCCCCAGCGCGCTCCCCACAATTCGAGCTGGGCCTTAAAAAATTCTCCGGACCGTGGATAAACCAACGGCGTATAAACCTGTTTGATTCCGGTATTTTTAAAGTGAAGAAGCAACTTTCGAAGAATTTCGCTATGCATTTCGCGGGGAGGGCGTATTTTATGATTCATCAGTAATGGGAACACTTCATCCCGGCTTGAATTAAGGCCAAAAACAACACTTGTTAAAAGCTTGCCCTCATTTATAAATTCCGCTTCAAATAAATCCTGATTTTTAAAACGGTTATCCGGAAATTCTTCACTAGTAATTTGACAAATCCGGCCAGCCGGTACAGGATGGATCGTGAACGAAATCTCCGTACGCCGGAGCTCTGGGCGTTCATTCAAGGTCTGCCAAATGGCGCTGGAGCCTGCTGTAATAAAGGGAGCCCCAAGCCAACCAACCTCTTCCCGTTGCCAGACGGGAACTAGCTGCCTTTCGATTTGTTTTAGCTGCCTCCTATAGCTCGATTTCGTCATCCCCTCAATCTTCTTAAGGTCCTTTTGTGGAATTTTTTCGTAAAAGATACTGCCGAGGGCTTGCCGAAACATTTGAGATTGATGCGACAAATGCAAAGCGAGGCTTTCCCACATTTCTTTACTTTCCGCGGCTTGGGCGGGATTCGGCTCCCTCGATCGAAGTACGTTGACAGGCCTAAGGTTCAGCCCTTCTTCATCTTGGATTTCTCGTTCGAGCGAAACGAATTTCCGATATCGTCTTTCCTTTCTTTCCTGATCACGCAATGCATTTTTGACGGTTTTATAAATGTAACCGCTCACATTTTCCTCGCGCCAGATTCTTTTTTCGATTTTAGGAATGCGCTCACCATAAATAGAAAGAATCTCACTCCACACTTCATCCGAATTAGAGAACCCGTAATGACTGGGCTGGCTAAGAAAACCGTTAAGAATACTTCGAATTTTCCTGCCTGTTGGGCCCGTTCCGTCGAGAATATTTTCATCCAGCTTGTCTTGAATAAAATCTAGAAATTCCTCACCGGTGATGTCGACCCGTTGCTCTTCTGCCCTATTTTTTTCTCTCAATTCCGAGCGAGTGGGAACTAACGGTGCAAGCGCATTGACATCGGCTTGGGTGACTTCAAAGACGGCCCAGTTATCCCATTTAGAATAACCGGGAATGTTTATGCCGGCAGCAAGTCTTTTTTTCCAGGGCATTTGAGCAACAGAGAGCTTAAAAGGAACGGATAAAATGAGGTCGCCGGGGCGCACAATTCCGCGTCTTATTGCACTGACATAGAATTCTGGATTGGCTTGCTCGGCCGCATTCTCGCCCATGAATTTGTCAATCCAAATCCGGCGCCCGGAAACTGAAAAAGCTAATTCAACCTCATAATAATCTTCCGCATAAGTATTGATTGTGACTTTGTCCTTTTTTTCTGGGTTTAAATATTCATACAGGTTCTCTTTGATAGCCTGGGCCGCGCGGCGATCTTTATAACTCAACGAATTGAGATGATATTCCAGAATTTGAGGAAACGTTTTTTGAAGCACGGCAAGCAGATCGGCATCATGATTTCCCGCACCGGGATAAATCACAGTCGTAAATTCGAGAGGATCAATCTTTGCTTTTTCGAGAACATCGGCGAGACTCTGAGAAGCTGGAATAGTCGTCGGCTCGAAGGCCTCTTCCGGTGAAAGACTCGGTCTCGTCACTTGCCGCAACTCGGAGCGTCCTCCTACGCCCGCATTCTGCGGGCTTCGGAGGATGAATCCTGAATCCGCGCGGGGGTCGGAAGCGGAAACGGCAAGGGTGGCAAGGCCGGAAGCGCCCAGATCAATTTGGTGGACAAGTTCCCCGACTTTGGTCGGCGTGATTTCTTTGCGGCCGGCAAGTTCGCGTAATCCTTTTTCGAATTCAAGGAGCTGATTTTCAAAGCGATCATTCAAGCTCACTTGAGCTTTTTCAAAAGCATCGCGGAGTTCCTTTTTAAGGGTTTGAAGCATCCCTTCGCGCGATTGCATGCGCAAATCCAAATAAGGCGTGTACTGCGAAACCTTCTCAAGCCGGTCCTGAACTGCCAGCTCGCGAATCACTTCGTCCCGCCAGCGTTTAATCTTCAGCGGCTGTGATTCAGGATTCCAAACTTTCAAAAGCTCTCCCGTCGCATGCCGGGTGAAGGCATCGTAGAGTGTCGTTTTCAATTCGTGGCGGTAAGAAAATTCACCCCGCATAAGCCCGGCGTAATGTTCTTCCCCTTGGAGTGAGGCAATGGCCGGTGAGATGACGGCATAAGAAATATTTTGGGACTTAAGATATTTCTCAAAGGCGGGGGCGTGAAATCCTCCCGCAATGACAGCCGCAGAAGGACTATTGTGTTTCTTGAGAAGTTTCCCGAGATTTTGATGGAACGCCGCGTCGCGCGCTTCGGCGAGGCGGTAGAAGTCGAAATTAGCATTTAGCGTAGAGTGTTTAGCGTTGAGGAAATCCTCTCGGCCTCCTCGACGCTCGACGCTAAACGCTTTGATTTCTTCCCATTCGTCCCGCGTCAATTCCAACTTTACCAATTTGCGGAGCAATTCAAGTTGGCGGTACTTGCGGGCCAATGCCTTTTCTTCAGAGCGTGTGATAAGTTTCGCTTCCACTTCAGAAATAAAACGTTTGAGCTCTTTGGAAAAGGTGCCGGCTTGAATTTGGGTCAACTCATTTAAATGGGATTCGGAATTTTCTTCGTTGGAAATGGCGCGGACAAAGGCATGAAGGGCAGGGTAACGGTGCCAGGCACCCTCACTTCGGGTGCCTGGCACCGTTAGCATTTCCTGCAACGGAAGCGTTCCGGCCTCAAAGGCCTTGCGTTGGTTGTGGAATTGATTTAAGCCTGGAGAATAAATCCGGGCGCGCTGGCGATCAAGGTCCCGCTCTGTTTCCTCAAGCTTTTTTAAATTTTCTTCGCGCCTGCCCACAACGGCCTGAAAGGTTAGAAAATTTTTCTTATAGATCTCCCAATCCTCAAGGCCGTGATAGAGGGCTTTGGAATTCCCGATGGCCGCCATTTGAGCACCGGTCCATTCCCCCTTTTCCAGATAGGCATTGAAAACTTTGGCTTTAATCTCATTTTCAGGGAAGGCCCTGAATAAAGTTGTATCGAGTTTGCCTTTGGCTCCCTCGACCCCCACGAGATTGACGCCGTATTGTTTCTCAAGAAACTCAATTAACTTTTGAATGCTGCGCTGGGCGTCATAAATGGTATGAGCATCCTGAATCAAAAAGACAAAGGGAGATTTTTTGGAGCCTTGAAAATGGGCGGTGACAGAGCCGATTTTCTCAGGCACATTGGGCGGAAAAGGAATGGCAGAAAAAGAAGCAGGCGAGGTCTCGGCCATCAAAGGAGGAATTTGCACACCCTGCGTGAAGGGTAAAATTAGGGCAAGACAGAAAGAGATTGCCCGAATCCAATAGTGTTTAGAGATTCTCATAAGGTCGTTTGGCTTTAAAAAAGACATTAAAAAGAGTTGGTAAAGTATCGCATATGAAAGGGAATTTGACAATCTTCATAAAGAAAATTAAATAAGTTATAACTTCTTTAATGGAAATATATTAGAAACTTTGTTGGAGGGTGGAAATTGACTTTTAGGCGGAAGTTTGGACTCGGAAAGCGGCTTGAATGGCATTCCAGATTGTATTTGCGATTCCCTTAAGAGTCGAAGTGATAATTTGTTCCTTTTCGACGACCTTATCCCCTAGTTCTTTATTCAACTGATGTGCCTCCCCTTTTAGTTGAGCAAAACGTATTGCAACCGTGTTACGAGCAATCGCGGTCTTTACATCTTCAAATGTTTCACTACGGAGAATTTTTGCGGTTGTCATATCGGTTTCAACATGGACATCAACGCTATCTTCAAATACCCAAACTAAATGATTTGTCTCTAAGTCGATTCCTCTGTGACCCTCAATATTTTCTCTCACCCCGGAAGCCATTTTACCCGAGACTTTGTTAATGGCTTTCACCGCTGAACCTTTATTCGCAATCACGACAACAAATCGTTGCCCTAAATCAAATTCATCCTGAAGTTTCGTTAGACTTTGATTCAGTTCTGCAGACTCTTCCAAAGATAGTGGACTTTCGGGAATCATCACATAAGCCGTTGCTTCAGTTTTATTTTGGGCCAACAGCCTGGCTTGCGTTTCCAGCACTTCTTTTGAAGG
>JACPXM010000014.1 GCA_016196545.1 Candidatus Omnitrophota bacterium
AATACCTTAATCATGATGATCTGGCGGACCGTTATGGAAATCATACCCTTCGCATCACCACTCGTCAGGGCATACAATTCCACGGGGTACTCAAAAAAAATCTCAAAGCCGTGATTCGCGGCATTCATTCAAAACTCGGTACCACTTCCGGGGCTTGCGGCGACGTTGTCCGCAATGTGATGGCTTGCCCGGCGCCGCTTCAGGACCGTAAGCGTATGGAAGTTTTTCGTTATGCCCAGGCGGTGTCAGACCAATTTCTTTCTCAAGCGGGGGCTTATTACGAGATTTGGCTGAATGGAGAAAAAGTTAAAAGTCCTTCGACCGGAGAAAAATCCGAACCTATCTATGGAAAGACTTATCTTCCGCGTAAATTCAAAATTGCCATGGCCTTTCCGGATGATAATTGCACGGACATTTATTCCAATGACATCGGGATTGTTCCTGAAATCGGGAAAGAGACGCTGAAAGGTTTTAATATTCTCGTGGGCGGCGGGTTCGGCATGACGCACGGAATTAAGGGGACTTATCCGCGATTGGCGGACCCTTTGTGCTTTGTGAAACCGGAAGAGCTTTTGGAGATTACCAAAGCCATTGTTTTAACCCAGCGGGATTTTGGGGATCGCACCGACCGTAAACACGCGCGAATGAAATATTTGATCGCAGAAAAAGGGCTGGATTGGTTCCGGGCAGAAGTGGAAAAACGCTTCGGTAAAAAGACCGAACCCTGCCGCCTTATTCACTGGCAAGGCATTGAAAATCACTTGGGCTGGCATTCCGAAGGGAATGGAAAGTGGTTTTTGGGGCTGGCGGTTGAAAACGGCCGGGTCAAGGATGAGGGGAGTTTTAAGCTCAAAACCGGCCTCCGGAAGGCCATTGAGAAATTCCACCCCGAAGTCTATCTGACTGCCCAGCAGGACATCATTTTATCGGGCTTACAAGAGGGACAAAAGAAAGACCTAGAAACCCTGCTCACCTCCTTTGGCATTGTCCTTCCAGACCAGCTTTCCCA